>CAZMOK010000018.1:28071-53167 GCA_964567785.1 uncultured Bacteroidales bacterium | reverse complement strand
CTTTTTCGGGATGGGCGGGAATACAAAGATGTAGCGAAATAACACTGGAAAACAATACATGCGTGACTTTAGGGCAATCCTGGAGCCTTAGAGGAGGACTCTGTTTTTTATTCACCTACAAATCCTCAATATTATACTCTTGAGGTATTCGATAACGTATTCGATTCCAATTCAGTGGATGGATAGTATGCCTATGGAGCAGGAATATCCGGATATGCACAAAATTCAGGAAAGAAATATTATATCCGCATTTCACAGTTGAATGCCGAGGTTGAAATGAGATTACAGGTTGTTGGTGTCGATCCGGAGCTGCCACAACGCGCAATGTAGTGTGCCAGGAACCACGAAGTTTGCCATAAAAGCATGATGGCCTCCGCGTTCTCTGCGTTTTCACCTCTGCGGCCTTTGCGTGAAACAACATCAACCAAATCAGAAGATAACAATCAACATTCTATTCCACGCAGAGCCCGCAGAGAATAACACATCCCTACTTCTCCGTATCAGGCACAATCTCATTGATGTTTTCAATAAGTTCAAGCCCCGAATAGTATTTCCCCTGTCCGTAGACTATTGGATCAAACAGATCCATGTTCACCTTTCCTTCTTCATCCAACAGCCGTTCATCAATTTTAGAATCTACAACCTCCCCAATAAATTGCCGGTGCGAGCCCAGGTCATGATATTCGGTTACTTTACACTCCAATACGATGGGAAATTCCCTGACGTAGGGCGCATTCACGTACTCCGACTTTACAGGGGTAAGTCCCGTTTCATCAAATTTGTTCATGTCCCTGCCGGTATACTTTCCAGCAAATTTCACATAACTGATAAGTGAAGCATCAGGCACATTCACCGTAAATGCCATGTTGACCGTTATACCATCGTACGAATAGGTAGCGGGCCGCAGGGATACCGCAACCTTAAACGGCCGCGAGTTAGCCACCCCGAACCATGCGGCTGTCATTATGTTTGGTTTGCCATCCTTATCATAACTCCCTATTACCATGGCCGGCTCGGGAAATACCAGGTTTCTTACGCCCAGAGACCGTTTTGTGTGGTCCATTTTACTTGTGTCCATTTGGGTTGTTTTGCTAAAAAGATTATTGATGCTTTCGGCAGGGCTTCCTGAGTCCCTGCCCACGAAAAGCAATACCAGGATAACGACTGCCAGGATAATATTTAAGATTTTCGATTTTTGCATGTTGTATCTGTTTTCATGATCCTATTTGTTGTGCACTTTGTTTATTAAACATCCTGTCGGGCAAACAGCGCACCACGGCTTATTGAAAAAGAAAGACAGGATGGCTATGACCGCAGCAAAGACAAACAGCACCGTTCCCGCCACTTTATAAAGGAATACCATAAAGGGCTCCAGGTAGCTCAGCTCAAACTGAAACCCCAGCACAAGGCTTACCAATATCAATGCAAGGTAGATCTCACCCAAAGACAACGGGCTGCTTTTTAATTGGATGTTTCGCTTTTTTGAAGGAGATATTTTATTGATCAGTTCCTGGAGCGCCCCCATCGGGCAAAGGTAATTGCAATAAAACTTAGGCCTTTTTAAGAGTGGCATCGCCAAGGCCATTGCTAAAAGGAGGGTCGATTGCCAGTTTGTTTCCCATGCAATTCCGTTCGACAGCCAGCCATGAAGTAATTTCAGTGAAAGGACTTTTCCGGTATATATCCCAAAAACCAGTAATACGATGATAAGATAGATCCAGCGATACTTTTTCATGGATTTGACGTAGGAGATCAACAGAGAGAGCAAAATGACCAGGAGAAACAGCACATCTTTTGAAATGCTTGCAAAATCCCTCTTTATGTGGCTCTGTTCTTCATTTAAGTATTGTGCTGCCCCCTGTCTCATTCCCCGGATAATGGCATTGCTCGATTCTGTGGCTCCGGAAACGGCATCCACTTTTGTTCCGGAGACCTGTTCAATGCTCAACCCTTCCCATCGGGCCAATAACTCGTCTTCCTCAATGTATTCCATAAATTCTGTGGTCTCGTTATTGGGAAGCAGTTGTATTTTTATGATGGTATCTTCCTTCAGTCCTATCAGGAGGGGGACTTTCCCTCCATAACCTATGTTATCAGTAACCAGGATACCCGTTCCCGTTGTGTCATTTCCGGAAAATACCAGGAAAATATTATCACTTGTTTCAGTCCAGGTGCCGGCCCCGGGAAATATCTCATTGATTGTTTTCAGGTCAAGGGTGACGGTATCGCTTTTCCTGCCAAAATTAAAATCCCAGCCACTGCTGACGCCCACCGCTGCAGTAAGGATGATAAACAGGGCATAATGATAGATACCTGTCTTTTTTTGTGATTGCTTTTTTGCCATATTCTGGATTTGCAAAAGTAGTTATCATCCAAAGACCAACCATTATGATTTCATGAAGAAAAAAATCCGCCATCGGTAAGTATCTCGGCAAAGGCAATCTCCTACATCGGGCAATCACTCCGCGTTCTTTGCGTCTGATCCTTTGCGCTCTTGGCGTGAAACATAAGCCGCCGGATAATAGCCGATCAAATTTTTATTCCACGCAAAGGTCGCAGAGAATTTCACGCGAAGGCCGCGAAGACCGTAGTTATTGCACTATCCAGGCCGGGAGCTTCCGGGAATTATGGCAGATGTATCTTAATGCTCAACCCTATTACCGGGTATACATCCCTGCCGGGACTGCATTGAGTGGGCAATTTGTCTTTAATCAAAAACAGAACTGTCCCAATAAAAAGACGCTGAAAGTGACGACACAACTGTAGCTACCTAAAGTACCCTTAACTTTCCTGCTCTTTAAATCCGAGGCTGGATTAATATTCTTTATGAGATCATAGAGCAGGTTGAAACAATTGTCATAAAAAATATACATTTTACTTTGAATGTGTATAAATATTTGCGATTTTTATACATGTTTTTATAATGTGTATACAATAAGGGGAAATATTATGCATGATTTAGTTGAATTGCCTCCGAAAATAAAACCAGAAGAAATTGAAACAAGGTCGGTATTAAAGAAACTGACAACAACCCGGGCTTCACTTGCTGAGCTAAAAGGTATTTCGTCTACCATACCTAGCCAGCAGATATTGATCGACACACTTGCATTACAGGAAGCTAAAGATAGTTCAGCCATTGAAAACATTGTAACTACACAGGATGAAATATACCAAAGCAATTTTAACACTCAAAGTTTTTCCTCGGCAGCAGCCAAAGAGGTTCACAATTATGCTGAAGCATTGAAGAAAGGGTTTAAGCAGGTTAAGAAAAACGGATTTATTAATCTTAAAATGATTTTATCATACCAGGAAATTATTGAACAAAACAATGCCGGCATAAGGAAACTTCCTGGAACAGTGCTTAAAAATGAAAATACCGGTGAAGTGGTTTACACACCTCCGCAGGAATATGATGTCATTCTCAGTTTGCTCGGCAACCTCGAAAAGTTTATGAATGAAGAACAGGACTATAATGTAGATCCGCTTGTTAAAATGGCTATCATTCATTTTCAGTTCGAGAGCATTCATCCTTTTTACGATGGAAATGGGCGAACAGGACGTATATTAAACATTCTGTACCTGATTAAAAAAGGATTATTGGATTTACCGGTGTTATATATCAGCCGGTATATTATTGGCAATCGCGCCGAGTATTATCGATTATTGCAAGAAACCCGGGAAAAAAACAGATGGGAACCATGGGTATTATATATGCTCGATGCTGTTGAAAAAACTGCATATAGCACCGTTGCTGTCATTAAAGGCATGAAAAAACTAATGCTTGACTATAAACAGCATATCCGTGGCAAATATCCAAAAATGTATAGCCAGGATTTGATCAATAACCTGTTCAGGTATCCTTATACAAAGATTAGCTGGCTTGAAAAGGATTTAGGTGTATCACGATTAACTGCTCGTAAATATCTTGAGATACTGGTCAAGGAGAATCTACTACAAAAAACAAAGCAGGGTCGCAACAACTATTATATCAATACGGCCTTACTGCAATTATTGGTGGGAGGAGAATAACAATCTCCTTACCTTTAAAAATATAAAAAACTAACAACCAATATGTTATGAGGTTTTTCCCGAATCCTTTGGATGCGCCCACCAGGACGGGCGATTAGTGCCCTGCACTAATCGCATTGTCGAATGTCAATTTTCAATTGATTTTCACATCACGCATCACCCTTCACGCTTCACGTTAATAAAAATCGCTGCGAAATGTTTGGCAGTAAATTCCTACACAGTTTTAAGGTCATTTTGATATGTAAGTATTAAATACTCTAAGAAACATACATCCGGGCGAGGTTTTACTGGAAGAATTCCTTGTTCCCCTCAACATATCTGCGTACAGGCTGTCGAAAGACCTGAAAATCCCACAAACCCGAATTAGCCAGATACTTAAAGGCAGAAGAAGGATTACCGCTGATACAGCCCTGAGGTTGAGCAATTATTACAGGAACTCAGCCAAATTTTGGCTTGGTTTGCAGGATGACTTTGATTTAGAAGAAGAGTATGAGGAAAAAGATGATGAACTAAATTCAATAAAGAAATATTCTGATAAGATTGCCTGAGAAATCAAGAAGATCGCACGATCTATAAGATTGTACGACGTAGAAGATTGAGCGAAATTATATTATCACAAAATCCCTGAAATTTTCTTTATCAATCACATTGCTTACAGCATCATATGCCCGGGTAAAGGTTTTTGGAAGTTTTTGATTTTTCTTTTTATTCCATTTGAATTCATATCCAAATATTTTACCTCCATATTCCTCAACAAAGTCAACTTCTTGTTGTTGTTTTGTTCTCCAAAAATATATATGTGCCAGATTCTGTTTATATTCAATTTGTTTTATTCTCTCCGAAATCAGGAAGTTTTCCCATAGCGCACCTTTATCGGCACGTAGTTCAAGGGGATTAAAGTTTCCGATGATCATATTTCTGATACCGTTGTCGTAGAAATATATTTTCTTGTTGGTTTTTATTTCGTTCCTGACATTTCGGCTAAAACTGCTCAGTCTAAAGATGATATATCCTTTTTGTAATATGTCAATGTATTTGCTTACTGTATTTTTATCGATGTTAACAATTTGAGCCAGTTCAGAATAATTTACTTCGTTACCGATCTGAAGGGCAAGGGCCTGCACTAATTTATCGAGCACTTCAGGTTTGCGGATATCGGCATAAGCAAGTATGTCTTTATACAAATAGCTGTTCACCAGGTTTCTCAAAATACTGATCTCATCTCCGGCATTATTTAAAACATCAGGATAAAAACCATACAGCAACCTGTTCTCCAGGTTTTGTTCAGCGAACAAATAGCCATGATGGTTTTCATATTCTTCCCATGAAATCGGGAACAACTGGTATTCCCATTTGCGACCGGTGAGCGGTTCATTTATTTTATTTGATAAGTCGAAAGAAGAAGAACCGCTGGCAAATAGCCGGACATCTTTAAACCTGTCGGTTATGATTTTCATTGTCAACCCAATTCCATCAATTCTTTGCGCTTCATCTATGAAAATGTATTTATGCTTTCCAAGAAGGGTTCTTATTTGCTCTGTATTCGGTGCAGAGAGTAAAGTCCGGGTTTTGGGATCATCACCATCAAGAAGTAAATATCTTTCCTTCTCTAAAATTGATTCAATCAGGGTTGTTTTTCCAACCTGCCTTGGGCCCATTACGACAATTGCTTTACCAGAATCAATTCTGTTCCTTATGCTCTCACCAATAGTTCTTAAATACATTGTTTTTTATGCAAATATAGAACATTTTGTTATCATATTCACTATAGGTTATATTTTTAGGTGAATGCAGTCACCTAATTGCAAACGATTTTAAAATAGGCCATTCCTCGGAAATCGAATATTGTGTAATCTCCTACATTGTGCAATTATGTATTTACATTATTCTGCCTTCCCTCCGGGATTCCATTGGATGTGGTTTTCCCATTCCATTACCGGTCTTCCGTCCCTGCCGGGACTCTAATGAATGAGCAATTCTCCTGTTATCTGAATCAGTAACTTCATAATAAACAGTCGCCGAAGGTGACGACACAACGGTAGCTACGAAGCGAGCATATCTATTATCCCGGGAACTCCATAGGAGTGGCAGAATAAGATCGCAAAATTTTATAAGACAGATCAGTCGATCCTCAACCAATGCGGCGCTCAACGATCGGAAACAAGGAGCCAGGGAATTGTACGATTGCAGCGATTGCACGACGTAGAAGATTGAACGAAATCGGCAATCCTTCGGAAATCGAATATCGTTCAATCTCATATATCGCGCAATAAAAATGGCATTGTAAAAATGACCTACTGCTTCATTGTCCCCCGTGCACCTGCGCTGAGGCCTCCGCCAAAGGCTTCGGCCGCCGGTGGAAGCTCCTGCGCAAGCGTAAGTCCCGCCTGAGGCGGGACGAAGGAGGATAGAATCACTGCGAAATGTTTGGCAGTGAAAAATTTCTTGAACGCCCGGGAATCGTTATATTACATACTCCCAGAAATTATCTATGGTGACACATTTATAATTTGATCCGTAGTTTTCTGTCCAGGTAAGCGGAGCCTTTTTCCTGGCTTTTTTATACTTGATTTCAAACGCGAATAATTCCCCGTTTTTTTCTTCAATGTAATCAATTTCTGCACCTGTATAAAGGCGCCAGAAATAAGAATTGACAAATTCTTCATTGTATGCCAGAAATTTCAATCGTTCTGCGATGATAAAATTTTCCCACATGGCCCCAACATCATTACGCAACCTAAAGGACGAAAAGTTATTGATAAGTGTATTCCTGACACCTAAATCCCAAAAATAGATCTTATCCCTTTTGCTGATCTCCTTCCTGAAATTTCTGCTGAATCCCTTCAACCTGAAAATGATAAATGCATTTTCAAGCAAATTAATATATGTGTTTACCGTTTCCTGGCTTATTTTTAAATTTTGTGCCAACTCATTCAGGGATATTTCCGCACCAATTTGCAATGCCAGCAATTTCAGCAGATCAGTAATCACAGATGGATTACGAATGGAGGACAATTCCAGTATATCCTTATACAAATATGACGAAGCCAGTTCGCGCAGATATTTTTCTTTTCGTTCACCCGGTTTGTATTTGAATAGTTCAGGATACATCCCATAGATCATAAACTCTTCAAGTCGGTTTTGCAGGTCAACGATATTATGATACTGCCTTAGTTCTCCCAGGCTAACCGGATAAAGCTTATGGGTAATGGTTCTTCCGGTCAGGGGTTCTTTCACTTTATCAGCCAGTTCCAGTGAAGAGGAGCCCGTAACAAGTATTTTCATCTCAGGCAGGTTGTCGTGAATTATTTTCAAGTTAATGCCAATATCCGGAATCCGCTGCGCTTCATCTATGAACAGCATGTCATAATCCCCTATCAGCAGTTCGATTTTTTGAAAATTGCGCGAAGAGAGTATGTCAGTATATCTTGCTTCATCAGCATTAATCTTCAATATTTTGCCCTTAAAGTAGGATATAACTTCATAGGATAATGTAGTTTTTCCCGTTTGGCGGGCACCGTATAAGACGACGATTTTTTGACTTTCACTTAATTCCCTGACAAGAACCTGAAACAGTTTTCTATCAATATACATCGGTGTATTTTTGATAAAGATACAAATATTAACCTTAATTATTCATCTTTATCTTAAATATTAACGTTAATTTTTCGAATATAACCCGGTTCTTTTTCGCCAGTGTTGAAGGATGATCTTACTTTTGAGTAAACAGCCTGTACTCCTCCAGGTCCCAATCCAATTGTATTTCTGTAAACACCTGGATGATAGCTTTATGTCAGAGCATCTGACCAAACAGATCATAAGATCCTCTTCCAGTGCAGCCTTGAACTATGGTGAAGCTCAAGGAGCCAGGGGATTCTACGATTGCGGCGATTGCACGACTTATTAGATTGGCTTCGCCGAGCTCCGCTTCGCTCCGGTTGAGCGAAGTAACCCTTCGAATATCTCTGAATCGTTCAATCTCCTACATCGCGCAATAAAAATGCGTTGCCCTCCACCACCGATAAAATTTTCTCGATGAAAAAGGCAACGCATTTTTTTGTGGGCCCACCAGGACTTGAACCTGGGACCCCTTGATTATGAGTCAAGTGCTCTAACCAACTGAGCTATAGGCCCCCATGAAAATTTACAACTTACGGTTTACAATGTACGATTTGCAAAGTTGCTGTAAATTTTCAGGCTTGCAAAGGTAAGAAAAATACGAATATAGTGACCAATTTTCCTTTTCTTGAATCACAAATTGGCTTCACCAAACCTAGGCTCCAGCTATATACGAGCCCTCGTCAAGCTATCGATAGTATTAGAGGTAACTCTGCTGCTGCATTTAATTATCCGGATTATCAAGGATTGCGGAATTTCCCTCTCTTGCGCCCCTTCTTGTTCTTTGCCTTATCAAACTTTTGCTTCCTTCTCTTCAGGGTGTCTTTTCGCTTGCTGCCGGGATGACCGGGTTTGGATAACTCAACCACTACCGGGATGCCGGAAAAATCAAGGCCGCGCCTGAACGATTTCAGGATGTTCCCCTCGTATTGCCTGTCAATCTCAAAGAATGAGAATTTCTTCATGATCTCGATCTTCCCGATCTCGATATGCCTCGTGTTGGTGGCATCGTTCACCAGTCCGATCAAACGGGGAGGAGTCAGCCCGTTCACCGATCCGAGGTTGACAAAAAACCTGCTGAACTCACCATTGGACCTTCTTATTTCACCACGACCCTTGTCTTTGGGTTTCGGTTTGCTCTCTGCATTCAGGTCAGGTGCATTCTTGTAATAAGCCAGAAACCTGCTGAACTCAACTGTTACGAAATGCTTGATCAGGTCCTCACGACTGAGCCATCCGAGTTTTTTGTATATCTCGGGCAGGAACTCGTTGATCTGATCATCTTCTGTATCAATATTTTCAACCTTGTCAATCAAGTTAAATAGCTGCTTTTTGCAAACCTCCCTGCCACCCGGGATCTGTTTTTTGTCGAACTGCTTCCTGGTTATCTTCTCCAGGTCTTTGATCTTTTTCATCTCCCTGGTATGGACAATGGATATCGAAATGCCCTTCTTCCCGGCCCTGCCTGTCCTGCCGCTGCGATGTATGTAAGCTTCGAGTTCGTTGGGGAGGTTATAGTTGATGACATGGGTAAGGTCGTTCACGTCGAGTCCGCGCGCCGCAACATCGGTGGCAACGAGCATTTGCAATTGTTTTTTCCGGAAGCGGTTCATCACATGGTCGCGTTGGGCCTGCGAAAGTTCACCATGCAGCGCATCTGTGTTGTACCCGTCGTTCATGAACTTATCGGCCACATCTTTTGTTTCCTGCCGCGTGCGGCAAAATACGATCCCGTATATTGAAGGGTTCATATCTGCAATGCGTTTCAGGGTTTCGTACCTGTTGCGGGCGTGGGTGACGTAAAATTCATGACTTACATTTTCTGCCCCGGCGTTCTTCTCACCAACAGATATTTCGATGGGTTCACGCATATACCGTTCGGCGATCCTGAGAATCTCCCCCGGCATGGTCGCTGAAAAAAGAAGTGTCTGTTTTGCATCAGGGGTCTCTTCCAGGATGGCATCGAGCTCTTCCTTAAAGCCCATGTTCAGCATTTCATCGGCTTCATCAAGCACGAGCCATTGAATGTCTTTGATCTTCAATACTTTTCGCTTGATCAGGTCAAGCACCCTTCCTGGTGTTCCCACAATTATCTGTGCCCCTTTCCTCAGGCTCCTGGTCTGTGATTCTGCACTGGCGCCTCCATAAACTGCCACTACATTGATGCCTTTTTTGTGTGAAGAAAACTGCACCAGGTCGCCCGTTACCTGTATGCAAAGCTCCCTGGTAGGGCAAAGGACCAGCGTCCCGACCTGTCCCGGGAAATCATCTGCCAACTGGATAAGTGGCAGACCAAAGGCCGCTGTTTTCCCTGTACCCGTCTGAGCAAGTGCAATAATGTCCTCGCCTGTTGTGAGTAATTTCGGTATTACCTGCTCCTGTATGGGAGTCGGCTCTTCAAAGCCCATTTCACCGATGGCTTTCAATAGGGGCTCTTCCAGGCCCATCTCTTTAAATAAAATCATTGTAGCTTAACTTGATTGGTCCTGAATGGTTTTCGATCGGATGTTCTGTTTCATACCCGGGATAAAGTAGTTAATAATCCTCTTTTCAACTGTGCCAGAATTAGAAAAAACACCGGAACCGCCCAGATTGGCGTGTGCCGATGCTTATCCCTGTAAAAAGATCCCGTCGCCCTTACCCACTTTCAGGGGTGGGTCAGGAATCGTAATATCTCCTGTTTAAATGTCCTTAACGTTAAAATCTATCGTTGTTTCTCTTTGGCCTGGCCTCGTTCACCACGATCTCGCGGTTGTCTACGGTAGTGCCGTTTAGTTTGTCAATTGCTTCTTTGGCTTCATCAGAGTTTTCCATCTCTACGAAACCAAATCCTTTGCTTCTTCCATTGTATTTGTCAATAATGACGTTTGAAGAAGTGACCGTGCCATATTCCTCAAAAATATTTTTCAGGTCATTGTCATCAACCCCGTAACTGAGGTTGCCTGCATAAATGTTCATAATGTGTTTTATTAAATTGATAATTATGTAAAACAGGGGATCAAATCTTCCTTTGCATTCGCAAAGAACTGGTATAATGATCTTTTTACACCTGTTTTACGTGTTACTTCTGGATTAAAAAAGAAGGCTGTGATGAACTAATATCTGGCAGGCAATTAGTAAATAAAAGCGCTAATTCTATAATCGAAACTTTGGCAAAGGTACGCTATTAATTCCATGGGCTTACTAATTAACAGGAATTATCAAATATTTTATCCCGAAAGGGATGAGAATGCGACTGAAGACGGCAGTTGCTTCCCTCAAACTACCGCATCACGCAACAGTCCTGTCTGTCTCCCAATTAGTTATTTCACCCAAAATATATCAGGCCATCGAACCCGGATGCTTCTGCATTCTCGAATGGCTTCCTAAAGCCTTGAAAAAAATGTCATTCACCCGGTAGGGCAGTTTGTATTTCTCCGTTGTCTCGCTCACTAACGGGGCCGTATCCCTGTCATGAACCTGCCTGATACTAATGAACCGGTAAGGACCTACCAGCACGCCTGCCATACCGAGCCGTCGTACACCATGAGCTTCCCGTCAGACGACCTCACGTACATATCTCCCATTGAAGCCGTTGAGGGAGCCGTGGCCCTCGGTTCAAGCCGGATCATATCATTGACATGAAGTGTCCTCACAGGGTTGACTACCCCTATACCGACATTCCCATATTCGAAATGGAAACTGACTGCCCTGAGCGACATTTTATCATCTGCATCCCATTCCCCGATCCTGACGTAATCACTGTCACCTATGTAAAGCATGTTCACCAATCTTGAAGGTTCGTCATAACCGCTGCCTATCCTCAGGCCGCCTTCCACACATAGCCTCTGATCCGGATCGTCGTTATTGATCCCTACATTTCCGTTGGGTTTTATTGACATGCGGAGATACCCGGTACCTGTTGATTCACTTGTCATGAACCTGATGTCGGTCGTTTGGAAATTGTCCAGTTCAAGCCCGTACTGATTGCTCCAGATCAGGTTGTCAATGCTGGAGTTTATGTAACCATACCTGACTCCATTCATGGACCTTATTTCTTCGGCCACATCAAGCATGACAGTGGGGTTGGTAATGCCTATTCCCACGAAATCTTCACTGACGCTCATCACAGTGTCAGGCCCTACTATTCGAAAGACAGTATCCCCGGAGACTGTCCAGGGGCTTATGTACGGAGGCTCGGAGAAAAGTATCCAGGAATTTCCGTCGAAATAATAATATCCTTTCTCAAAGTCGGTCTGGTAAATGATAAGGCCTTCGGCCGGCCCGGGGATGGCCAGCCGTTCTGAACGTAACATCCTTGGTGCCAAAAATCCTCCCGTATTTCCCGATACATCAAGAATGGAAGAGCTATGGGGCGAGGCCCCGGTCAGGTTTATCCCTACCTGTGAAAAGGCTGTGCCTGTAATTACCAGGCAGAGAATGAAGCCTGCAATGGTTGCTGCAATTGATTTCATAAGGCAAGTATTTTAATTGGTTTGGATGCTTTTGTGAACACCGTAAGATGCTCACTGAAATATAGCAGTTATGCTTAAAGAAGAAGATCAGTTAGTTGTGGCAGAAGTGATTTGGTTCCCATAAAGTTAGTGAATTACACTGCTTATTTCAAATCTGAGAAATGCAAGTTTTTATGATAGGTTAGATAGTATACCTCCCGGGCCGGAAAAAGACTTTTCCTCAGCATTTAGTTTTTAACATTTCAATAACAACCTCCTGTGGATCAATCTGCTATTTTTGCCGGCCATCAATCCGGCGCCCGTCATGAAAAAACTTCTGTCGAAGCTCAGCATACCCCATGTTTTTATTTTCCTTTCGGCAATCATCCTGTTCAGCAGCATCCTCACCTATTTGATCCCTTCAGGCAGCTACGAAAGGACTACAAAAACGATCAACAATATTGAGCGGACCGTGGTGATCCCGGGCACTTACGAAGAAATACCCAAGCATTATTCAATAAAAGGTCTCATTCTGGGGGGCGATGTGGAAGGTAAGGCCACCCCCACAAGCCTGCTGGGGCTTTTTTCCGCTGTGCCGAAAGGGATGGACCAGGCAGCCGCCCTTATATTCTTTGTTTTTATCATAGGCGCGGTCTTCAACCTCATCCAGCACACCGGCACCATCAATGTGGTGATCAACAAGCTCCTGAAAAAGTTCAGGGAATCACCCATGACACTTACATTTATCCTTTATACAGTATTTGCTTTTGGGGGCACTTTCCTGGGCATGGGTGCAGAATTCATCCCGCTTATTCCAGTACTGCTATTGCTTTCAAAAGAGATGGGTTACGACCGGATGTTCGGTGTATCTCTTTTGCTTATTCCTGAAGGCATTGGATGGGCAACCGCCATAACCAACCCCTTTACAGTTCAGATCGCGCAGCAGATTGCCGAACTGCCCATTGGCAGCGGTATGGGGTACAGGGTCATCATGTTCCTCGTATTGTTCACTATTGGGTTTTTGTTCCTGGTGCGTTATGGTAAAAGGGTAAAAAAGGACCCGTCCCGGTCGGCCATGCCCGACGATCCGTTCGAGATCGACAAGGAGCATGAAATAGTTGATGAGCCAGTCACAAAGCGCCATGTCTGGATAGGGATCAGTGCCGTTGTGCTTTTTGGCCTGATCTTGTTTGCCGTTCAGACAATGGGATGGGGCCTGATTGAAATGGCTGGAGGCTTCTTCACTGTGGGCCTGCTCACCATTCTCATAAGCGGCATGTCAGGCGACGAATCGATGAGGGCGTTTGTCAAGGGCCTTGAGGTGATGATCGTCCCGGCTCTCATCGTTGGCTTTGCCCGGGGTATCCAGGTGGTAATGTACGAAGGCCAGATCATCGATACCATCCTGTTCCATACAGCCTCTTTCCTGCAGGAACTTCCCACAGCCCTGGCAGCGCAGGGAATGTATGCTTTTCAAACGGTGATGAATTTCTTCATACCCTCAGCCTCGGGGCAGGCCATGGTCTCCATGCCACTGATGGTCCCCCTGGCCGATCTGCTGGGCATGTCGAGGCAGGTTGCCGTGCTGGCCTTCATTGCCGGCGATGGTTTCTCCAACATTATTGTTCCTACTAACGGTGTGCTTATGGCTATCCTGGGAATTGCTTCGGTGCCCTTCGAGAAATGGTTCAGGTATATTTTGCCTTTGTTCCTGCTGCTGGCAATAATTGCAGGTTTTTTCCTTGCATTGGCAGTAATGATAGGATATTAGCAAGCTTGCCGGTTTATGAAAGTATTCTTCAACCCTTTTCAAACCCCCTGGCAATGTAATAAGCTGCCTTGTCGAAAAACAACATCATCCGGCGCTCCAGCTCCAGCGCCATGTATATGTCAATGGCCTTGTCCCACATCCCCCGGGGGTTGTCGTAGAAGAACACCCCGCAACCATCGCAGTAATCCCTGGGTACATCATTTTCATGTTTCAGTTTTACAGGACCGCCACAGTATGAGCAATATTTCCTTTTATGCTTCATGCATTTTCCTTTTTCAAAGGCTCTTTACAGATAAAGATAACATCATCTTTTGTTATCAGAAGTTCAATATTGCGGCCGAGGTCATTCCTGATCCTTGAAACCACGGTTCGATGAAGGTTTCCTTCAGCATCCTCAAAAACTCTTGACAGACTATACAGCTCTTCAGACATTGGCTTTAATCGTGAAGATCGAATAAAAATAGAAATAAATGCCTTAATGAAAGAATATTTATCTTTCATTAGCTTTGTAAGGTGACCAATTAAAAACCATTATGAGCAGATGTGATTTTCTTTTCTTTTTCATCCTTTTTATTTCATTCAGTAGTATTGAAAACTTTGCCCAGCAATCTTTCCAGGATGTTACCTCGTCAGTTGGAATATATGGCCAGTCGGGGCTGGGGCATGCTGTTGGATGGGGAGATATCGATAACGACGGCGACCACGACCTTGGCTTTTCGAACCAGGAAGGCGACGGATTCTGGTTTTACCTCAATGAAGGGGACCAGTTCACAGAAATAACAAATACAGGAGGACTGAGCGGATTGGGTGGCAACAAGATCATCATTGCAGAGCTGACCGGTGACGAATTCAACGACCTCATACTCCGGACCAGGAGCGGCACGCAGTATCTTTTCGAGAGCAACGGCGACGGAACTTTTAACAACATAACCGCCAGTGCGGGCATATCTGCTGCAGCCATTTACAATATTGCTGATTTCAATAACGATGGTTTTACCGACCTGCTCTCGGTGGCCAGTGATAATTTTTCGATCCTCTACAATAACGGCGATGCCACCTTCCAGCCGCCACAGGTGATCAGCAGCTACGACAGCTTCTGGGGGGTTGCGGTGCTGGATTACGACCGTGACGGGTTCATGGACATCTACCACACTACTTACGGAAATTCCCCTAATATCTTACTTCGTAACAACGGCGACGGCACTTTTTCGGATATGACAATACAGGCAGGATTATCCTATCCCGATGGCGCCCATGGTATTGATGCCGGCGATTACAACAACGACGGATTTATCGATATCTACCTGGGCAGTTATTCCGACCTTGACTGCAGCCTTTTCCGGAACAACGGCGACGGGACCTTCACCGATGTAGCACCTGCAACGGGGACCACAGGGCACCACGATACGCGCACGGTCGCTTTTGTCGACTACAACAACGACGGCTGGCTCGACATTTTCTCTTCCCACCACGACTTCTATACCTATTCAAATACCATGCTCCGGAACAACGGTGACGAATCCTTCACGGGAGTGGCTGTCAGTTTAGGTTTATCCGGTAAGTTCCTCGGCGATTATTTTGGACAGGGCTGGGCCGACTACAACCTGGATGGCATGATCGACCTTTTTGCGGCCGGGCATATAGATAAATACCGCCTTTATGAAAATACGGATTGCCCGGGGACTTCCCTTACCATAAGATTGGAAGGCATAGAGTCCAACCCCAACGGGATCGGGGCACAGGTCGATGTGTGGTCGTCAGGGCAGCGGGTCTCAAGAAATGTGCTTCCCGACGGAGGGTTCCACGATTTCAGCAACCTCGACCTGCATTTCGGGCTGGATGGTGCCTATTCGGTCGACAGCATAATAGTTTACTGGCCCTCGGGGATTATCCAGCGGCTTGGTGCCCATAATACCGGCCAGTTCATAACTATAGTGGAAGATGAAACTACAAATACCGGAGAGTTAATTCCTTCAACTGATCCAAAACTTATCTCAGCCTTTCCCAACCCTGTTGTTGACAAGCTCGTTGTCGAATTGTATTCCTTCCGGCGACAGCGGGTGGAGATCTTCATGCATGATCCATCAGGGAAAGTCGTGCTACACTCTCCTGAAAATCTTCCGGCCCCCGGTAAGAACAAGGTAAGCCTGGACCTTCGAAACCTGGAAGCTGGAATGTATTTTCTAAAAATCAGGGGAGCGGATCTATTGGCCGATGAGAAAATTATTGTGGTGAGGTGATGTGTAATAGAGCTTAGAGTTGAGAGTCTAATGCTTAGTGTTTAATGTTGAGTGTTTAGTGTTTAATGGTTTTAAATAAATGGCTGGTAGCTTCTCTGCGTGGCTCTGCTTTTCTTTGCACACTCTCTGCGTGAAACTACATCGTCAAACTTTAAGCGCGAAGCAGTCAGAGCAATTAACTATAATCAATTATCTAAACTCTAAGCTCTGATTCCCCGTAACTCGCAACCCGTAACCCTTAATCGTGTAACGATGTAGCGATGTCACGATGTAACGATTTTCAACGTAACACTGTAATACCGTAACACTACAACAGTAAAGACAATTTAACCCACCTCCGCAAGCTCCAATGGACCAGGCAATAGTGACAATTGAGACAAAGAAGTTTAATAAGGTGTTTTAACGTCATCAAGGAATCTTAATATCTTTGCAAAACAGATTTGTAAAGCTAAAACCATTACGTTACCATTTATAAATTAAGAGTAACTTAAAACCAGCAGCTATAAGCCAACAGCCAACAGCTAACAGCCATGAACATCAAAAACATCATCTTCGACTTCGGGAAAGTAATCGTGAACATCGATTGGGAAAAGGTATCGAAAGAACTTAAGGCCAGGGGGGTTAAGAATGTAGACGAGCTCCACGATTACCTGGTGGAGGAAAACTTTTACTTTGACCTGGAAACCGGCGAGATCAGCCCTCAGACTTTCAGGGATGCCATCCGCATGTTCATTGGCGACCATACTCCCGACCACGAAATTGATGCAGCCTGGAACTCAATGATACTCGATATTCCCGAACACCGGGTGAAGCTGCTGGAAAAGCTAAAGAATAAGTACCGTACTTTTCTCCTCAGCAACACCAACCAGATCCATTTTCAGCACTACAATACCTATTTTGCCAGCCATTACGGATATGAGAACCTGGCGGATATTTTTGAAGAGGCCTATTTTTCGCACGAAATGAGGTTGCGGAAGCCGGATCCGGAGATCTATCGTGTAGTGCTTGAAAAACATGGCCTGAAGGCCGGCGAAACGCTCTTCATCGATGATATGGTCGAGAACATCAGATCGGCAGGCGAGCTAGGCATTGTTGGCCATCACCTGAAGGAAGGCCAGGATATTGTTGATCTTTTTGACAAGGACTTAACCTACACAGGTATTACCGGCTGACCTGCTTTTCGGGTCGGATTCCTGGTAAAGCAAGGGGGCGGGTGTTCCCGTATAAGTTGTTTCTATCTCTTGCAGGATCTTTAAGGTTTCTTCCAGATTCGATGATTCCATGAGCCTCATCCTGAATTCCTTGAATTTAGGGTATGCCCTGAAGTAATCGCTGTAATGTTTCTTCATCTCGTTGATGGCCCTTCTTTCGCCTTTCCATTCGACCGACTTTTCAAGATGCAGCCTGCAGATCCTGGCCCTTTCATGGATATCGGGCGGGGGTATCAGTTCACCGGTATCCAGGTAATGCTTTATATCCCTGAATATCCATGGGTTGCCATAGCTTCCCCTGGCGATCATCAATCCGTCGACACCATAGTTTTCCTTGAAATATTTTGCTGAAACAGGGGAGAAGACATCGCCGTTGCCAATTACGGGAATATGCATCCTCGGGTTTTTTTTCACTGCGCCTATCAGGGTCCAGTCGGCCGGCTCACGGGGCCGCTGGGGCCTGGTGCGGCCGTGTATGGTAATTGCTTTGATCCCGACATCCTGGAGCCTTTCGGCAATCTCAACAATATCTTTCCGGTCTTCATCGTACCCCAGCCTGGTTTTTACGGTTACAGGTTTTTTGCAGGCCTTTACAACAGCTTCGGTCATGGCCACCATCCTGGGGATGTTGTTCATGATCCCTGAACCGGCTCCTTTCGAGGCCACTTTTTTGACCGGGCAGCCATAGTTGATGTCTACAATGTCAGGATCGGCCTCTTCGGCATACAATGCCGCTTTCACCATAGAATCAATATTATGCCCGAAGATCTGGATACCAATAGGCCGCTCAAATTCATTGAAATCAAGCTTTTGTATGCTTTTGTGCGCATCCCTAATCAGGCCTTCCGAGGAGATGAACTCGGTATATACCACATCGGCCCCGTACATTTTACAGACATGACGGAAAGGAGGGTCGCTCACATCTTCCATGGGCGCCAGCAAAATGGGGAATTCCCCTATCTCTATATCACCGATCTTTACCATGACTAATTTCCGGTACAAAGATAAACCTGAAATTCTTAATACTTCATCCCCTTTGTCCCCATTCCTAAAAAAGGAGGGGAAATGTCATCAAATTTTGCAAACCTGTTTTGGGACAACACACTCCCCCACCGGTTGGGGGGAGGTCGGGAGGGGGGTGGGGTCTATGGGTAAAATTACTACTTTTGTGCTTTCTCTGTTACTGCTGCTATGAAACCATCGTATATAGGGCCTTTTCATCCCTCGCTCAAACTCCTGATACTGCTGGCGCTGGTGATAGCCTCCTTTTTTGTGGTATTTCTATTCGGTACAGGCATTTCACTCGTCATTTTCGGAAGGGATGTTCTTGATAGCCTTAACCTGGAACCGGGCAACCTTACGGAATCTTCCGTTTTGATATTGAAATACTTCCAGATAGTTAACCAGGTGGGTGTTTTTATTGTGCCTGCAATTCTGTTTGCCTGGCTGAATGATAAAGATATTAGAGGATACCTTAAGCTTCACTTCAAAACCGATATACGGTTCTACATACTCGGTATCCTTATCATTTTCACGCTGCTTCCGCTGATAAACTGGTTACTCGAGATAAACAACGAACTGGTACTGCCGAGGTCGCTCGACGGTTTGGAGCAATGGTTCAGGGAGATGGAAGAAGAAGCTGCTCTGGTAACCGAGGCATTCCTGAAAACAGAAACCATTACAGGTTTGCTGTACAATCTTTTTATTGTGGCTTTTCTGGCTTCAGTGGCTGAAGAGCTTCTTTTCAGGGGTGTTCTGGTAAGGGTTTTCACCGAATGGACCGGGAATATACATGCCGGGGTTATTTTACCGGCCGTACTATTCAGCGCTTTGCACCTTCAGTTCTACGGTTTCCTTCCCAGGATGGTGCTGGGTATCGTGCTGGGTTACCTGTTTGTGAGATCGGGTTCCCTGATGGTGCCTGTTCTGGTTCACTTTGTGAATAACGGCCTGGCAGTGTTCATTGCATTCCTTTCCAACCGGGGCCTGATCAATATGGATGTCGAATCATTCGGGGCAACCGACAACGTTTTACTGATCCTTGCAAGCCTGTTGATCAGCTTTTTCATAATGTCGGTGATCAGGCACCTTGGAAAACGCACCGCTCAACCGCAATAAAAAAAGCCGCAACTTGTAAAAGAAGCGGCTTTGAAATATAAAAAGCGTATAGACTTAATTCAATTCGGAAACTTTCCTTGAGGAGTAGTTTATCTTAAATGCCCCTGCTTTTCTAAGCTCCTGTTTGATATCGGTAACAATACCCATACGGGTGTTCTCATCTGCTTTTATAGAGGTTGTAAGAAACTTTCTGTCGGCCTCATCTCGTGCTTCACGCTCCCTGGTAATGAACTCCTGGATATCGGACACTTTGGCAAATGAATCATTAAGCTGAATACGTGATTCGGTACCGTATAGGGCTGTTTTTACCGGCGTACCAACATAGATATAACTAACCAGTGATTTTTTGTCAAGCTTCTGTACTTCTGTTGCTTCTGGTACGGTTAAATTTACTATAAGGGTAGTTTCACGCATCACCGTTGTCACCATGAAAAAGAACAGGAGCATGAAGATAATATCGGGTAACGAAGAAGTGTTGATCTTCTGTTGTCCTCCACCAGATTTCTTTCTAAAACGTGCCATAATTTTAACTTTTTAGTTTCCTCCTATATCTTCAGGTTCTGCCTCTGAGATAGCAATGGGTATTGCCTTTTGTATGGCTTCTCTCTTTTGCTGATCGACAAGCTGGTCGAAACGGACACCAAAGTACTGGACCGACTTTTCATCGCGCATTTCATTGAATGCCTTGGTGAGTTCGTTCTGAACTTTGATATACATCTCGTAGGAAGTCCCCCTGTCATTTTTCAGGGAGACTACACCTTTTGATATTTCAATCTCTCCCAGCAGTTCGACCTCCTCCATTCGCTTTTCAGGCAGGTTCTCATCGTCATAAGGGTTAAGGAAGAATTCCTTAACTTCATCTTTCAAGGTACGGATGTTGCCCACCTTTCCTTCAACCAGCAACCTGTCGGCGCTGTTTACAAGAACTTTAAAGATATTCCTTTCCTTAATATCAATCTCCTGTTCCTCTGTTTCCAGTGGTGGCGGCAGTCTCCTTGTAATACCTGTATCTACGTCCATCGTAGTAGTAACGAGGAAAAAGATCAGGAGCAGAAAGGCGATATCTGCCATTGAACCTGCATTTATTTCGGGAACTGATCTTTTCATGATTGATTATTTGAATATTCTGGAAATCGATGAATAAATTATGGAGAGCACTGCTATGGCGGCCATTGCATATAAAAATATGAGGCCCGCGCCTACCAGTTTTGATATGGATTCCGTTATGCCAAGTTCCTCCAGCTGGATACTGTTGAATTCATTTCCTGCCAGGAAATACGACACCAATGCCACAATTACCATAACTGCCAGCATTATCAGTAATTTGACGGAACCCTTCGGACTGACGAACAAATTTGCGATGGCTGCAACTATGGTAATCACTACGGCAAAAATAAGCAGAGCGTATCCCCAGTACATAAGGGTATCTCCTTCTCCCGAGCCGGCATAGAAAAATGCTCCTAGCAATGCCGATACCAGCAGGAGTGCGTAGAGAAACCACTGTAAGATTCTTGATGTTCTTTCACTCATAGCTCAATTTTTTACTTTTTGTGCTTTGCCAAAATGTCTATAAAGGTAATGGTGCTGTCTTCCATAGCGTTTACAAGGCTGTCGACCTTTGCCACGAGGTAGTTGTAGAATATCTGCAGTATGATGGCTGTGATTAGACCGAATACAGTGGTCAGAAGAGCAACCTTGATACCTCCGGCAACAATGGAAGGTGAAATGTCGCCTGCTGCTTCAATGTTGTCGAATGCCTGGATCATACCGATAACCGTACCCATGAATCCTAGCATAGGTGCAATGGCGATGAAGAGCGAGATCCATGATAGCCCGCTTTCAAGGCGCCCCATAAGCACACTTCCGTATGATACAATTGATTTCTCAACCAATTCAAGACCTTCGTCATACCTGTTAAGGCCCTGGAAGAAAATGCTTGCCACAGGACCGCGTGTGTCCTTACATGCCTCCTTGGCAGCATCAATACCTCCCGATTCCAGCGAAGACTCAACCTTGTTAAGGAGTTTCCTGGTGTTGGTGGTTGCCAGGTTCAAATAAATGATACGTTCAATACTGATGGCAAGTCCGAAAATGAGGGCGAGCAATACGATACCCATAAAACCGGCATTACCTGCAATGAACTGCTCCTTGAGGATCTGGTGGAAACCCTGGGGCTCTTCGGCCTCTTCTTCAAGCGTTGTTTGAGGCGGTTCGGTTGCCCCCATCTGCGCTGTATCGGCTTCCGTAGTGTCCTGGGCCATTGCTTCCGTGCCGGTTTCTTCTGTTGCTTCCTGCGCTGTTGCTACATAGGAAAAACCAAACGTGAGCACAATTGCTGCCGTCAGTAATGAAATAAATTTTTTCATGGTGATCAAATTTGTTAATAATTAAATAGAATTAAGTTGATTCGATTACAGTTACATTTTTCTTTTGTGATCGCGGAGAGAATGGGATTCGAACCCATGATGCGCTTTCGGCGCATACACGCTCTCCAGGCGTGCGCCTTAGACCACTCGGCCACCTCTCCAAACAGCTAATTCGCTAAATTATAGCGGTTTGAAATCCGGTGGCTAAAGTAATAAAAAATTGTTTTCCGGGGTAAAGTTAGTCATTTTTTATACCCGACAAAACCTTACTGCAAAGCCCCTTTCAATGTACTGAATAATAAACGCTTATGTTTAAAGAAAATTATTAAGTGCTCCTGCGGACTGTCAATTCCCCTCTCAAAGGTTTTTCCAATAATGCTTTTACTTTCTCAACAGAAAGGCCACGCCCGCAGAGGTGCATCATTTTTGCCACTGCCGATTCGGTGGTGATGTCGTGACCGCTGATAACCCCTGCATCCAGTAACTTTTTTCCCGTTTCGTAACTGTGCATGTTTACTGAGCCGGCCAGGCACTGTGTTACATTATATATAATAAGACCTCGCTCTACCGATTTTCTTACCAGCTCAAGGAACCAGTCCTCCGCCATTGCATTTCCGGTACCGTACGACCCCAGTATAATGCCCTTGAGGCCCGGTGTATCTGTTACCGACCGCACTACTGTTTCGGACAGCCCCGGGAACAGCCGGAGGATGGCAATGTTTGTTTCAAGGCTCCTGTGTACTTTCAACTTCCTGAAGTTGGGCTTCATTATGTTGTCGTGATTGAACCGGATGTTAACACCAACCTCTGCCAGTGGTGGATAATTCTCCGAGCGGAAGGCTTCGAAATGCTCGGCATTGTATTTAACGGTACGGTTGCCCCTTAGCAGCATGTTCTCGAAAAAGACAGCTACCTCCGGGACTAACGGGGTATCCTCCTCTTTCGCAGCCGCTATTTCGATTGCTGTTACAAAGTTCTCCCTCCCGTCGGTCCTGATCATCCCCAGCGGTAACTGCGACCCTGTAAGTATTACCGGCTTGTTGAGGTTCTCAAGCATGAAACTGAGTGCCGATGCAGTATATGCCATGGTATCAGAACCGTGAAGCACCACAAAACCATCAAACCGCTCATAATCCTCTTCTATGATATCGGCAATCTTTTTCCAGTGTTCAGGATTGATATTGGAAGAATCCAGCAGGGGGTCGAAAGACCTGAACTCGAGGCTGCAGTCGAATTTCTCCAGTACCGGTATGTTCTCATACAAGGAATCCAGGTCTACGGGCTTCAGCAACCCTGTAACCTCATCCCTGACCATCCCGATGGTCCCGCCCGTATAAATTATTAAGATTGAGGATCTGTCCATTGTAAATATTATCTATTGGTTGATGCCTAACTGCAAGGTTCTGGTCGTCTTTTACCAGTTTTTAGTGTTTAATTTTAAGTTTCTAGCTAAGATTTATTTAAGCACTGAACACTAAACACTAAAAAGTTCAAGAGTATTGCTTGTCGTTACCTCTGCCACCTCTTCAATACTGATACCCTTGATCTCTGCAAGCCTTTCGGCCACATAATACACGTATGCACTTTCATTCCTCTTGCCCCTGAAAGGTTCAGGGCTCAGGTAGGGGGAGTCGGTCTCAAGAACGAGGTGTTCAAGCCCCACTTTGGTTATTACGTTGTCGAGCCCTGCATTCCTGAAAGTCAGGACCCCGCCTATACCAAGCCTGAATCCTTCCCAGCCCAGTATCTTCCTTACGTGCCTCCTGCCTCCTGTGAAGCAATGAAAAACCCCTCTTAACCCTGGCTCATAAACATCGTTCATTATTTCGAAGATCTCATCAAAAGAATTCCTGGAATGGATCACGATGGGCAGGTCCAGTTCCCTGGCAAGCGCTATCTGGCGCCTGAAGGCCTCCTCCTGTTCTTTCCTGTAGGTCTTGTCCCAGTAAAGGTCGATGCCTATCTCGCCCACAGCTACAAACCCCCCTTCACGAAGCTTCCCTTCGATCACCTCAAGCTGCTCCTCCCAGTCGTCCTTTACAGATGTGGGATGCAACCCCATCATCGGGTAGATGTGCGGGTACCTGCCCGCCAGGGAAAGGAGCGGTGAAATGCTGTTTTTATCGATATTTGGCAGAAAGAAATACTTAACCCCTTTTGCAAGCGCCCGTTCGATCATCTCATAACGGTCTTCATCAAACTTATCCAGGTAAAGGTGTGTGTGTGAATCAGCAAGAATCATGCTGCAAAATTAGAGTAAAATGGCGATCCTGATTACATTTGTAAAAATTCCCGGTTTGACGAAGGTCCTTATAATACGATTCTCTTCCATCGGTGACATCGTGCTCACCACCCCTGTTATAAGGGCAGTAAAGGAGCAGCTCAACGGCACTGAGCTGCACTTTCTCACTAAAAAATCATTTAAGCCTGTAATAGAAGGCAATCCCTACATTGATAAGATCTACGCCATTGAAAAAAGGATTGGTGAGGTGGTGCCCCAGCTCCGGGAGGAGAACTATGATTTCATCCTCGACCTGCACAAAAATTTCAGGTCGTTGGGCGTAAGGCTCGGACTGAGAAAAATGACCTTTTCTTTCCCAAAGCTTAATTTCGAAAAGTGGTTGCTTGTCAGGTTCCGGTTGAACCGCCTGCCGGATGTCCATATTGTCGACAGGTACTTCAAAGCTGCCGTGCCGCTTGGGGTGAGTAACGATGGCAGGGGACTGGATTATTACATTCCCGGGAATATTGAGATTGATACCGGGACCATAAAATCTTTTTTGAAGGATGGCTATGTTGCTTTTGTCATCGGTGCAAAACACACTACCAAGGCACTTCCCGAAGAAAAGATCATAGAAATCTGCAAAAAACTCGATTATCCCGTGGCATTACTGGGCGGGCCCGCAGATCATGAAAGAGGGGAAAAAGTTTTCGACGCCGTCCGTGATGATATTGTCAATCTCTGCGGGAAGTTCGATATCAATATTTCGGCATCACTTGTAAGGCAGGCAAAGGTGGTAATAACTCACGACACAGGCCTCATGCACATCGCGGCAGCGTATAATAAAAACATTATATCATTATGGGGGAACACAGTACCTGAATTCGGAATGTACCCCTATTTGCCTGAAGGTAAGGGACGGTCGGAGATTTTCGAAGTGAAAGGCTTGTCGTGCCGGCCCTGCAGTAAGATCGGATTCGAAAAGTGCCCAAAAGGTCATTTTAAGTGCATGATGGAGATCGATGAGGATGAGATCGTAAGGAAGGTGAGGGAGATGTTGGGGGAAAGTGGGTAGTCGTCAGTCATCAG
>CAZMOK010000018.1:0-27971 GCA_964567785.1 uncultured Bacteroidales bacterium | reverse complement strand
AGTCGTCAGTCATCAGCCATCAGCCCTTTACAGCTTCACAAGGAAAGGGTTGCTGTTCTTTTCCATTCCGATGGTTGTTTCAGGACCGTGGCCCGGATATACCGTGTAGTCGTTATCCAGGGTAAACAACTTTTCCTTTATATTTTTCAGCAGAAGGTCGTAATTGCCGGAAGGCAGGTCTGTCCGGCCAATACCCTGCATGAACAATACATCCCCGGCGATCACAAATTTGTCTTTATGGTTTACAAGGCATATGCTGCCGTCGGCATGCCCTGGGGTGTCGAGCACTTCCAGTTCACTGCTGCCGAAGGTGACCTTATCACCTTCTTCTAAGTGCTTTTGGGGTGTCAGGAAGCCGACTCCAGAGAAACCATATACGAAGGCATTCTGGTGTGCATTTTCAGCAAACCTCTTGCCTGCCTCGTGGGCTGTAATTTCAAGGTTGTATTTTTCTGATATGAATTCGTTCCCTACAATGTGGTCGATGTGTGAATGGGTGTTCACCAGGACAACAGGCTTTAATCCTTCTTTTTCAATAAAATCCGTTATGGCAGATTTTTCTTTTTCATCATAGCAGCCCGGGTCCACAATGGCACATTCTTTGGTTTCATCCCACAGCAGATAGGTATTGACCTGGAACGGGTTAAATGTAAATCTTTTGATCTCTGTCATATGAGGATAAGAATAAAATAATTTATACCGGGCAAAGTTATTAATAATGATACTAATAATAAGGTATCCTGTAAATGCTAAATTTTCCGTAAATTTCGCTTGATAAGTGAACCTTTTAATTGGTAATTTCATTTAGAAGTTAACACCTTGTTACTCATGGGCATCTCTAGTTTAAAAAACACCCTTTCAACATTAGTCGTGGCAGTTGCTTTGACACTGATGTTGTTATTTCCGGATGAAGGGAATGCTCAGTTCTACAACGGCCTTCAGCAGGAATTCGGCAAAAGCCGAATCCAGTACAAGGAATTCCTGTGGACCTTTTATAAGTTCGATGATTTTGATACCTATTTCTACCTGAACGGTCAGGAGCTGGCCGAGAAAACTGCAAAATATGCCTCGTTGCAAATACCCTTAATGGAAAGAAGGCTTGAGACAAGACTTGATGATAAAATCCAGTTCCTGGTTTTCAATAACCTCACCGATCTGAAACAAAGCAATATTGGATTAGATTACGGGGAACACTACAATACGGGAGGGGTGACTCATATTGTGGGGACCAAGGTTTTCCTGTATTTCAACGGCGACATGAGGCATTTTGAAAAACAGGTTAGGACAGGTATTGCCAATGTGCTGATCAACCAGATCATGCTGGGGAGCAACATAGGCTCACAAATTAAGAACAACACCTTGTACAGGCTTCCGGAATGGTACACCAACGGCCTTCTTTCATACCTTGGCGATGAATGGAATGCAGAGATTGATAACAGGGTAAGGGATGGGATACTGTCAGGAAGGTACGAGAAATTCAACAACCTTACAGGAGAGGAAGCCACCTATGCCGGGCACTCCCTCTGGAAGTATGTTTCTGATACTTACGGCAGTTCATCCATCGCAGCCATAATCAATATGACCCAGCTCAGCCATAATGTAGAGAAGGGCTTCCTTTATGTTGTGGGGGTTTCGTATAAAAAAATGCTGGAAGAATGGCTCACCTATTACAGTGAAAAATATGAGTCGGTGCAGGAAAGGTACTTACCTGAAAAAGAATTTCAAAAAAAGGTCAAAAAACACCTTGTCTATTCCAGGCCCACAGTAAGCCCCGACGGCAGGAATGTGGCTTTTGTAACATACAATGACGGCAAATACAAGATTTACATCAAAGACCTGCTTACCGGTAAAAGAAAACGCATCTTCAAGGGCGGCTTCAGGCTCGAAGAAAAGATCGATTATTCATATCCCTTGCTGGCATGGCATCCTAATGGCAGGGCCCTGTCGTTCATCGTGGAAAAGAAAGGGGAGGTTTATCTCTATTTCTATAAACCGGAAGAGAAAGAGTATCAGTCGGTAATACTCTATAATTTTGAAAAGGTGCTCGATTTCAGCTTTGCTCATCATGGCCGTACCCTGCTCTTCTCGGCCGTACAGCTTGGTCAGTCAGACCTCTACATTTACAATATTTCAGCCGGATCGCACCAACAAATTACAAATGATATTTATGATGACCTTACCCCCAGGTTCCTGAACAACTCCAGTCAGATCATCTTCTCTTCAAACAGGCTTTCCGATACCCTTGAATGGGCGCCGGAAAATTACCCCGCAGAAATGCCTATCACAACCGACCTCTTTATTTACGATTATTCAAGCAGGTCGCCGATACTCAAAAGGGTAACTTCAACCCCTTTTACCAATGAAACACAACCGCGGGAATGGGAAGACGGGAAATTCCTCTTCCTGAGCGACCGGAATGGTATTTATAACAGGTTTGCCGGCATTGTCGACAGTACCATCGCCTATGTAGACACCACTGTGCATTACCGTTATTTTTCCACCACCTATCCAATTACCGATTATGCCAGGAACATTCTTTTTCATGAGGTGAGTCCTGAAAGTGGCACCTACAGCGAGTCACTTTTTTACAATGGATTGTATTATTTATTTACCGAAGAACTTGTTGTCCCGGGTGAAGAACAGGGTGAAGAGCTTACGAACACCGGTTATAGGGATGAATTCCAGAAAAAGGCGAGGATAGATGAAATTGAGGAGGAGATAAAGATGCAGAAGGTGAGGAGGGAGTTCAACAAACGTTTCAGGAATGTATTCCGCAAGCCCGAGCAGCAAGCACCTCAGATAGGTGAGGGAGAGCCCGGTGAGATTGACATCAATAATTACAGGTTCGACAGGCAGGCATTTGTCAAACTCGGAGAAGAACCTGCCGATTCGGTGGCGGCACAGAAAGTTGCTGCCGTTACCGGGACGGAGAAAAAGGGCTTTCAGCTTCCCAAACGACAGAATTACAGGGTTGAGTATTACATAAACGAACTGACCACGCAACTCGATTATACATCCCTGAATTATTTTTACCAACCTTTCGGGAGCGGCAATTCAGGGAGCTTTTACAACCTCGGTCTTAATGGATTTTTCAAAGTAGGACTTACGGACCTTTTGGAAGACCACAGGATCGTGGGAGGGTTCAGGATACCTTTAAGCCTTAACAACATTGAGTACCTTTTTACTTATGCGAATTTGCGCAAGCGTCTCGACAAAGAGATAATTTTCGTACGCCAGGCCTCCGAAAGTGAATATTATGCAGGGTTGCAGACCTTTATTCAACGGTTCAGATCGTATCAGTTTTATTATCGCCTGAAATACCCCTTCAGTCCGGTATTTGCAGTGAGGGGAACGGCAAGCATCAGGTACCAGAGAGGTATCTGGCTGTCGACGAACGAACCTGCACTGACATTCCCCAATACAGATGAATACTGGGGCGGCCTGAAAGGTGAGTTTATTTATGACAACACCAAGGAACTAGCTCCAAACCTGCTAGCAGGTACCAGGTTCAAGGTGTTTGGGGAGTACACACAGATACTGGATGAGGATGACAAGAACATGACTGTGATAGGTGTTGATTTCAGGCATTACTACCGGATCCACCGCGACTTTATCTGGGCAAACCGCTTTGCGGCAAGCACCTCATTCGGGAAGAACAGGCTAATCTATTACATGGGCGGTGTGGATAACTGGCTCGCTCCGAAGTTTGAGCAAAACACTCCCATCGACCCGAACCAGAACTATGCTTATCAAACCCTTGCCACCAACATGAGGGGGTTCCCGCAGAACGCAAGGAACGGCAACAACTTTTTTGTGATCAATTCAGAATTACGCTTCCCGGTTTTCAGGTACTTTATGAACCGCCCCATTAAATCTGATTTCCTTAACAGTTTCCAGATTATTGCTTTTGGCGATGTCGGTACCGCCTGGTCGGGACGAGACCCTTATTCAGATGAAAACTCCCTTTATACAACCATAATTCGCGACGGGGCACTGTATATCATTGTAAGGGAACAAAAAGAACCTCTTGTAGGAGGTTTCGGAGGAGGCCTCCGGACAAGGGTCTTCGGTTATTTCCTCAGGGGTGATATCGCCTGGGGGATTGAAGACCGCCAAATCAAGAAGCCTGTCTTTTACATTTCACTCAGCCTCGATTTCTGATATATTGCAATATTTGTTAAAAAAAAGTTGTTCATAAAACTATAGGCCCCAGGTTGAACATTTCAGGGTAATGCCTGTCTCTACTATTGTTTCTAAGGTTTTGCCATTCCTGGCTTTAGCTTTATTTTGAGGTGTTTTTTTTTCAAAGATTGTTGAAAAATGGCAATCATTGATTTTAATGATAAGAGAATCAATAAGATAATTTTTTTCAACTGCTTAAATGTTAAAAACTAAATTCACTTGAGCGGCTTTGAAATTGTAATTTAGCATCCGGATATTTCCCCCCGTGAAAATCTTTTGACCAGGTTGGATAAAGAACGGGTTTCCGCA
This sequence comes from uncultured Bacteroidales bacterium, assembly GCA_964567785.1. Classification (GTDB taxonomy): domain Bacteria; phylum Bacteroidota; class Bacteroidia; order Bacteroidales; family JAGOPY01; genus CAZMOK01. The sequence goes on along the minus strand of CAZMOK010000018.1, from coordinate 23,480 downwards.
TCCTCAAATATATAAACTGTATAAAATAGCTGTAAAACTATGGAAAATAACCTCTTCGCGCAGATCGAGAACCAGGAAACCAAAAACCATCCCGCAAAAGAAAAGAAATTTTACGATAAGATGGTGAAGAAGAGATCTGACGACCAGGCACATTTACAAAATAAAATGCCTCAGGGGCAGGATCTGAAAATATCGGGAGGTAATGGAAAATCAGCCAAAAATGATCTGCAGGTGAAAAAGGGTGGGCCATATCCTTACAGCACGGTGGTTGAAAAAGCAACAGAATATTTCGGAGGGGATTCATTGGCGGCTAACGTATGGGTGAATAAATACGCACTTAAGAACAGCAAAGGAGAGCTTTTCGAACTTACCCCTGATGATATGCACCGTCGCCTTGCTGCGGAAATTGCAAGGATAGAAAAAAAGTACCCTAACCCGGTCGATGAAGAAAAGATCTACCATTTACTGAAGGATTTCAGGTACATCATTCCCCAGGGCGGTCCGATGGCCGGCATTGGCAACGATCACCAGATCTCTTCTCTATCCAATTGCTTCGTAATAGGCAACAAAGGTATCTCCGATTCATACGGCGGGATCCTGAAGATAGACCAGGAACAGGTGCAACTCATGAAAAGAAGGGGAGGTGTAGGCCATGACCTCTCACATATCCGCCCAACCGGCAGCCCCGTGAAGAACAGCGCACTCACTTCAACAGGGATAGTTCCCTTTATGGAAAGATATTCCAACTCAACCCGGGAGGTTGCACAGGACGGAAGGCGCGGGGCACTTATGCTTACAATTTCGGTTAAACATCCGGATGCAGAGAATTTCATTGACGCCAAGCTCGAACAGGGCAAAGTTACCGGAGCCAACGTTTCGGTAAAGATCGATGACGGGTTCATGCAGGCCGTCAAGGAAAACAAACCCTATATCCAGCAGTATCCCATTGATTCTGATAATCCCACCTTTACCCGTGAAGTGGATGCAAAACAACTCTGGGAAAAGATCATCCATAACGCCTGGAAATCAGCAGAACCGGGTGTGCTTTTCTGGGATACGGTCAGCAGGGAAGCAATCCCCGACAGGTATGCAGAACACGGATTTTCCACTGTTTCCACCAATCCCTGCGGTGAAATACCCCTCTGCCCGTACGACAGTTGTCGTCTGCTTGCCATCAACCTGTTCTCCTACGTGAAAAACCCTTTTACGGAGGAGGCAATGTTCGATGCCGGCCTTTTCGTGCAACATGCTCATCATGCACAGCGTATTATGGACGATATCATCGACCTTGAGCTCGAAAAGATCGACGGGATCCTCGAAAAAATTGTCACCGACCCTGAAACAGAAGAAGTAAAAAAGATAGAAAAAGACCTTTGGCTTAATATCAGGGAAAAATGCATACAGGGACGCCGGACAGGTATAGGCATCACCGCCGAAGGTGATATGCTCGCCGCACTTGGTATGCAATACGGCTCCGAAGAAGCCATTGAATTCTCGACTGAAGTGCACAAATTGCTGGCAGTAGAGGTCTACAACTCCTCTGCCGACCTTGCCGGAGAAAGAGGCGCATTCCCAATTTATGACACTGAAAAGGAAAAAGACAACCCCTTCATCCTCCGTCTTAAGGAAGCTGTTCCCCACGTCTATGAAAAGATGGAAAAGAACGGCCGAAGGAACATCGCCATGCTTACCATTGCACCAACGGGAAGCGTCAGCATCTGCACGCAAACAACATCAGGCATCGAGCCGGTGTTCATGGTGAGCTATAAAAGAAGAAGGAAGGTCAATCCAAACGATAAGGATGTGAATGTGACATTTGTGGATGAAGTGGGCGACTCATGGGAAGAATATAATGTTTTCCACCCCGGTTTCGAAAAATGGCTGAAAACAAAAGGTCTCGATCCTGTGGAGGTGAAAACCTTTGAAGATGACGAGCTCGATAAGCTGGTAGAGCAATCACCCTACTATAAAGCCACTTCCAATGACATCGACTGGGTTTCGAAGGTAAAGATGCAGGGATCAATCCAGAAATGGGTTGACCACAGCATCAGTGTCACCGTGAATGTGCCTGAGGATATTACCGAGGAACTGGTCAGCGAGATCTATACCACAGCATGGGAAAGCGGGTGCAAGGGAATAACAATCTACAGGGACGGATCCCGGTCAGGGGTCCTGGTAGGTAAAGAGAAGAAAAAGGAAAAGGATAATATCTTTACGGAAACTACCGCCCCGAAAAGGCCCCATGTGCTTGAAGGGAATGTGCTGAAGTTCCAGAACGACGATGAGAAATGGGTAGCCGTAGTGGGCCTGCTCGACGGAAGGCCTTACGAGATATTCACAGGCCACGGTCAGGGATTTTTCCTGCCCGACTATGTTAAGAATGGAAACATTATAAAGAACCGGGATGAGGAAGGCCAGTCGAGATACGACTTCCAATTTACCGACCCTGACGGCTACAAGATCACAATGGAAGGCCTGTCGAGGCAGTTCAACACCGAATACTGGAACTATGCCAAGCTGATCTCGGGTATTCTCCGCCATGGCATGCCGCTGCCCTTTGTAGTGCACCTGGTTGAAAATCTGCAGCTCGAGACCGAAGCGATCAATACCTGGAAGAACGGCGTGGTCAGGGCACTGAAAAAATACATCCCCGACGGCACCAAGATAGCAAAGGAGAAATGCGAGAACTGCGGATCAGCAGGATCGCTTGAATACAAAGAGGGCTGTGAAACCTGCACCGCCTGCGGTCATTCCAAATGCAGCTGATCAAATTTCAGCAGTAAGCCACTTCTAACATTATTGCCTAATTTTACAGTGTGAACTAATAACACACTGAGTGGTATTAAAAAGGATCATACGATTGTTGTTCCGCTTTGTCCTGCTGCTGCTAATACTGGCAGCTTCCTACGTGTTATTTAATTACCTTACCTGCCCGATCTATGATTTCCCCGAACCGGAACCCTTTTCCGGTGAATTCATATATAATCCCTACCAGCAGGTGGATTCCTTTAACTGGCGCAGGGCCAATTTCCAGATACAATCCTATGCGTGGTTGGGTATCACCGGGGGGCGGAACAATACAAACGAAGCTATCGACAGTGTCTACAGGAGGCTGGGTTATGAGATAATCGCCACCTCAGATTATATGAGGATCAATGAATACGGCAAGGATAAGCCCGAATACATACCGGTTTACGAGCATGGCTACGGAATCAGGAAACAGCACCAGGTAGTGATAGGCGCTTCAGGAGTGAGCTGGCGTGATTACCCCCTTTTCCAGACTCTTCACCATAAGCAGCATATAATAGACTTGCTGCAGAATAAGAACGAAATGGTGTACATAGCTCATCCCAGGCTGAGGTACGGCTGGGATCCCGAAGATTTTCTTTACCTCACCAATTATGATGGTATCGAAGTCCTGAACTACATGCGCTTTTCCCCTGAGCACTGGGATGCGGCGCTCTCGGCAGGCAGTTATGCCACTGTTCTTGGCAACGACGATGCACACGACCTTACCCAGCAACTGGAGGTGGGCCACCGTTGTACATACGTTCACGCCGAAAAACTGGAAAAAAACGAGATAATCTCTTCCATGAGGAAGGGGATCCATTATGCAGCAGATATTTTCAGGACAGCGCAGGAGACCTGGGAAGAAAAAGTAAACAAGGTGCCCGAAATTGCCAGTATCCGGTCGGTGAAAGTGTACTCCGACACACTCAGTGTTGAATGCAGCAAGGAAGCACTGGAATTCCGTTTCATAGGGCAGGGCGGAAAGATCATGAAAACAGTGAAAGGAGGAACCGGGGCACATTACAAAATTCATGACAGCGATACATACATAAGGACTGAGATAACTTTCCCCGATAAGAACATTTTCTATCTTAACCCCGTTGTCAGGTACGACGGCACTATTCCGGGGGTTATGGAAAAGGCAGAGGTGAACCTGGCCAGGTCGTTGACGTTCTGGATCATAAGCTGGTCAGCTGTGTTGGTGATCGTTTACTTAATAATAAGGAGAAAGATAAGAAAAAGGAACAAATGAAAAGAGGATCCCCTTATACCAGGTACCTGTGGTGGCTGATCATTATTTCAACCCTCATCCGGGGGTTACTCGCAGCTTTCTTAGAGCTTGGCAACGATGAGGTGTATTATTGGACCTATGCTCTTTATCCAGCTCTCAGCCATTTTGATCATCCGCCAATGGTTGGATGGGTGATCCAGCTCTTCACACTCAACCTGCTTCTCGATTCAGAATTTTTTATCCGTCTCGGGCCTGTTATTATTGGTTCGCTCAATACCTTGCTGGTGTTCCTGATAGGAAGATCCATTAAGAATGAGCGCACCGGTTGGATCGCATCACTGCTCTACACTTCATCTATCTACACTTTCGTGATCTCGGGAACATTTATCCTGCCCGATACGCCGCAGCTTTTTTACTGGCTGATCAGCACCTATTTCCTGATCGAAGTATTCAACGGTTCAGGCACCCTGAAGGTCAGGAATTGGCAACTTGTTCTGGCCGGCATGGGCATAGGACTGGCAATGCTGTCGAAATACACCTCTGTGTTCCTCTGGATTGGCGCAATCCTTTACATTTTGCTTTACGACCGGAAATGGATAAGGTCGCCTTTTCTTTACTTCTCCATTCTGCTTTCCGGTCTTTTTTTCCTCCCTGTGCTGATATGGAACATCAATACCGACTTTGTAAGTTTTACCTTCCATAGCGGCAGGATTGGCTTTTTTGGCTCAGGCATAAATTTCAATACCCTCATAACAGAGCTTTCAGGGCAGTTCCTTTATAATAACCCGGTCAATTATGTCCTCATCGCAGGCGGTGTGATTGCATTCTTAAGAAAGAAGGTTTTCTTTTCGCGATCAACAGGCCGTTTTCTTTTACTCACAGCACTGCCCCTCATATTTCTTTTTATCTTGTTCTCTCTTTTCAGGCAAACACTGCCTCACTGGACAGGCCCGGCCTATACAATGCTTATATTTCTTGCTTCGGCATGGCTTTCTGACAAGCAGATGAGGCCCGGGATGAAAAAACCTGTACCCTTGCCTGTGCTTTCAGCTCTTTCGCTGCTGGTTATAATATTGATCCTCGGAGTTGCACAGATTAAAGGGGGATGGCTGTTCTACGACTACAGCGAGGATCCCCGTGAACTGGGTAAGAATGATGTAACTCTCGATATGTATGGCTGGGAACAGATAGGGGAGGAGTTCAATGAGATCAGGGAAAGGGACATCAATGAATACTTGATGAGGAGGGATGATGTAGTGCTTTCCTACAGATGGTTTCCGGCTGCCAACCTGGACTATTATGTGGCCGGTCCGGCAGGTACTGAAGTATTATGTATCGGCCCGCTCGACAAGTTGCATAAATACGCCTGGATAAACCGTTACCGTGGTGGTTTCGAAAAGGGCATGAATGCCTGGTTCATTACCACAACCCGCGATTATCATGATGTTTCGAATTTCATGGAGTATTTCCATGTGATGGAGCCCTCGGATACAATCAGGATAAACCGGGGGGGCAGGCATGTAAAGAATGCCTTTGTTTACCGTATGTATTTTATGAAGAAGGTGCCTGAGAGCAGCTTCTAGCGCTTGCCCAGCATCTTCGATGGATCAACCCATTTGTCAAACTCTTCTTTGGTAAGAAGTCGCAGCTCAAGTGCCGCTTCTTTCAGCGTCTTTCCTTCATTATGTGCCTTCTTGGCAATTTTGGCTGCATTGTCGTAACCAATATGAGTGTTGAGGGCAGTGACCAGCATGAGGGAGTTTTCGAGGTTCTTTTTGATGTTTTCCCTGTTCGGCTCGATGCCTTCAACGCAGTTGCCGTTAAATGATAAGCAGGCATCACCTAAAAGCCTTGCTGATTGCAACAGGTTATATATCATTACCGGCTTAAAGACATTCAACTGGAAATGGCCATGGGTACCACTGACACTGATGGCGGTATCGTTGCCGATCACCTGTGCACAAACCATTGTGATGGCTTCGGCCTGGGTGGGATTAACCTTTCCGGGCATAATGGATGATCCCGGTTCGTTTGCCGGAAGAATGATTTCCGAGATCCCGCACCTGGGCCCTGAGGCCAGCAACCTGATGTTATTTGAAATATGCATGAGGCTTACAGCAAGGGTTTTCAGTGCCCCGGAGGTCTCTACCATGGCGTCATGCGCCGACAGTGATTCAAACTTGTTCTCGGCAGTAACAAAAGGATAGCCGCTGAATTCTGAAATTTTCTTTGCCACGAGCTCTGAATAGCCTTCGGGAGTATTGATGCCCGTGCCAACTGCCGTACCGCCAAGTGCAAGTTCCTGCAGGTGGGGCAGGGTGGCCCGGAGTGCTTTCAGACCGTGCTCAAGCTGTGAGGCATATCCTGAGAATTCATCACCGATAGTGAGTGGTGTGGCGTCCATCAGGTGCGTCCTCCCGGTTTTGACAACCTCAGCGAAATCCTGTGATTTCTTCACAAGGGTGTTGTGAAGTTTCTCAATGCCGGGGATGGTTGTATCGACGATCATCTTATAGGCAGCAATGTGCATTGCAGTGGGAAAAGTGTCGTTCGATGACTGCGATTTGTTTACATCATCGTTGGGATGGATGAGCCTTTTGCCTTCTCCCAGCTTGCCTCCGCTCATTACATGTGCCCGGTTGGCCACAACCTCGTTCACGTTCATGTTCGATTGTGTGCCCGATCCTGTCTGCCAGATCACCAGCGGAAAGTGATCGTTCAGCTTCCCTTCCGTGATCTCATCACATACCTTGCTGATCAGGTCCTTTTTTTCTTCGGGAAGTACCCCGAGTTCATAATTGGCATGAGCAGCCGCTTTTTTGAGGATACCGAATGCCTGGATGATCTCCGGCGGCATGGATGCTTCGGGGCCGATCCTGAAGTTCTGCTTCGACCGCTGGGTTTGGGCTCCCCAGTATTTTTCGGCCGGTACTTCAACATTGCCCATTGTGTCTTTTTCTATTCTTACTGCCATTGGTTTTGGTGTTATAATGTTAAGGTGTTTGAGTGTTCGGGTCCTCCTTCGCTTCGCTTACGCTTGCGCCGAAGCTCCAGCGTAGGCGCACGGAGGATAAATGTTCGGGTGTTTGAGTGTTCGGATGTTAATTATAAATTTCCAATTATCTCAACACTCAAATCTCAGAACTCAACTCTATAATATCTTTTCAATGTTCTCTGCCGGGTCGCCCAGCACTGCTTTCCCGTCTTTTACCACTATCGGCCGGTGGATCAGCTTAGGGTTTTCAACCATCACTTTCACCCATTCATCATCACCAAGGTCTTTGCCTTTGTATTGCTTGCGGTATACCTCTTCCTGGGTGCGGATCATTTCCTGGGGCTTCTTGCCAAGCATTTTCAGCAGTTTTTTAAGATCCCCTTCCGAAAGGGGTTCCTTGAGGTATTCCACGATTACAGGTTCAATTCCTTTGTCCTGAAGGTGCTTCAGTCCTGCCCTTGATTTCTTGCATCTCGGATTGTGATAGATCGTATACATAATTCTAATTATAAATTCTGAGTTCTTAATTATCTCAACACTCAACTCCCGTTTCACTCCGTTCACGGGATTCCGCTTCGCTTCATCTCAACTCTAACTATTGCCATATTCCATAAGGTATGCCTTGATGAAATCATTGATCTCACCGTCGAGCACAGCCTGCACGTTTCCCGTTTCAATGCCGGTCCTCAGGTCTTTGACCATCTTATAAGGGTGCAGCACATAGTTCCTGATCTGCGAGCCCCACTCGATCTTTTTCTTGCTGCCTTCGATCTCGGCCTGGGCCTCTTTCTTTTTCCGCAATTCTATTTCGTAAAGCTGCGATTTAAGCATCTGGATGGCTTTTTCCCTGTTCTGCCCCTGCGAGCGTGTTTCCTGGCATTCAACAACAATGCCGGTCGGTTCGTGGTGCAGCCTTACCGCTGTTTCAACTTTGTTAACATTCTGTCCCCCGGGCCCCGATGACCTGAAGGTATCCCACGTGATTTCGGAGGGGTTGACCTCTATTTCAATGTTTTCATCTACAACAGGATAAACATAGATGGAGGCAAAGCTGGTATGCCTGCGGTTGGCTGAATCGAAAGGGGAGAGCCTAACCAGCCTGTGCACCCCGTTCTCGCCTTTAAGGTAACCAAAGGCATATTCACCTTCAAATTCAAGCGAAACCGATTTGATCCCTGCAACCTCTCCTTCCTGGACATCAAGTTCTTTGACCTTGTAGTCATTGAGCTCTCCCCAGCGGATATACATCCTCATAAGCATCTGAGCCCAGTCCTGGCTTTCGGTGCCGCCGGCCCCGGAGTTGATCTCAAGGATGGCGTTCAGCTTATCCTCCTCACCGCTGAGCATATTCAGGAACTCCAGGTCCTCAACAGCTTTCAGTGCCTTCTGATAATGTGACTCAACCTCCTCCTCCGAACCTTCCCCTTCTTCATGAAAATCATAAATTACAGAAAAGTCTTCGAAAACAATCACTGCTTTTTCGTAAGCTTCAGTCCACCGCTTTATGCTTTTTAAGGATTTGAGGACCTTTTCGGCCTCCTTGGGGTCGTTCCAGAAATCCTGTTCCTGGGTCAGCTTTTCCTTTTCGGCTATCTGCTCTTTTTTCTTATCGATGTCAAAGATACCTCCTCAAGGCTACAAGCCTTTCATGCAGGTCTTTCATCATTTCTGAAGATATCATTTATTCCTGTTGATTAGTAAGAATTGCAAATGTAATTTTTATTTACGAGAAAGTGAATACTTTTCCCCTGATATAAGGTGTTCAGATGTCAGTCTTTTCGAGGGCCCTGTAAATCTCATCAGCCTTGTAACCTTTTCCCAGTGCGAATCTTATAAGTTTCTGTTTTCTTTCGAAAGCGTCACTGCCGCTGTATTCACCTGATTTCCTCTCTAGCAGGTTACTTAGTATGCCCGAATATTCCTCAGTGTCAATAGAGTTTATTGCTTTTATAACTATATCCCCGGGTATGCCCCGGCTTTTCAGTTCCATTTCGATCTTCAGCTTACCCCATTGATTATTCCTTAACTTGCCTGCGACAAAGATACCGGCAAAGCGATCCTCGTCAAGGTATTTTTCATCGATCAGCTCCTTAATTACTTTTTCAGCCTGTTTTCCTGAAGCTTTCCATTGTGCCAGTTTCTTGCGTACATCACTGATGCATCGTTCCTGGTAAGCGCAGTAATGTTTTGCTTTTGCGATTATCTGGTCATAGTCGGGCATATTCTCACATTTCTTCAAGCAGGGTATCTACCAGCCCGGGAACGGCTTCTGCAGCCTTTTCATTATATATTTTCAGGTTTTCGATAAAAGAATCCGGCCTGGCTTTTGGATCGATCAATATCTTCGGGCTTTTAACAGGGACATAATGAAGAAGACCTGCAGCAGGGTAAACCTGCAGTGATGTGCCGATTACCAGGAAAAGGTCGGCTTTGTTGGCAATGTCGGCTGCATCCATTATCAGTGGCACCGGCTCGCCAAACCAGACAATATGAGGCCTGAGCTGGTAACCTTTTTTACACAGGTCGCCTTTCTTCAGTTCCCATCCCTCAAGATCATAGATCAGGTCAGGATCACCGGTACTCCTTACTTTTTTTAACTCGCCGTGCAGGTGGAGAACCCTTGTCGAGCCGCCCCGCTCGTGGAGGTCGTCAACATTCTGTGTGATAATATCAACCTCGTATCTTTGCTCGAGCCTGGCAAGGGCCTTATGTGCGGCATTCGGCTCTGCCTCATATAGCTGCTTGCGACGCTGGTTATAAAAATCGAGTACCAGGTCTATATTGTTCTCCCAGGCTTCCGGCGTAGCAACTTCCTCTACACGGTAATTGTTCCATAAACCGTTGTTATCGCGGAATGTACTCAGCCCGCTCTCAGCGCTCATTCCTGCACCTGTCAGCACAACTATTCTTTTCATGATGTGGTTTTGGTCGGAATAATTTTAAAAAAAGGCTGCAAAAATATCATTTACAGCCTTGCCTTTATTTTGAATTCAAGGTTTAGAAAAGTTTCATGCTGTCGAGGGAAGCCATCACCTCTTTCACTGATTTGGCGCTACCGTGGACGAGCTTGAGTTCCCTTTCGTTCAGCTTCAGCTCTATCACTTCTTCAATACCGTTTTTACCAAGTATCACAGGTACGCCCATGAACAGGTCTTTCAATCCGTACATATCCTTGATATAGGCTGATACCGGGAATATCCTGCGTTCGTTGTCCACGATCGCCTCAACCATCTGCGCTGCGGCAGCGCCCGGAGCATACCAGGCTGATGTGCCCATAAGGTTGACCAGCTCACCGCCTCCTTTTCGTGTCCTTTCAATGATCTTGTCAAGTTCTTCCTTGTTGAGCAGGTCAGTAACCGGTATCCCTGCAACAGAGGTGAACCTCCTCAGCGGCACCATGGAATCACCATGACCACCCATCAGCAAGGCGTGAATGTCTTTCGGGGATATGTTCAATGCTTCTGCAAGGAAAGCCTTATAGCGGCCGATATCGAGGATCCCTGCCATCCCGAACACTTTGTTCGGCGACTTGTTGGCTGCCTTGAACGCGGCATAGGTCATAACATCCAGTGGATTGGATACGATGATAAGGGTGGCGTCGGGAGAATAACGGATCGACTTTTCAACAACATCCTTTACAATGCCTGCATTGGTCTTGATCAGGTCATCGCGCGACATGCCCGGCTTACGGGGCACACCCGAAGTTACAACTATAATGCCCGATCCTTTTGATTTCAGATAATCATTTGTATGTCCCCTTACCCTTGTATTGAAGTGGTTGATCGAGGATGCCTGCCATATGTCAAGGGCTTTTCCCTCGGCTACACCTTCCTTGATGTCGATAAGTACAACTTCCCGGGCAAGATCTTTATGTGCTATTACATTTGCACAGGTGGCACCGACATTGCCGGCACCGATAACGGTAATCTTCTCCATACTTAAAGTATTTGGTTTCCTGTTCTTTTTTCACCTAAAAGAACCACAAAGATAATAATTTGCCCGATTTGAGGTAAAAAGGTTTTACCTGCAGTTGTTCCTGTCTTTCACACACTGTGCATCAATAGCGGCTATGTTCACCATATTGACTATCTCTGATACGGTGCTTCCGATAGGCATCACGTGAATCGACTTTGACAGGCCGTTTATAATAGGCCCGATAACCTCGAAACCACCAAGGGTCTGGAGCAGTTTATAAGCCACGTTCCCTGCGGTTAGGTAGGGGAATATCAGTACGTTTGCAGCCCCGCCCACAAGCTTCGAGAATGGGAAGTTCTCTTTCAGGATGTCGTCATTCAGGGCCACATTAGCCTGCATTTCACCATCCACAACTATATCCGGATGCGCTTCATGCAACATTTCCACTGCATCCCGCTGCAGATCGGGTATCCTTCCGGGGTTGGACCCGAAATTAGAGTAGCTCACAAAGGCAACCCGGGGTGTGATCCTGAACTGTTCAACAGCATAAACCGTTTGCAGGGTAATCTCGACAAGCTGTTCTGCTGTAGGGTTCTTGTTCACGGTGCAGTCGGCAAAGAAATACGGGCCTTTTTTGGTGTTGATGATGTACATGCCCGAGATCAGCCTGGCACCTTCTTTCATGCCGATCGCATGTATTGCAGGCTGAAGTGTTTCGGGATAATTTCGTGTCAGCCCAGAGATCATAGCATCGGCAAATCCGCTTTCAACAAGCATAGGGGCATAATAGTTCCGGTGCATGATGAGGTGTTCGGCCGATTTGAGGGTAACGCCGTGCCTCTGTCTTTTCTCGTAAAGGAACTCAGCAAAATCCTTTCTTCTTCCGGCTTCCTCCTCACATTTGGGATCAATGATCTCAACGCCATTGAGCTCAAGTTTGTTTTCTTTGATCAGGAACCTGATGTTTTCTTCATTACCAAGCAATACCGGTATGGCTGAGCGGTCGTGCATAACGATTTCAGCCGCCTTGAGCATGTTATAATTTTCGGCTTCCGCAAAGACAATCCGCTGCGGATCTCTCCTTGCGCGCCCCTTGATCTGCCTGATAAGCGGATTTCCTATTCCGAGCCTCTTTCTGAGCTCCTCACGGTATGCATCCCAGTCTTCAATAGGTTTTTTTGCAACCCCTGAATCCATGGCAGCCTTTGCAACTGCTGGCGCGACACATTCTATCAGGCGCGGATCGGTTGGCTTGGGGATGAAATAATCTTTCCCGAACCTCAGGTTCTTTTCATGGTAGGCAATATTTACCTCTTCAGGTACCGGCTCTTTGGCCAGGTCGGCCAAAGCCTTCGAAGCGGCAAGCTTCATGTCTTCGTTGATCTCGGTGGCCATTACATCCATGGCTCCCCTGAATATAAAAGGAAAACCGAGGACGTTGTTGATCTGGTTCGGGTAGTCAGACCTGCCCGTAGCCATGATTATATCATTCCTGGTCGACATAGCCTCTTCGTACATGATCTCAGGGACCGGGTTGGCAAGGGCGAATACGATCGGGTCCCTGTCCATCTTCACTAAATACTCTTTTTTAAGTGCACCGGCAACCGACAGGCCGAGGAACATATCGGCACCCTCAATGGCGTCCTCCAGTGTCTTTGCTGTTGTCTCGACTGCAAATTGTTGCTTGACCGGGTTCAGATCCGTCCTTTTAGTGCTGATTACCCCCTTGCTGTCGACCATGATAATGTTCTCAGGCTTCACCCCAAGGGCAATATAAAGCCTGGTGCAGGATATGGCAGATGCGCCCGCTCCGTTGACCACTATCTTAATATCCTCGATCTTTTTATTTGCAAATTCAAGTGCATTCAGCAGGCCGGCTGAAGTGATTATAGCAGTACCGTGCTGGTCGTCGTGCATTACCGGGATATCAAGTGCTTTCTTTATACGGTCCTCAATCTCAAAGCATTCGGGTGCTTTTATGTCTTCCAGGTTGATACCGCCGAAAGTCGGCGCTATATCAATTACCGTATTGACAAACCTGTCTATGTCTTTTGAAGAAACTTCTATATCGAATACATCAATATCAGCAAATACTTTAAAAAGAAGGCCTTTCCCTTCCATAACCGGTTTCCCTGCTTCGGTACCAATGTCACCAAGGCCCAGGATGGCTGTTCCGTTTGAAATTACAGCTACAAGATTACCCTTTGCGGTGTATTTATAAACATCACCGGGATTTTTGTTGATTTCCTGGCAGGGTATGGCCACCCCCGGTGTGTAGGCCAGGGATAGATCTTTCTGGGTGTAGTAAGGCTTTGTTGGAATGACTTCGCATTTTCCGGGCCTTCCCTCCGTGTGATACAGTAAAGCTTCTTTCTTAAATCTGGGGTCCATGGTGAGAAATTTTTTTTGTGAAAAGATTAACAATCAACCAGCAAATGTACATATTAGCTCCTTATCCATAGGTAATATTGACATTAGAATTTGTCTAAATTACAAATGGTTGATATCTTGCAAACCCTTTACAGGCTTGAAGTAAAGAGGTGGTGGAACAATCTGTGCATGTACATAGGGTTGCCATGGCAGTTGAAGAGGCTAAATGATTATTTTTGTGGATCATCAAATCCCAAAAAGGATAATGTACGCATACATAAAAGGACGGATACAAGAAATAAACCCTGCCTGGGTCATTCTCGAAACAGGGGGGATCGGATATCTTTTACAGGTTTCGGTAAACACCTATGCAAGGATAAAAGATCTTGATGATTGCAAGTTGTTCACCCACCAGGTAATAAGGGATGATGCCCACCTGCTCTTCGGCTTTTTTGATGAGCAGGAAAGAAAGATATTCAGGGACCTGGTCAGCGTATCGGGCATAGGGGCAAATACCGCCATGCTGATCCTCTCAGCCTATACCTCGCAGGAAGTGGTCGATATTATTGTGAATGGTGAGGTTTCTAAGCTGAAATCGGTAAAAGGTATCGGGGCAAAAACAGCACAGAGGGTAATCGTCGACCTGAAAGACCGCTTTGAGAAGGGCGAGATCGCTATCGAAAAATTGGATATTCCGCACAATACCTTAAGGGAGGAGGCGTTATCAGGTTTGACGGTATTGGGTTTCACCAGGAAATCGGCCGACAAGGCAATTGGCCAGGTCCTGTCCTCAGACCGGGATGATCAGGGCTCGTTTACGGTGGAACAACTGATCAAGGAAGCGTTAAAACTATTGTAAAAAGTGGATTTGTCCGGCAAGTGCCGGAAGAAAATTTACCCATCATCCTCCTTAAGGATTTTGGGCCGTTGCCAAAAATCAGATCACTCTTTGGAGCGAAAAGGTTCAATAATAGATAGGATCCCTGAAATTTTTCTGCTGGGATTACTGGTGTCCTTCTTCACAGGAATTCCCGGTTCCGTTTGGGCTGAACCCGGTATGCCCCAGTTCATGCCCCAGCCCGATACCACGATCGATACAACCGACATAGTGCTCCCATATCCTTTCGAAGACCGCAGCAATTATATCCTGGATGAGACAGGCGATAGCAGTGCGCTTTATCTAAGGGACCCCTCAAACCTCAGGTCTGAGATAGAATACGACCCCGAAACGAACCAATACCTCTTCTCTAAAAAGCTTGGTGAACTTGATTACCGTAACCCCTCCTACATGACCTTTGACGAGTACCAGGATTACCAGCTTAACAGGACAATCAGAAACTATTGGAGGGAACGTTCAAAAACAGCAGCAGGAATAGAAAGGGAGGGCATAATACCCAGCATATACATTGGCGGGGAGCTGTTCGACAGGATCTTCGGGAGCAATACCATCGATATCAGGCCCAACGGTTCGGCTGAGCTGACTTTTGGTGTACTGGCCAACTCCAGGGATGACCCCACACTTGATATCCGCCAGCGCAGGACGGTGAACTTCGACTTTGAAGAAAACATACAGATGAACGTATCGGCCAAGATAGGTGATAAGATACAGTTCAACACCAATTTCAACACCGAAGCCGTTTTCGATTTTGAGAACAAGCTAAAGCTGAATTATGAAGGGAAAGAGGATGAGATCATAAAGCTGATCGAGGCAGGGAATGTTTCGATGCCCCTCAACACATCCCTTATAAAGGGTACTCAGAGCCTCTTTGGAATAAAAGCCAGGCTGCAATTTGGCAAGACCACTGTTACCGGGCTCTTTTCACAGCAGGAGAGCGAAACTTCCACGGTTACCGTCCAGGATGGTGCACAAACCCAGGAATTCCTTTTCAGGGCAACCGATTATGAAGAGAACAAGCACTTCTACCTTGGCCATTTCTTTCGTGATTTTTATGAACTCGGGCTCTCAGAACTGCCAATCATAAATTCCAGCGTTAATATTACCAAAATAGAGGTTTGGGTTACAAATATTGGTCCTGCAACTGAAGAGAACAGGAACCTGGTTGCTTTGCAGGACCTTGGGGAGGGCCTTTATAACAAGCCTAATGTACAGTATTCGTATGATGACAACGGCGAAAGGGTGGTAACTGTAAACTACGAGAACAACCATCAGCGGATCTACAACGACAAGATCACTCCGAGCTTCGGAGCGGAAAGGTATCCCTCGAACAATTCCAACAACCTTCTTTCGCAAATGGATATTCCGCAGATACGGGATATCAATAATGTTACGAACTATATGCAGGGCGACCCATTCGGTATCGGTCAGTCGGGTTACATGGTTGCAGGAGAAGATTTCGAGAAGATCGAGAACGCAAGGAAACTGGACCCCTCTGAATACTCCTACAATTCGAAACTGGGTTTTATATCACTTTTTACTTCGCTCAATACCGACCAGGCCCTGGCTGTGGCCTTCCAGTATTCGGTGATAGGCGTCGACAGTGTGTTCCAGGTGGGTGAATTCTCGGACGAAACGGCTAATACCTCGCAATCACTTGTGGTGAAGCTCCTGAAAAGCACTTCACTCAGCACCCAGGTGCCCATGTGGGACCTGATGATGAAGAACATCTACTCTATTGGCGCATACAGGGTGAACCGCGATAACTTCGTTTTCAATATACTCTATTCAGGAAATGAGAACGGGGTACCGACGGGTTATTTCACCCGGGGCCCTGAGAGGATACAGGGAATGCCCCTCATTGAATTCTTCAACCTTGATAACCTCGACAACCAGCTCAACCCTCCCGGGGATGGAGTGTTTGACTTCATCGACAATGCAGCAACCAACGGAGGTACTATCAACTCCACCAACGGCAGGATCTATTTTACCGTTACCGAACCGTTCGGCAAGTCTTATTTGAGAAAACGCTTTGGGGACGAAAACCAGGATATTGCCGACTTCTATGCGTTTGATACACTTTACCGGGCCACCAAAACCATTGCTGAACAGCAAACGGAAAAGAATAAGTACTTGCTAGAAGGTTTTTACAGTTCCGAGTCAGGCAATGAGATAGACCTGAATGCCTTCAACATACCCCGCGGGTCGGTCAAGGTTACAGCCGGAGGACGAGTACTGCAGGAGAACGTGGATTATACTGTAGACTACACGCTCGGGCGTGTCAGGATCATCAACGACGGGATTTTGAACTCAGGTGTCCCCATCCAGATCTCCACCGAAAACCAGGCCATGTTCAGCATCATGAACAAAAGGTTGATGGGGCTTAACTTCGACCACCAGTTCAACAAAGATTTCCGGTTTGGCGGTACCATCATGAACCTTCACGAAAGGCCGTTAACCCAGAAGGTTGATTATGGCAACGACCCGATATCCAATACCATCTGGGGGCTCGACTTCAGCTACCAGACCGAATCGAGATTTATCACAAAAATGGTGGATGCCATCCCGGGAATAGAAACAAAGGCGGAATCGAAAGTGAACGTGGAAGGTGAATTCGCCCACTTCATACCCGGCCACTCTAAAGCGATAGGCAACCAGGGGATCGTTTACATTGATGATTTTGAGGGGGCCAAATCAACCATCGACCTGCGGAATATCGGTACCTGGTTCCTTGCAAGTACCCCTCAGGGCCAGCCCGACCTTTTTCCCGAAGCCAATACCAACACACTGGCTTATGGTTATAACAGGGCCAGGCTTGCCTGGTATGTGATCGATCCCTTGTTCTATGACAGGAACAACAACCTGAGGCCGGTGAATGTTACCAGGGATGAGATATCGAAGAACAGGGTGAGGGAGGTGCTCGAAGTGGAAGTTTTTCCGAACAAGGACAACCCAAACGGCATCCCAACAAACATCCCGGTTTTTAACCTGGCCTTTTATCCTGAAGAAAAAGGGCCGTATAATTTCGACGTCCAGCCCACACAATTCTCCACAGGTATCGAGGAAGACGGCAGCCTCAGAGAACCGGAAACAAGGTGGGGCGGTGTGATGAGAAAGATCGAATCGACCGATTTCGAAGCAACAAATGTGGAATACATTGAGTTCTGGCTTATGGACCCGTTCAATGAGGATGAAGATGAAGACTTCGACTACTCCGGCAATACAGGGGATCTTTACATAAACCTGGGTGATATATCGGAAGATATTTTGAAGGATTCAAGGAAAAGCTTTGAAAACGGGCTGCCTACAAATGCCGATGACCTGGAGAATGTGGATGAGACCATCTGGGGCAGGGTATCGACATTGCAGAACCTGGTCGAATCGTTCGATAATGATGAAGCTTCAAGGCCCTTCCAGGATGTGGGCTATGACGGCCTCAGGAACGAAGACGAGCTTGATTTTCACGACGAACAGTATTTACAGCAGATAGCTGAAACCTTTGGAACAGGTTCGGAAGCTTACCTGAATGCATTGGTTGACCCGTCAAATGATGATTTTCACTATTTCAGGGGTTCAGATTATGATGCTGATCCCGAATTTTCTTCGATCCTCAACAGGTATAAGAAATATAACGGGCCGGACGGCAACTCACCTACTGACCTGCAGAACCCTGAACCTTATTCCACAGCCGGTACAAGGATCCCGAACGTTGAGGACCTAAACCGTGACAATACATTGAGCGAGGCCGAACGGTATTTCCAGTACAGAATTGAGCTCGACCCGAACAAAATGAATGTCGGTGAGAACTACATAACCAGCACCATCAATGGTGTGGCACAAACGCCTAACGGTAAAGCCAAGAATGTGACCTGGTACCAGTTCAAGGTACCCATTACGAACCCTGACAGGGTTGTAGGTAACATCACCGATTTTAAGTCGATCAGGTTCATGAGAATGTACCTCAGGGGTTTTGAAAAACAGATCGTATTACGTTTTGCCACCCTTGAACTGGTCCGGGGCGAGTGGAGACGCTACAGGGGCGACCTGCTCTCTGCCGGGGAATACATTCCGAACGACCTCCAGGCCCTTACTAACTTTGATATCTTCTCAGTGAACATTGAGGAGAACGGGCGCCGCGACCCCATAAACTATGTTATCCCGCCCGGGATCGAAAGGGAAACACAGTTGGGTGCCACCACCTTTGTGAGGCTCAATGAGCAGTCGATGGTATTGAGGGTTACTGACCTTGTTGACGGTGATGCCAGGGGGGCTTACAAAACCACCAGCTTCGATTTCAGGCAGTACAAGAAGCTTGAAATGTACGTCCATGCCGAGGCTATTCCTGAAGTCCCCGGCGGCAGCGATCCCGGTTACACCGACGGGACACTCACCGCATTTATCAGGGTAGGATCTGACTTCACTGAGAACTTTTATGAGTATGAGGTGCCCCTTGTATTCACGCCGTTCGGTACGTTGGATCCGAACCGCATATGGCCCGAGCAGAACAAGTTCACTATCGATCTTGAGCGCCTGGTGGAAACAAAACTGAACCGTGACGTTGCTGCAAGGGATCCGAATTCAGGAGTCCAGGTGACCTTCCCGTATGTTGAATTCGACGGGAAAAATAAGATTACGGTGGTGGGGGTGCCCACCATAAGCGATGTGAATGCCATTATGGTTGGTGTGCGAAATCCAAAGCAGACAAGTATTGAGAACGGTGATGACGGGCAGCCGAAAAGCGCCGAGTTGTGGATCAATGAGCTGCGTCTGACAGAATTCAACAAATCATCGGGAGTTGCCGCAATAGGGCGTATCAGTGCCGATCTGGCCGATTTTGGCCGCGTGGTGGCGAGCGGTTCCTACAGCTCACCGAATTTCGGAGCGCTTGATATGCGGATAAATGAAACACAGCGAGAGGCCAACATGCAGTGGGACATAGCCACCGACCTCAACCTGGGAAAATTCTTCCCCGAAGAATCCGGTGTAAGGATTCCGATGCACTTCGACTACAGCCAGATCACGGCAAGGCCACAATTCGATCCACTGAGCCCTGACATCGAAGTGAAGGATGAACTCGACACCTTTGAGGATAAAGAAGAGGCTGATTCGCTAAAGACTATCATCGAGGACTATACGCAACGACGAAGCATAAACTTTGTAAACGTAAGGAAAGACAGGGTAGGGTCGCAGCGTAAGCCAAGGATATACGATATTGAGAACTTCAATGTAAGTTATGCCTATACCAACATCTACAAGAGGAATATAGATACCGAATACGATAACAAGACCACACACAATGCAGGCCTTGGCTATAATTTCTCATCTTCACCAAAGAATGTTAAGCCCTTCCAGAATATTGGTTTTATTTCTGGCACCTCAGCCCTGAAATTCATTAATGATTTTAACTTTTATTACCTCCCTAAATCCTTTTCTTTCCGCACCGACATGAACAGGGAGCTGATCGAGCGGAAACTGAGGAATAAGAGTACCGGTGATCTGATCATCAGGCCAACCTTCACCAAGAAATGGGACTGGCAGCGAAGCTACGACCTGAAATTCGACCTGGCAACAAGCCTTTCCGTCTTATTCAGGGCCAATGCCAATGCTTTTATCAATGAACCTCCGGGCAGCCCCGATTCAGACTCACCCTGGTACGATGAAGAGGCACACCGTCAGTTCGACATGAGGCGCGAGATCCTTTCCGGCGGAACATTGCGTACCTACAGGCAACAACTGGAGGTTAACTATAAGATACCGATTGATAAGTTCCCCGGTTTCGACTGGATAACCGGTCAGTTCTCTTACAGGACCACCTACGACTGGGCTGCCTCACCGGCTTCGATACAAGAGAGGGTAGGGAATGTGATCCAGAATTCACAGGACAAGCAGTTGAACGGTAACTTCGATTTCGTGCGCTTATACAATAAGATCGGCTACCTCAAAAAACTCAACGAAGAGGGTCGTTCATCCGGATCGAACAGGATGAACAGACGTTTGCCGCAGCAACAGCAGGAACAGGAAGAGGAAGAGCAGGATTCGGTGAGGGTGAGTGTGTTCAAGAAGATACTCGATGGTTCACTGAAGTTCCTGATGATGGTTAAGAGGGCATCATTTTCTTATACACAATCAAGCGGTACTGCACTACCGGGTTTTATGCCTGAACCTGATTTCCTTGGTGTTTACTGGGCAGGCAGGGCTCCGACCCTCGGGTTCGTTTTCGGTGACCAACGTGATATCAGGTCATTGGCAGCCGAAAATGATTGGATCACCAGAGACTCGATCCTGAACCAGGCTTATACAACAAAATACACCGATAATTTCAATGCCAAGGCAAGCCTTGAACCGATACCGGGACTGCGCATAGATGTCAATGCCGACCGTGTGTATGCCATCAATCACCAGGAGTATTACCGTTATGCCGATTCACTTGGGCGTTTTGAGTCGTACTCACCGGTTGACGCAGGCAGCTTCAGCATTTCATATATTGCCTGGGGCACCTCGTTCGGAAGGGATTACCAGGATATTGTATCGCCGGTTTTTGAGAGGATGAAAGATTACCGGATAGTGATCGCAGAAAGGCTTTCAGAGGAAAACCCGAATTCTGTGGGAATGATTTATGATTCGATCACCGGCCGGGATTTTCCCCTGGGATACGGACCAAATTCACAGGATGTGTTGATACCTTCCTTTGTTGCCGCTTACACTAATCAGAGCCCCAACGATGTAACGCTTGATTATTTCCTGAAAATACCGCTTCCCAACTGGAGGATCACTTACGACGGACTATCAAGGATCGGTTTCCTGCAGAATATTATCCAATCGGCAACCATTTCTCATGGTTACCGGGCTAATTATGCTATCGGGGCATATAAGACAAACCTTTACTTTGAGGACATGGGCACAGGGATGCCTGCCGAATTGTATCCCGAATCCAATTCGTACTACCCGGTGCACGATGTAAACCAGGTCACCATCACTGAACAGTTCTCACCTCTGCTTGGAATAGACCTTACCTGGGTCAACAGCCTGACAACCAGGCTGGAGTTCAAGAAGACCAGGAACCTTACCTTCAGTATGGCAAACAAGCAGCTTACAGATGTTAACAGTGACGAATATATTGTAGGTATTGGTTACCGTATAAAAGATGTTTCATTTACAGTAAGGTCATTGGGTGGCGGAGGTACGCGAAACCTGAGCAGTGACCTTGACATCAAGCTCGACTTTTCATTGCGTAACAACCGTACTGTCCTGAGAAGGCTCGATACCGGGCAGGACCAGGTATCAGCCGGCCAGCGTGTGGTTTCGATCAACTCAACCATAGATTATATGCTCAGCAGGAGTGTAAGTATCAGCTTCTTCTTCGACAAGATTATCAACACGCCATTTGTTTCCAACCAGTTCAGGACATCCACCACCCGTGGAGGTATCAAAGTGCGGTTCTCACTGGCGCAGTGATCCTGAACTGCACCTGCCTGATTTCTTATTTAGAAGCACTTTATTTCTTGCCCGATTTCTTATTTATTAAAAGAAAATGTAATTTTGACCAAATAATTTAAACAGGATTATACTATGAATGTTCCCGAAAACCTGAAGTACACCAAAGATCACGAATGGATCAAAATTGAAGGAGATACCGGAACCATCGGGATCACCGATTTTGCTCAGGGAGAGCTTGGAGATATTGTATTTATCGAAGTCGAAACCGTAGGGGAGGAACTTGATGTTGAAGAGGCTTTCGGTACAATTGAAGCGGTAAAAACAGTTTCGGACTTGTTTATGCCGATAAGTGGTAAAGTACTTGAATTCAATGAAGCCCTTGAAAATAATCCTGAGATAGTCAACCAGGATCCATACGGAGAGGGCTGGATCGTTAAGATAGAGCTCACAAAGAAGGAAGAGCTGGAAGAACTGCTCGACGATAACGCTTATAAAGAGCTGATAGAAGGATAGTGCCTGCGCTGTTCAGGTCTGTTTGGCCCCCCCTGGCATGGGCTGTCGTTATGCTTGCCCTTGCCGGTATGCCCGGTAATTATATCCCAAGGGTGATTTCATTCAGGGACTGGCTGGGCCCCGATAAGCTTGTCCATCTGGCCATGTTCGGTATCTTTGCCTTCCTTATGTTGGCAGGCCCCGCTGAACAATATCTTGCAAGATTTAATCGTTTTCTTGTTGGGATAATAGTTTTTGCTATTGGTACGATTTTTGGATTTGTATTAGAGGCGCTGCAACGTTTTGTATTTATAGGAAGAAATGGCAACCTTTACGATCTTGCAGCAGATATACTGGGATTGCTTGTGGGAATTGCGGCATTTTATATCTTTTTTGACAGAAAAGGAAGAGCAGATACAAAATAATTAATAATTTTACCGGACCTAACCGGTATAAAGCATCAGAATATCATGGAATCAAAAAAATCATCTAGAGCCGACCTCGAGAGCAAAAAGATCATTTTCAGGCAGATAGGCTTGATTGTTGCCCTGGCTGTGATTTTACTGGCATTCGAATGGAAAACATATGAAAAGACCATCAATGATCTTGGCCAGCGCGAGGTAGTGGAAGTCCCTGAAGAAATTGTTCCGATCACAGAGCAGAAGGTTAAACCACCTCCGCCACCTCCACCGAAGCAGGTTGTGAAGATCAATGTTGTGGAAGATGACGTGGAAGTGGAGGATGATATCGTGATCGATGTAGAAGCCACTGAGGAGACAGAGGTTGAAGAATATGTCCCGATGGAAATTGAAGAGGAGGAAGTTGTTGAAGAACAGATCTTCATGGTGGTTGAATCAATGCCAAGCTTTCCGGGAGGAGAACAGCAATTGAACAAATACCTTTATGAAAGCATAAAATATCCCCAGATGGCCAAGGAAAGTGGTATCCAGGGAAGGGTTTTCGTAACATTCGTTGTTGAAAAGAACGGTGAAGTTACAGACGTTCGCGTACTCAGGGGTATAGGCGGTGGCTGTGACGAGGAAGCCATAAGGGTTGTCGAGAATATGCCCAAATGGACACCCGGTAAGCAGAGAGGAAAACCCGTGAGGGTGCAGTTCAACCTGCCTATCAAGTTTACCCTTCAGTAAATAGACCTAAATACTTTATATATAAGGCCGTTTTTTATAAGACGGCCTTTTTTATTTTTACTAACTTCGTTCAGGAATAGTAGAATTTTATGGCCGGTAAACAAAACGATGAATTAAAGCAGAAGATCAGGGAGGCAGCAAAAAGCCTCCGGAAAGAGGTAACCGGTTGGAGGCATCACCTGCACAGGAATCCCGAATTGTCGAACC
>CAZMOK010000017.1:0-53391 GCA_964567785.1 uncultured Bacteroidales bacterium | reverse complement strand
AGATGTCTTCCAGATGTCTTCCAGATGTCTTCCAGATGTCTTCCAGATGTCTTCCAGATGTCATCCCTGGCGGATATTATTATCTTTGACCCCCTAACCAACATTGACAACACCCATGAAAACTTTTATTTCCCTTCTCGTATTTACCACCCTCTTCCTTTCAAGCTATTCACAGGACACATTCTCCATAGTTGCCGTAGACTCTGTTACGGGTGAAATAGGCAGCGCAGGGGCATCCTGCATTGACGATAACGCCATATCAGGAGGTGCGATCATTATCTCTGATATTATCCCCGGCCGGGGTGCCATTCATACACAGGCGTACTGGAGACCGGCAAACCAGCAAAATGCCCACAATCTAATGGAAGAAGGGTTCTCGCCAATTGAGATTATTGACTGGCTCATTGAAAATGATGATCAGGGCAACCCTACCATCAGGCAGTATGGCATTGTTGATTTTGATGAAGAAGGCAGCCCCAGGGCAGCCGCTTTTACCGGAAGCAACTGCACCTCGTGGGCGGGTGATACCGCAGGGGTATATTATGCAATACAGGGAAATATCCTGCTTGGTGAAGAGATCATCGACAGTATGCTGAGCAGGTTCCTGAATACAGAAGGCATCCTGGCGGAAAAACTGATGGCCTCCCTGCAAGGCGCTAATGTACCCGGCGCCGATACAAGGTGTGCTGGTGAAGGTGTATCTTCCCTCTCAGCTTTTATCCGGGTTGCACAAACAGGTGATACCCTCGGCGAATTCTACCTCGACCTGAATGTTCCTGAAACACCTTATGGAGTGGAACCAATCGACTCCCTGCAGGTGCTTTTTGATGAGTGGCTACTCTATCTCAATACCGGGGAAAATACAATTTATCAAGGAAAATTCAATGTATACCCGAACCCTTCATCCGGTAATCTCGTGGTTGAATCATCCGTAGACATCAGGGATTTGGAATGCAGCCTTTTCAATTCCAGCGGAAAAATGGTCAGGGAAATTCAGCTAACAGGCCGAAAAACGGTCATTCATACGGGCAATCTTCCGAAGAGTATCTACTTCATCAAAATAAATAATACCCAAAGAACAATCTTCCGCGAAAAAATTATTATCAACTAAAAACTCAACTCCCGTTTCACTCCATCTCAGATCTCAACACTCAACACTCAACTCTGGTTATCCTCGAGGTGCCACTCAGCATAAGATGTCTGTGTTTCTCTCAAATGGAGCTTTATGAGGGTAAGATGTGAGGGTAGCAATGTGCCGATCCTGTTAGCAAGATCTTCAAGCATGTTTTCAGTTGTTGGTTGATAAGGGGTTAAGACAACCTTATCATAATGCTTTTTGAGCTCTCCAATCAGTGAAGCGGGGGTTTTATCGTTAAGGACCAGTGCATGGTCGTATTCGCTGATGATGTTTGCCTTGATGAGTTTCTTAAGATCGCCAAAATCTATAAGCATGCCATTCTTGGGCGAGTTGTCATCCATGATGGGCTCTCCTTTCACCGTTACGATCAGAGTGTAAGAATGTCCGTGAATGTTCCTGCAAAGCCCGTCGTAACCCAGCAGGGCATGCGCCATATCAAAATTAAATTCTTTGCTTATTCGTATTACAGCCATTGTTAGTTTATTGAGAATGCAAAATTAGACCATTTTAATGTACTGGACTATCATAAATACCGACATGGCAAGCATAATGACCCCGCCTATTATCTCTGAACTCCTGGCAGTCTTATACCTCCCCTTTTTGCCAATCCTAATGCCAAGAAGTGCAAACAGGTAGGTCATAAAAACCAGGGAAGCAGCCATGATCATCCAGTTACTTTGTATAAGCCCGTTACCTATACCTACAAGGAAAGCATTGATCGAAATAGCCACCGAAAAACCGGTCAGCAGCCGGATATTTCTTGAAGGATAGGTTCTCTTCTCCGGAACAGGCTTTCTTGATTCACTGAAAAGCTTTATACCGATAAATAGAAAGATCATACTCGCCACAGGAAAAGCAAGGGAAGAGAAGTATCCCGACAGTGCATAACCAATGAGCCACCCCAGCAATAACAGGCCACCCTGGAAGAAACTGAAAAAGATCCCTATTTCGAACGACTCGTTCATTTCGATACACCTGTAGGCACTCGAATACAGGGCAACAGAAAAGGGAACCATTGCCAGGGCAAGAGCCTGAAACAAATAGGCAGTTATTTCGAAATAATAATCCAATATCGATCCAAAAAAGGAGACCGTATCCCCCGCAATTCAAACAGCTAAGTTACCCGTTTATTCATAAACCAGGGATATGAACTTTTCAAGGCCTTTTACATCATCATCATCAAACATATCGAATTCCCTGCTATCGACATCAATTACACCGGCAATATCTCCCATTCTGTTCCTCAAGGGTACAACCACCTCTGAGTTTGACCTCGAATCGCAGGCTATATGTCCGGGGAATTTATGTACATCGGGCACTACAACAGGTTTCCCTGAATTGATAGCCGTCCAGCAAACACCAGTGTTTTTATCCTCCAGTCTGATGCAGGCAAGCGGGCCCTGGTAAGGCCCGACAATCAGTTTGTCGTTATCCAGCAAATAGAAACCCGTCCAGAAAAACCCTTTCATCTTATGATGAAGCAAGGCTGTAATTGTAGCCATCCTCGCTACAGGTGTGAAGTCTTCTTTGAATAGTCCTTTAAGCTGATCATAGATTCGCTCGTAGCGTTTAGCTTTTGCATTTTCATCCATCTAATATCTCCTTAGAAAAAAATGCAAAAATGCGAAAAATAAGCTGAATCACACCAATTGACCAAGTTTATTGCGCCCTCTCGAGTTCAACCGTAAAGTGCCTGAGTATCGGCGCTTCCTTTGTAATTATAAATCCACGCTTGATGCTGTCGCGCCTTTCGTAAATATTTCTAAGGCAGGCAGCAACATAATCCACGTGGTTGTTGGTGTAAACCCTTCGCGGGATGGTCAGCCTCATGAACTCGAGCCTGGGATACCGGTTTTCCCGGGTAACCGGGTCGCGGTCGGCCAGCAGTGTCCCTATCTCAACACCCCTTACCCCGCCCTCGAGGTACAGTTCATTGACCAGTGTCTGGGCAATATATTCCTCTTTCGGAACATGAGGAAGGAATTTTTTTGCCTCCACGAATATAGCATGGCCACCAAAAGGCTTCTGAACAGGAATCCCGTATTCTTCAAGCTTCCTTCCCAAATAGGTCACCTGTCCAATGCGGGTTTCGAGGTAATCGAATTCAGTGCCCTCATAAAGTCCCTGTGCCAGTGCATTCATATCACGGCCCGACATACCTCCATAGGTAATATATCCTTCAAATAGAATATTATACATACTGGCCCTGCTGAACAGGTGTTCTTCACGCATCGCAATAAAGCCTCCCATGTTGACTATTGCATCTTTCTTACTGCTCATAGTCATTCCGTCAGCGTATCCCATCATTTCCCTTACTATTTCCCTGATAGTAATGTCGGCGTAACCTTCTTCACGCGTTTTGATGAAATAGGCGTTTTCGGCAAACCTTGCCGCATCGAAAAACAGGGGTATGCCATACTTTCCGGCCAATGATGAAACGGCCTTTATGTTTTCCATCGAGACCGGCTGGCCGCCGGCAGTATTACAGGTGACGGTAAGTATTATTAAGGGTACTTTTTCTTTCGGATTGTCTTTGAGGACCTTTTCAAGTTTCTCAAGATCGACATTGCCCTTGAAGGGATGCCCGTTCTCTGTATCATAAGCTTCTTCAATGGTACAGTCTACCGCTTTCGCCTTCCTGAACTCGATATGGCCTTTGGTAGTATCAAAATGGGCATTGCCGGGAACAATGTCATCTTTTTTTATCAGAACAGAGAAAAGCACATTTTCCGCCGCTCTTCCCTGGTGGGTGGGAAGGAAATGGTCAAAGCCGAGAACTTCCTTTATCGCCTTCTTCATCTTATAATAAGAAGAGGCCCCGGCATAGCTTTCATCGCCCAGCATCATTTCCGACCACTGGCGGTCGCTCATGGCACCTGTACCGCTGTCGGTAAGCAGGTCGATGAAGACCTGTTCGCTTTTTAGATTGAAAACATTGTGCTTCGCCTCCCTGATCCATTCCTCCCGCTCCTTCCTTGTGCTTTTCCTGATGGCCTCAACCATCTTTATCTTATAGGATTCTGCAAATGGTAATTCCATAATTATCTGCTTAGAAGTGAATAAAAATGTATTGAAAAATAAAAATGGAAATTGCCGGTACCGACAATCACTTGCCTTAATTGTAGAAGTCCCTATCTTTGATATTCAGGAAGATACGTTTTTTCGATATGACTTTCCGGCTTAACATTCAGTATTATAAGGTAAGGACTTCAAATATAAAAAAAATTTATTTTTCGTTGAAATTGCAACTGCCCACCATAGCCCCGCGGTATTTATATTCATTATTTCGCACGCGATACTTAACTTTGGCTGATAAATCAGAAAAGATGAAATACCCGGCCCTCATTGTGCTGCTCCTCCTCTCTTACCAGGTCAATGCTCAGTTCGGTAAATACTTCAGGAACAAGACTTGCCGTATTGATTATTTCCATTCAGGCAATGCAAAGGAAGAGCGTTATGAACAGGACAAGATCATCATGCAGCCAAAATGGTACGGTCCGAAGGATAATCTCATTGATCCGTTCGATTATGGCAGCTACAAGTTCAAAATATACGATTCGGTAACAGGAAAACTGATCTATTCAAAAGGATACTCATCCCTGTTTCATGAATACCGTACCATAGAAGAAGCCAAAACAGAATGGGGTAGTTATCCCGAAAGTATCACCTTTCCTTTCCCTAAAAACACCGTGAAGATAGAGTTCCACAGCAGGGAGAAAGACCTCGTTTGGCATAAGAAGCATACTCTGTTTTTTAACCCGGATGATAAAGACAGTTATGAAAGGATCAGGAAAAGAAACCTGCCCTATGATAATTTCAAAGTACATCGCTCGGGTAACCCCAAAAAGAGACTTGATATTGTTTTTCTGCCGGAAGGATACACTGAGGAACAGATGATAAAATTCAGGAACGACTGCGGGCGCTTCGCTCAATACTTGCTGGCTGCAAGCCCTTATGATAACCATCTCGACGATATCAACATCTGGGGTGTGCTGGCGCCTTCGGAAGAGGAAGGCACCGATCTTCCCGGAGATTCGGTCTGGAAGGAGACTGTCCTGAACTCGAATTTTTACACTTTCGGATCGGAACGGTACCTTACCACCGATGATTACCATGCTGTGATGGATGTAGCCGCCTGTGCTCCCGCCGATGTAATCGTTATCCTGGTCAATCACGAAAAATACGGCGGGGGCGGGATTTTCAATTTCTACTGTGTGGCCACAGTTGACGACAATGCTTCGGACTTCCTCCTGATCCATGAGTTCGGCCATTCCTTTGCAGGCCTTGGCGATGAATACTATACCTCGGATGTGGCTTACCAGGATTTTTACGACCCGGACGTCGAACCCTGGGAACCAAACATTACGACCCTTGTAGATTTTGAAACAAAATGGAAGGAGATGCTCCCGGAAGGTTTACCCATCCCTACCCCGGCCAACGAGGAATACGAGGGAAAGGTAGGGGTATTTGAAGGCGGCGGTTACGTGGCAAAGGGTGTTTACCGCCCTTATCTCAACTGCACCATGAAAGACGTGATCTACGACAACTTCTGCCCTGTATGCAAACAAGCGATAGTGAAGATGATCGGGTTTTACTCCAGATAAGCGTAAAGTTCAGGAGTAGGGGAAGAAAGCAGGCAGTTGGCAGTAAGTTCTGAGTTAATCCGCGAAAATCCGAATACAAATAATTTACATCTTACGGTTTACAATTTACAAAGGAATCCATTACAAAACATAAACACCCAAACATTTATACTCCGAAACAAAGTGGAGGAGGGCCCAAAAACCTGAACACCTGAACACCTGAACACTAGACAATAAAGACAATTGAGACAATAAGGACAATGTTAAAGAAATAAATCCCTTAACTTGCCTGCTTCAGATTTTTACTATTTTTGCACTGTTATTTTATTAACACTTATCTAAGTAAAACAATATCAACCAAATAATAATTCCGCCATGTTAAAGAAATTCGCCGACCTGCACGAAATCGTAAAGAAAAAGAAACAGTTGAAACGATTGGTGCTCGCAGTTGCACAGGACGATCACTCACTGGAGGCTGTCAGTGTTGCCACCGACAAGAAATACATCGAACCGATCCTGGTGGGAGATGCCGACAAGATCAAGGAAATTGCCGATAACAGTAAGATCGACCTGAATAAGTTCAACATCATCAACGAACCCAACATAACCGAAGCAGTTGCCAAGTCGGTGAAACTGGTCCACTACGGTGAAGCAGATATTCTTATGAAAGGACAGGTAGGAACGGCAGTCCTTCTCAAAGGTGTTCTCAACAAAGAGTGGGGCCTTCGCAAGAATGAAGTGGTTTCACACATCGCACTCTTCGAAATTGAGGCATACCACCACAAGATACTTGCCCTTACCGATGTGGCCATGAACATCGCACCGGATCTCAATACCAAGGTCGGTATCATCAATAACTCGGTGGAATTCCTTACCAAGCTCGGCGTGGAAAAGCCAAAGGTCGCTGTGCTTGGAGCTGTGGAACTGGTCAACGAAATGATGCCCGCAACCATGGACGCAGCCCTGCTTTCGAAAATGGCCGACCGCGGGCAGATCAAGAACTGCATCATTGACGGGCCGCTTGCCTTTGACAACGCCATCAGCGCCGAAAGCGCAAAGCATAAAGGCATTGTCAGCAACGTGGCCGGAGATGCCGACCTCCTGCTGTTGCCCGACATTGAAGCCGGAAATGTACTGTACAAATCTTTCATTTTCTTTGCCAATGCAAAAACAGCAGCAAACATAGTGGGCGCCAGCGCACCCATCGTGCTCACCTCCCGCTCCGACAGCGAAGAGTCGAAGCTCGACAGCATCGTCCTCGCCGCCGCGGTAGACTAGAAATTTACAGTTTACAATTTACGGTTTACGATTTACAAAGGAGTTATTCCAAGACCCAAACACTAAGACACTCAAACACTCATTTTATGGACGAAATCTACATCATCGCTATCAATCCCGGATCAACATCTACAAAGATCGCCGTATTCAAAAACAAGACCTCCATTTTTGAAGAAAACATAAAGCATAGCAATGAAGAGCTTGCCCCGTTCGAAAAGATCACCGACCAGTTTGAGTTCAGGAAGAAAGTGATCATGGAGCACCTCGAAAAAGTGGACTTCGATCCTGAAAAGGTAAAGCTGATCGCCGGTCGCGGTGGCCTGGTCAAACCCATAAAGTCTGGTGTTTACAAGGTAAACGACGCTATCAAGAGGGATCTGGTCAACAGTCCTGTGGGGGAACATGCCTCAAACCTGGGCGGCCTGATAGCCGATGATCTGTCATCCGAATTCCCCAATGCCATCAGTATCATAACCGATCCGGTGGTAGTTGACGAGTTTGAAGATATTGCAAGGTTTTCGGGACACCCCAACTGGGAACGGAAATCCATATTC
This sequence comes from uncultured Bacteroidales bacterium, assembly GCA_964567785.1. Classification (GTDB taxonomy): domain Bacteria; phylum Bacteroidota; class Bacteroidia; order Bacteroidales; family JAGOPY01; genus CAZMOK01. The sequence continues at coordinate 45,838 of CAZMOK010000017.1, read as the reverse complement.
CATGCGCTGAACCAGAAAGCCACAGCCCGAAAGCATGCTACAGCAGTTGGCAAATCGTACGACGAAATCAATATGATAGTGGCTCACCTGGGCGGCGGCATCAGTGTAGGGGCACACCGAAGAGGCAATGTGATCGACGTGAACCATGCCGTTGGCGGTGAAGGCCCCTTTTCACCAGAAAGAGCAGGTACAGTGCCTGTGATCGACCTTGTACGCGATTGTTTCAGTGGAGAATACACCGAGAAAGAAATTACCAGGATGCTCATCGGCAAAGGAGGCCTTTCGGCTTATCTCGGTACTAACGATGCCTATGAAGTTGAGCAACGGGTAAATGGCGGCGATGAAAAAGCCGCCGCAGTCTATGAAGCCATGGCCTACCAGGTATCCAAGACCATTGGTGAAATGGCCACTGTGCTGAAGGGTAAGGTGGATGCAATCCTGATTACGGGCGGGGTTGCCTACGACAAATGGTTTGTTGGAAAAATGACCGAGAGAGTTGAATGGATCGCTCCCGTATTCACCTACCCGGGCGAGAACGAAATGCAGGCCCTCGCCGAAAACGGCCTCATGATGCTCAGGGGAGAGGTAGAACTGAAGGAATACGAATAGGGGTCATGGCAGCATGGCAGCTTGACCTAAGTATGTAAAAAACTGTATCTTTACGGCCACTTATCACAAATCAATAAAATATTGACAGCATGAAACGACTCGTACTATCGCTACTCTCCATTCTTCTTAGTATTTCTTTCCTGAACTCACAGCAATTTACCTATAACGACACATGGGGCAGACCCGGCCTCGAGCTTAAATCATCTGATGAACAAAAAGTGACCGTTACACACTCAATCTCTGAATGGAAACTTGCAGATATTACCATCAACCGGGAAAATGTCAAAGCCATAGAACTCAAAGGCAACATGCTACCAAATAACGCCGGCGCGCCCGATGTGCCAGGTATCGGCAGTATGCTGGCAATACCTGAAGGCGCAACAGCTAAAGTCAATGTGGTGAACTATCAGGTGGAAATATTGAAGGACGTTGATCTTGCAGTTGCCCCTGAGATCCCCTACGTTACCTACGACGGCCCCCTGAATTACCAGAAAGACGAAGAAATATGGAGCACCAATGCTTTGTATCCTGCTGAAAAAGCCCTCGTTTCTGAACCTACCGAGGTAAGAGGTGTAGATGCTGTCATGGTCGGTATAAATCCTTATCAATATAATCCTGTAACGAAAGAACTCAGGGTATACAGGAACATTGAAGTGGAGGTCGTTTTTGAAGGCGGAAACGGCCGGTTCGGTGAAGACCGCCTGCGCAGCCGTTACTGGGACCCACTCTTCAACGACATGTTCCTCAATGCTTCATCACTTGAAGAAATGGAATACTCTGCACAAAATAAAGCTAACAGGGATACAGGCTGTGAATACCTTATCATAGTGCCTGATGAACCTGATTTCATATTCTGGGCCGATACACTGGCTAAATTCAGGAACATGCAGGGAATCTCCACAAATGTTGTCACAGTCACTGAAATTGGTGGCAACACAGTTCCCGCTATCGAAACCTATGTGAACGACATTTACAATAACTGGGACATCGTCCCATCGGCCATTCTGCTTCTTGGTGATTACGGTGCAGGAAGCAACCGGATCATATCTCCCATCTACAGTAATTATTGTGCCTCCGACAACATCTTCGCGGATGTAAATGGGAATCATATGCCCGACTTCGTATTTTCCAGGATCACGGCACAAAATGCATCCCAACTTGAAACAATGGTCACAAAGATCCTCGAATATGAAACCGATCCGCCCACAGATCCTGATTTCTATGATAAGCCCATCACTGCCCTTGGTTGGCAGACCGAGCGCTGGTTCCAGATCTGTATTGAAACCGTGGGGGGGTACTTCAAGAATGCACAGGGCAAAAATCCTGTAAGGATCAATGAGGTTTACGGAGGAAACCCGGCCACAGACCCATGGTCAACAGCGCCCAACACAGGAACCATACTGAACTATTTCGGCCCTAATGGCCTTGGATACCTCCCGGCTACTCCCGGAGAACTTGGCGGATGGGACGGTGGTAACGCCACGATGATAAACAATGCCATAAACGACGGATCTTTCCTCCTGCTGCACAGGGACCATGGCTACGAACTTGGCTGGGGAGAACCCGACTATAATAATAACGACATCAACGGTCTTACGAATACCGAACTTACATTTGTTTATTCAGTAAACTGCCTTACCGGTAAATACAACTGGGGCAGTGAGTGCTTCACAGAGAAGTTCCACCGCCACACATCAGGCGGACAGAACAGCGGGGCGCTTGGGCTGGTTGCAGCTTCAGAAGTTTCATACTCATTTGTGAACGATACCTACGTATGGGGTGCATTTGATAATATGTTCCCCGACTTCATGCCTGACTATGGTTCAACGCCGGAAGAGAATGGCCTTTTGCCGTCTTTCTCGAATTCTGCCGGAAAATATTTCCTGCAGCAGTCGAACTGGCCCTATAATACAGGGAACAAAGAAGTTACCTACAACCTCTTCCACCACCACGGCGGCAGCTTCTCAAAAATGTATTCTGAGGTTCCGCAAGACCTTTTGGTAGTCCATAACGGGGCAATACTCGGCGGAACTAATTTCTATACAGTACAGGCCGACTCAGGATCCCTTATAGCATTGTCGGTTGACGGCGAAATAATAGGATTGGCTGACGGGACAGGGGCGCCGGTAAGTATAGCTATCGAACCGCAGGTACCTGGTACCATGGTCGACCTGGTCGTTACAAAAACAAATTATTTCAGGTATACCGATGAAGTACTGGTGATCTCACCGGATGAACCTTATGTTATTTATGAAGAACACGACCTGAACGATGCTTCCGGCAACAATAACGGAATGATAGATTATGCGGAATCACCCATGCTTTCGCTTATGGTCTGGAATATTGGAAACGAGGATGCCATTGATGTTGATGTAAAACTCAGGACAGATAGTCCGTATATTACAATAACCGACTCAACCGAAAATTACGGTGACATCCCGGCTAACCAGACGCTTATGGTAAACGATGGTTTCATGTTTACTGTTGCCGATACCATTCCTGACCAGGAAATGATCCTTTTCAACGTGGTTGCCACTGATGGTGACACAACATGGACCAGCTTCTTCACCATGACTGCCCATGCACCTGTTATGGATCTTGCCACTTTTTCAATAAATGACGAAGACGGCAACAACAATGGCCGGATCGACCCGGGTGAAACAGCAGAAGTGGTTGTTAACATCAGCAACTTAGGCTCATCCGATGCTTTCGACATTATGGCCGAACTGGTTTGTAACGATGAATACATTGAGATCCAGAGCGGAGCACAGTCATATGGTGATCTGATGGCAGGTGACTCATCCGAAAACACATTCACCGTTTATGCTGCCGAGAACACCCCGGGAGGGTTTTCAGCGCTCTTTGAAGTCATGATCACAGGTGAAAACAATATTGAAGGATACAGCACATTCAATTCAATAATTGGTAAGTACACTGCCCTGGTAGTGGATATGGACCCCAACAATAATTCCGGCCCGGTTATCATGGAAACATTCGACGACATGGACATGATAGCCCAGTACACTACTTCTTTCCCGGATAATTTCGACGATTATAAATCTGTTTTCCTGAGCCTGGGGATCCATTATTCAAATCACCAGCTCACTGATGCAGAAGCGGGCAGGCTTGTCGATTATCTGGATAATGGCGGTAAACTTTATATGGAGGGACGCACAACCTGGTATGAAGACCCGCAGACTGCTCTCCACCCCATGTTCAATATGGATGTTATTGAAGATACCTGGTTTGAATATGATACCCTCCGGGGCCAGTCAGGCACTTTTACCGAAGGTATGATGTTTGAATTCGATGCAAGCCAGCCTTACAACAATTATTACGTAGAAGCCATTGAACCGGCATTCCTCATTTTCCGGAGTGAAGAGGTGGATTATGGCTCAACAGTTGCCTATGACGAAGGCACATATAAGACCATCGGCTCGGCCTTTGAGTTTGGCGGTCTTGTAGATGGAGAACCCCCTTCAACAAGGCAACAGCTGATGACAGAATACCTAGACTTTTTCGGTGATATTCTAACCAGCATTGAAGATCAGCAATATACTGCAGAAGCGGGAAGTATTTCTGTCTATCCGAATCCTGCCAGGGACAACCTTCATTTTTCAATAAAACTTAAGGCTAAAAGCGAGGTCTCTCTTGAAGTCTTTAACGTGAGCGGGCAAAAGATCGCCACAGTTTATGAAGGCATGATGGACAAAGGCAGCCTTAACCTGACCTGGAACGGGTCTGATGACTCAGGACAAGAGATCCCGGCAGGAGTATACTTTTACCAGCTCAACACCACCGAAGGAATCATTTCAGGGAAGCTGATGATTGCGAGGTAGGGAGAATTTACCTACATTTACCCTCCCAATTGCAACCAGAATGTTTTTAGGCCATCCGCAATTATTGCCGGATGGCCTGTTATAATCAAAAACCATTACGTTCAATGAAAAAAGCACTGCTGCTCTGCGTTATCGCAGTATCAACCGTTTCGCTGTCCCTGTCACAAACCCTTACACAAACCTATACTTTCCCTGAACCCCTGGCAGTTGATAAAGGTGATTACACCGAATTCTATCTGCCGGGGTGCAAGAACTTTGCCCCCGAAGGCCATCCTTTGCTGCCGGTTAAGACAGCCAGGATACTGCTTCCAGCCGGAAAGGAGATCGTGGGAGTCACTGTTGCCGATGTAAGCTATTACGCTGACCTGGAAAAAGTAAAGGTCATACCTGCTTCCAGGCCATTTCCTATATCTGAGCCTGCCCCGGATGATTATCAGGTTACACCCCTAAGAACAGTATACGATTCTGAAAACGCCTACCCGGAGGAAATTGCAAATACAATCGCAAATCATTACCTGGGTGGCCATTCCATAGCCTCATTCAATATCTATCCGGTTACTTTTTTTCCGGCTGAAAAGAGGGCCAGGGCCATAAAAAACATCACATTCAAGGTATCATACACCGAAACATCCCGCAGCACCTCCTCAACAGCCATGCTCAATAACAACAGGAATACAATTGAGCGTATTCAAAAAATAGCCGACAACCCCGCCTCAATGGAGAGTTATTCCTATGGCCAGACCAGGAATGCTGAGCAGAATGATATCCTGATAATTACAGGGGCAGATTGGGTTGATGATCTACAAGATTATGCTGATTTCAAGAAAGAACGCGGATATCTTGTTTCTTTTGAAACAACCGAAAATATTTACACTACCTACAGCGGACTCGACGACCAGGACAAGATCCGGAACTGTATCATCGACTATTACCAGAATCAGGGTACCCAGTACGTGATTCTTGGCGGAGATGCAGACCCCTATGTCATCCCCGACAGGATAGTACCGCACAGGGGGCTCACCGCTTATGATGATATAAACATACCAGCCGATATGTATTATGCATGTTTGGATGGTACCTGGAACGATGACGGCGACAACAAATGGGGCGAACCGGGTGAAGACGATCTGCTTGCCGAGTTATCCGTGGGCCGGTTATGTTTCGATTCACCGGCAGAACTCCAAAACATGATCGATAAATTAATTTCATATCAGGATAATCCCGTTGCCGAAGACATTGAAAAAGCGCTGATGCTCGGCGAAAACCTCGACAGCCAGCCTACCTGGGGCGGCGACAGCAAGGATGAGGTTGCCGACGGCAGCACCACCTTTGGCCACGATACCGAAGGCGTACCGGAATACTTCGAGGTAACACGGCTTTATGACCGCGACATTAACTATAACAAGCACGATATTTTTGATGAGTTCAGCGACAACGGCACGCACATGCTGAACCACCTGGGTCATTCCAACACCACCTATAATATGAAAATGAACACCTCTGACCTTACCACAGGTCACTTTTCCAACGACGGGATATCGAGAGGTTTCGTGATCGGCTACTCACAGGGATGTTATAACGGCTCATTCGATAACCGTGGAACCAACCCTAACTCTTATGGAAGCGATTGTTTTGCAGAGCAGATCACTGCTATAGAAACTGCTGAAGTGGCTTCTATTGCCAACAGCCGATACGGCTGGTATTCACCGGGAAACACAAACGGCCCTTCACAATTCTTCGACCGTGAGTTCTACGATGCCATCTACGGTGAAGAGATCTACTGTATTGGTTTTGCAAACGGTGATTCAAAAGAAGATAACATTGGCTATATCACCGCAGACCAGATTGGAAGATGGTGCGCATATGAGCTGAATCTTTTCGGCGACCCCTCTATGGACATATGGACTGCAGTGCCTGAAGATATCGCCGTGGCTGTCCAGCCTGTTATCGCATTCGGCGATTCCAACTTCAGGGTATTTACCGATGCCCCGCATGCAAGGATCGGACTGGTTCAAAACAACGAGCTTATAGGCAGGGGTGTGGCTGATGGTGAAGGATTTCTTGACCTGCAGCTTTTTGATCCCGTTAATTCCGCTGACACCCTGACTCTTTCAATCATTGCGCACAACCGGAACAGGTTCATACAGGATATAACCGTGATCCAGGATCAGCCTTACATTGCCCTGAACATAGTTTCCTTTGACGACCAGGCCGGGAACAACAATACGAAGCTTGATTATGGCGAAAACATAACTGCCAGCGTTGAAATGAAAAACATCGGGGACCAGCCTGCTTCAGGTGTGAACGTAGTATTGAGTACCGGTAATGAGTTTATTACAATAACCGATGACGAGGAATCATACGGTGATTTCCTGCCGGGTGAAACTAAAGAGATAGCAGGCGCTTTCTCATTCACGATAGACTCCCTGGCACCATGGCACACAGCATTATTCAATCTAACTGCAGTCCAGGCGGATGAAACAGACACAAGTTCTTTCTTAGGTATAATTCATGCGCCGGAACTGATATTTGAAGGCTTTGTCATAAATGACCAGGGCGGAAACAACAATGGGAGGATCGATCCCGGCGAAACAACCAACCTGGAAATAACCATTTGCAATGAAGGTTCTTCAGAAGCATTTGATATCCACGGTTTACTCGAAACAGGTTGCACATATATAACTATTAACCAATCCGACCTTCTCTTTGGGAATCTCGGGGCCGGTGATGAGGCAACCAATGCCTTCAGCGTAGCGGCTTCGGATGATTGTCCTGACGGAACAGTTGCAAAATTCAACCTGCTTATTGAAGCAGCAGGCGGGTTATCTGAGAATGACAGCCTGCAAACCTTTGTCGGTCAGCCACCCGTTGTTGTTCTCGACCTCGACCAGAACAGGAACTCGGGCCCCGCGATTTACGATGCGGTCATGGAAAACGGGGTAGGCGCAGAGTATTATACTTCATGGACAAACGATATAGATGATTACCAGGCGGTTTTTGTTTGCCTTGGCATATTCTGGAACAATCACACCCTTTCACAAGAGGAAGGGAACGATCTTACAGCATACCTTAACAGCGGCGGGAACCTTTACCTGGAGGGCGGTAGCACCTGGTGGTACGACTACCAGACGAGTGTCCACGACATGTTCGGTGCAGAGGGAGCTTTCGGGACTTTGGAGCTAAACAATATAAACGGCATTGATGGAACACTGTCGGAAAACATGGGTTTTGAGTATACAGGTGATTCCCTTTACTGGGATAAATTATTACCCGTTGAGCCGGCCTTCCTGATCCTCGAAAACGACGACCCGCAACAGGGCGTAGGCGTTGCACACGATGCCGGAACATACAGGACAATAGGTGCCTCCGTAGAGTTTGGCGGCTTGTCGGATGGCAGTTCACCCTCCACGAAAAAGGATCTGATGATGCAGTACCTCGACTTCTTTGAAGTACTCAATTCCACTGTCGGACTGCCCGGTGAGCAGCCTTATCTCAGCAATACAACGGGATTATCCGTCATTCCAAACCCGGTTAAGGATGTTGCATCGATCAGTTGGTTCATGGGATCGGCCGGAAATGCAGCTATTCGGATATTCAATGTAAACGGTTCAATTGTTGAAACCCTATGGCACGGGGAACTACCGGAAGGACAGCATGAAATCAACACCAGCCTGGGAGGAAAAGTAAGTCCGGGTATTTATATGTTACAACTTACGACGGAAAACTCTTCAGCAACGAAAAAATTAGTGATCTTCCGGTAGGCAGCGTGAGCAAAATAATTCGATTTCCGCTTTTATAAATTAAGACCCTGTATTATATTGATTTACAGGTTTTTATATGGATATGGCCAAAATAGGGTTGGCAACCCTATAGGGTTGCCGACCCTGAAGCAACTTTTTCCCTATTTTTGTGTCTTGTTTAAAAACATTCTAAACTGATATCCCCATATGAAAAAGATCCTACCCATTATCATCCTCAGTCTTTTCACAACAACCTTCCTGTTCAGCCAGTCGATAGCAGAACGTGAAGCCGGAAAAGAAAAATCAGAGAATTTCGACCCCCGCGTAGATAACACACAGTATTGGAAAATCAAGGCCGAACAGGGATATACAATCCCCAACCCGGCCGTACCGATCCCGCGCGCTACATTCACAGGAAGTGAAATAAGGGCTTTCAGCTCGATCACCGACGACTCACCCGATGTGCCTGTCACGGAAGACCCTTCAACTCAAAGTGAGAACTCGGTCTTTGTCGATCCTGACAACAACATGGTGATCCTGAATTCCAACAATTCAGCCAGTTACCCGTTTTCAGGATTTTACGGTACAAATGCCCTCCACAGCCAGGATGCCGGTGCAACATGGGACGGGAGCGTGGAAGGGGCCGGTGGCAGTAATTCAGGCGATCCTGCTGCACTCATAGGAAATAATGGCTGGTACTATGTTGGTCATATCACGAACAGCCTGGGACAAGGAGTTGCCTGGTCGGAAGACGGCGGAATTACCTGGGACAGGACCACTGTTGCCAATGCCTCCGGCTTTGGAGGAATACTTGATAAAAACCACCTGTGGATAGACAACAGCACTTCCAGTCCTTATGAAGGGAACCTTTACGATGCGTGGACAGCTTTTGGCGGTAGCAACGACAGTGATATAGAATTATCTCATTCGACAGACCAGGGTCTTACATGGTCGTCACCTCAAAATATAAGCAGTGAAATAAATGCCGGCAGCCACAACCAGGGCGTTCACATTCAGACCGGCCCAAACGGTGAAGTGTATGCTGCCTGGTCCGTTTACGACTTCTTCCCGCAGGATGAAACCGCAATAGGTTTTGCCCGCTCCTTCGACGGCGGGGCAACATGGGAACCCTCAAGCCGGATAATTGAGAACATCAGGGGAATACGCAGCTCGGAAACATCGAAAAACCACCGTGTAAATGCCTTCCCGGTAATGGCCGTGGATATCAGCGGCGGACAATATGACGGAAGGATCTATATCGTATGGACAAATATCGGGGTACCCGGCATTAACACCGGGGATGATATGGACATCTACATAATCAGTTCCGATGACCAGGGAGATACCTGGACAGAGCCGGTAAGAGTCAACCAGGATCCTGTAGGCCAGGGGGCGCAACATTATTTCCCCTGGATAACCTGCGATCCTGAAAACGGGATCCTCAGCGTTATCTTCTATGATGACAGGAATGTTGGCGGTACACAATGTGAAGTGTTCTGCGCCAACTCATCCGACGGCGGCGAAACCTGGGAAGATTTTAAAGTTAGCGATGTCGCTTTTACCCCTACCCCTATTGCAGGGCTTGCCGACGGCTATATGGGCGATTACCTTGGCATCACGGCACGGGACGGTATGGTATACCCGGTCTGGTCAGACAACCGGACAGGCTTTGTCATGTCCTATGTATCACCTTATGAAACAAACCCGCTGCCCAGACCTGCAGACCTGTCGGCTGAGGTGGAATTCGAAACGGGCGAGGCAACCCTGAACTGGAACTTCGAAACCTACCCGAATTTCTCCTATTTCAATGTTTACAGGGACGACGTCCTTTCAGGAACAACAGCGGACACTTTCTATTCGGACTTGTTGCCTGATTACGGCGTATACGAATATTCCGTAACTGCCGTCTTTGATCCCGACGGGGAATCTTCAGCCATTTCGGCAGACGTCCAGTGGGGTGACGCCCAGATCAGTGTCGACCCGGATCAGATCACGGAATACCTCCTCCCCGACAGTTCGGTTACACGTTACATCACATTGAGCAATATAGGCCAGCTCGACCTCGATTATAACCTGAGTGTTTTCCTCACAGGCGATAACAGGGATAGCGAAAGTCGTGCCTATTGCTCTGCATCAGGAGGATGCGATGAGTATATCAGCCGTGTTCAGCTTGGCGCTATCGACAACCAGTCTGACTGTGGAAACTACCAGGATTTTACGAATCTTTCAACCGAAGTATTTACAGGGGAATCGCAACTTCTGACAGTCACCAACGGCACCCCGAATTATCCTTCCGATCAGTGCGGCGTTTGGATCGACTGGAACCAGGATGAAGAGTTTTCACCTTCCGAATCTGTGACTGTAAACGGCTCACCGGGAGTAGGGCCCTATACGGCCGACATTGTCCCACCTAATGATGCAATACCGGGGCCCACGAGAATGAGGGTACGGATCTCCTATTTCGGTAATCCCGAACCTTGCGGTACCACTTCTTACGGAGAAGTAGAGGACTATACAATTAACGTGTTGAGCTGGCTGAGGATAACCCAGCTTGAAGGTGTGGTGGAGCCGGACCAGGATCTGCAGGTGGAAGTTACATTTGACGCCACCGGGATGGAAGTGGGCACCTATACGGCAAACCTTAATTTCTATTCCAACGATCCCGATGACCCGGAAGTAGTTGTCCCGGTCACACTTATAGTAACGGAACTATCCGTTGCCCTCGAAGCTGAGGAAGAGGAGATCTGCCTTGGCGATTCATTGATGATCAATTCAAACGTTGTATCAGGAGGAGGCGAAATTGAATATTCATGGACTTCATCCCCCGAAGGATTTACGTCCGATGAACCTTCCATAAAAGTATCGCCGGAAGATACAACCACTTATTACCTTGAAATTTCGGACGGTAACTTCTCAGCCTCTGATTCGGTAACCATAGTAGTGCATCCGATCCCTGAACTCAACCTGGGAGAAGATATGCAGATCTGTGTGGGCGATTCGGTGATCATGGATGCCGGTGAAGGGCATACAGCCTACCTCTGGAGTACCGGCGATACAACACAAACCATAACAGCCAAAGCGGACGGGTACTATTGGGCTACTGTAACCAACACAGGTGGCTGCTCCATGACAGATTCTCTGATGCTCATGGTAATGCCTTATCCCGATACCGCTCATTTAGAAGCCGGTCCGGTTGACGTAGATTCATATGTAACCCCCTCTACCAACTACATGGCGTTCTCAGCTAATGCTGCTGAGTATGCCTGGACCCTTGATCCTCCCGAAGCAGGGACAATTTCAGGAACCGAAGCAACAGCAGTCGTGACCTGGAACAGTGAATTTTCAGGTGTGGCTACAATTACCACTACAGGTCTTAATGAATGTGGTGAAGGCGTTGTGTCAGAAGCCTACGAAGTAATCGTTTTCAATTCGTTCGGTGTTGATGAAATTGAAGGAATATCAGGTTTCAGGATCTACCCGAATCCCACCGGAGGCAACTTCTTTATCGAGATGAAGGTAGAATCGGAATCCACCCTGTTTCTTACAATATCAGATGGCCTTGGAAAAACCGTGCTGAAAAAAGAACTCCTGGCAGGTACAGGGATTTTCAGGGAAAAGATCTCCCTTGGGAATGCCGAAGAAGGTGTATATTTCATAAGCATCGGGAACAACACCGGGAGCCTCAGGGATAAGATCGTCATTACAAAATAGCTAAACCCTGGCTCTTCTCCGGAAGGGCAAAGGGATCTGATGACCCTGCAACTTTCCATACCGGACTGTTAATTACTCAGGGATCAACTTCCTTATTTAAAATCATTGTAAATATGTAAATTTGCATTTGCAAAAACATTACCTGACTATGAAATACAATTACACGATCCTGACCATTCTAATACTTTTATTTTCTGTAAATGCTTACTCACAAGAGCAACCGGAAATAAGGCTCGATACACGTATTGACAATAACGGCTACTGGAAAAAGGCCGCGGAGCTGGGCCTAACCGAACTGAACCCGGTGGTAACCATAGCCCCGGCAAAATATACCGGAAGCGGGATCGACGCAATCTTGTCGATAACCGATAACTCACCCGATGTAGTTGTTGTTGAAGACAATACTTCGCAGAGCGAAAATTCAATTTTCGTTAATCCGGCGGATATTGACAATGCTATAAATTCAAACAACTCTACATCGGAACCGGGATTCGGGCTTACTCTCTATGGCGCCAACGCCCTGCACACATATGATGGGGGCGATACCTGGACAGATGACCTCTCGGGGGCCGGTGGAGGCAACCAGGGCGATCCCGTTTCACTGGTGGACAATAACGGGAGGATCTTCATTGGTTTTATCAAGGATGACGGACAGGGCATTGCCTACTCGGATGATGAAGGAAATAGCTGGACATCCGTACAGGTGGCCAACGCAGCCCCCGGCTTCGGGAACCTCCTCGATAAAAACCATATGTGGGTCGACAACAGCACGCTGAGCCCCTATGACGGATATCTATACAACGCATGGACTGCTTTTGGAGGTTCCAACGACAGCGACATAGAACTTTCCTATTCCGGTGACGGTGGCGCGACATGGAACGGCCCTTTCAATATTAGTAATTCGCTCAACGCAGGAAGCCATAACCAGGGCGTTAACCTGTCGACCGGACCGAACGGTGAAGCCTACGCAGTATGGTCAATATACGATTCGTGGCCAGGCGATGAAAACGCCCTGGGATTTTCCAGGTCGTACGACGGAGGTGAAAGCTGGGATTCATTCAGGATACTTGAAAACATCAGGGGCATAAGGAATACGGAAACCAGCAAAGACCATCGCGTGAACTCATTTCCTTCGATGGCAGTTGACATAAGCGGGGGATCAAATAATGGGAATATCTATGTAGTTTGGGCCAATGTTGGTGTTCCCGGTACCAATACCGGGTCCGACATTGATGTTTACATGATCAGGTCGGAGGATGAAGGTGACTCCTGGTCGGATCCAATCAGGGTTAACCAGGACCCGACAGGGCTTGGCAAGGAACACTATTTCCCCTGGATCACCTGCGATCCTGTGACGGGAACACTGAGTGTTGTTTTTTATGACGACCGGAACGTAAACAGCGACCAGGCAGAGGTTTTCTGTGCCAATTCCTATGATGGCGGAGAAACCTGGGAGGACTTCAAAGTGAGTGACGTGAGCTTTACCCCATCCCCTATTCCCGGTCTTGCATCAGGATACATGGGGGATTACCTTGGCATCGCCGCTCATGGCGGTAATGTATATCCTGTGTGGACCGACAACCGGACAGGTGTGGCGCTGACCTATGTGTCGCCTTACCAGACCAGCACCCTTACTTCTCCAACCGACCTTGCAGCCGATGTTGACCAGGAAACGGGAATCGTAGACCTTTCCTGGATCCATGATCCAAGCCCTACATTCGATTACTATAAGATATACCGGGGATTCAGCCTTATCGGGACCTCAACGCTGCCGAATTATACCGATACACTTCCCGATTACGGGATCTACAGATATATAGTAACAGCTTTTTACAGTACCGAAGGAGAATCGGGGGGCACCTCAGCCGATGCCCAGTGGGGCAGTGCCACAATCGCTGCAGACCCTGCTTCCATTGATGAATTCCTAACTCCGGGAAGTTCAATGTCAACATCCATCCAGATCAGCAATAACGGTGAACTGACACTGGAGTACTCAGGTGAAATATACCAGCCCGGAACTCCTTCTCCCAATCCTAATACTTACTGCGATGCCAGGGGAAACTGCGATGAATTCATAGCACACGTAAGTTTCAATGAAGTGGATAAATTCTCGGTTTGCGGAGAATACCAGGATAATACCGACCTTTTTTCTACAGTTGCAGCCGGACAAACTTTTGAAGTTAGGGTGACAAACGGAAATGATGCCTATCCACAGGATATCTGCGGTATATGGATCGATTGGAACCGGAACGGGAATTTCAACGACGACGGGACAATTTCAGTTGATGGTTCTCCGGGTGTCGGTCCCTATACAGCAACCATTACTGTGCCTGAAGGAGCTGCAACAGGCCTTACCACCATGAGGATACGCCTCACGCGTGGAGGGGTCATGAGCAGTTGCGGAATAACTCCTTATGGTGAAGTGGAGGATTATTCGCTGAATGTGATAGGATGGCTGAACGCGTCACCCCTTGAGGGTGAGGTTGATCCGGGCGGGGCGTCCGAAATGATGATAGACCTCAACGCCGGAGAGCTTGACGAAGGAACATATGAAGCTGCCATCAGGCTGGCAACGAACGACCCGGAAAATGACACTTTGCTCATACCGGTTTCTCTCAGTGTGCAGGATATAGCGCTTACAGTGTCGGCCGACAAAGATTCTATCTGCTCCGGTTCATCGACCACCTTACGTGCCGAAGTTACAGGAGGGTCGGGAAATGTTAGCTATAGCTGGTCATCAGAACCGGAAGGGTTTACTTCAGATGAACCGGAGCCAATGGTTACACCGGAAGTGACAACCACTTATTTTGTTGAGATAACCGATGGAAATGCCGTACTTGAAGACCAGGTAACAGTTACTGTTAATTCATTGCCTGAGATCAACCTTGGACCTGATGATAATTTCTGTGAAGGTGAAAGCTATGTAATTGATGCCGGCGACGGGCATGAAGGTTATTTCTGGAGTAACGGGGAAACTACCCAATCAATTGAAGTTTCGGAGGCAGGCACATACTGGTGTGAGGTAGTCAATGATTTTGGCTGCGCCGAAAGGGACACTGTCGTGCTTATGGTTAATGCCTTGCCGGATGTAGATCTGGGTGATGATTTCAGCTTCTGTGAAAACTCCTCAGCCATGCTCGATGCCGGGGAAGGTTTTGCCGGCTACCTGTGGAGCACCGGTGAAGAAACGCGCACCATCGAGGCAACAGTAGCAGGTTCTTACTGGGTGATGGTAACTTCACAGGATGGATGTGTTAACTACGATACAGTTTCTGTTTCCGCAGACCCGCTGCCGGGACAATCTGAAATAACTGACGGCCCCTCAGAAGTTGATGTCTATGAAACAACCATATCAACTTTTACTTCGAGCGAAGCTCCAAATACAGATACCTACAACTGGAACATTGAGCCCACTGAGGCCGGAACAATATCCGGCATGGGAACTGCTTCAGAAATTACCTGGAGCGGGGATTATACAGGCAATGTTGTTATTACGGTCACTACCGAAAACGGATGCGGAACCGGGCCGGGTTCGGAAGATTTTGTTGTTGCAGTTTACAATTCCCTGGATATCTTTGAGATAGATGGTATAAACTCAATGAAAGTGTTTCCCAACCCGACAGACGGATTGCTAACCCTTCAGTTGGATGTTACCTCCGATCTTAACGTTTTGATCGGGATAACCGAAATGACGGGAAAAACCATTTACAGTGAAAGGATGAAACTTCAACCGGGTGTAATGACCCACAATATAGATCTCGGACCGCTTGAGAATGGCATATATAACCTGATAATAGAATCAGGCGAGGGGAAAGCAAGACAAAAGATAATACTCAATAAGTAAAGAATTCAAGGATAAGTTCTTAAAAAAAGCCGCAGAAAATAACTGCGGCTTTTTTTATACTCTCCGTTAATAAAATATTCCTGATCCGCAAATTGAATTAACTGATTTTATTCACTCTTTTACCCAATTTCTTTTATATTTGTTATCCCTACATTTTCAATTATGGTAACATTTACATATGTTGATGTTATATTACTCACATAAACCATTCTATTATGAAAAAAGCTTTACTCCTGCTCCTTTCTCTATGCACTCTGTATCTTTCGGCGCAAAGAGTGGACTACACCGACAGTTGGGGCAAACAGGGTTTTAACCTGAAAAGCCAGTCGGATACCGAAATAAAGGTAAATTATTCAGTAACGGAGTTTTTCCTTGACGATATTGAGATCAGGGGGGAACAAATGAAATCCGTTACCCTTCCCGGGCATTTCCTGCCCAACGACGAGGGAGCCCCGAATCTCCCTGGAAGCGGAAGGTTCATAGCGATCCCTGAAGGCGCCACACCGGTCCTCAGGATCACCGGTATGAGGACGGAAACAGTAAAGGACGTTTCTGTTGCACCTGCACCGAGGATCCCGAAAACAACAGACCGGGGCCCTCTGCACTACGAAAAAAATGACAAGATCTATTCGGCTGATGCATTTTACCCTGCTGAGCCGGTGAAATTGTCGGAAAAAATGGAGATGCGTGGCATTGATGTGGCTATGCTGGGTATTACACCCTTCCAGTACAATCCGGTTACCAGGGAACTGAAAATTATAAGGGACCTGAAGATAGAGGTTGACTTTGAAGGCGGACAGGGAATATATGGAGAAGAAAGGCTCAGAAGCAAATGGTGGGATCCAGTTATCGAAGACGCTGTTCTAAACTCTGCCTCTGTCCCGGAAGTGGATTATACTACCCGCTTCTACAACAATAACAGGGATGAAGGTTATGAATATCTCATCATAATTCCGGACAATCCCATTTTCAAGCCGTGGGCAGATACGATCAAGAAGTTTCGTGTACAGCAGGGTATCACAACCAGGATCGTTACCACAGGCGAGCTGGGCGGGAATACAACTGCTGCTATTGAAAGTTATGTCAATGAAGCATACAACAACTGGGATCCTGCTCCCTCGGCAGTACTTCTGCTTGGAGATTATGCCTCGGGTGATGATGGTATCATGTCCCCGATCTGGGACAGTTACTGTGCTTCAGACCATATCTATGCCGATGTGGACGGAGACGACATTGAGGATATTGTTTTTGCAAGGATTACCGCGCAAAGCAGCGACCAACTGGAAACAATGATCATGAAGTTCATCAATCATGAGACCAACCCGCCCACAGACCCGGATTTCTATAACCACCCCATTACTGCCCTCGGCTGGCAAACGGAAAGATGGTTCCAGATATGTTCCGAAACTGTGGGAGGTTATTTTAAGGAAATACACGGTAAAAACCCTGTAAGGATCAACGCAGTGTATGGTGGCAATCCGGCGGTAGACCCCTGGTCAACAGCACCTAATACCGCGACCGTGCTTAATAAATTCGGGCCCAGCGGGTTGGGTTACATTCCGGAAGACCCGTCAGATCTTGGTGGCTGGACCGGTGGCACAAGCTATGACGTAACCAGTGCCATCAATAATGGTGCATTCATACTTCAGCACCGCGACCATGGTTATGAATACGGTTGGGGTGAACCTGATTATAACAACGATGATATCGACGATCTCACAAACACTGACCTTTGCTTTGTATTTTCCATTAATTGCCTTACAGGTAAGTACAATATGTCGGGCGAGAGTTTCACAGAGAAATTCCACCGCCATACATACGACGGGCAGCCCAGCGGGGCTCTTGGCCTTATCGCTGCCTCCGAGGTATCCTATTCATTTGTAAATGATACTTATGTGTGGGGACTCTTCGACAATATGTTCCCTGATTTTTTACCTGAATATGGAACCACTCCCGGGTCGAGGGGCATGCTTCCCGCTTTTGGGAATGCAGCAGGTAAGTACTTCCTGATGCAATCAAGCTGGCCTTATAATACAGGCAATAAAGAAGTAACATACAATCTCTTCCATCATCACGGCGATGCTTTTCTGCAGCTCTATTCCGAGGTTCCCCAGAACCTTACAGTGGACCACAATGAAGTAGTTCTTGCCGGACTGGATTATTTCTCTGTAATGGCAGACGAGGGAGCCACGATTGCCCTTTCGGTAGAAGGTGAACTGATAGGCGTGGCGGAAGGCACAGGATCTTACCAGGATGTGCTGATCGATCCGCAGCTTCCACCTTCTGTTGTTGACGTTGTAGTGACAAAAGAAAATTACTTCAGGTACCATGAACAGGTTGAGGTGATACCCCCGAACGGGGCTTATATTGTTAACAATGCCTACGAGATCAATGATGAGAACGGGAACAACAACGGCCGGCTCGATTATGCCGAAACCGTCACCATGTCGCTTACGCTGAAGAACATAGGAAATGAAGATGCGACAAATGTTTCGGCCACGATCACTTCTGAAGACGAATACGTCACTATTGATGTTCCCACAGTTGCTTTCGGTGACATCACCTCGAACCAGGCCGTAACCGTGAACGATGCCTTTACTTTCACAGCAGCAGGCAATATCCCCAACGGCCATACAATACTGTTCGACATCATATCGACCGATGGCGATTCAACCTGGACAAGCAAGGCCCAGGTTCAGGCCCATGCCCCAATCCTTGAATTCGTGGAATTCATGGTTGATGATGCCGCAGGTAATAACAACGGCAGGATCGATCCCGAGGAAACGGCCGATATCATTGTTTCGCTCAAAAATGCAGGTTCTTCAGATGCTTACGACGTGCTGGGAGCGCTGGAATCCCTCTCTCCTTTCCTTTCTGTCGAAGTAGATGAAGTAACCTACGGGGAAGTCGGAGAAAATGTGACGTTGCAACAAACTTTCACAGTAACTGCATCAGTCATCACCCCTCCGGGGCACCTTGCCGAACTCAATGTGGATTTCACTGGAATGCATGGAATTGCAGGCACAGGTGGTTTCACTGTTCCCGTAGGGCAGTTCCCGGTGCTGGTCCTCGACCTTGACAACAATGCCAACTCCGGGCCGGCGATCATGGATGCCCTGCTTGAATGGGGAGTGGGTGCCGAATATAAAACAACCTTTGAACCGGATATCTCCGAGTATGAGATCATATTCGTTTGCCTTGGAACCTACAACCAGAACCACATTCTTACATACAATGAAGGCGTGATGCTGAAAAACTACCTGATGGATGGCGGCAACCTCTACATGGAAGGTGCCGACACCTGGTATTACGACCAGCAGACCAATGCTACGCCCGTACATCCGCTTTTCAGCATAAATGGTATTTCAGACGGAAGTACCGATCTCTACCTGATCAAAGGACAGGACGGAACGCTTACCGATGGCATGAATTACATTTTTACAGGTGACAATAATTACATCGACCATATTGACGCCTATTCTCCTGCGTATGCGATCTTCAAGAATAACAGCCCATCATATACCTGCGCTGTAGCCTACGATGCAGATATCTACAAGACGATCGGTACCTCATTTGAGTTTGGAGGGTTGAACGATAACACACTGAACAGCAAGAAATCTCTCATGCTGAAATATCTTCAGTTCTTCGGTCTCGATCCGCTAACCGAAAAACCGGTCGCTCCCGCAGGTGAAAGCGAAATTTGCGGCGCCGGGCATTCGGCTGAATATTCAACTAATGCCATAGAAGGGGCCGACTACTATATCTGGCAGGTCGATCCACCGGATGCAGGAATGATAAACGGCTATACGGAAGAGGTCTCCATCGACTGGAACACTGAATTCACCGGTGAAGCCATGCTTTTTGTCTGCGGAATGAATGGAGCTGGCCTGGGGCCCTTGTCAGATACATTGCTGGTTGAAGTTCATGAACTGCCCGGTGTAACGTGTGAACTCAGTACCGATCAGATATGTGAAGGCGACAGTGCGATGCTGTACATGACCCTCTCGGGCCAATCACCCTGGACCATGCTGGTCAATGTGGGAGGCGGTACGTTCGAGTTCGATATCACCAAGCCGAACATGGATCCCTGGAAACTCAACCCGGACGAAACGATCGAACTGTATATAGAATCGATCACCGACGGAAACGGATGTGTTCAAACAGAAGGTTTTGAAGTAATGACAGTGAATGTTATGCCGCTGCCGGATAAACCTTCAGTGCCTCAGGGCGAGGCAGAGATCGATACATACGTGGGTACTTCCTTTGATTACGAGGCAGAATACCTGCCTGAAGCTGATTCCTATGTTTGGGAACTGACCCCGCCCGAAGCCGGAAGCATAATCTCAGGCGAAACAGAGATTTCCTGTGAAGTTGAATGGACTGACGGATACCTTGGACAGGCTGAGCTTAAAGTGAAAGGTATGAATGAATGCGGGGAAGGAGAGTTCTCGCAATCACTGATGGTGGACATTGCAAACTCTTTCGGTATTGATGATAACGAAGGCATTGCAGATACACGTATTTATCCAAATCCAAACAACGGAAAATTCCACCTTGAGATCCCGGCTGCCGAAAAAGGCAAATACAGGATCTATGTGTTAAGTTCATATGGGATAAATGTCTACGAAGAAACAGAAGTGGAACTGAATGAAAGTTCAAACCTTGAAATGGACCTGTCCCACCTTCCGAAAGGCGTTTACTTTGTTTTTATCGGCAATGATAAATTCAGTACCGGCAAAAAGTTCGTGATCAACCGGTAAAGCTGCAATCACATTATCATATTTTCATAATTAGATCATTCTTATAAGCCCGCTGTGAAAGGCGGGCTTTTTCTTATCAAATGATCCGGTGTAATCTAATCTATTTAATTGTAAATCTGTTTTTTACATATACAGAAAAGTGTTATTGATATTGATTATAAATTAGGTTTTGGCTTTATCCTTACTTCTTAAAGTGTTAATTTTGCTATAATCTCATTTTCAACGATAAATAGAAAATTCAATCACTGAGAGCCATGAAAAATTTTACTTTTAATTATTTGATCAGTCTGGGCTTATCACTCATCCTCACTATTTCGACACTATACACTCAGGCTCAGACATTTGAATTCTCCGACAGTTGGGCAGAAGAAGGGTTCAGCCTTAAATCGGAGAACCGTTCAGGAGTAAACGTAGTTTATTCCATCAGCAGTTTCACAATGGCAGACATCACAACTGCCGAAGGAGAAACTGCAAAGAATATCCTGCTACCTCACCATTTCTTACCAAACGACGAGGGCGCACCCAACCTTCCGGGTTCAGGACGTTACATCGCAATTCCAAACGGGGCGAAACCTGTTTTGAATATAGTCTCCTCACGCACTGAAAAATATACAGGAATAGATGTGGCTCCCGCACCCAGGATACCACTCGACACGGATAATGAGCCATTGAAGTTCATAAAAGATAATAACCTTTATGAAAAAAATGCTTTCTACCCTGCAAATCCCATAGCACTTTCAGAGGTGTCAACGATCAGGGGTGTGGAAGTGGTCATACTTGGTGTTACCCCTTTCCAATACAATCCTGTCACAAAAGAGCTGATCGTTTACAGGGATGTCGAGGTTGAAGTTCAGTTCGAAGGCGGAACAGGAACCTACGGAGATCCAAGGCTGCGCAGCAGGTTCTGGGACCCGATCCTGAATGACGCCCTCATGAACTATGAAAGTCTTCCCGAGATCAACTACGCTGAAAAGATCGTTAACAACAGGAGCGATGAAGGCAGCGAATATGTCATCATCGTACCTGATGGGCCGGAATTCATGGACTGGGCAGAAGTGATACAGGAACACAGGATCAAGCAAGGCATCACTACCGAAATTGTAACGCTTACGGAAATAGGCGGCAATTCTGCCCCGCAGATCGAAGCCTATATCGATAACGCTTACAACAACTGGGATCCGGCACCTTCAGCAATCCTCCTTATGGCTGATTACGGTTCCAATATGAACAACAGCATTACTTCACCCCTCTGGGATAATTATTGCGTTTCTGACAATATTTATGCGGATGTGGATAATGATGACATGCCTGACATCATCCTGGCGCGTATGACGGCCAATAACGAAACTGAACTTGAAACTTATGTAACCAAGTTCATCAACTACGAAATGGACCCGCCGATGTCGTTCGATTTCTACAACCATCCCATTACAGCCCTCGGATACCAGACAGAGCGCTGGTTCCAGATCTGCTCAGAGTCAGTTGCAGGTTTCTTTGAAGTGGTGTACGGTAAAAACCCTGTGAGAATTAATGCTATTTACAGTGGTAATCCTCAAACCGGTCCCTGGTCAACAAACCAGAACACCCAGATGGTGCTGGACGTATTCGGCCCTAACGGCCTTGGATATATTCCCGCAACCCCGGGTATGGTGAATTGCTCCTGGAACGGAACAGGCGCCGATGTTACCAATGCCATCAACGACGGTGCCTTCCTGCTCCAGCACAGAGACCATGGAAGTGTAACAGGCTGGGGCGAACCCGACTATCAGAACAGCGACATCAATAACCTGACCAATACAGAACTTACATTTGTATTCTCAATCAATTGCCTTACAGGTAAATACAACTCGAGCCAGGAATGCTTTACCGAAAAGTTCCACAGGCATACCAATAACGGAGTCAACGCCGGAGCCCTCGGGCTTATAGCCGCATCCGAGGTTTCCTATTCGTTTGTGAACGACACCTATGTATGGGGCATGTACGATAACATGTGGCCTGAATTTATGCCGATGTACGGCCCGATGGGCGACATAGAAGAAAGAGGTATGCTCCCGGCTTACGGTAATGCTGCAGGTAAATATTTCCTCCAGCAATCGAACTGGCCTTATAATACCAATAACAAAGAGGTAACCTACCACCTTTTCCACCATCACGGTGATGCATTCCTGGAGCTCTATTCAGAGGTCCCGGAAACAAACGACATAATCCACGATGGCATAATACTTGCCGGACTTGACCAGTTCACCATCACTGCAGAAGAAGGTTCAGTGATCTGTCTTACTGCTAATGGTGAAATTATTGGTCTGGGAGAAGGAACGGGCGCCCCGGAGGTTATCTATATTACACCTCAGACAGTTGGTACTATAGTTACCCTAACAGTTACCAAATCCAACTACCTCAGGCATGAAGAAGAAATGGAGGTCATCCCTGCCGACGGGCCTTATTGCATTTACGACAGCCATGAAGTGAATGACCCCGAAGGGAACGGTAACGGTCTCGTAGATTTTGATGAGATCATCGACCTGACCCTTGAAGTAAAGAATGTAGGCCTTGATGATGGTGAAGATGTTGAGATCACCATCACAACAGCCAGTCCTTATATCCTTTTCTACGACGATAACGAAAATTACGGAACCATCCCTTCAGCCGGCTCAGTAACGGTTGAAAACGGCTTCCAATTCTATGTGACAGACGCCGTCCCCGACCAGGAAAAGATCTTCTTTACCCTGAATGCAACAGACGGTACCGAATCATGGGAAAGTATATTCGTCATTACAGCCAATGCTCCTGAACTCCATATCAATGAACTGGTAATGGATGATTCAGAATATGGCGACGGGGACGGTATCCTTGATCCGGGCGAGCATGTGGAAATGAGTATCAACTATTCGAATTCAGGACATGCGGTTGCCTATGATGTCAATTCATACCTAGAGGCTCAATCAGGCTTTGTGGAAGTGCTCAACCCTAACCAGACCTTTGCCTCGATCGGGTACTTTGGCAATTTCACAAAAACATTCGATGTTGTGGTTGACGATGATGCACCCGAAGGTATCGTTGTAAAGTATAACAATGAGCTTACAATGAATAATTACCTTCTTTCGAAGATCTGGCCCATTAAGGTTACACCCAAATGTGAAGATTTTGAAACGGGTGACTTCTCAAAGTTCAGCTGGCAACACGACGGCGAGGATTACTGGAGCACTTCGAACCAATATCCATATGCAGGCCTTTTCAGTGCCATGTCAGGAGAAATAAGTGATAACCAGTCTTCGGAACTGAGCATTAACTATAAAGTCATGACAGCCGACAGTATCGTGTTTATCAGGAAAGTTTCGTCAGAACCGGGCGATAAACTTCAGTTCTACATTGGCAATACTCTCAAAGATGAATGGTCAGGAACAACAACCGGTTGGCATCGTGAAAGTTATCCGGTAGGAGCCGGTAACAAGACCTTCCGCTGGGTGTACGTGAAGAATGGATCCGGTTCGGGAGGGGCCGACTGTGCATGGTTGGACGATATCATCCTGCCACCGCCCGAATCCCTTACCATATGGGCAGGTCCCAACGATAAAGTTTGTGTCGGCGAATCATATATACTTGAGGATGCATTCGGCACAATGTTTATTGACGCTGAGTGGACTACATCAGGTACAGGTACTTTTGTGAACAATACCATAATCAACACTTCCTACGAACCTAGTGATGACGACATCAGTAATGGAGAGGTGATCCTTACGCTGACCCTAACCGACGACCAAGGAAATGTTGTGGCTGATGAAATGGCGCTTTCATTCAAAGATGTGCCGCAAAGTCCGCCAACACCCGAAGGTCCTGACTATGTCGATCTGCTGACAACGGTTACATCCGACTATTCAACAGAAGGCCTCGAAGGCATAAATGAATACGTCTGGAGCATTGAACCTGAAGAAGCAGGAACGATCGAATCAATGGGACCGTCCGGTACCGTTACCTGGAACCCCGACTATCTCGGAACAGCAACGATCTACGCGGCAGCTATCAATGAATGCGGTGAAGGAGAATATTCAGAAGGTTTTGAGGTTGCCGTTGACAATACCGTTGGCGTGGAAGAACCCGCATCAGATGAATTCTTCGTTTCTGTCGCCCCGAACCCGAGCAACGGTATATTCTACCTGTCAGTAAGGGACAAAGATCCCGGTCAATTGAAGGTCAAGGTTGTCAGCCTTGTAGGCAATGAGCTTTACAGGGAGGCAATTGAGTTCAACCAGCAACTCAATAAATCTATTGATCTGACCTCTATCCCCGATGGTATATACTTTATTGTGATCGAGAAAGACAATAAGATAACGTCGAGAAAGATCATTAAGAAGTAATCAGCTAAAACAACCAGGAGAGGCTGCCTCGAAGGCAGTCTCTTTTGGTATTCAGTAACAATCCTGTCGTATCAGGAAAAACACGAAACAAAATACCACATTAAAAATGAAAAAGTCAATCCTTATACTGCTCTTCGTGGCAGTCAGTTTATTATCATACAGTGCAGACTGGCAGAACATCAAATCTGACCAGCCCGGACCAGTAACTATTGAGCTTATCTCATCCAATGTCAATACATCCACGTTTACAGTAAAGCTCGATGGGTTTCTGAAGCAAGAAGTTACGACCCCGCGCGGTAATGCTTTTGTTATCGGACTGGAAGAAGCTACGCCAATCCTGCGGGAAGGCGCTCCTGACATTCCCAAAACATCAGCTTCACTTGTCATTCCCGATGCCGGTAAAATGTCGGTACAGGTGACCGGTGAAAAATACACACTCGTAGAAAACATTCTTATTGCCCCGTCGAAAGGAAATCTTACCAGGGATATAGACCCTTCGACCGTACCTTTTGAATATGGAGATGAATACACACATGACAGCTACTTCCCCGGCAAACTTGCTGAACTAAGAGACCCTTACATAATCAGGGATTTGAGGGGACAAGCTGTAGTTATCTATCCATTCCAGTATAATCCGGTAACCAAAACTCTCAAAATCTATCACGAGCTTACCATCCAGGTAACGACAACAACTGACAAGGGAGAGAACGAGATCTCTAGGACTGAACCCCTTTCAACTGTAGATGTCCATTTCAACAGCTTTTACGGTAATCATTTCCTTAACTACAGTTCAGCAAACCGCTACGACCCTGTTGAAGAGTACGGCAATTTCCTTATCATTTCACACGGCCCATTCATGACCGCCATGGAGCCTTTTGTGGAATGGAAAAAACAGATCGGTTTCCCGGTTGAAATGGTAGATGTTTCGACTATAGGTAATTCAGCGGCTATTAAAACATACATACAGGATTACTACGATAGTAAGGGTGTGACCTTTGTACTGCTGGTTGGCGACCACCAGCAGGTCCAGTCATCCAGCACCAGTGCAGGCGACTCCGATAACAACTATTCCTATGTCGCCGGAAACGACCATTATCCTGATCTTTTCATTGGAAGGTTCTCGGCTGAAAACGAAGACCAGGTAACCACACAGGTACAGCGGACCATTACCTACGAAAAGAACCCCAGGAACGATATCGACTGGTTTACCATAGCCACAGGTATTGCTTCAGATCAGGGGCCCGGAGATGATGGCGAATACGATCACCAGCATATCAGGAATATTCATGACGACCTGCTGGCTTTCACCTATACTTATGCCAATGAATTGTTCGACGGCAGCCAGGGCGGGAATGATGATCCCGGTAACCCGTCACCTTCGCAGGTAGCCGATGACCTGAATAATGGTACCAGCATCATCAATTATACAGGGCACGGGAGCACTACTTCATGGGGGTCTTCAGGATTTTCCAACGGGGATGTAAACAATCTCGTAAATGACAACATGCTTCCCTTTGTGTGGTCTGTAGCCTGCGTTAACGGAAACTTTACGAATAACACCTGCTTTGCAGAGGCCTGGCTCAGGGCAACCAACAACGGTGAACCTACAGGCGCCATCGCCTTCCTTGCCTCAACCATCAACCAGTCGTGGAACCCTCCCATGTGTGGGCAGGATGAAATGAACGACATACTGGTAGAAACTTATCCCGATAACATCAACAGGACCTTCGGGGCACTGTCGATGCACGGATGTATGCAAATGAACGACGAATACGGCGCCGACGGCGATGAGATGACCGACACCTGGACCTGCTTCGGCGATCCCTCCGTTATGGTAAGGACAGCGGTACCTGAAGACCTGACTGTCACACACGATCCTGTTCTTTTCATCGGAACTTCCCAGCTAATGGTAATGACTGATGCAGACGGAGCAAGGGCGACTTTAATGGTCGATGGTTCAGTTGTTGCCACAGGCGTAGTGCAAGGAGGATCGGTAACCCTGACTTTCACCCAGCTCAGCAACCCCGGCACGGCCACTCTCACAGTTACAGCATTCAACCACAATCCATATATTGAAGATATTGACATAATCCCGGCAGAGGGCCCTTATGTCATGCTTCAGGATTATGATATCAATGATGAAACCGGTAATGGAAACGGTCACGCCGACTATGACGAGATCATCAGGCTTGACCTTATCATGGAAAACATGGGCGTGGAAGATGCCGTTGATGTTTCATTCACTCTGAATATCGAAGATAATTATATCACCGTAACCGATAACATCCAATCAATTGATAACATTCCTGCAGGAGAGTCAGTACTTGTAGAGGATGCATTTGAGATGATCGTGGCAGACAGCGTTCCCGATCAGCACACCATCATGGGTACAATAATCTCCTCCGACGGAAATGAAGACTGGCAAAGCTTCTTGCAGCTCAAACTGAACGCCCCTGTGATCGAGATTGAATCACTCACCATCGATGATTCTGAGAATGGAAATGACGATGGTGAACTCGACCCCGGTGAAGTAGCAGAGATCACCATTCATTACACAAATTCAGGCCACACACCTGCTTTTAATGTAAATGCATTCCTGGAAGCACACTGCGGTCCTGTAGATGTAAGTAATTCCAGGATTGTAATACCTTCAATAGGGCTTTTCGGAGGTGCCAATGCGGTATTCCAGTTGAGTGTTGAGGAAGATTCACCGGTAGGGATCCCTGCCCCCCTGTTCAACCAGATCAGTTTCGGGGGTTATGAACTTGAAAGAACTTTCCCCGAGAAAGTAAGCGGCGCTTGCGAAGACTTCGAAACAGGTGATTTTACTGCTTATACCTGGCAACACGACGGTGAACAGTACTGGTCTATCACAAACCAGTACCCTTATGAAGGATTTTACAGCGCAAAATCAGGGAGCATTGACAACAGCCAGTCCAGCGAGCTAAAAATTACGATCAACGTGATGAAAGACGACCTTGTCAGCTTCGTCAGGAAGGTCTCTTCATCAAGTGATGATAAGCTGAAGTTCTACATTAACAATACCCTGAAGGGTGAATGGAGCGGTACTTCCGGAGGGTGGAACCAGGAAACATTTGACGTATCACCGGGCATGAAAACACTCAGGTGGGTTTATGAAAAGAACGGTTCAGGCTCTTCCGGCGCCGACTGTGCATGGCTGGACTACATCATGCTGCCATCGGATATGAAGCTGACTGTATGGGCCGGCTCCGACCAGGAGATCTGCGCCGGATCGGATGCACAGCTTGAGGCCGATGTAACCGACTACACTTCAGTTGAATGGTATTCAAACGGCTCAGGGACCTTTAGTAACAATGAAATACTCGACCCGGTCTATACACCAAGCCCCGGAGATATCGCAGCAGGCAATGTTGTGCTATCAATAACCGGATGGGATTCAGATGGAAGCTCCCAGCTTGATGAAACAACTCTTACATTCACTGAAGAGCTGACATCACCAGCTCTGCCCGCCGGGCCTGACTACGTTAACGTAAATACAACAGTATCTTCTTATTACGAGACAGAGGGTATTGAAGGTATTGAAGAATACAACTGGTACCTGCAACCGGAAGAAGCCGGTGAGATCCTTGAACATGGCGACAATGCCATCGTGGTATGGGATCCTTCCTTCCTTGGAACAGCATCTATTTCTGTTGCAGGAATCAATACCTGCGGGGAAGGAGAGGTTTCTGAAGCTCTTGAGGTTACAGTTGATAACTTCACAGGCATAGCTGATCCGCTGACAGTCAAAGAAGCAGTCACCATTGCCCCTAACCCGGGCGACGGGATCTTTTATATTTCACTCAACAAAGATCTTGGTAATGATGCCAGGATCAGCGTGTACAACATCACAGGAACGAATGTATACGAAGGTTATGTAGCCCTCGATGAAAATTCGAGGAACGTGATCAACCTTTCAAACCTTTCGGATGGGCTATACATCC
The DNA here is from genome assembly GCA_964567785.1 of uncultured Bacteroidales bacterium. Classification (GTDB taxonomy): domain Bacteria; phylum Bacteroidota; class Bacteroidia; order Bacteroidales; family JAGOPY01; genus CAZMOK01. The sequence continues at coordinate 17,015 of CAZMOK010000017.1, read as the reverse complement.
TGGTCATCACTGATGGCAATGAGAGGTTCACAGGTAAGATCATCAAACAATAACAACAGCAATAACAGTAGCAAAGCGAAACCAACTCATAGTTTTTTGGTTTCGCTTTGCTTTTTTAACTAATTCAACTAATACCCTACTATGAAAAGCATCAGCAGCTTAGTTACCATTTTCTTCCTGGCATTATTCATTAATTCAAATGCACAGTATATAGACATCCTCCCCGGAGGAGAAACAAGGACCTCAATTGCAGATAATGACTTCCGGGGATTTGAGTTCAGCAATACGCTGTCCGGAATAAGGACTTTTAATGTCACGGCCGAAGGGGAGAATTATCTGAAACTCAAAGTAGATAAATACTCCCGCACACAGGAAACAGGCCGGCCTGAATTACCGTTAAAAAGTGAACTCATCGAGATCCCTTTCGGCGCTAAAATTGAAGTTGAAGTTATCAGCACCGTTTATCACGATCTCAGCCTTTCCGGGCTGGGGTATGATGCAATGGTTTTCCCGGCGCAGCCTCCGGTACCGAAAAGCGGCCAGGTTCCCCCTTTTGTGATCGATGAGGAAGCTTACAATACAAATTCCTTCTATCCGGGAAATATAGTCAGTGTTACCCGGCTTGGAGTGCTCCGCGGACTGAACATCGGGCGATTGGAGGCAGTAACGGTGCAATACAACCCGGTTAGAGGGATACTGAGAGTTTATGAAGAGATAGTCGCAAAAGTCAAGTTCGACGGAGCCGACCTTTCTCTTACAGCTTCTCAAAAGAAAAAGGCGGAAAGCCCTTATTACCGGTCGATAGCCAGCAACCTCCTCAATTACATTCCCCTGAATTCGAGGGATACGTTAACCACCTATCCCATAAAATACGTGATCATATCCGATCCGATGTTCGAAAGCCAGTTGCAGCCTTTCATTGAATGGAAAACCAAAAAAGGTTTTGATGTTGTTGAGGCATATACTGATGACCCGAATGTAGGTAATACAAAACCACAGATCAAGTCATATATCCAGGATATCTACGACAACTCGGATTTGCCTCCGTCATTCGTACTCTTTGTGGGTGATATTGAACAGGTGCCCACATGGACCGGGAATGCTGCCGGGCATGCTACCGACTTGTTTTATTGCGAGTTCACGGGTGATTACTTCCCCGAAATATATTACGGCCGCCTTTCGGCCAAGACTACTGACCATCTGCAGCCACAGATTGACAAGATACTGGAGTATGAGCAATACACCATGCCTGACCCATCCTACCTGAACGAGGTTGTCATGGTGGCCGGCATGGACGGAAGCCACGGGCATGACTGGGCCAACGGGCAGATCAATTACGGAACTGAGAACTACTTTAACGAAACCAACGGAATTATTTCCCATACATACCTTTATCCTGAGTCCGGAGGCAATTCGGCAAACATTATCCAGAATATCAGCGATGGGGTTACCTATGGCAACTACACGGCACATTGCAGCCCCAATGGCTGGGCAGATCCCTCTTTTACCATTGGAGACATCCCGACACTGGGAAACGAACATAAATACGGTGTTCTGGTAGGTAATTGCTGCTCTTCGAGCGAATACCAGCAAACAGAATGTTTTGGTGAAGAGATCGTGCGCGCAGAAGATAAAGGCGCGGTTGGATATATTGGCGCATCAAACAGCACTTACTGGGATGAAGATTACTACTGGGGTGTTGGGGTTGGCGCAATCAGCGAAGACCCTCCGTCATATGAAGAAACCACGTTGGGTATGTACGACCGGATGTGGCATACACATGATGAACCTTTTGAGGACTGGTACACAACAACAGACCAGATGATCTATGCGGGTAACCTTGCCGTTACCGAAGGTGCACCCGGTATGGCTGAATATTACTGGGAAGCTTACAACATTCTGGGAGATCCTTCACTGATGATCTACCTCTCAGAGCCTGCCCCGATCACTGTTGACCATATGCCCATCCTGATCCTTAACACTACTTCCTTTACAGTGAATACGGATCCTTACGCCTATGTGGCAATTTCCAAAGATGGCGTACTTCATGGGGCTGCATTGGCTAATGCAGAGGGTATAGCGGAAGTTACGCTGATCCCTGTAACCACACCGGGCCTGGCAGATATTGTGGTCACTAAACAAAACGGACAGCCATACATTGGCACTGTGCTTGCCGCCAATCCCGACGGACCTTTCGTTCTCCTGAACGATCATGTTGAGATTGAACTGCAGGGTAATAATAATTCTAAGGTCGACTGCGGTGAGATAATCGCTGTTGAAACAGAGTTCAAGAACTGGGGGAACAGCGACGCAACAAATTTACAGGCAGTTTTGCAAACAAATGATCCTTTCGTTACACTGACCGATACCGTTGAATATTGCGGGCTTATTCCGTCACAGGATTCAGTGAGGCTCGAAAATGCCTTCTCCTTTATTGTGGATGATATGGTTCCCGATAATTACGAGATACCTTTCAATATTTTCATGACCGATGATTCAGGAGAAGAATGGAATTCGGAGTTTACGGTCAAAGCTTCAGCCCCTCTGTTCTTCTTCGATGAGGTCATTGTGGATGATGCCTCGGGAAACAACAACGGAAGGCTGGATCCCGGTGAAGAAGCAAATATATTACTTGTTTGCTCTAACCAGGGACATACTGCTGCTCCTGCCACACGAGCAACCTTAACGGCACATTCAGGCTTTATCAACGTAGAAAACCCCGTTGAGGAGCTCGGGCTTCTTGGTCTTTTTGGCAATAAAACGGCAACTTTCAATGTATCAGTTGACGAAAGTGCCCCTGAAGGTGTCCTGTCCGAGATGATCTTTAACCTGACATCAGGCAACATATCACACGAAATGATCCGTCCGATGCGTATCGGGATGGTATGTGAAGATTTTGAAACAGGTGACCTTTCTATGTTCAATTGGCAGCACGACGGAAATGCCAACTGGGATATCTCCGGCTCATTTCCGTTCGAAGGATTCTACAGTCTGAAATCAGGGGATATCGGGAACAGCGAGTCCTCTGAGATTTACCTGCAATATGAAGTGATGCAGCCCGACAGCATCACCTTTTACAGGAAGGTATCCTCGGAAGAAGGCTTTGACAAATTGAAATTCTATATCAATAATACCCTCATGGGTGAATGGTCAGGAACATCCACTGGATGGAGAAGGGCCAGCTTCCCGGTAGGAAGCGGGATGAAAAACTTCAGGTGGGTTTACGAAAAGGACGGTGGCTGGACAAGCGGCAGCGACTGTGCCTGGATCGATTACATTGTCTTTCCAACCCCTGTGAAGACCATTCTTTATGCAGGGGAAGACGCTACTACCTGTGAAGATATCGGCTACCAGATACCCGGTGATGCCACAGATTACGACGATTATCTCTGGGAAACATCAGGCACGGGGGTCTTTAACAGTATAACTACCCTCACTCCGGTATATACACCTAGTGAAACCGATATTTCGAACGGCGGTGTAACCATTACCCTCACAGTCTGGGGAACCAATGGTATAGAATATACCGATGAAATGGAACTGACCATAGAGCTGATGCCTGAAGCACCGGATAGGCCCACCGGACCAGATTATGTTGATCTTTCGGATGTGTATATATCCGGATACAGTGTTGAAGGTATGGCGGGCATCACTGATTACAACTGGTTTGTTGAGCCTTCTGAGGCAGGTATCTTTACTGCCGACGGAAATACAGGAACCATAATATGGGACAGGAATTTTGCCGGTGAAGCTACCATATATGCAGAAGCACAAAACACCTGCGGCAACGGCCCCACTTCCGATGGTCTTGTGGTTACGGTTGAAAACAACCTTGTAGGCACACCTGAGCCCATTGCACGAAAAGAAAGGATAAAGCTTTACCCTAACCCCACGCAGGGAGAGTTCAATGTAGAACCGGGGCATTTTTCAGAGGATAAAATAACCCTGGAACTCGTTAACCTTACAGGTAAAACAGTGATCAAAAAACTGGCACAGAACTCAGGAAGAACCGTTGTTTTCAACGGATCCGGTCTGCCTTCAGGAGTTTATGTGCTTGTGGCAAGAACTGAAAAATGGGTTGAAACAAAAAAGATCATAATTCATTAATATATAAAACATCATCAATGGACCGTTCCCCTTAACTACCAGGGGAACGGTTTTTTTGATTCAAATGCAACCAAATGACACTTCTTAACGTCTTTATATGACGATATGATCAATAGGTTGCATGCCGGAACATCTTGTTAGCTTTATATAGCACATTATAACCGGAATAAGCCGGCAGATCCGGATCACTAATTATAACATCAACAGTGGCCACGATGAGAACCATCATCACAATTACACTTCTACTGTGCCTGGCTGTGAATGCCCCGGGACAGTATATGGTCACTGACATACAGAACCTGCCGCCGGAAAAAAGAAAGCACAGCATACCCGATGTAAAGGGCAAAGTACTGGTATCACCTGAATTTAAAGTGAACGGCTTAAACTTCAATACAGAAGATACAGTGACGGTATTTCCCCTCTGGCCCAAAAGCGAAACCGGGTACAATGAAAGGGGTGGGGTTTTCTGTAACCTGGATGATGATCCCGCACTGGAAGTTGTTTATACAGTCGGCCAGAGTCTTTACGCATACAATATTGAAGGCACCGATGTGCCCGGCTGGCCCGTTTCGCTTGAATACATCCCCGACGGAGCCCCTTCTTTCGGTGATATCGACGGCGACGGTTTCGGGGAAATTGTGATAACCACCCATATGGTTGGTTCCTTCTCGCAAGGAAAGGTATATGCCTTTGAGAAGAACGGCAGCAATGTGTTCGGTTTTCCGATCGACACCGAAGGAGGTGCTGTCAGGACCCCTGTACTTGCCGATCTTGACCTGGATGGTGATAATGAGATCATAATATCAGTCAGGAACTGGCCCGATGGCTTCGTACACGTTTACAACGGCAATGGAACACCTTATGAAGGGTGGCCCGTGAGAATGAACGATGTGCCTGCAACAACAGTTGCAGTGGGTGATATTACAGGGGATGATATCCCTGAAATAATTGCAGCCTCCTACTCAGCACTGTATGCCTATGACACCGAAGGGGGCATTCTTTCCGGTTTTCCGTTCATCCCCGGTTCCGGAAGGGTATTCTCACACTCTTCGCCCGTTCTCGCCGATCTTGATGGAGACGGCCTGAGGGAAATAATCATTGGCGACCATTCTTCATCAAATAGTGATGGTAAAGTGCACGTACTGAAGAATGATGGCACCGCTTTCCCAAACTGGCCAAAGACAACCGAATGGTGGATATACAGCCCGCCTTCAGTTGGCGACATCAACGATGATGGCTTGCTCGATATAGTGATCGCGGATTATTTCCATGAGATCTCAACACCCGTAAACAGGGTTTATGCCTGGGATGCCATAACCGGCGATACCCATCCGGGATTTCCGGTCAATTATGTATATGGGGTCTTCAGCCAGTTGCTGCTGGCAGATGTTGACGGGGATGATGAAGTGGAGATCCTTTTCGACAGCAACATCGGACCTGAAGGCATTTATTGCGGATACAACCACGACGGATCGGTAATGGAGGGATGGCCCGTTAGTGTCATAGGGTCCACTTTTACCATAAATCCCTTTATCGCTGACCTTAATGGTGACCAGCTTGTCGATTTTTCAGGAGGAGGGTATGACAAAAACCTCGACCGCACTTATGTGTACCTCTGGGAAACTCACAGCGAAATGAACCAGGATAAAAACTACCTCACCATCCTTCAGTACAATACAAGGCATAACGGAGTGTTCGGAGATTATCTGATGGTAGGCGAAAAAGAAATTAAAGAGCCGGTGAATGAAATGAAGATCTATCCCGTACCCGCCACAAATAAATTGTACTTCAATATGGAAAACCCGGGAGAGGATGTACAGCTTTTTGCCAGGGTATCAGGCCTCGATGGCAAATTGATCAGGGAACTTGAAATTGATAATAACAGTGTCTCTCTCGATGATATTCCGCCGGGAACATATGTAATTTCAATTTTCGAAGATGATAAGCTCATTTCTACCAAAAAAGCCATAATATTGAATAAATAAAACTTTTCCGTATTCTTTGCATATGCCTCCGTTCTCTTTAATAATATTGATTATTGAGCCTGTTTTTACTAATTTTCGGTTTCACCCGTCTGATTGAACAATGAAACGAAACTTACTATTACTGCTTCTGGTTTTTCTGGGTATAACCAACCTTATATCCCAACCCTATAAAGATAAAGCTTATCAGGACTATATCGATAAGTACCCTGTGGGCCAGGCCCTGACCACCTGGGATAAAATAATGCTTTCTTCACTCCCCGAAATGGAAGCGCCGGGAGATGATCTCAGAAGGGAATTGCCCTATATGGTGGATAATTCTGCGTTGCCTCATATGAGGCCTGTGCTTTTCCAGATGGGAGCTTCATGCGGCCAGGCATGTGCAGTCGGGCATAACTTCACCTACGAAATAAATGCCGTGAGGGGCTTGCCCGCCGATACCAGTTCCAACCAGTATGCCACCCATTTCACGTGGAATTTCATGAATGGCGGTAAAGGGTGGTACGGTGTCAGCTACTTCCACAGTTTTGAAATACTTCGCCTGTGCGGAAACCCAAATGTTAATGACTATGGCGGTTCTTACTATGATGACGGGAAAAGGTGGATGACCGGCTACGATGCATATTACAACTCTATGAAAAACCGGATCGCTGGGGCTTATAAGATAAAAACAGACACTGAGGAAGGGATTTTGACATTGAAGAACTGGGTGTACGATCACCTGGGAAAATCAGATGTGGGAGGTGTGGCCAGTTTTTACGCCAATGTGCCCTACAATACCGTTCTGCTTAATGACACCACACCTGAGGGAGGTAAACATGTGCTTACCGAATGGTATCCGAATCCAACGCATGCACTCACTGTGGTTGGATATAACGATTCGATAAGGTGGGACTATAACGGCGACGGTGTGTACACCAACCACCTCGATATAAATGACGACGGAGTGATCGATCCGAAAGACTGGGAAATAGGGGCAGTCAAGATCGTTAACAGCCACGGGGTGAACCAGCTCGACAGCGGATACTGTTATATGATGTATAAAGTGCTTGCAGAAGACCAGGAGGCAGGTGGGATATGGAACAATGCAGTTCATATTGTGGATGCCATAAGCGATTATGAACCTGAACTAACCCTGAAAATTCAGCTTGAACACGACAGCAGGCAGGCAATAAGGGTCAGGGCAGGTATATCAAGCGACACGACAGATGCTATGCCTTCCGAGATCCTCTCCTTCCCGATATTCAACTACCAGGGCGGCCATCATTACATGCAGGGATACGACACGGCTGAGCACTATAAGACGATCGAGTTTGGCCTTGATATTACACCGCTGCAGAAGCACATTCTTTCGGATGAACCGGTAAAATTCTTTCTACTGGTAGATGAAAATGATCCTGAACATAACGGATTCGGATCCATTGTTTCATGCTCTTTGATAGACTATTCAAGTGGAAGCGCAAATGAGATCCCCTTTGGCAACCTTCCTGCCGGGCTTGAAAATAACAGCCTTACGGTTGCTTCATTGGTCCATTCTGTTGAAGCGGAAAAAGTTGAAATATCAACAAACGAACTTCCCCCTTTCACCGAAGGCGAAGCATATGCTGCTCCCATTTCCGCAACAGGAGGGACCCCACCCTATAAATGGCTTCTGGAAAAAACATATCTTGTTCTTACAGGTTCTGAAAATTTTCCCCTGATAAATGAACAACTTTTATTACCCGGCCCCAGTAACGACAGCACTATTACGCTGGAACTGCCATTTGCTTTCCCCTTCTACGGAAAAAAATACGACAGCATTTATGTAAACGCAAAAGGATTCCTGCAATTCGAAAAAAACAAATTGCCGTGGCCCTATCTTGAAGACCATAATCTGATGCTGAAGATAAGGGAAATGATCACCCCTATGGTAAGCAAAGCCTTTATGCCCGATGAAGTATGGTATTCTGAGAATACCGGCAGTGTTTCTTTCAGATGGAAGGTCAGGATTGATGAAAAAGATCTTGCAGGTACTTATGAATTCGCAGCAACACTATTTAAGGATGGCAGGATAAAATTCAATTACTCAGATTTTGATGAACTGGGTTTCCTTCACAGGGCTTCAGGAATATCAGCAGGAAATAATCATTCGTACACGTTTACACCTTTTGGGTCTAATAACATTGTCCTTAAAAACCACCTCGCAGAATTCATACCACAGAACTTTCCTGATGGTATATACATTGATGATTCAGGGATCCTTCAGGGTGTTCCTGAAAATTCCGGGAAAATATACGACATAACCGTGACCGCAACCGACAGGCGAAATGTGGCAGGGACCAAAACCTTTTCTTTCTCTAATGGGCTGGTAGCTCATTTTATGCCCATCGCCGGTGACGACGACAGGATCGAATACGGTGAGGCTGTGGAGATTGACTTTTCGGTCAAAAACAACCGGGAAACAGCAATCAAAGGCCTGAACATAGATATGACCTCTTCAAATCCGCATATTACAATAACCGATAACTCTGAATTTATCGGAGACCTGGCACCCGGACAGGAAAAGGTCATAAGCAAAGCTTTTTCCTTTGATGTGAACACAGACATCCCTGACAGGGAAAAACTTTATTTTGAGGTTTCCCTTAATTCAGAGGGGCAACTGTGGAAAAAAGAACTGGTATATGAGGCCTTTTCGCCTGTCCTGACTGTAGAGAATTTTGAGATTATCGATCACGATAACCTTATCGAACCCGGCCAAACCGCTGATCTGGTCCTCAGTATCAGGAATACAGGACATTCCGGTGTAAACGAGGTAACTGCTGAGCTGATATCCGGCCATCCGGCCATAGTGATCAATAACACCGTTCCCCAGGAATACGGCACCATCCGAAGGGGCGAGACCTCAAAAAAAACATTCAGTATTTCAGCAGGCCAGTATTTGCCCCTAGGTCATAAAACTTCTCTGAGATGTTTGATGCTGGGAGAAAGCACAAATACTTTCGAAGATTCCATAGAAATAAACATTGGCCATGTTCCGGTAGCCGTAATTGACCTTGACCCTAACAGCCATTCAGCGCCCCGGCTTTTCGAAACGATCAGGGAAATGGATATAATTGCAGAATACTGGCAGAAATTACCCCCTGATATTTCAGACTACCAGTGCCTTTTTATTTCACTCGGTGTCTTTTATTCCAAGCACGAACTTACATGGGCACAGGGAGCCGAGCTGGCAGAATACCTCGACAATGGCGGAAGCATCTATATGGAAGGAAGGGAAACGTGGCTTGACGACCTGCAAACCCCTGTTCATAACCGGTTTGGAATTATCCCTGAAGGATCTTTAACCGTATTCGACACATTGCGCGGAGCTGGCAGCACTTTCATGGAAGGCCTTTCTTTAGTAAGTGAATCGGTACATCCCTTAAACTTCTATTGGTTGGAGCCCGACAGCACGACCGAAGCCTTTTCAGTCATCGAAAACACCAGGGAAGGTAAATCATGTGCCATTGCCTTAAAAACGTCCGGTTACAAGACAATTGGCAGCGTTACCGACCTGGGGACACTGATCCCTCTTGAACCCATTGGTGCAAAGGAAGAAATGATAAAAAGGATCCTCGATTTCTTTGAAGTAGCTGAATATGTGACCGGAATAGAAAACAAAGGAGAGAATTTGAAGGAAAGAGCTGTTCTCGCTTATCCCAATCCTTTCAGCAATGAGTGCTACCTTAAAATTCCGGCTCAAAATTCCATGAATGTAACCATCTCTGTCTACAATATTACAGGAAGATTAATTGGTTCTTTTACAGAATCAAATCTGCATAAAGGTGATAATATCATATCATTGAATAAAATACCGGGTTTAACCGGTAACCTTACTCCCGGGATTTATTTTTACAGGGTGAAGGTCAACCGGGAAGTGTTTAACGGCAAAATCATTAAATTATGAAGCCTGCCAACTGATCATTTTTTTATCTTTACACATTCTAAATAAAGTTTTAATGAAAAGATACCGTTTACTGTTTGTGCTTGTGCTTTTTCTGCCGGTTATTATCTCCCAGAAAGCCCCGGATAAAGCTGATGGCAGCTATGCCGAAGGGGAAGTGATCATAATGATGGAACCTCAGAAGGGGGAGGAAAGGGAGGCAATGTTTTCTTCGGTGCTCAACGATTTTTCTCATGCCCGCCTCGAGCCCGTAAGGCAATTATCGCCCAGGATGAATATCTGGCTGATGAAATTCGATCCCGGAAAATTCTCATCCGCAAGTGCACCAAAGTCTTTAAGGGCTCATCCCTTTATCAGGGAGGCACAACACAACCATTTTATCGAATTAAGGGAAACTTTTCCCGTTGACCAGTATTTCAACGACCAGTGGGCACTGCATAACACCGGCCAGACCGGGGGACAGGTAGACGCTGACATAGACGCCCCCGAGGCATGGGATATCACAACAGGCGGTCTGACTGCCCAGGGAGATACGATCATTATTGCCATTGTTGATGACGGTTTCGATCTCGATCACGGTGATATTGAGTACTGGAAGAACTGGAGGGAAATTCCCGGGAACGGTATTGATGATGATACCAACGGTTATGTTGACGACTATCACGGGTGGAACGCCTGGACACAATCAGGGAACCTCATTATGCGCGACCACGGTACACATGTATCTGGAATTGCAGCAGCCAAAGGGAACAACGACATGGGGATTGCTGGTGTTAACTGGAATACCAAAGTTATGCCCGTTGTAGGCTCTTCAACAACCGAATCGATTGTGGTGGAAGCCTATTCATACGTATATGAAATGCGCTCAAGGTACAATGAAACTAACGGGGAGCAAGGTGCCTTCATCGTAAGCACCAATGCTTCGTTCGGTGTAAACCAGGGACAACCTGAGGATTACCCGATATGGGGCGCCATGTACGATTCACTGGGTATGATCGGGGTGCTTAGCGCCGGCGCCACAGCGAATGCCACCTGGAACATTGATGAAGTTGGCGATGTGCCCACCGCTTTTGAAAGTCCCTATATGATCTCGGTTACCAACACAACCCACAATGACGAAAAGAATCCCGGCGCTGCATACGGTCTTACGACAATTGACCTTGGAGCCCCCGGAACATCCATTTACTCAACACGGCAGAACGACAGCTACGGCTATAAGACCGGGACATCCATGGCCTCCCCCCACGTGGCAGGTGCAGTTGCCCTGATGTATGCGGCGGCTGATTCGGCTTTTATGGAAGCCTATCACGAAGACCCTTCATACTATGCACTGCTTATAAAAGATTATATCCTGGAAGGGACGGATTCGATACCTTCACTGCAGGACATAACCGTAACCGGAGGAAGGCTGAACATATACAATTCCATATATTCACTTGTGCAGCCAGGCATACAGGCAAACCCGTCAGCCATCAACATTGAGATGTTTCCCGGGAATGATTACCAAACTGATTTTAACCTGGTCAATACAGGGGAAACAGACCTTGAATTCACTGCAAGTGTTGAAAACCCCGGTTCGTGGATCAGCATTGATCCGGCTTCAGGCACTATTCCAGCCAATTCCTCCGTACTGGTCTATGTGGATTTCAATACTGATGGTATAGCCGATGGGCAATATTCAAACAGGATCGTCATCAACAGCAACGGACAGACCAGTTACGTAGACATAGGCATGAACGTTTTGGCCCCTCTGCTGGCAGGTGCCGACAGCATCAATACCGTTATTCTTACAGGTCTTACTGAACAGGTGGAATTTACCTTTTCGAATATTACACAGGAAACAGTCTATTTTGAAGCTGCCCTCACCAATCCAGCCACATGGATCTCATGGTCGCCAATTAATGGCACAGTGGAACCGGGCGCAACAAAAACTATCCAGCTTGATTATGATACAAAAGGAATTTCACCGGGCATCTACCCCAATACTCTGGAACTTGAATATGATGACCTGGGTATTGTTGAGATTCCAATTGAAACAGAGATCTATATCCCGGCAATTTCTGTTTCGGTCGACAGTCTGATGGCCGAACTTGTGCCCAACGACCAGTTGAACGTTATGTTCAATCTGAAAAACAATACTTCCGATCCTGTTCCTTTCAGCATAGCCATGGAGATACTTGAGTTGTGGATGAGCTACACACCTGAAGAAGGCACCATTGTCCCCAATGGTTCCATTTCCGTTGATTTTGAGTTCAACTCGCTTGCACTGATCGAAGGTATCTATGAGAACAATCTCATCATTACCTATGGTGAGGAGGAAGAACAACGGATACCCGTGAAGCTGGATGTGGTGTACACAGGTGTTGGTGAAAACAGCATAGTGAAAAACCTGTCTGTTATGCCAAACCCCGTTTCAGAAAAGGCTGTAATAACCTTCAGCCTTGAGGAAGGAAAACACCTTGAAGCTTCAGTCCTCACCCTTTCAGGAGAGAAAATATCGATGCTTGCCGGTGGTGTTTACCAACCGGGTATTGTTACACTGGAATGGGCTCCAACGGCCGGCCAGGCAAAAGGTATCTATCTCATCATGATTGAGGGTAAAGATTTTAGAGTTTCTCAAAAAGTAATCTATACCGGCAATAACTAAATCCAGGGATCGGACAACTAAGGTTTTTTGGTCAGCCAATCGGCAGGGTTCATCAGTGTTTTCGACTTCCATACCTGGAAATGGAGCTCGGTTTTTGATTCATCAGGATTGGTAAATACTTTTCCCAGGGGTTGTAAGGTTTCCACATTTTCACCCTGCCTCACATATACATCATCAAGATTTGAATATACTGTGAGATATTCCCCGTGGCGGATGATCACAACATTGTTGTAGTTGGGCACTGAAAGGACCCTTGTTACTGTACCACCGAATATAGCCCTGGCTTCGTTGCCTTCGTCAGTAATAATATTTATCCCGTTGTTCTTGATCTTAACACGTTTGACTACAGGATGGGCATGCTCGCCGAATGTGCTCGAAACAATGCCCCTTTCAAGTGGCCAGGGAAGTTTTCCTTTATTGCTTTCAAAATTGTCTGATAGGGCCATCTCTTCGGCAGTGAGGCTGAATGTTCCCTTCTCCCGGTTCATTTCTTCCGCCTTCCGTAACTCTTCAGCTATTATCTTTTCAATGGCAGCCTGGAGCCGTTGTGCCGCCTCCTCCTTTTCCTGAAGTGTTTGTTGAAGTTCTTTTTCCTTCCTGCTAAGCTGGCCCACAGTATTGTTCTTTTCCTGCCGCTCTGAAACGAGTTGTTCCCGTTCCCGCTCAAGTGAGGTCAGTAGCTCCTCTTTTTCTTTCTTCAGGGCTCTCAGTTCCTCACTTTTTTGTTCAACTTCCTCACGTGTTTCCCTGATCATCTCAGCCTGTTTTTCACGAAAGGCATTGTAATACTGGAAATACTTCAGGCGCTGGTAAGCCTGGTTAAAATCCTCTGAAGCAAAAATAAACATGATCCTGTTATACAGGTTCCTGTTCTTGTAGGCAAAGTAGATCATCTTGGCATACTCCTCCTTAAGCTCATCAAGCTCCTCCTGCAGTATCCTGATAGAATCACCGTTCTTACCAACCTGTAGATCGATGAAATAGATCTCCCTGTTCATTGCCGCTATAAGCTCCTCTCTTTTACTCACCTTGTTCTTAAGGATGGCAAGCTCATTGAGTGATGCTTCCCTGCTCTTGCGCGTAGCTTGCAGCAGCTTGTTCGTATACCTGATCTCCTCCTCCACTCTTTTCTTGTCAGCCTCAAGGTCTTCCTTCGTCTGAGGATAGAGAGCAGTAAAGGACAGGCAGAATAAAAGGGTCAATATGATGGGGTGCAGTCTTTTCACGCTCCGAATTTATGAAAATTCATTTATCGTATCCTCTCATACTTCGAAGGGATTGTGAAAGGGAAGCTTTTCGGCTCATTGAGCTCTGTCCTGGAAAAGTTGACATCTATGCTGATGTTGGCATCTGCAGTAACTTCAAAGATCAGCCGGGTTGGGAACAGCATTCCTTCCAAAGGGGTAAAATCATTATAAGTAGCTTCGAGCTTTTTATGCTCCTTGCCGTATTCTTTGATGTCTATCTTCCTGATCTTGAACGTCTCAGGATGAAGCCATATGTTCTGGATCAGTACGGGCTTTTCATCCACCACATCCTCAACAAACCTTTTCAGTTTTCTTCTCGAGGTGGTTGAAAGTCTGTACTCCGGTTTATCGTATGAGGCCCTGAAGGTTGTTTTTTCGTAGAACTGGAAGTCGTTCCCGATTATGATGGACTGAAGCATGTCAAAGTCAATGTCGGTCTGGAGGTAACGGTTCACAAAATCATAATCCCCCTTGAAATAGACTTTATCGATCCGGTTCATATATTTAATGGAATCCTGCGTTATCATCAGCCTGGCGGCTTCAATGCCCAGGGCAGGCGAAAAAGTGATCCAGATAACACTGTCTTTTCTCATCCTGAGCTGGCCCTTGAAATCTGATGTTATCCGGTCTTCAGTATAGCTGATCCTCATTTTTGCCTTCAGCCAGTCAAATCTGAGCTCATTCTCGGCCAGCTTCTCAAGGAGATACTCCTCCCCATACGTCTTGATCGGCTCTTTAATAATACTTCGCTTGGTCTTGCAACCTGCAACCATTATGGTAAGGCCAATAAAAACCAGGAATGATATGTTAAATGAAAATTTCTTTATCACCTCAGCGATCCGTTCTTTGAGAGGCTGCATATACCGAAAGAACCTTATTCATAAAGTTTCTTGTCACGTACTTTCTTATCAAGGAATTCCGAACCTTCTCCTTTATTATTAGCTTTTTCCCAATATTTCACAGCCTCTTTTTTATCTCCCAACTTGTATAGTACGTCACCGTAGTGCTCCAGTACAACAGCACTTGGGTCCCTGTTTTCAACAGCTTTACCTATCCATTCTTTTGCTTCTTCATACCTTCCCATCTTGTACAGAACCCAGCCATAGGTGTCCTGGTTGGCGCCATTTTCAGGATCAAGTTCAATTGCCTTACTCGCCATTTCTTCGGCCTTCTCAAGGTTTTGATCTCTCAACGAGAGATAATAGGCGTAATTGTTCAGAACGATTGAATTATCAGGGTTGAGCTCAAGCGATTTGTCATATGATACATCAGATTTCTCGAAATCCCCGAGCTCATTATATGCATCACCCAGGTAGGAATAGAATTGTGCCTTCATCTGGTCGTTACCTACCACGAATTTCACCCCTGTTTCTAAATGTTCTGCGGCCAGTTCATAACTCTTTAACTGGAAATTAGCCACACCGGAAAAAAGGTATATCAAAGGCTGCTGGGGAAAGAGCTCTATTGCCCTTTGACTTTCCCTGGCCATCGCCTCGAATTCACCAAGCTCAGATTCTACAAAGAGCAATTGTTCCCATACAAGATATTTGCTGCTATCGAGCGAGATCACTTTCCTGAACGATTCCCTTGCCTCTTCAAACCTGTCGCCCTGGTAAAGCAGATCAGCATAGATCGAATGGGCCTTCGGGTCTTCAGGATGAGTGTTGACCAGTATTTCTGCGAGTTCGAATGCTTCATCCTTAAGATCATTGTAGATCTCGTTGACCGAGTAATAAGCGAGCAGGATCTGCACTTTGGCATCTATATCCAGTGAAGGGTTTGAGAAGCCGGCTTTGAGATATTCGTATGATTTTTCCTTGTTGCCTGTCTTTCTGTAATAATCCGACAGGGAAATATTGATGTAGGGGTTATCAGGATCCACTTCAAGGATCATTTCATAGGTTTCGAGCGCTTCATCCCATTTCTCCTCTGTTACATACATTTCGGCCAGCATCTCAAGAAACCTAACCTCTTCGGGAAAGGCCTCGGTCAGTTTACGGATCTCTTCAATGGCATCCTTTCCCTTGCCCTGTAAGAGGTAAAGCTTCTGTTTCTGGATGGATATCTTTTCGTTTATACCTATGCGCTGCTCAATATCATCATAAATCTCTATGGCATCCTTATATTCACCCTGGTAGATGTAATTCAGGGCGAGGTCCTGGTAATGCTCATAATCATCCGGATCGTCCTCGATCATTCGCTTTATGATCTTCTCGGCCGACCTGTAATCCTTTTGTTCCTGGTAGATCTGCACCAGAAGGGTTTTATACCATTCGTTGGAAGGATCGACCGTTACAGCCTTGCCAACTTTCTCCAAAGCTTCATCAAGCCTGTTCTGTTTGAAATATATTGATCCGAGCTCATACAGTGCTGCAGCATCATCCGGTACTTTTTCAAGGTATTGATCGAAAAGCTCAATGGCCTTATCATAATTTCCCAGGGTTTTCTGCTTACTTGCATCGTAATAGAGCTCCTGAGCGTCCTGTGCTGATAAACTTGCCACAGAGCCGGCTGTTAACATTCCGGCCAGAAATATCAGTTGCAGTATTTTGTTTATTGCTAATGATCTCATAATAAATATTACTTTGTTCCGGTGTGGCCAAACCCACCAGCTCCTCTTTCTGTTTCGTTAAGCTCCTCCACCTCTATCCATTCGGCCTTTTCGTGGCGTGAAATGATCATCTGGGCTATTCGTTCGCCATCTTCTATAACAAACTCCTCTTTCGAAAGGTTTATCAGGATAACCCTTATCTCACCCCTGTAGTCAGCATCAATCGTGCCCGGGGCATTGACAATGGAGATCCCTTTCTTGATCGATAAACCACTCCTTGGCCTTACCTGTGCTTCAAAACCCACAGGCAGCTCTATATACAAACCTGTTGGAACGAGAGCCCTTTCAAGCGATCCGAGCCTGATGGGTTCATCCAGGCTGGCCCTGACATCCATTCCTGCTGAAGCGATCGTTCCGTATGAAGGTAAAGGGTGACTGGATTTATTTACTATTCTGATCTTCATTGCAGCTCAAATTTTCAGTGTGCAAAGATAAGATTTATTAGCTGATGGCTGATGGCTGATGGCTGATGGCTGATGGCTGATGGCTGATGGCTGAT
>CAZMOK010000016.1:0-53658 GCA_964567785.1 uncultured Bacteroidales bacterium | reverse complement strand
CTTCCACCGGTTCCGGTGGTTCCTGGTCCTCCGGTCCGCCTGTAGGCATGACCGGATGGGCACATCCCGCAGCCATCAAAATTAAGATGGAATACAGCAGGAGTTTTATGATGATCGATGTCTTCACTGAAAGAATGAAAACGTGTTTTAGTTAAATTATTTATTTATCAGCTCCCTTTTACGTCTTTTCTCTTTTTATGATTTTCATCCATTTTCGGCATCCTGTCGAGCGGGTTCTTATCTGTGTTCCAGGTTTCCGCCTTTATTTTCCAGTTACCGTTTTCCTGCCACTCCCACAGCGTCATGTATTTTCCCTTTTCTGCAACTTTGCCGGGGATACCCGGTCCTGTTATCTTCAATTTCAAAGCCCCGAGTTCCACAGCCAGGTTACCCGCAGAATGGATCTCAATGGGCTTGAACTTCATATCCACTACCTTGAATTCCATACCTGCCGATTCTTCAGTAAAACTTATGATATCACCGACACCTTTCTGGACTTTTTCGTAATTAGGTAAGGAAACCGCATCCTCTGTGTAGAACTGTTCGAGTGCTTCATATTGACCGGTAAGGGTAAGCTCCACTCTTTTCTCGTTCAGGTGTTCAAGAACATCTTCAATATTTTCTTTTTGCTGTGCGTTCAGTGGGCTGTAAATAAATAAAAGCAGCATTGCCGGAATTATGATTGAAAATATTTTTCTCATATGATGTAATCATTTTTCGTAAAAATGCATTTCCCTGATATACTTATAAACACGGTCGGGAATAAAATAACGCATGTCTTTTCCTTCTTTTATGGATTTTCTGATGAAGCTCGACGAGATTTCCATCAATGGGGCATGAAAGAGTTTTATTGAGGGATGATCAGCATATTCGCCCAGTGAATAGCCCGGGCGGTCATAGACATAAATTTTGCTCTTTTCAAGCAGTCGGGTATGGTTTTTCCACTTATGGAAAGTCGGGAAAATGTCGGAACCCGCAATAAGGATGAATTCTCTTTTGGGATACTTTTCTTCCAGCCTGGTGAGGGTGTCGATGGTATAAGAAGGCTGGGGCATTTTGAACTCAATGTTGGTAGTGCTTATCCTGGGTTCATCCTCCAAGGCAATATTGGCCAGGGCCATGCGGTGATGATCAGCAAGGAGTGTCTTTTTTTCTTTCAAGGGGTTGTGAGGTGAGATCACAAGCCATACTTCATCCAGGTCGGTGAATTCAACCATGTAACTGGCAATGATCATGTGCCCGGTATGGATCGGGTTGAATGAACCGAAATACAAGCCTGTTTTTTTGTTACTGCTTATCGCACTCATGGGTATTTCCTTCGTTCAGGAATTCTAGAATGATCAAGTGGACCTTTTCTACGGCCATATTAAGATCATCGTTTACAACAATCCGGTCGAATTGGCGGGCGAAGCCCAGTTCATACATAGCTTTCTCCAGTCTTTTGCTGAGGCTTTCAGGGCTTTCGGTAGATCTGTTCCTTAGCCGATCCTCCAGGACTTCAAATGAAGGGGGCCTGATAAAAACGGCAAGTGTACGTTCGGGGAACCTTTTCTTTATTGACAGTCCACCCTTTACATCCACGTCAAATATAACATGCCTGCCTTTTTTCCAGATCCTTTCCACTTCTGCAATAAGAGTGCCGTAATATTGGTCTTTGTAAACCTGTTCCCATTCAAGGAACTCGTTTTTCCTGATCTTTTCCCTGAATTCTTCCGTACTCAGGAAATAATAATCCTTACCGTTTACCTCTCCGTCACGTTCAGGCCGTGAGCAGGCTGATATAGAAAATTCAAGGGCCGGGACCAGTTCCAGCATTCTCCTTACAATGGTGGTTTTACCTGCACCCGACGGGGCTGATATAACTATAAGTTTTCTCTCCAAATTACAGAATATTCATTAACTGTTCTTTGATCTTTTCAAGTTCATCCTTCATACTCACAATGATACGCTGTATTTCGGCATGGTTTGCTTTCGATCCGAGTGTGTTGATTTCGCGGCCGATTTCCTGTACGATAAAGCCCAGTTTTTTACCCTGCGATTTCTCATTCTCCAGTACATCGTTAAAATGTTCGCAATGTTTCCGGAGCCTTAACTTCTCCTCGGTAATATCTAGTTTTTCAAGGTAATAGATAAGTTCCTGCTCCAGGCGGTTCTCGTCGAAATTCACTTCGTCAGCATCCTTGAGCTGGTTCAGCAGCTTGATCCGGATATTCTCTATGCGTTTTTCTTCGAAGGGTTCTGTTTTTTCCAGGTTTTCAATGATTATTTTAATTCTTTTCCTGAAATCACTGATCAAAGATTGGCCTTCCCTTTTCCGGAAATCAATTACATCGCCGGTTGCCTTTTTGACTGCGTTTTCAACGATCACCCATTCCTTTTCATCCAGCTCTTCTTTTTCGGGCCTGATGACATCAGGAAGTCTCATGATCACACTGAGGAAGTCGGTTGTTTTGTTTTTTTCCAGGTCTTCGTCGATTTCGATCAGATGGCGGTAATAATCCCGTGCAGCTCCTTTATTAATGATATAATTTGTTTCATCTCCTGTATATTCCAGATGAACTGACAGGTCGATCTTTCCTCTTAAGAGCGCCTTGCCGATCATGCCCCTGAGCTCTAGCTCCTTCTCCCGGTAAAGAGTGGGAAGCCTTGTGTTTATATCAAGCTGCTTGCTGTTGAGCGACCTGAGTTCTATGGTGATCTTTTTACCCGGAAGCTCTGTTTCCTGCTTCCCGAAACCTGTCATGGAAAGGATCATAATCTTATTCTTTTCAGGCAAAAGTAGTAACCTTTGCATTTCATTTTAAAAAACTGTGCATAAAGGTATGCTTTTAGACCAATTATTTAGTATTATTGTGTAAAGGTGGGATTTTATCATCATTTGCAGTTTAATTTTTGTCAGGTTGAACTATAGAAATTCCTTAATACTGTTTTTTTGGCTTTGTATGGCATTGACATTTCCATGCTCCGGCCAGCATCCTGTCATCCATAATTTTTCCGACCTTGATGGCTTGCCCAGTCCTACCTTATACGACCTGCTTCAGGACGATCATGGTGCTTTATGGATAGGCACTGATAATGGCATTTCAAGGTTCGATGGGGTGAACTTCAGGAATTTTGGTTATGAGGACGGGCTTAACGATGTTTCAATAATACACCTTTATCGCGATGATTGGGACCGTATCTGGGGGATGGGATACAACGGCACTTTGTCGTGCATAGATGATGAAAAAATTGTACCTGTTACCGATTACAATAAGATAATCAGGGAAAATCTGAACCAGTATATCGACAGAATGCATATTGATTCCCTTGGCAGAATGTGGCTTGCAACAAAGAACGGAGGTGTTTTCTTTATTGATAAGGATGGAAACCTCAACACAAGGTACGACAGTGATTTTTATAGGGAGGATAAATGCCTGTTTTTCAAGGATTTTGGCGACTTTATTTTTGTTTCCCTGGTGGAGGATTCCTACGGTTTATCTGCAGATAAGAGGATATTGAAAGTTGATGATGAATACTTTGTATGGATGGATGAGGAAAAGATGGCTCTTCACAGAAGTGTTATAAAGGTCGGTGCTGAAGAATTCATCGTATCATACCGCAGGAAATTAAGCCATATTAAGAATGGCAAACAGGTAAAAATTACAGAGTTTAACAACCGGATCATTGACATCAACAAGCACAACGACGAGGAGATATTAATCACTGTTAATTCCGGGGGTTTGTATTCTTACGATCTTGAAAAGCACACAGTGACCGGGTTGGAACTCATGGCAGGCCTGACTGTTTCCAGGACTTTCAGGGACAGGGAAGGGATCTGTTGGTTTTCTACATTGAGAGACGGCCTTTATTATGTTAACAGCTTTAATTTCAGCCTTGTCGAAAATACAGAAAAGGAAACCGGTTTTAAAGTATTATCAATCACCGGGGGGAGTGATATGCTTTTCTTTCTAACTTTTGGTCAGAATATTTATTCACTGGAGACCAGCCGGAAACAACTTGTTGCCAGGGATTTCCATGTTGAAAATGTGAGCGATTTTCTGTCCGATCTTCACTACCAGGATAAGGGTTTGCTTTGGATTACGGGAACGAATTACCCGGCTTATTTTCCTGACGGAACACCTGCTGTTAAAAAGGAATTGCCTACAGGCCTTATTATTAATGAATTAAAGGATAAAACCCTGCTTTTTTCCGGATCTAATGAGATTAATAAAGTATTTCCCGACCTGTCTTTTCAAAATGGGGGAAACTATATTGAGGACCGTATTTTTTCTGTATTTGAAGATTCTGAGGGGAATATCCTGGTGGGTACAATGAACGGCCTTTATCTGTTTGATGAAGGGACTTATGTAAGGCCTTCACAATTTCCTCCGATAACCAGTGCCAGGATTACCTCTATAGCTGAGTTGGGAAATTACCGGGTAGTGGGTACGGCAGGAGAGGGTGTTATTTTGTTCAATGAAGATACCATTTTTAACCTGCCTGATAATATACCAAACGGAATGTTGAGGGTCAATTGTTTGCTCGCCGGCAGTGACACTGTTTTGTGGGCCGGAACAAACAATGGTCTTATCAAATATACAAGAGAGCATCCCTCAGGAAATGAGTTTGAACATATCAGGTACGCCCGTTGCGATGGCCTTCCTTCCGACAGGGTAAATGATCTGTTCCTTATGAACGATATGCTCTGGATTGGAACTGATTTCGGTCTTGTGCTTTTCAAAAACAGGTTTGAAGACAAAATACTTATTCCTCCTTCTGTCAAGTTGAATTCAATTTTTGTTAACAATGTAGAGGTACCGGTAAGTGATTCCATTTATCTCAATAGCTATGAGAACAACCTTCGTTTTATCTTTGACGGCATAAGCCTGAAAGGCCCTGAGAACATCAATTTCAGATTTATGCTTTCTGGCCATGATGACCAGATCCTTTCTACTAAAGATAATTTCGTGAACTATTCTAACCTGAGGCCGGGGGAGTATCTTTTTCATGTTAATGCCGGCAACAACAACGGAGACTGGAACAACAATCCTCACACTACTTATCTCTTCATCGACAGGCCTTTCCAGGCAACTACCTGGTTCTACATAATTCTGATAGGAGGAGGGATCATATTGATCACTTTCACTGTATTGATGGTTTTCAGGCAACAGAGAAGAAGGAACAAGCTCAGGGAAGAGCTTCTTGAAATGCAACAGCGACTGCTCCGGACACAGATGAACCCGCACTTTATTTTCAACTCGCTTCTATCGATCCAGAATTTCATATACAAGAACGAGCCCGGTCAGGCCGGGAAATATCTCTCCCGGTTTGCCAAGCTTATAAGATTGATACTCAGGAGTTCAAGAAAAGAAGTTATCACTCTGGAAGAAGAAATAGAATTCCTGAACTATTATCTTGCCCTTCAAAAACTTCGATTTAAGAAGAGGTTCGACTACCAGTTCGATATAGATGAAAAGATAAGGCAGGAGCAGATGTATATACCCCCAATGTTGGCACAGCCGTTTATTGAAAACGCTATTGAACACGGGTTGAAGGACATTTCTCATGAAGGCATAATACAGATCCGTTTCTTTATGGAAAACAGCTATCTTGTGTTCGAAGTCGAGGACAATGGAGTGGGCATATACCGGTCTGAAAGAGAAAAAAACCTTGCTGATAGTAACCATGAGTCGTTGGGTCAGCAAATTACATATGACCGGTTGAGGCTTTTGAATAAAAAAACCAAGAAAGTCAGTTACTCTGCTGAAGAAATAAGAAATGAAGAAGGCAAAGTAAAAGGGACCAAAATACAATTCAGAATAAATATTGTATAAAAAGATATTACATCTTGAACAATTAAGTATTAAATGGATATAGATTTATTATTTTTGGATTCAGTCAAAAAAAATTATTAGATGATCAAAGCTGTTGTTATTGATGATGAAACCATGGCGAGGGAAACCATCGTTGAAATGGTTGAACTTTACTGCCAGGATGTGGAAGTTATTGGCGAGGCTGAGGATGTCAGGTCAGGTACCGAACTGATCAAAAAAAACTCTCCCGACCTGCTTCTTCTTGACATCCAGCTTACCGACGGGACGAGTTTCGATATTCTGAAGAATATAGCTAAAAAAGACTTCAAGGTCATTTTTATCACTGCCTATGAAGATTATGCATTGAAGGCCATAAAGTTCAGTGCACTTGATTATATTCTTAAGCCCATCGACCCCAATGAACTATCCACTGCCATTGAAAAGGCAAAGGAATCGCTTGAACAACGGGATACAAGTGTTAAGTTACAGGCGCTTTTTAACAATATGGATCACTTTGGCGATAGCAAGAAGATTGTTTTAAAAACAGCTAATAATGTTCATCTTATAAGCCTCAGTGATATTATCAGGTGCCAGTCGGATAAAAACTACACCCACTTTCATATAAAGGACCATGAAACGGTAGTAGTTTCGAAAACGCTGAAAGAGTATGAGGACATCCTGTCGGAATACAAATTTTTCAGGGCGCATCAATCACACCTTATAAATCTTCCACACATCAAAAGATATGAGAAGGCTGATGGTGGTTACCTGGTTATGACCGACGATTCAATAGTTCCGGTTTCATTCAGGAAAAAGGAGGAACTGATGAAGGCCCTCAACTCACTCTGACTTTGAATGTATAACAAGCACTGTAATGGGGCAGGATGTTTCAACTAAATACCAGTTATTTGATGATCCCCTCAGGTTTTATAATGCAATGCTTGAAGACATTAGTAGAGCGAAAAAGTACATCTATCTCCAGACTTACAAATATGGTAATGATTCAATGGGTCACCGTTTCAGGGAGGCCCTCACCAGGAAGGCAAAGGAGGGCGTAAAGGTTAAACTGCTCATCGATTCGTGGGGATCCGGGGTGGCGATGTCATATTTCCATGATCTGATAGGTTATGGAGGTGAAGTCAGGTTTTTCACTAAGATCAAGTTCTTCATCGATTTCTTTACCAAGAACCACCGCAGGAATCACAGAAAGTATATGATCATTGATGATGAGGTCACCTATATTGGCTCGGCCAATATAACTGCTTACAGTATTGGGTGGCGGGAGCTTGTACTGAGAGTTGAAGGTGCGCTGGCAACAGCCTTCAAGAAAGTCTTCAACCTGGATTTCAAGATATACAATAAATATTTCTTTGAAAAAAACTCGTACATCCGGCTGATCCGCTATGCTAACTTCGAGATCGTAAGGGATGTGCCTTCCATTACTAAAAAGAGGATCAATAAGAAGTTTATTTCAATGATCAAGAAAGCCCGCAGGAAGATAGTGATTGAAACACCTTATTTCCTGCCGGGATTCCTTCTTCGCAAAGCGCTTGTGGATGCCTCCGACCGCGGTGTGGATATCACCGTGATCATTCCCGATCGTTCAGATATTGGTCTTGTGGATATCCTGAGGAATAAATATCTTGGCCCGCTATTCCTGAACAATATCAAGTTTCTCTTTTTCAAGCCTACCAACCTGCATGCTAAGGCTCTTCTCGTTGATGAGGAAACTTTTGCCATCGGATCACCGAACTTCGATTACCGGTCGTTCCGCTACATGCATGAAATTGTAATTATTGGCAATGAGCCTGCCATTTCCAAACAGTTACAGGAGCACATCAAGGAAACCATGATCGAAAGCGTTCCTTTCAATTATGAAAAATGGGAGCGAAGGCCCAGGTTCCAGAAATTTGTTGAGCGGCTTCTGCTCCCTTTCAGGCATCTGCTTTAGCTTTCCGCAATCACGGCGGTAGTTTCCTTTTTGCTGCTATTCTTTAAAATCGTACATTTGCATTTAAATGACATTAGTTTAAATCACATATAAAACACGACGGAATTATGGAAACGACAACTCAATTGACCTCGAAGGATGCAATGATGCTGGAAGATAAATACGGAGCGCATAATTATCATCCGCTTCCTGTAGTTTTATCAAAAGGTGAGGGAGTTTATGTGTGGGATGTGGAAGGCAAGAGGTATTTCGACTTTCTTTCAGCCTATTCAGCCATTAACCAGGGCCATTGCCATCCAAAGATAGTCAATACGCTTATTGAACAGACGAAAAAGCTGACACTAACCTCAAGAGCATTCTACAATGATGCCCTTGGTGTTTATGAAAAGTTTGTCACATCCTATTTCGGTTACGATAAAGTCTTGCCAATGAATAGCGGTGCAGAGGGAGTGGAAACAGCCTTGAAGATCTGCCGCAAATGGGCTTATGAGAAAAAGGGCGTGCCTGAAAATGAAGCGAAGATCATTGTTTGTGGTGAAAATTTCCACGGCAGGACCATCACAATAATATCAATGTCCACCGATCCTGATTCAAAGGGCGGCTTCGGGCCCTACACCCCCGGTTTTATCACGATTCCTTACAATGACCTGGGTGCACTTGAGAAGGCCCTGGAAGACGAAACAGTGGCCGGATTCATGGTTGAACCCATACAGGGAGAGGCCGGCGTGAACGTTCCCGATGAAGGATTTATTTCCAGGGCCTGTAAAATGTGCAGGGAAAAGAATGTTCTTTTCATTGCCGATGAGGTACAGACGGGTATTGGGCGTACGGGCAAGCTCCTTGCCTGTGATTATGAAAATATCAGGCCCGACATGGTCATTCTCGGAAAGGCGCTGTCGGCCGGGGTATATCCTATCTCAGCAGTATTGGCCGATGATGACATTATGCTTGTTATAAAGCCCGGTCAGCATGGCTCCACTTTTGGTGGAAACCCGGTGGCTGCCCGCGTTGCCATCTCCGCCCTGGAGGTAATAAAAGAGGAAAAGCTGGCGGAAAATGCGATGGAGCTGGGAGAAATATTCCGCTCAGAAATGAAAAAGATCGATTCTCCGATGATCGAGAAAGTAAGGGGCAAAGGCTTGCTGAATGCCGTTGTGATCAAGCCCACGAACGGAAAAACTGCCTGGGATGTGTGTGTGAAGATGTCTGAGAATGGTGTTTTGGCAAAACCCACCCATGACCATATCATCAGGTTTGCACCACCGCTGGTGATCAATAAGGAACAACTTATGGAAGCTATAGGATTGATAAAGAAATCAATTCTTTCTTTTACTGAGTAGATTATATTGAAAACCTTGCAGGTTTTACTGGTTTAAAACCAGGAAATGATGACCTGCAAGGTTTTTTTATGCCCTGTAAAAAGCAAAAGGCCCCCTGGCGGGAGCCTGTTTGCCGATTATTAACCAAACCAAAAGAGTTATTTGATGAGGATTCAAATAACGTTCCTTAAAGATTTTTATCGCGACATGGCCTCATCGAAGTTCTTTTCAACAGAACTCCAGTTAACCACGTTCCAAAAAGCATTTATATAGTCGGGACGCCTGTTTTGATATTTCAAATAATAGGCATGTTCCCATACATCAATTCCAAAGATAGGAAATCCATTTAAATCTGCAACATCCATTAACGGATTATCTTGATTTGGAGTTGAGGTAATTGCAAGTTTTTTGTCATCAGTTAAAAGTAACCATGCCCATCCACTTCCAAACCTGGTTGCAGCAGCATTGCTGAATTTATCTTTGAACTCATCAAAAGAGCTAAAAGCACTGTTAATGCTATCTGCGAGCTTTCCCCCGGGTTCACCGCCTCCGTTAGGTCCCATAATATCCCAGAACAGCGTGTGGTTATAATATCCGCCACCATTGTTCCTGACTGCAGCCGATAATTTACTTACATCAGAAAATATTTCTTCGATCGACTTATTTTCAAGCTCACTTCCTTTTATGGCTGCCAGAAATTTATCATAATAGCCCCTGTGGTGCTTTGTATAGTGAAGTTCCATTGTCCTTGCATCTATATGCGGCTCAAGAGCGTTAAAATCGTACGGTAAATTTTTGAATTCAAAACTCATAATCAAATCCTCGTTACAAAATTATAAATTATTTTTAATTTAGATTCAATACAAATAACGTATTGGTCTTTTTATTTGTTCAAATTGAAGAAATGTAGATAAGAAAGGGAGGGAGATCAGAATTCGATGCGGAGTTTCAGATTTACCCTTCTTGGGGTCAGATAATTAGGCACGGCATACTGCCTTCCCTCAACATCCGACACCCATATATACGAAACGGTATTGAAGATTTGAAGGAGGTTGAAGACTTCGAGTGAAATATAAGCATTCTTGATATGACGTAGCGGGTTGTTCGATTTGAAAGTGCTGTATCCTCCAATTAGCTGTTTTGTAAGGCCTATATCTACTCTGCGGTACGAAGGGTACCTGAAAACATGCTTGTATTTTGGCGAATCAGGCGGACCGAAAGGCAGGCCGGTCCCGAATATAAGCTTCAGATATATGCGGTAAGTTGGGTTTTTAGGCAGATAATCCTGGAAGAACATTGAGAAGTTTACCCGCTGGTCTGTGGGCCTTGGAAGATACCCCGGTTCAACTTTGACACTGTCGACGGGACTGTCATCTATGGTGATACCGGCAACGATCTTTTCGCCCGACTCATTGAAATAATCGTAATAATAATCCCCAAAAATATCTTCTTCGGTTTTAAGGAACGAAAGTCCGGCCCATGACTGTATCCCCTGGATGAACTCACCGTTCAGCTTGAAATCAAGTCCTGCTGCATAGCCTTTGGCAAGATTGTCACCGTAGTACCTTATCCTTAC
The DNA here is from genome assembly GCA_964567785.1 of uncultured Bacteroidales bacterium. GTDB lineage: Bacteria > Bacteroidota > Bacteroidia > Bacteroidales > JAGOPY01 > CAZMOK01. Next base: position 43,017 of record CAZMOK010000016.1, on the reverse strand, counting down.
ATTATCAACTACATAAGGTATGAGGTTATCAAGCTTTTTATAGTATGCCTCTGCCACGAACTTGAAGGGCCGGTCCCAGGCATAGAATACAAGGTCGCTGCCCAGTACAAAATGGATCGACCGCTGGGACTTGATATCCTTATTGATCTGCCCCTGGAGATTACGTAGTTCCCTGTAGAAGGGGGGCTGATAATAGATGCCCGTTGAGAACCTGAAAACAATATCGTTTCTCCATTCAGGGTCAAAAGAGACTGTAGCCCTCGGGCTTACCAGGAACTCATTGTTCAGGTCCCAGTATGATCCCCTTAAACCGGCGGTAAATGACAATGTTTTCTCATTGAACTTGAATTCCCATGTATTCTGGGCATAGGCATTGATCCTGTTTGATTGGAGGTCTATTTCCGACTTGGTGGAATTAAAAATGACAAAGGGATCGGGGGTGGGAGTGGAGCCACCAATGTTAGATGGTGGGTTGGGTATTGAAAATCCTGCCGAATCGATCATTTCCCACTCACTTAGCACATCACCTATAATTTCTCGCTGGTATTTGATGCCCCACTGGAAGAAATTGCCGTTTTTCTGCCAGGAGCCCTTGTGCTGAAGATTAAACACACTTGCATCCAGAGTGTTCCTTGCATGGTCGAGATAGGTGCCCACACCCTGGACGGCAACAACATCTCCAAACTGGTCATCTCCGGGCGCATTTTCTATCAATCCCAGCCAGTATTGCCCCAGAATATCATAAGTTTCCCTCTCCCTTGATCTGAATCCTGAAGCTGTAAATTTGAGGTTCAGGTCCTTGTTCAAATTGTAATTCAAAGTGAATGCTCCTGTAAAGGTCTCAAAACGGTCAACTTCCTGTCCTTCGAAGAATATCCTGAGCCTGAAGGCCTCCTGGATGGTACCGAAATCGGTCTCTCTTGTCTGGGGGATCATTTCGTACGAATTGCTCGAATAGTGTCCGAGGAAGGATATTTCGAGCTTTTTGCTGAGGTCGTAGGTAAACAAACCCTGGGCATCCAGAAAATTTGGTTTATAGTCACCTTCAGTTTCAAGGCCTTTCAGCAGATACTGATTTGTTTTATAGCGTACACCGGCGAGGTATGTAAATTTTCTATTCAGGGCCCTTCCTTCCACATGTGCCTGGGCGCCCAGTATACTTGCTTCCACAGAGCCCCCGAATTTTTCAGGTTTCTTGTAATTTATATCAAGCACCGATGACATCTTGTCGCCATATTTAGAATCAAATCCGCCGGCAGAAAAGAGGATTGATGAAACCAGTTTGGGGTAAACAAAGCTGAGGCCTTCCTGTTGGCCGGCCCGTATCAGGAAAGGTCTGTATATCTCGATCCCGTTAACGTAAACCAGGTTTTCATCGAAGTTCCCTCCCCTTACAGAGTACTGGCTGCTCAGCTCATTCGTGGAAGAAACCCCGGGAAGCGTGGTAAGCATGGCTTCAATGCCTCCTGAGATGGTGGGAATGAAATCCGCCTCCTTCGGGCTGAGCCTGATGTAATTTGTAGTCCTGATCCTTTCATCTTTGATCTCAAGTCCCGGCAGGTCAGTTATTGTGAGTTTAATACTAACATTCTGTTCCAGTCTCTGACCGTTTTTCAGAGTTACTTTAAGCTCTTTCTGTTCATATCCTATGAATGAATACCTGATGAACACTTCCCTGCCTGCCGGAACCGTAAGTTCATAGCTGCCATCCTCACCTGTTGTAGTACCATAAGGGAATCCCAGCGTAGCCACATTTACCAGTTCAACAGGGTTTCCCTTATTGTTGGTAACTGTTCCATATAGTTTTCCGGTTCCCTGGGCATATCCGGAGAATACTGACAGCGCAAAGCATATGAACAGGATAACTCTTTTCATCAGTCGTATTTTTTCCTATTGAATTTGCCCTCTTTCCATGCCTTTATGAACTTAGCCCAGGCAAAAGGGTTCAGTACAGTTATGGGTTGTGTCTGGCCCGCGTAGTAGTATTTTCTTATAGTCTGGTCAATATAGTTCTGATAATTCATGCTGGCGTCCATTTCCATCGCTTCGGCCCTCATAAGGAGCTCGCTCTTTTCCAGGTTTTTACGTGCAATCTCATAGTCATCATCAGGAATGTCGAGATTAAGGAAAGCCTCTTTGAAATCTTCCTTACTTGGCCAGGGGTAGATCACCGTTTCGCTGAGATAGACAGTATCGGTAGTCATAACCTGGAAAATTGTGTACCTGTTTGCCGAAAGTGTATCGGGGATCACAAAGTTCTCATCCTTAAAGCCAGTGGCACTGAACCTTATAGTATCACTTTTCCTGGCAACGAACGAGAAGTAACCTGAAAAATCACTTACAGCTCCAAATCCTGAACTCTTATTGACAATATGGCTGAAGGGTATGGGGGTGAGTGAGTCGTTGGTAACAATGACACCGCTGAACTGCACGAGGTCGTGATTGTCTATTTCCTGCGAAGCAGCATCGAACGATAAGCAAACCAACAGGACAAGTGTCAATATTTGTAAGGATATGCGCATTTTCCTACCGGGGGAACGAAGATAGTACTAAAGCACTAAACGGGATTGAAGAATTAAAATTTTAGCTTACCGGATAAAAAAAATGCCGTTATCAGATCAGATAACAGCATTTTTTGTATTGAAACATTTATTACGCGTCCAAATAACCTTTTTCCCTGGCTTCTTGAAGGCAATTGTAAATACCCTTTTTGTTGATCCTTCTCAAACCTTCGGTAGAAATACGAAGTGTGATCCACCTGTCTTCTTCAGGGACGTAGAATTTTTTTGTCTGCAGATTTACGTTGAACCTGCGTTTGGTTTTTATGTTCGAGTGCGACACCCTGTGGCCCGGGAGCGCCTTTTTTCCTGTTATCTGACAAACTCTGGACATTTTCCTGTTCTTTAGTATGTTGTTGAAAACGGTTTGCAAAGGTATTAATATTTTTTAATCCGGCAAACGGCAAACGGGATAAAAAAAGAGAATAGTTCAGGAGAAATGTATGCTTACGGGATCATCAACCTGCAGTCCGAGCAGTCCGCTGGCATTTCCTTTATTTATGGCTATCTCAAGATGACCCGACCTGTTGAAGAAAGCAACAATATCGCCGGCAGGGACATCGGGGTAATAGTTACTGATCTCAGTGATCTGTTCACTGCGGCATTCAATTTTGAACTTCCTTCCTTTCATGTTCTCCTTGAAAAGGGTTTCTGTGATATTTGTAATGACATTTTCATAATTATCAACATAGATAACGAGGCCCCTGATGCTGTCGTCGGTGACCACAGGCTTGAAATGAAGTTGTTTTGCCAGTTGCTCTTTGGGTTTGCCCATTTTCTCCAAAGGTTTTCCGCCGGCGATCTGCCGGGCCGTTTCGATCATTTGCTCTACCGACGAAAAAGTCCCTTTCGCATTTGGAGGGTCAAGCTCTCTCATTTTATCAGGCGTCCTGTCGAAAATGAGGGATAGAAGACCATTGTCGGTTCCGATGAAATAATGCCCGTGGTAAAATATCACTGCGTTCTTTTGTGAACCGTCATGTACAGTATTTACGGCCAGGATGTGTATGGTGCCTTCGGGAAAGTCGGGGTAGCTGTTTTTGATGATATAGGATGCCTGCCTGAGATTGAAGGGCTTCACAGCATGGGAAATATCCACAACCCCGGCACCCGGAACAGAAGCCATGATCTTTCCTTTCATACTGGCGGCGTAATGATCTGTAAGTCCCCAATCACTTGTTAATGTAATTATCTGCATCGAGGTTGTTTTTATCTCAGGCTTTATCCAGTGCTAACTGGTCAGCTTTCTTTTTAGCTCTGAGATATCCTTGCTTTCCCGGTTTTTGGTTCAACAGTGTAAATTAAATTATTTTTGTATATCAAAAGTAAAAATTAATCGGAATAGTTACGTCGGTTTAAGCATCTGTATGAAAGAATCTAACATCTCTCTTGAAGATTATGATCCGCTCGATATTTATGGTGTGAATGATGTCAACCTGGATGCAATGAAGAAGTTTTTCCCTAAGCTTAAGATAATTGCCCGTGGCGATATTATCAGGGTGCTGGGCGAGGAGAGCGATGTTGAATCATTTGTTGACAAGTTTTCGCTGTTATTATTGAACTATGATAAATTCGGCCATCTGAACGAGAATGATATCACAGCTATTTTTTCCTCTTCAGAGGAACCGGAAATAATCAAAGAAACACCTACAGGCAATGATGTCCTTGTTCATGGCAGGGACGGGATGATCATCAAGGCACGGACAGTGAACCAGTTAAAGATGGCCGAGAGCAGCAGGCAGAATGATATGATCATTGCAGCCGGTCCGGCAGGTACAGGGAAAACTTATACAGCGGTTGCACTTGCTGTAAGGGCATTGAAAAACAAGGAAGTGAAAAGGATCATTCTTACACGCCCGGCGGTGGAAGCGGGGGAGAGCCTCGGTTTTTTACCGGGCGACCTGAAAGACAAGCTTGACCCCTATCTTCAACCTCTCTATGATGCATTGAGGGATATGCTGCCCACGCAAAAACTGCTCCGTTACCTTGAAGACGGTACCATTGAAATAGCTCCGCTGGCCTTTATGCGCGGTCGCACGCTCGATTATGCCTATGCCATACTCGACGAAGCCCAGAATACGACAAAAAGCCAGTTAAAAATGTTCCTTACCCGGATGGGTAAGTCGTCGAAATTTATCATAACAGGCGATATTACCCAGATTGACCTGCCCCTGAACCAGGAATCAGGGCTGGTACACGCCATGAGGATACTCGGGAGGATACCGGGCATCGACATCATAACACTCGATGAGCGCGATATAGTGAGGCATAAACTGGTCACTAAGATAATAGGCGCCTATCAAAAGGATAAAAAATAAAAAATCACAAAAAATGGAAAAAGCTCTTGTTAAAACCGATTACGTATTCCCAGGACAAAAGGATGTTTACCACGGAAAGGTCAGGGATGTATACAATATTAATGATGAATACCTGGTGATGGTAGTGTCTGACCGCATATCAGCCTTCGATGTTGTACTGCCGAAAGGAATCCCTTACAAAGGTCAGGTATTGAACCAGATCGCAGAGAAATTCCTCGATGCCACTGCCGATATAGTGTCTAACTGGAAAATAGCTACCCCCGACCCAATGGTTATGGTGGGGAAATACTGCAGACCTTTTCCGGTCGAGATGATCATAAGAGGGTATTTAACGGGCAGTTCATGGAGAACTTATAAAAAAGGCATCAGGGAGATCTGTGGCGTTCCGATACCTGATGGGATGAAAGAACACCAAAGGTTCCCCGAACCCATCATCACACCAACCACAAAGGCAACCGAAGGGCACGACGAGGACATCTCAAAGGAAGAGATCATAAAACAAGGGCTGGTCAGCGAGGAAGATTATGCCTTATTGGAAAAGTATACAATGGAACTTTTCAAAAGGGGAAGTGAAATGGCCGATAAAATGGGGCTTATCCTTGTTGATACGAAATATGAATTTGGCAAGGTAGACGATAAAATATACCTGATCGATGAAATACACACACCCGATTCCTCCAGGTATTTTTACAAGGAAGGCTACGAGGAAAGGTTTGCCAATGGAGAACCACAACGGCAGCTTTCCAAGGAGTTCGTAAGGGAGTGGCTCATGGAGCGTGGTTATAAAGGCGATCCCGGCCAGCAGCTACCGGATATGCCTGAAGAGTTCGTCGAGAGCGTTTCAGAAAGGTATATCGAACTTTTTGAAAAGATTACCGGAGAAAAGTTCGAACATGCCGACACTTCAATGATCAGTCGCAGGGTTGAGGATAACGTAAGGAGATTCCTTGAAAAACAGTAAAATAAGCAATAGCTAGTCAAGGCTTGATCTAAGCATTCTCATTTCTTCCGCCTTTTCGCGGTTACCGTTCATGTCATAAGCTATGGCCAGTTCTTCTGTAAGCCGCTTGATAATGGTGACGTTATCGCAGGGGGCAAAATAATCAGGATTGTTGCTCAGGTGCATCTGTTTGACAAAAAGCTCAATTTCGTTTCTCGTAAATACAGTCCCCCTGTTAAAGGGATTTATATAAAAGAGTGCTTCCCTTCCTTTAGGAGTTTCCACGAAATTGATCAACTGATCTGAATACCCTATTACAAAGTGCCTTGGAAGGTTTACTCCGTAAATAGGTATTTTCAGGCTCTGTGCAATGATAAGATATATGAGCCCCAGAGACATGGGAGATCCCTTCTTGGTCTCAAGCAGGTTTTTCAGGTAAAAATTATCGGGTGAGCCGGGATTGGTCCTGTTTCCGGAAAAGTTGTAAATATCAAATAAGATGTGATTAATCACTTTTACCTTTTCCAGTCCTGTAAGGTCCTGGTTGAGTTCGAGCCATACATCCTGGGTTATTCTGCCGATCTTCTTTATTATCTGGTTCTCGTCCAGGTCGGGATACTGGTATTTAGTCACCAGCAGGTATCCTTTAAGAAGGTCGTTCTGCTGGTTATCTTTCCATGAGCGCAGTTCGGCGATACTATATTCAAACTGTATGGAATGAATTATCTCCTCGATCCGCTGCTGGATCAAATGGTCGAATGAATTTTCCCATCTGCTTTCAAGGACAGGAATTGCATTGACACCGTAAGAAAAGATCTTTTCACGGATGGTTTGATAGACCTCATTATTTGGTTCGTCAATGAGGCTTATCAGTGCATTCAACTCTTTATTTTTATCAGCAGAACCCATTGAGAAAGGCTATCTATTGGTATTTAATGATTGCTCATCAATTTGTATACCATAATAACAATTATGACATTTTGGTGGTTCAATCGGTTAGTTTTTCGAGCACATGTTCAATTAATCTTTTCATGTATTTTTCATATTCGCGAGAGTATTTACCTGTAATGCGATTTGCAAGGATAAGGCATGCAGTTGCAGCATTATGACCTAATAATTTTGACAGTCCGTAAAGGGCTGCCGTTTCCATCTCATAATTGCAGATCCTGAAATCGTTATGCCGGAAGCTTGTCAGTTGATCATTGATCTCAGGGTTAGCAAGTGACATTCTCAATGATCTTCCCTGTGGGCCATAAAAACCAGGGGAAGTAACAGTAATCCCTTCTGTCATATCATCACCGATCTTATCTGTTAACTGTGCTGAACCCTCAACAACATAAGGTACTGCAAGTTTTTCTGGCCATTTCATGAATTCCGTAAATGCGCCGGTCAGGTCTTTATCGATGATCCTGTCAAAGTCGCGGTAAAAATATATCAGGCCGTCCAGCCCCACTCCATGAGATGAAATTAAGAAGGAATTAACCGGAATGTCTTTTTGCATGGCACCGCTGGTACCGATCCTTATTATATTCAGGGCGGTTTTCCGGTCCTTTATCTTACCTGTTTTCAGGTCTATATTGAAAAGTGCGTCCAACTCATTGATTACAATATCAATATTGTCAGGTCCCATACCTGTGGATACGACTGACAATCTTTTTCCGTTCAGGTGACCCGTGTGAGTATGGATTTCACGGTTATGGGACTTGTTTTCAATAGTATCAAAAAAGGAGGAAACGACCGGAACCCTCTGCGGATCGCCAACGAGGATGATGCTTTTGGCAACCTCACCAGGTTTCAGGTTCAGGTGATATATCCTTCCCTCAGGAGTAAGGATCAGTTCAGAACGGACAATTTTCTGCATAGAATGTTATTAAAAGAACAAGTTACTAAAAAAAACTGTTTTATGAAAGCTATAAACCCGTATGAATAAAAAACCTTCATTATTTAATCAATCCGGACTTATTCTGAATTTATCTTTTTACTTTTATTTCCTCAAATGGTTGCAGAGATCATAAGCATTGGTGATGAATTATTGATCGGGCAGGTTGTCAATACAAACGCAGCCTGGATAGCGAGGCAGATGCTTGAAAACGGGATCCAGGTCAGGTATATGACTGTAATTCCCGACGACAGAGCAAGGATCCTGGACGCCCTTGACGAGGCTGCAAAAAGGACGGACGTAATCATGCTTACAGGCGGGCTTGGCCCTACCAGGGATGATATCACAAAAAAGGCCCTCGGTGAATATTTTGATGCTCACATGGTTTTACATCAGCCTACTTTGGACCATATTCAGAAGCTGTTCGGGCAAAAAGGTATTCCTGTGCTCGAAAAAAACCGTGAGCAGGCATTGGTACCCGATAAGTGTATCCCACTATCAAATCCCTATGGTACTGCGCCGGGATTATGGTTTGAGAAGGAAGGAAAAATTATTGTTTCGCTTCCCGGTGTGCCTTATGAGATGGAGGCGATCATCACCGGAAGTGTTATTCCCCTGCTGACTGAGAGGAATCATGGCATCTTATTTTATCACCGGACAGTTCTTACTCATGGCATGGGTGAATCTATGTTGTCGGAAAAGATAGGTTCCTGGGAGGATTCACTGCCCGAAAATATTAAACTTGCTTATCTTCCCCAGCCCGGTATGGTCAGGCTCCGGCTGACTGCTTTCGGACCGGATGTTGAAGAGCTTAAAATTTTAGTGCAAAGTGAGATAGAGAATCTCCAAAAGCTCATTCCCGATCTGATCTTTGGTTATGACACTCAGACCATGGAACAGGTACTTGGCGAAATGCTGAGGGAGAAAGGCATGACCGTTGCCACAGCCGAGAGCTGTACGGGTGGTTACATCGCTCATCTAATTACATCAGTGGCTGGCAGTTCCGATTATTTCAAAGGATCGGTTGTAGCTTATGATAATGAGGTCAAGATAAAGATCCTTGGAGTAGATCAGAAGTCTCTGGATTCTTATGGTGCTGTAAGCGAGCAGGTTATAAAGGAGATGGCAGAAGGTGCAAGGAGAAGGTTCAAAACTGATCTTGCCCTGGCAACTTCAGGGATAGCAGGCCCGGGCGGAGGCACTAAAGAGAAACCTGTGGGGCTGGTTTGGGTGGGGCTAGCAACCCCGGCGGGTGTTCATGCCTGGTCGTTCAAGTTTGGCGACCATCGAGTAAGGAATATCCGAAGGTCTTCACTGGCGGCTTTGAATTTACTCAGAATGAGTGTTTTAAGGGGAGATTTTAAATAGGCTGTTTTAAACTCTTTTTTTTCTGGAAGATTATTTTTCTTTTTTGTAAAGCCTTGAATAACAATTTCTTGCGTTTTTATAATTTTTTAAAAAGCGGCTAAAAGGGCAGGAAAAAGTGGTTTTGGGAATGCATTTTAAATATTGATATACACGAAGTTAGGGGCTTTGGTGATATATTAGGGTCGGCAACCTTATAGGGTTGGCAACCCGTGATTATACTTAAAATTATAATTTTGCCGTTCGTCCTAATAACAACAATACAAATTGATCACACTATATAAAAAAGAAATACGAACATTCCTCAGCTCACTGATTGGCTACGTGGTCATTATCGTGTTCCTGCTTATCAATGGCCTGTTCCTCTGGGTCTTCCAGGGAGATTTCAATATACTCGATTTTGGCTATGCCAATATGGATGGCCTGTTTATGATCGCACCGTTTGTTTTTCTTTTCCTCATACCTGCTATAACTATGCGGTCGTTCTCGGAAGAAAAACGGGTAGGCACCATCGAAATGATCCTCACAAAACCACTTACTGATTTCCAGATAGTCATGGCAAAATATCTTGCCGGCCTTACCCTGGTGGTTTTTTCCCTGCTGCCCACACTCATCTATATGTTCTCTGTTTACCGGCTGGGCCTGCCACCTGGAAATTTGGATATGGGCGGGACCTGGGGATCCTACATAGGCTTGCTCTTTTTAGGGGCTTCCTTTGTCGCCATCGGCCTTTTTTCATCAACTCTGACCGACAATCAGATCGTTTCATTCATAATCGGGGTTTTCCTGAGTGGCTTTCTATATATTGGTTTTGAATTCATTTATTCACTTGATTGGTTCGGGAATCTCGACCTGTTCATTAAATCCCTGGGGATAAATTCCCACTATACGTCTATGAGCAGGGGGGTGATAGATACAAGGGATGTTATTTATTTTCTGAGTGTGATATTCCTCTTTATTATCCTTGCTAAACATTCGCTTGAAAGGAGAAAATGGTAGTCAGATACTAATGGGAAAGAAAAGAACAAATATTAAGCGTTCTCAAATGGTTCAGCTTTTGCTGAGCTTGGCCATCATTATCCTCGTGAATGTGATCGGTTCTTTTGTTTTTACAAGGATAGACCTTACGGCAGAAAAAAGGTATACCCTTTCTGACGTCACAAAGGAACTGCTTAACGAGGTAGACGACATTGTCTTTTTCAGGGTCTACCTCGAAGGAGAATTCCCTGCAGGTTTCAAACGCCTGAGAAATGCCACTATAGAAATGCTTGACGAGTTCAGGGCTTATAACAGTAACATACAGTATGAATTCATTAATCCCTCTGAAAGTGAAGACCAGGCAGAACGGCAGGAAGTATACCAGCAACTGATAGAAAAAGGATTACAACCAACAGATCTTCAGGTTAATACTAAGCAAGGAAGAGAGCAGCAGATAATTTTCCCAGGGGCGATAGTCAGCTATAAAGCCAGGGAAATGCCCCTTGAACTGCTCAAATCGCAGATGGGTGTCCCGCCCGAAGAGGTGCTCAATAATTCAATTCAGGGCCTGGAATTCAACCTTGCATCGGCAATAAAAAACCTGACAATCACCCGTAAACCCAGAATAGCATTTATAGGAGGTCATGGTGAACTGGAAGATAAATATGTTGTTGATGCAGCTAATTCCCTTTCTGAATATTACGTGGTGGAAAGGGCCCTGCTTGAGGGACAGTTGAACAGCCTTACCGAGCGTGACAGTATATCTCCAGGTAATTGGCGCATTACCAATAAGTTCGATGCTATAATAGTAGCAAAACCTGATACGGCATTTGATGAAAAAGATAAATTTATCATCGACCAGCATATAATGCGCGGAGGTGGTGTTCTATGGCTTATAGACCATGTTTTTGCCACAATGGACAGCCTTGAAAGCGCTGAATCAACCATGGGTGTACCCATGGGACTAAACCTTGAAGATATGTTATTTAAGTACGGGGTAAGGATCAATACCGACCTCGTAATGGACCTTAATGCTTTACCTATACCCCTGCGCACCGGCCAGGTAGGTAATCAGCCACAAATTGATTTCTTTCCATGGTACTATTTCCCTGTTATCACGCCTCTTGAACCTCATCCCATAGTAAGGAACCTGAATGCAATAAAAACTGAGTTTATCAGCAGTATCGATACTTTGAGCCTTGAAGGCATTGATAAGACAGTTTTGCTCAAAACGTCACCATACTCAAGGGTTGTGAATACGCCCGTACTCATCAGCCTTTCCATATTACAGACTGAACCTGATGAACGGCTGTATGCAGGACCATCCCAAACAGTGGCCGTTTTGCTGGAAGGGGAGTTCGAATCCAATTACCTCAACAGGATCCCTGCAGTAATAAGGGACAATCCCGATATAGATTTTCATGCTAAAAGTGAACCTGCAAAGATGATTATAGTATCCGACGGTGATATAATAAAGAACCAGCTTCACTTTTCACAGGGGTATCCCCTTCCGCTCGGATATGACCAATACACCGGAGAGACATTTGGTAACAAGGATTTTATACTCAACGCAATGAATTATCTTACAGATGATTCCGGGCTGATATCCATTCGCTCAAGGGATCTAAAACTCCGGCTTCTGGATACGACACAGGTTGGTAACCAGAAACTTTTCTGGCAAATCCTGAACGTGGCAGGACCTGTTCTGCTGGTACTAATCTTTGCTCTGATTCATGGGTATTTAAGGAAAAGGAAATACGCGAGGAATTGACATTTTAATGAATAGGTATTTGGTTTTATGAAGAAGAACAGGCTTACATTAATTATAGTTGTGGTACTTCTGTTGATCGCAGTGGTGCTTGTCTGGAGAAGCTCCAGGACTACCCTGGGAGGATGGGAAAGTGATTTCGCAGTTGAGGATACTGCCAGCATCACAAAAATATTCATTGCTGACCGCAACAATAACCAGTTGATGCTTGAACGTGAGGAAAACGGAAACTGGTACATTAACGGAGAATACCTGGCTCATGACCTCAAGATCGAGTCATTCCTTAAAACCCTTTCAGATATCAGGGTCAGGATGCCTGTACCGATTTCCGGCCGGGATAATGTGATAAAAAGAATGGCCGGAATATCAAAGAAAATAGAGATCTACCAGTACAAGCCCGGTATAGATCTTTTCGGCTGGATAAAACTTTTCAGGAAGGAGAGAAAAACAAAGACCTATTACGTAGGTGATGCCACCCAGGATAATATGGGAACCTATATGCTGATGGAAGGCTCGGATGAACCTTACATTATTTACCTGCCGGGTTTAAGGGGTTTCGTTGCCACCAGATACAGTCCCATTGCCTCCGAATGGCGGGACCATACTATCTTCAGCACAAAGTTAAAAGATATAGAGTCAGTATTGGTGGAGTATCCGTATGAACCGCATAAATCTTTTAAAGTGGTAAACGACCATGAAGACAGATCGCAGATATTGTATTCTCTCTCTACGGGAGAAAGGGTGCCTTCTTATGACACCGCAAGGATGCTGGGCTTTATGACCTCTTTTATGGATATCCGTTTTGAATCGCTGCTGAACGATAAGCATGAGCCGGAATTCATCGATTCTGTACTTTCAACCAAACCATCCAGTGTAATTACCCTCGTTGAGATAGATGGAGATACCAACCGGGTAAAAACCTATTTCAAGGAGGGGTTTGCTGAACTTTATGATGAAGACGGACTGGCCCTTGAACCGTTTGATCTCGACCGTGCCTACGCACTGCTGGATAATAAGAGGGATTTCGTTTTAATCCAGTACTTTGTTTTCGACAGGGTGCAGCGGACCCTTCAGTACCTGACGAGAGAGGAGCAGGAATAGGAGTAAGATCAGGAATAGGAATAAGAATAAGATTAGGATTAGGATTGGGATTAGGATTTTACAACTTTAAATTTAGCACCCAGCACCCAGTACCCTGCACCCATTACCCAGCACCCAACACCAATAAACAATTTGACCCGCCTTCGCAAGCTCCGGAGGGCAAGGCAATAAGGACAATTGTGACAATTGAAATAAAAAAGCCCCGACGAATTGCCGGGGCCTGTATATGAACAAAGCAGTATAGCTTAAACTACACCCTGAGCAAGCATTGCATCGGCAACTTTAACGAAACCTGCAATGTTGGCACCCTTGACATAATCAATGGTTCCATCGTCGTTCTTACCAAACTTAACGCAAGCATGGTGGATGTCTTTCATGATCTGATGCAGGCGTCCGTCAACCTCTTCTCTTGTCCATGACAGGCGAAGTGAGTTCTGGCTCATTTCAAGCCCTGAAGTGGCAACACCACCTGCGTTAGCAGCTTTACCCGGACCGTAGAGAATGCCTGCATTATAATACACTTCAATCGCTTCAGGGGTTGAAGGCATATTGGCACCTTCTGAAACCACGAAGCAGCCATTTTCAACAAGTGTTTTCGCATCTTCTTCGCTTATCTCGTTCTGAGTAGCTGAAGGGAAGGCTATATCACATTTTACAAGCCAGGGCCGCTTTCCTTCAAAGTACTCAACACCGTATTTTTCTGCATACTCCTTGATACGTCCGCGCTTAACGTTTTTAAGGTGCATGACGTATGCAAGCTTTTCCTTGTCAATTCCGTCAGGATCGTAAATGGTGCCGCTTGAATCGGAAAGAGTTACAACCTTGGCTCCGAGTTCGGTAGCCTTTTCGGTTGCAAACTGTGCAACATTTCCTGAGCCTGAAACTGTGCAGATCTTGCCCTTCAGGCTGTCGCCTTTTACCTTTAGCATTTCTTCGGCAAAGTATACCTCTCCGTATCCTGTAGCTTCAGGACGGATGAGGCTGCCGCCCCATTCAACTCCCTTACCGGTAAGTACCCCGGTAAATTCGTTGCGAAGCCTTTTGTACTGGCCGAAAAGGAAACCGATCTCGCGACCACCAACACCTATGTCGCCTGCGGGTACGTCGGTGTTAGGACCTACGTGACGAAACAATTCACTCATGAAGCTCTGGCAGAAACTCATTACTTCGTTGTCAGACTTTCCTTTGGGATCAAAATCTGAACCGCCTTTACCTCCACCCATTGGCAGGGTTGTAAGACTGTTTTTGAAAACCTGCTCGAAAGCAAGGAATTTAAGCATGCCAAGTGTTACAGTAGGGTGGAACCTGAGGCCGCCTTTGTAAGGGCCAATGGCACTGTTCATTTCGATCCTGTAACCTTTGTTTACGTGGACCTCTCCCTTATCGTCTACCCATGGTACACGGAACAGAATGACCCTTTCAGGCTCTGCTATCCTTTCAAGGATCTTTGCAGCCTTGTACTTGGGATTCTCTTCAATGAAAGGGATTAGCGATTCTGCTACTTCTTCTACAGCCTGGTGGAATTCTGGTTCAGCGGGATTCTTTGCTACGACCTTAGCCATAAAATCTTTCACCAGTTGCTCATAAGCGTTGTTTGCCATAACTTTTATGTATTTAGATTAATAGCTGAAAGTTTCCGCAGGCAATATTAGATAAAATTGAAATTATCTGTTAATAAATTAACAAAAATTTGAAAGTTAAATCCTTATTTAGAAGGGATTTAAGTTATAGGAATTGTAGCCGGAACTTAAGTACCTGTTTTCTGCATGGCAATTCATAAAATCAGGATCCGGTCCTTTTTTCTTGCTAACTTTGATGTACAAATAATTTTCATGGAAGAGAACACAAATAACGGCTCAAGTTATCAGCAACTAAAAGCTGAAAACATAGAAAGACTCAAAGAACTTGCTGCCATTAACCGGGTCACCCAGATAGTTAAGGAAGGTAAAGGCATAGATGAAACTCTGAAGCAGGTGGTCATGATCCTGCCACCCGCCTGGCAGTATCCGGCCTTTACGGTTGCCAGGATCATTTATGAAGGGAAGGAGTATACTACTTTGGAATTCAGGCAGACAGACTGGGTACAAAGGCAGAAATTCATCACCATCAATAATAAAGTCGGCTATATAGAGGTCTATTATACCAAAAAGTTCCCTGAAAAAGATGATGGGCCCTTCCTGAAGGAGGAACGCCACCTGATAGATAACCTTTCTACTATTATCACAGGATACCTTAACAGTGTCGCTGCTAAATCGGTGCTCTGGGATAAACGGACTGACGCTGAAATTAAGGGAAAGGAAACTACTGGTCAGAAAGGGATAAGCCGGCATTTGCTGCAGAGATTCCTCAACAAAAGCAACATGGACAGGGACATCTATCACGACCTGATGCCCTTCAAGGTGAAAGAAATACTCCTTGTTGCCAATCTTTACGATGCATACAGTATTGAAAAAGAAGGTAGGTTCTCAGAGCATGTGCTGGGTGAATACCACCAGTTGAATCTCACTTCGGTTCCCAGGATTACCGGTGTCTCCACTATCGAAGATGCCATGGATTTGCTGAGCACAAGGCATTTCGACCTGGTTATACTGATGATGGGCGCCGACAAGAGAACACCGATAGGCTTAAGTTGCAGTATTAAAAGAGAATATCCTTACATACCTGTTTTTCTCCTGCTTAATAACAACGCCGACCTGGCTGCTGTGAGAAGGAATAAAAACGCACTGAACCACATCGATAAGGTATTCATCTGGAACGGTGAGTCATCAGTTTTCTTTGCCATGATAAAGCACGTGGAGGATACCATCAACGTGGAGAACGATACCGAGATAGGACTGGTCAGGGTTATACTGCTTGTGGAGGATTCGGCTAAATACTATTCCAGGTATTTACCCATGCTCTATAATATTGTTATGGACCAGACACGGCGTATTATCGACGATGTCAGTACCGATGAGCTTTACAGGGTACTCAGGCTCAGGGCCAGGCCGAAAATACTCATGGCATCATCTTTTGAAGATGCCAAAGCAATAATCGACAGGTATAAGGACTTCCTGCTTTGCCTGATAACTGATGTAAGGTTCGAAAGGGGAGGGGAGCATGACCACAGGGCCGGCTTTGAGATTGCAAGGTATGCTAGGGAACAAGTGAAAGACTTGCCTACCATAATCCAGTCTTCGGATGAAAAGAATGCCGAAATGGCTTATGAACTGAAATGCACATTCATCAATAAGAATTCAGATACGTTAGTACAGGACTTCAAGAGCTTTATCACCCACTACCTGGGCTTTGGTAATTTTATTTACCGCAACGAGATGGGCAGGAAAATTGCCGAGGCGAAATCATTGAAAGAATTTGAGGACTATCTTCAGTCCATTCCTGATGATTCGCTGCTTTACCACGCCAGGAAAGACCATTTTTCACTATGGCTGATGGCAAGGGGTGAAATCCAGGCGGCAAAGATCCTCAACCCTCATAAGGTGACGGATTTTCAAAACCCGCAGGCAATCAGGGAATACCTGATAAGGGTGATACAAGAATTCAGGAATGAGCAGAACAAGGGAAAGATCATCCCGTTTGAGGAGAGTGCCATACTGGATGAAAGCAATGTGATAAGCCTGGCCGAAGGATCACTTGGCGGTAAAGGCAGGGGGTTGGCTTTTGTGAATACCCTTATCTATAATTATGATTTTTCCCTGCATATACCCACGATCAACGTCAGCGCACCAAAAACCTATGTGATCGGTACAGAGGAGTTTGAGTTTTTCATCGACAGGAACCATTTGCGCGACAAGGTGAAGGAGATAGTAGACTACAAGGAGATCAAGCAATTGTTCCTGGATTCCAAACTTACCGACTCCCTTTCCAAGAAGCTCAGGGCAATACTCTTACAGATCACAAAGCCTATAGCCATCAGGTCATCGGGGTTGTTTGAAGATTCTTTGATGCAACCCTTTGCCGGTATCTTTGAAACCTACCTGCTGCCAAACAACCATCCAAGCCTTAAGATCAGGTTAAAGCAGGCTCTCGATGCCATCAAGCTGGTTTATGCTTCCACCTATTCACCGGTCGCCAGGGGATATATCCAGGCTGTCAATTATAAGATGGATGAGGAGAAGATGGCAGTGGTGATCCAGGAAGTGGTTGGTAACCAGTTTGAAAATTATTTTTATCCGCACATCAGTGGTGTTGCCCAGTCGTATAACTATTACCCCTTTTCACACATGAAACCCGAAGAGGGTTTTGTTATAGCGGCACTCGGCCTGGGTAAATATGTTGTTGAAGGCGAGAAGGCCTACCGTTTTGCCCCTAAATATCCTGATATAGATATTAATTCCCCTAAAGATCAATACAAGAACTCCCAGGTTGAATTCTTTGCGGTCGACCTGAATAAAAAAGAGATAAATTTGCTTGAAGGCGATACCGCAGGACTTGCCAGGCTCGACCTTGATGATGCAGAAATGCAGGGAACGATAAAACACCTTGCGTCCGTCTACGATCCTGAGAATAATACCATAAATCCAGGGATTGATAAGCCCGGTCCCCGGATTATAAATTTTGCGAATATCCTCAAGTACAATTATATCCCTCTCGCAAAAACTATAGAAGTGGTGATGGATGTTGTTAAAGAGGCAATGGGTTCGCCGGTTGAGATCGAGTTTGCGGTTGATCTCAACAAAGACTCCAGGAACCGTGCTACATTTTATCTCTTACAGATAAAGCCGCTTATAGGAAGCGCGCTCGATTTCAATGTGGTTGTAGATAAGATCCCGAAAGAAAAAATATGGTTGTACACAGAGAAAGGAATGGGTAACGGCAGCATTGAGGATATCCGGGATGTTATTTATGTTGACCGCGAAAAATTCAACAAGGCAGATACAGTGACTATGGCCCAGGAGATTGAAAAACTGAACGAAAAGTTCATTGAAGAAGGCGGCAAATACATCCTTATCGGACCGGGCCGCTGGGGTACCCGGGATAAGTTTATCGGTATTCCGGTCAACTGGCCACAGATATCATGTGCCGGTGTGATCATTGAAACAAGCCTGGAAGATTTCCCGCTGGATGCCTCTTCAGGTTCACATTTCTTCCATAACGTGGTTTCCATGAACGTGGGCTATTTAACCGTGCAGCCCGAATTAAACAAGAGTTACATTAAATATGATGTTCTCAATGATCAGGAGCTGATCAGAAAAACTAAATACTTCAGGCATGTTCGTTTTGAAAAGCCTGTGGAAGTGCTGATGGATGGCAAAAAGAGGATTTCAGTGATAACCTGGGACAACTCTATTTAAACCCACTATAAATTAACCCTTCCCGTTTGCCAATGGCTTCTAATTAAGCGCTGATAATCAATAAAATGTGAATTGAATATTTCAATTCAAGGTTGTGGTGCAATCCTTTCATACACCTATTTTTCTTAATATTGTATAAATCATATTTATCAAGAACTCAGGCATATGTACGAATTCTTATCCCTTAAGCTGAAGTGCCCTAAATGCGGGCATTCACTGATGGATCCCGGTCACCCTATCGACAATGAGCCGGGCATAAAACTTAATGTTGAGTGTGAAGGTAAGAACGGGTTGATCTATCTAAGCTCTATTTACGGCAGCTACAATTACAAGTCGGATATTGACCTGCCAAAGGAAACAATTGCTACATTTTCATGCCCCCATTGCAACGAGTCATTTGAATCAGATTCGAAATGCCTCACCTGTGATGCCCCTATGGTGCCCTTCTACCTGGATATGGGAGGCAAGGTGAGCATCTGCTCCAGGAGCGGTTGCAAAAACCATTTTGTGGAATTTGATGATCTTTCAGTTGCCCTTAAGAGATTGTACCAGGAGTATGGTTATGCGGGCAAAGGGATGAAAAGGACTGAACCCGGTCCTGCAGAGAAAGAAAAGCCTAAAAATGAAGCAGAGGAGATAATAGAGTCAGGTACATTTCTGCAGGCATATTGCCCCTACTGCCAGAAAAGTCTTATAGAAGATGAAATGTTGAAACTGAAGATCATCAATGGTGAAGAGGGTATACTGATGCTTAGCCCATACCTGAATGTTTTTTCTTCAAAATCAACAATCTATCTGCCTGAGGAAAAGGTGGTCAATGACCTGAAATGCCCGTATTGCAATACTTCGCTTATTGAGGAGGATAAGAAATGCCAGAAATGTGAATCTCCTATTGCAAAAATTAAAGTAAGTGCACGCACAAAGCTGATAGATTTTTATCTCTGCACAAAGAAAGGATGTAAATGGCACGGCCTGAGTGAGAAAGATCTTTATGACATCAGGCTGGAAGACAGCATGGAATGGTAATAACTTCATTTTGTCAGTTGGCAGGGTGATCTAAATCAATAGACTATGTTCCAGATAGTTCGACGACAGGAAATGGCAAGGGGAACCATTGTCAGGTTCGACATTGATGCCCCGAAAATTGCTGCGAAAGCCAAAGCCGGGCAATTTGTGATTGTCAGGGTCAATGACACCGGTGAGCGGATTCCTCTTACAATTGCCGATAAAAATGAATTTTCGGGAACAATAACCCTGATATTCCAGGTTGTTGGTAAAACAACAGCGCTCATGCGGTCGCTCAATGAAGGAGACATGATAAAGGATGTCGTCGGTCCCCTGGGAAGACCGGCACATGTTGAGAAAGTAGGGACCGTTATAATGGTAGGAGGGGGTACGGGTGTAGCTATCCTGCATCATGTCGCAAAAGCCTTTAAGGAAGCAGGTAATTACCTGATCAGCATAATGGGTGCCAGGGACAAGGATATGATCATCCTTGAAAATGAGATGACCCAGATTAGTGATGAAATTATTGTTACCACTGACGATGGTAGTTATGGAGTAAGGGGGTTTGTTACCGATCCGCTCAAGAAATACCTTGAAGAACGGTATGATATCAAACTGGTATATGCTATAGGCCCCATAATTATGATGAAAAATGTGGTGAAGCTTACGAAACAATATGATATTCCCACAATGGTGAGCCTGAACCCCATAATGATAGATGGTACCGGAATGTGTGGAGGCTGCAGGGTAAAAGTTTCGGATGAAACCATGTTCTGCTGCGTGGATGGCCCTGATTTCGATGGCTTTAAAGTTGATTTCGATGAGCTCATCCACCGGAATTCATTATATCTCAAAGACGAAAAAGATTCTCTGTTATTTTCAATCAAATAATCTGTCATGCTCGATCAGGATGTTAGATATTTAAAGTTCAAGACCTACCTTAACACTTACTGCCCACATTGCCGTAACAGTTTCAATGTTGAAAAGAAAGATGTAAAACAACTCGAATTCAAGGCAATATACCAGGGTAACGAGATGGATCTGTACCTCAGTCCCTATCTCGATGTGTTTGATGTTGAAACCTCTTTGCCGATTGAGGAAGGGGATGTCATCGATGACCTTATCTGTCCGCATTGTAACAACAGCCTGATCAATCATGAGATGAAATGCGGTGAATGCGGGTCTGAGGTAGCGGAGGTTACCATTTCTGCTCTTTCGCGACTGATCCCGTTCTTCATCTGCACAAAACATGGTTGTGAATGGCACGGGCTGACAAAAAGGGACGAAAGGCACATAAAGCTCAAGATCCCTCGCCAGGGTATGCCTGAGCAGGACCAGACTCTCAGGGTGCACAATTTCCAGGAAGTCCCTTACGGTTATACCACAGAACTTGCCTTGCTCGAAGCGGGAAGATGCCTGCAGTGCAAGAACCCGACATGTATAGACGGCTGCCCGGTTAATGTTGACATCAAATCTTTTATTTCACTCATTGCGGAGGAGAAATTTGATGAAGCAGCCAAGAAAATAAAGGAGAAAAACGTATTTCCCGCTATCTGTGGCCGTGTTTGCCCGCAGGAAAGCCAGTGTGAAGAAAAATGTGTGCTGGGTAAGAAGGATGAACCGGTGGCAATTGGCAGGCTGGAAAGGTTCGTTGCCGATTACGAAAGAAAGATGGATCTTATTAAGATCCCGATTGTCAAAGAAAATACCGCGAAGAAAATCGCTGTTATAGGGTCAGGGCCCGGAGGCCTTACACTTGCATCCGACATGCGGCAATACGGGCACAGCGTTACGGTCTTTGAAGCCCTTCATGAAACCGGCGGAGTGCTGACCTATGGAATACCTGAATTCCGGCTGCCAAAAACCATTGTGCAATCTGAGATCGACTACCTGAAGCAATTGGGGGTGCGGGTTGAACTTAATCACGTGATTGGGAATATCTATACACTGGATGAACTGCTCGAAGAATTTGATGCCGTATTTATTGGCGTAGGGGCTGGCCTTCCTACCTTTATGGGGCTCGAAGGTGAAAGCCTGGGCAATATTTTTTCGGCCAACGAGTATCTTACACGGATGAACCTGATGAAGGCGTATAAATTCCCTGAGTATGATACCCCGATGCCAAAAGGCAATAATGTAGTTGTGATCGGAGGAGGGAATGTGGCCATGGACTGTGCCAGAACAGCCATAAGGACCGGGTCCTCGGATGTGACCATAGTCTACCGCAGGTCAAGGCACGAACTTCCTGCCAGGGCAGAAGAAGTACATCATGCAGAAGAAGAGGGGATCAAATTCAAGCTTCTTACCAGCCCGGTGAAGTATATAGGAACCGACCTGAATACTATCAAAGCTATGGAATGCATCCGGATGAAGCTTGGCGATCCGGATCCTTCCGGCCGCAGGAGACCGGTCCCAATAGAAGGATCTAATTTTACCCTTGAATGCGACACGGTGATAGTGGCAATAGGTACAGGCCCCAACCCCATCCTCTTTCAATCAACTCCCGATCTTAAAAGGAATAAATGGGGATACATTGAGGTCAACCCGGAAACAATGGAAACATCAAAGGAATTTGTATATGCAGGGGGTGACATTGTTACAGGGTCAGCAACGGTGATCGAGGCGATGGGGGCCGGAAGGATTGCGGCAAAGGCAATGCATGAGAAACTTTTGAAGACCAAGCCAAAGAAAAAGAAAAAGAAAAAGACAGTAAAAGCATAATTTCTTTTTTTATCCCTTATAGTTTATAGCAATGAACAAATCAATGCCCCTGCTTGATTCCACCGCTCCATCGGAAAGGATCATATCAATTGATGTTTTAAGAGGGTTTGCAGTACTGGGTATCCTGATAATGAATATCCAGAGTTTTTCCATGATCAGCGCTGCATATATAAACCCTGCCGCTTATGGTGACCTGACCGGTATCAATAAATGGGTGTGGATATTAAGCCATCTGCTTGCAAGCGAAAAGTTCATGAGTATTTTTTCGATGCTTTTCGGTGCAGGTATAATAATCTTTTCAACACGTGCCGTTGAAAAAGGCAGGAAAGCCGGACCGCTGCACTACCGCAGGAATATGTGGCTTCTTCTCTTCGGCCTGGCCCACGCCTACCTGATATGGTACGGCGACATTCTTACCCAGTATGCATTGTGTGCTTTTCTTGCATACCTGTTCAGGAAACTGAGGCCGGTGAAGCTTGTGATCATAGGATCTGTTTTCTTCCTGGTGCCTTTTGTGCTTTACCTGTTCATGGGGTTCTCGATCCAATACTGGCCGCCGGAAGCTTACGACCAGAACATGCAAAGCTGGTATCCGGCGATGGAAAGCATCAGGAACGAGCTTGCAAGCATGAGGGGCAACTGGCTCGAACAGATGGAGCAAAGGATCCCTGGAGCCATCTTTATGCAGACTTTCTTTTTCGCAATATACTCTTTCTGGAGAGTGATGGCAATGATGCTGCTGGGAATGGCCCTCTATAAGTGGGGTGTTCTCTCTGCAGAAAGGTCGAAAGCTTTCTATACCAGGATGATCTTAATTGGATTATTGGTGGGCTGGTCAATAGTGTCCATCGGAATTTGGAAGAATTTTGAAGCTGGCTGGAAAATGGATTATTCCATGTTCACCGGCAGCCTGTTCAATTACATGGGAAGCCTTGCTGTAGCCCTTGGATACATCGGCCTTGTTATGCTTGTCTGTAAATCAAAGTTCCTTGAGTATGCTAAAAGGGTTTTATCGGCAGTCGGTAAAATGGCTTTTACCAATTACATCCTCATGTCGATACTTGCCACACTGATCTTTTACGGCCATGGCCTTGGATTGTACGGCCATGTTGAGAGGGGCGGTCAGGCCCTTTTCGTGATCGGGATATGGGTCGTGATACTCATAATCTCACCCATCTGGCTGAAGTATTACAGGTATGGGCCTTTGGAGTGGCTATGGAGGACGCTTACCTACTGGCACAGGCAAAAATTTGCAAGGGATTGAGTGAAATAAGTAACAAATCAGATTTTAGCCCTATTGCACTGTTTCATTCTTGCGGATTCCCTTATCTTATAAAAGAATAAATATTAGGCGATTTAACCTGAAATAGGCTACATTTTTTCTCAAAATCCACCTTTCTGTTAATTTTTTCACAATATTAACGTTAATATATTGAGAGGTAACAGATATATAAGAAATTTATATCCTTATAATATACATATGATCAGTGTGTTATAACCGTATTTAGACGCCTTTTAAATTGATTTTCAGCACCTTCAGTCTGAAAAAGTAATTATAATTTTATACTCTCTTTAAACTCAGAAAAGATGCGGATAGAAAGGATTCCGGTAGTACAGGAAAAGGAAAAAGCCGAAGAGGTCGATCTGAACCTCATCGACCCCCTGATCGAAAAATATAAGGAAAAAAAAGGTAATATGATCCCCCTTTTACAAGGGACCCAGGATGTGTACGGATACATCCCCAGGGCAGCCTTTATAAAAATCTCAAAGGAGACTGGGCTCGAACTGAGCGATATGTACGGAGTCGCTACATTTTATGCGCAGTTCAGGCTTGATCCGGTAGGAAAATACATAGTAAAAGTTTGCCATGGCACAGCCTGCCATGTTCAGAATGCTAATTCAGTAACAGATGCCCTGAAGGAAGCCCTGAAGGTTGAGGACGGGGGAACTACTGAAGACGGTATGTTTACCCTCGAATCAGTAGCCTGCCTGGGATGTTGCTCCCTGGCCCCGGTAATGATGATAGGGGATGAAACCTACGGAAAACTATCCGGCAGCCAGGCAGTTAAGATCATTAAGAATATCAGGATCAATGAACTGAATAAAGACGAATAGTTCTTTATTACTAAATTATCAAAATGGAAAAGACGAAAGTTATAGTTGGCCTTGGAAGTTGCGGAATAGCCGCCGGAGCCAAAAAGGTCTATGACAAGATAGAAGCCCTGCAGACCGCGGAAAAACTCGACTTTGATCTGAAAAAGACAAGCTGCATCGGGATGTGCTACCGGGAACCCCTGGTGGAGATACACGATGATTCAGGTACATACATATACGGGGATGTGGATGAAGAAAGAGCAATTGAGATCCTCGACAAACATATCACACAGCACACTCCCCTCAAGGATTACGTAGTGCAGACTGATCTCTTCGAAACCGAGGATAACAGTTTCATCGATTCACAGGTTAAAATAACACTCAGGAATTGCGGTTATATCGATCCTGAGAATATTGAGGAATATGAAGCCAGGAACGGTTACCGTGCCCTGAAAAAAATTGCCGGAGAGAGGATATCCCGTCTTGATGTAATCCAGACAATGCTCGATTCAGGACTGAGGGGCAGAGGGGGTGGTGGTTTTCCCACCGGGCTCAAATGGAAGTTTGCCAATGATAATAAGGCCGGCGAAAAGTTCATTATCTGCAATGCCGACGAGGGCGATCCCGGAGCTTTTATGGATCGTTCTGTGCTTGAAGGAGACCCCCATTCAGTTATCGAAGGGATGATCATTGGAGCCTACGCCATCGAGGCAACAGGAGGGGTGATCTATTGCAGGGCAGAATATCCGCTTGCTATCAAACGGCTCAATATCGCTCTGGAACAGGCCCGTGAAAAAGGATACCTGGGTGATAAAATAATGGGGATCAATGGGTTCAATTTTGATATTTATATCAAGGAAGGGGCAGGTGCCTTTGTCTGTGGTGAAGAAACTGCTCTTATCGCATCAGTTGAAGGGGAAAGGGGTATGCCCAGGAAAAGGCCTCCGTTCCCTGCTGCATCAGGGCTCTGGAAAAAACCTACGAACATCAACAACGTAGAGACTTTTGCCAATGTGCCCTGGATCATATTGAACAGTGCCCGTGAATATGCAAAATACGGAACCGAAAAAAGTAAAGGCACCAAAGTGTTTGCCCTGGCCGGTAAGATCAAGAGGTCAGGCCTGGTGGAAGTACCGATGGGCCTTTCAATCCGCGATGTTATATTCAAACTGGGGGGAGGCATCCAGAACGATAAGAAATTCAAAGCGGTCCAAATGGGAGGCCCTTCCGGAGGATGTATTCCCGAATACCTTGCCGATACGCAGATCGATTACGACTCGGTGAATGCAACCGGTGCCATAATGGGTTCCGGCGGTATGGTTGTCATGGATGAAGATACCTGCATGGTGGATGTGGCCAAGTTCTTCCTTGATTTTACCCAGAAGGAATCGTGCGGTAAATGCACCTTCTGCCGCACAGGTACAAAGAGAATGCTTGAGATACTCACCCGTATTACCGAGGGAAAAGGCAGGGAAGGTGATATTGAACGCCTCGAAGAGCTTTCCTATGAGATCAAGGATAATTCTCTTTGTGGCCTTGGCCAGACAGCACCTAACCCTGTATTGACAACGATCAGGTACTTCAGGGATGAATACGAAGCACACATCAATGAAAAGAAATGCCCTGCAAAAGTTTGCAAATCACTCCTGACCTACGAGGTCATACCTGAAAAATGTACAGGCTGTACCGTCTGTGCAAAGAACTGCCCCGTAGATGCAATTACAGGTGAACGTAAGGAAGTTCACTTTATCGATCAGGAACTCTGTATCAAGTGCGGGCTCTGCTTCACCAAATGTAAGTTTGATGCCATTAAACTCTCGTGATTTAACAAGAAAAGGACTAGTAATGAAGGAAAAAGTGAATGTCATACTTAACGGTGAGATCGTAACAGGTTTTAAGGGAGAAACAGTGCTTGAACTTGCCGGAAGGCACGGCATAGAGATCCCGACACTCTGCCATGATCCCCGTTTACTGCCATATACATCATGCTATGTTTGTGTTGTGGAAGTTGAGGGAATGCGTGGATTGCAGCCTTCCTGCTCCACAAAGGTCAATGAAGGTATGCGTATTGAAACGCATAACGATAAGATCAAGGCTGCCCGCAAAACTGCCCTCGACCTTCTCGTAAGCAACCACTATGCCGACTGTGTGGGGCCTTGTACAGAAGCCTGCCCGGCAGGAGTGGATGTGCAGGGTTATATTTCCCTGATCGAAAAAGGCATGTATCACGAGGCTGTGGCGCTTATTAAGGATACAAACCCGCTTCCTGCCATCTGCGGCCGGGTATGTGTCAGACCGTGCGAAGTTGCCTGCCGCAGGAACCTTCTTGAAGAAGAACATGCAGTCGGCATCGATTACCTCAAACGGTTTGCTTCCGATATCGACCTCGAATCTCCCGGTAAATGGAAACCTGAATTAAAACCTGCAACAGGAAAGAAAGTGGCTGTGATAGGAGCAGGTCCCGCAGGTCTTTCATGTGGCTTTTTCCTTCAGAAGGAAGGACACCAGGTGGATATTTTTGAAGCAAGTCCCGGGGCAGGCGGATGGCTCAGGTATGGCATTCCGGAATACCGCCTTCCAAATGACATCCTCCAGAAAGAAGTTGACAATATTACTGAACTTGGTGTAAAAATAAAATATAAGAAGAAATTCGGGGAAGACATCAAGTACAGGGATATCAAAAAGAAGTACGATGCTACCATACTCACAATCGGTTCGCAAAAGGGGACCCTTGTAGGTTGCGACGGTGAAGATGCCGAAAATGTTTATTCGGGCATTGATTTCCTCAAAAAGATGGAGCTCTCGGGCAAAAGATACGATTTCAAGGGAAAAACCGTAGCTGTAGTCGGAGGTGGTAATACCGCCATGGACTGCTGCCGCTCTTCCATGCGTTGCGGTGCCGATAAAGTATATGTCATCTATCGTCGAACCGAGAACGAGATGCCGGCCAACCCGATCGAGATCCATGAATCAAAGCTGGAGGGGGTAACCTATAAGTTCCTCACTAACCCCTCGAAGATCAATAAGACCAAAGACGGCAAAGTAAAATCGATAACCTGTCTCAAAATGGAACTTGGGCCGGCCGACGCCTCCGGCAGGAGAAGGCCCGTTCCGATCCCCGGATCTGAATTTGATCTGGATGTGGATGTGGTGCTTGCCGCGATCGGACAAAAAACTGTAGCCGGTTTTATCGACGATATAAACGGTGCCCTTGAAAACGGAGGGGAACTGAAACTGAACAGATGGGGCGACATAGAAGCTGATCCCGGAACCCTTCAGACAGGTGTGCAGAATGTATTTGCTGCCGGTGATGGGGTAACCGGCCCGGCTACGCTCATAGAAGCCATTGGCCAGGCCAGGCTGGCATCGCGTTCCTGTAACCTTTACCTGGAAGGTAAAGAAGTAACACCGCCTCCTAAAGAGTTCATCAGTAAAAAAGAAAATTTCAAGGTCCAGGTCGCCGAAGATTTCCAGGGGCACTTCCGGAACCAGGAAAGAGAGGAGATGCCTACCCTTGATCCTGCGAAGAGAAATAATTTCAAGGAAGTTGAGCTTGGATATGAAAATGAGGAGGTGGCACACCACGAAACACAGCGTTGCCTCGAGTGCGGTTGCACTGCTCTTTTCACTTGTGACCTGAAAAAATATTCTACTGATTATGGCGCCGACCAGGAAAAATACGGCGGTGATTTCAAAGAATACCAGGTCGATTTCAGGCATCCTTATATTGAAATTGACAATAACAAATGCATTCTCTGCGGACGATGCGTAAGGATATGCCGGGAGGTAGTGGGAGCTGACGCTCTCGGCCTCATTAACAGGGGGTTTGATACCTACGTGGCACCGAGCATGGGCGATGCCCTCCAGGATACCCACTGTGAAGCTTGCGGGATGTGCGTGAGCACATGCCCAACAGGCGCTATCTCAGAGAACAAGCCGTTTAAGCCGGGCCCGGTTCTTACCGAAAGCGCTGAAACTATCTGCAACTACTGTTCGATAGGCTGTAAAATGAGCCTTGAGCATAAAAACCAGTTTGTAATGGGAGTGGTTGGTGCTGAAGGAAGGGTTAACACAGATGGTAACCTTTGCAAGTACGGAATGTTTGGTTATCAATATAGAAATGACCGCACCAGGATAACCAAACCGCTCCTCAAAGTCAATGGGTCGTTCAGGGAAGTCAGCTTTGAGAAGGCTTATGAAGTGATCATTGAAAGGCTGAAATCGGTAGAACCTGATGAAAATGCCTTCTTTGCAGGCGCCAGGCTCACGAATGAAGAGATGTACCTGATCCAAAAGCTTGCCAGGAAAGGGGTGGGGACCAATAATGTAACCAGTTTCCACTATCTTAACCGGGGCATAGGGTATAAGAACAATGCAAATGCCAACGTCCCGTTCGATCAGATACCGGGTGCAAGTAAGTTCTACCTTTTGGGTTCAGAGATCAACATGGACCATCCCGTTGTGGGCTATATGATCCAGAATGTCAATTTCAGGAAAAATGTTCCGTTATCTGTTATTACCAACAGGGAAAACAGCGCATTGGAGCACAAAGCCGATGAGATCATAAAGATCAGCTCGTATTACTACTTTCTTAAAGCCGTAAATTATTACCTGGTTGCAAATAACTATCACAATGCACTCTTTATAGGTGATAATTGTGAAGGCTTTGAAGAATATAAAGAAGAGTTGATGAAGGAGAATTTCGTCGAACTCGTGCAAAAGTCTGGTGTGGAATACATGGATGTTGTTGTTGAGTTCGCGAAGGAATATAACAACCAGGCAAATGCAATCCTGGTGTTTTCTGAAAACGATCTTTCATCCAATGCCAGCCAGGAGGTATTTAACCTGGCTCTCATCACCGGTAAACTTGGGAAAACGAGCGCCGGACTGATCTCTCTCAAGGAGAAGAATAACTCACAGGGCCTGTTCGATATGGGCGTATGTATGAAACTTGGCGTAGGTGGCGCTCCTATAGATGACCTGAAACTGATCTCCAAAATGAAAAAGGTCTGGAAGGTCAATGAGCTTCCCTCTCAAATAAATCCCAGCCTTTACCAGTGGCTTGAGGACAGCAGGCTGAAGAACCTTTTCATATTTGGCGAGGATCCCCTTGGATGTGCCAAACATAAAGTGCAGGTCGCCGGCTGGCTTTCTGTCGCTGAGTTCAAAGTTACCCAGGATTATTTTCTGACCGAAACAGCTCGTCTGTCCGACCTGGTGCTGCCGGCTACCCTGCCCGCTGAAACCGGGGGAAGCTTTACTAATACCCAGAGGGTTCTCCAGGAGTTTGAGGCTACGCTCAAATCAAAGGTTGACCGCACAGGATGGCAGCAATTGATAGACCTCCTTGATCTGCTTGGATCGGACGAGAAAAAAGACGTTAAGGAAATTCTTCAGGAAGCACTTTCAATACTGCCATCGCGGGATGAAGATGAAAAGTACAGGTTTGCATCCTCTGCAGAAGATAACAATGAACGCTACTATAATTATGGTTGCGATAATGTGATGAAACGGTTTGAGGATGAGTTCCGCCTGGAGTTTGAAAGAATGAGTTTAAAAGAAACGGTAACAAAGAATTAATACAATAGCCATGAAAGAATTTAAGTCAGTTGACGATATCCTGGTTTTTGCCATCGATGAAGAACAAAAAGCAGTAGATTTTTATTCTAAACTTGCAAGTAATGCCCGTTCGGAGGAAATGAAAGATGTTTTTACCGAGTTTGCCGAAGAAGAGATTAAGCATAAGACCAGGCTTACAAAAATAAGGGAAGAGGGGATTTTTGACATGCCAAAAGATGCTGTGCATGATCTGAAGATCAGCGATTATGTAGTGAATGTAAAACCTACCCCGGAAATGACGTATGAGGAGGCTCTTATTGTTGCCATGAAAAAAGAAAAAGCTGCTTTCAGACTTTACACAAACCTGGCAGCCAAAGCCCCGAATGAGGACCTCAAAGATGTTTTCCTTTCTTTGGCCGCCGAGGAATCAAAGCATAAACTTAGGTTCGAAGTTGAATATGATGATTTTGTGCTGAGGGAAAACTAAAGGACAATCAATTTTCCTCTTGCCTTCAGTTGGTTGCCTTTCAGGATTTTGAAAATATAGGCACCTGCCGATAATAGATTCCGCTCTATTTTTACCCTGTCGGAAGTAGTCACTTCATTGAGCACAGTCTCCCCCTTAATGTTCAATATTTGTATTTCGTGGCTTTCATTATCAGGATTGTCAAAAATAAGAGTAGAAATATTTACCACGGGGTTAGGATTGACCGAGTAACCCTCTTCATTCAATCTTATCACTTCAACAGAAAACGGGGAAGAGTATCCGAGTATTCCCATTTCAAGCCTGTAATACAACACTTTGTTGTATGAAGCTGCTGTATCGGTATAATCGTATGTCACAGATTGGTCAGGACTGCCGCATACCCCGGGGATTTCCCCAATTTTTTCAAACGATTCCCCGTTATCGGAGCGTTCTATCCGGGTACCGTCGCAGGTGTTACCCGCTGAGATAGTCCACCTGATAAACACATTGTTGTCCTGCTGAACAGCAAAGAAACTGTTGAGGTATTGGTCGGCCTGCTGCGACAGGCCCTGCAGACCTGCAGTCAAAAGAAAGGTCAGTGTAATGGTTTTCTTCAGCATGGTTTTAAAACGGTGATCGGATAAGTCTAATTGCCGTGTTTACTATGATTAACAAAATATTAAGAAAATTGATCATTAATTTCACTCAGTGACTATAGTCAGTGGGTGAACTATTTTCACCTTGCTCTTTTCCTTAACTTTGCAGGAGAATAAAAGATAGCTATGCCCTATACTCCTTACCAGGTAACAGCCCCCAAATTCTACTTCAGCGATACCTCTTTCAAACAATTGATGAGAAAGAGGATCTACCACGTATTGCTTATTTCCAGTACCTACGATGCTTTTGTGCTGGAAGATGACGGCAGGATCGATGAGCAGATATTCATTGAATATGTATCACTGAACCTGCGCTATCCCCCACAGTTCATACTTGCTCATTCGGAAGAGGATGCTTTCAACGCAATGGAGGAAGAGAAGATAGACCTCGTTATAAGCATGCTCAGTTCTGAATCGACCGATACCTTCAACCTTGCCGAAAGAATGAAGGAGAAATATCCGAAAATACCGTTTGTAATTCTTACTCCTTTTTCGAGGGAGATTTCACTCAGGGTGAATCAGCAGGAAATATCTGCAGCCGATTACATCTTTAGCTGGCTGGGCAATGCCGACCTGCTTCTTGCGGTGATCAAGCTGATTGAAGATAAAATGAATGTTGAGCATGATGTGAAGGAGGTGGGCGTGCAGGTCATCCTTCTTGTTGAAGACTCCATCAGGTTCTATTCGAGCTACCTGCCAAACATATATAAGATCATCTTCAAGCAGTCGAGAGACTTTATGCTGGAAGGCCTTAATGAGCACCAGCAAATGCTGCGCTTAAGGGGCAGGCCCAAGATATTGCTGGCAACAAATTACGAGCAGGCCATTCAGCTATATGAAAAATATAAACGTAACATGCTCGGCATCATCACTGATATGAGTTATCCGCGGTCGGGGCAAAAGGACAAGCGTGCCGGCATAAAGCTGATAGAGAAGATACACCAGGATGATCCGTATATGCCCGTACTTCTGCAGTCGGCCGAAGAGGAGAGCAAGAAACTGGCCAGCAGGCTGAAGGTGGGCTTCATAGATAAAAATTCTAAAACCATATCAGTGGAGCTCAAGAACTTCATCAGGGAATATTTTGCGTTCGGTGATTTTGTTTTTACAAATCCCGATACCGGCGAAGAGATAGAGCGGGCTTCCGATCTTAAAGATCTTCAGGACAAACTTTTTATGATACCTGACGAAGCTTTAAGGTACCAGCTCAGCAGAAACTGGTTGTCGAGATGGCTCAGGGCACGTGCACTCTTCCCCCTTGCTGAAATGTTAATGGATATTACTCTCGACGATTTCGATAGTCTTGATGAAGTGAGAAGATATCTGTTTGATGCCATAACAAGCTTCCGGATAAGCAAGGCAAGGGGTGTCATTGCCCAGTTCAGGCGCGACAGGTTTGATGAATACATGACCTTTACCCGCATAGGAGACGGTTCTATTGGCGGGAAGGCCAGGGGCCTGGCTTTTCTAGATATGATCATAAAAAGGAATAAACTCCTTGAGAAGTGGCCCGATATAATGATCACAATACCCCGTACAGTTGTTCTTTCTACTGATGTTTTCGATGAGTTCATGGAAGAAAACAACCTTTACGAGGTGGCCCTTTCAGACACAGATGATGAGGAAATATTGCAGCGATTTGTTAAGGCGAGATTGCCTTTCAGGGTTCATGAGGATCTTTATACCCTGGTGAATTACGTAAGAAGCCCCATTGCGATAAGGTCTTCAAGCTTACTTGAAGATTCACATTATCAGCCTTTTGCGGGTATATATTCAACCTACATGATTCCCTTTGTGCCCGATAACGATAGGTTGATGATGGAAATGCTGGGCACTGCCATTAAATCGGTGTATGCATCTACCTATTATAAGGCAAGTAAGGCTTACATGACAGCCACATCCAATGTGATCGACGAAGAGAAGATGGCCATAGTGCTGCAAACAGTAACGGGTCAGAGATATGGTAAACGTTATTACCCGACTATCTCGGGAGTGGCAAGGTCGATCAACTTTTATCCCATAGGCCAGGAAAAACCCGGGGATGGAATAGCGAACCTGGCCTTCGGCCTGGGTAAATACATTGTGGATGGTGGAATGACACTTCGATTTTCACCTAAATATCCCCAAAAGGTACTGCAGACAAGCACACCTGAAATGGCCCTGAAAGAAACACAGAAACATTTTTTTGCGCTCAACCTCGACCACCATAGCTTTGGGCCGACTATCGATGACAGTGCCAATTTGCTGTATCTCAGAATTAAAGAAGCTGAAGATGACAGTTCCATGCGTTTTGTGGCCTCTACGTTCGATTATCATAGCAATATGGTAAGGGACGGTGTTAAGCATGATGGTAAAAAGATTATTACCTTCAATAACATCCTTAAGCACAGCACCTTTCCGCTTGCCGAAATTTTGCAGGAAGTGCTGAAGATCGGACAGAGGGAGATGGGAAAACCTATCGAACTGGAATTTACAGTGGAGCTGAACGTCCCTGCAAATTACCCTAAGACCTTCTATTTGCTTCAGATTCGGCCCATTGTCGATAACAAGGAAACAATTGATAAAGACCTTCATAAGGTCAGGAAAGAGGATTCTATAATCTGGTGCGATTCGGCTCTTGGGAATGGCATACTCGACAGCATAAGGGACTTTGTTTACATAAGGCCTGAATCTTTTGAGGCAGGTAATAATACAGAGATCGCCGACAAGATCGGAAAGATCAACAATGAATTTCTTGAAAGTGGGGAGAATTATATACTCGTAGGGCCGGGCAGATGGGGCTCAGCAGATCCCTGGCTGGGTATCCCTGTGAAATGGCCACAGATATCGGCAGCAAGGGTGATCGTTGAATCCGGCCTTAAGGATTATCATATTGATCCCAGCCAGGGCACTCATTTTTTCCAGAACCTTACTTCCTTCAGAGTTGGCTATTTTACTATCAATCCTTTCATTAAGGAAGGATTCTACGATGTGGATTTCCTAAATAAGGAGGAGGCTGTTTATGAAGATGAGCATATCCGTCACATTCGGTTTGAAAAACCTTTGAGGGTAGAAATAGACGGCAAAAACAATATGGGTGTTATTTATAAGCCTGTTTGACAGGGACATCGTCCCTTGTAAAAAATTATAGCTATGAAAACAGTTAGCATCTTGCTGATTATTCTGGCATTATTAGCCATCCAGGGGTGTACGAAATCTCCTGATGAGAATGTAATTGAAGTAAAACGTATCCAGTACGATGTGCCCATCAAAAATGATGACCCTTCGGCTTTCTGGTGGGCCAATAACCTCGAAGGGTCTGTGAGGGAAGAGGTGCTCAAGACACTTTTTGATAAAGCATACGCCGGAGAGATCAGGGCTTATGATTACTTCCACAATCCAATGACACCGGAACAGGTAAGGAGCCTTGGCAGGGATACAGTTTACAAGACCCTGATGCGCGAATATGCCCCGTACAACGAATATGATACAATGGTGGTAACTTCGATATCATTCCGGGATGTATCGGCACTCAGGTTCCTGGAAGAATGGCAGATCAACAGGGAAACTATGTCAGTGGAGAAAAAAGTCCTCGGCCTGGGCCCTGTGTATATCCGGGACTATGGTACCGACAAGTACAGGCAGTTGCTGTTCTGGACCTACTTTGACGAAAGGTTCCCTGATGCCCTGAAGGGAAATTAAAACCTCCGGGTAAATGGTCATAAACTAATATTTCTATCTTTGGCAGTGAAAAGAGGCTGATATTTTCCTCTTCTGCAGGACAGGATCACCGCGAAGAAAAATACCTCATCATTCGATCGACGATATCAATGGAATATCATTTTCATACTCTTGATAACGGTCTGAAGCTTGTTCACCGGCACACTGAAAATATCGCCGCGCATTGCGGTGTTTTCATCGATGCAGGCTCACGCGACGAGTCGGAGGACGAAAACGGGATAGCCCATTTTATCGAGCATACCATATTTAAAGGCACAAGAAAGAGAAGGGCCTATCATATACTCAACCGGCTTGAAAGTGTGGGTGGAGACCTGAATGCCTACACCACCAAGGAAGAGACCAGTATTTACGCATCGTTTCTGCATCAGCATTATGACAGGGCGCTTGAGCTTATAGCCGATCTCATAACCAATTCAGTTTTTCCTGAAAAAGAGATCACAAAGGAAAAGGATGTAATCATCGATGAGATAAATTCTTACAAGGATACTCCTTCTGAGGAGATCTTCGACATTTTTGAGGAATATTTGTTTGAAGGGCATCCTCTGGGAAGGAACATCCTGGGAACAAAGAAGCGTGTAAAGTCACTGAACCGGGAAAAGATCATACGGTTCATCAGAAACCATTATTATCCAGAAAGAATGGTTATCAGCTCCGTTGGAAACATCAGGTGGCCAAAACTGGTAAAGCTGGTGGAAAGATACTTTGGTGACCTCGCAAAAGGAACTGCACAGCACGAAAGACTACCGGTCAGTTCGCCAATCATATTCAGGAAAGCGTTTACAAAACCCATACACCAGACTCATTGTATCGTGGGCAATGCTGCCTTCGGGAGGCAGGACGAAAGGAAATATCCTATGTTCCTCCTGAACAACCTTTTAGGGGGACCCGCACTGAATTCACGTCTTAACCTTTCAATAAGAGAGAAACACGGCTATTCCTACCATGTTGAATCGAATTATCACACTTATGTCGACACCGGTGTTTTCAGCGTATACCTTGGTACCGACAATGGTTTCCTGGAAAAGTCACTTTACCTGCTCAACAAAGAGTTGAAAAGATTGAGGAAAAATGCACTGACAGGCCTGCAGCTTGATAAACTTAAGCAACAAACAGCCGGTCAGATGGCACTTGGTTACGAATCGAACCTGAATAAAATGCTTGGATCGGGCAAGAGCCTTCTCCACGACAAGGAAGTGCTTACCCTTAATGAGATGCATGAGAGGATAAGCAAGGTAACCGCGTCAGGCATACTGGAGGCAGCCAACGTGGTTCTTGATCCTTCTTCGATCAGTGAACTGGTTTATAAATCCCCTGAAGATGGTTTCTGAAGAAATTGAAAAGTACCTTATCAACAATACCTCTGCCGAAGACAGCCTTTTGAGCGAACTCAGGCGTGAAACGCACCTGAAGACAGTATACCCACAGATGCTTTCAGGGCCCTTGCAGGGTAAGGTCCTCGAATTATTCAGCAGGATGATCAGGCCGGAAACAATTCTCGAGATTGGCACTTTTACCGGCTATTCAGCACTTTGCCTTGTTAAAGGGCTGGCCAGGGGAGGTAAAATGCACACCATTGAGGTGGATCCGGAGATGGCACTGTTTGCTGAAAAATATTTCAAAAAAAGCGGCCGGAACGACCACATCGTTCTCCATACCGGCGATGCGATGGATATAATTAAAAGCCTTGATGAACAATTCGACCTTGTATTTATTGATGCCGGTAAAGAACAGTACATTGATTATTACAACCTGGTTTTCGAAAAGGTAAGGGCTGGAGGATATATCATAACCGATAATGTGCTATGGAGCGGTAAAGTGCTTCTGCCAGAGGGTCAAATGGATGAAGAAACCAAATGTATCGCTTCTTATAACCGCATGCTTGCCGGTGACGACAGGGTTGAGGTAGTGATGCTGCCATTGAGGGATGGCCTTTCAATTGCCCGTAAGATCAGGGATTGACAATCCCTTTTATACCCTGAACCGGAACTTTACTTCCTTCAGTTCCTGGTTAGCCTTAATGATCTTGTTTTTCAGGTTTTCCTTGAACTCAACGGTTTTCTTATAGATATCCTGATCGCCCGAAGCAAGGATCTGGGCAGCAAGAACTCCCGCATTCTGTGCACCGTTTATCCCGACGGTAGCGACTGGTATTCCCGGAGGCATCTGAACGATCGAAAGCAGGGAATCAAGCCCTTCCACAGTGGCCTTAATAGGCACCCCGATCACCGGAATCGGTGTCATTGCAGCGATAACACCGGGCAGGTGGGCTGCCATCCCTGCACCTGCAATTATGACTTTTATTCCGCGGCCTGCTGCCTCCCTGGCAAATGATTCAACCTTATCGGGAGTCCGGTGTGCCGAAAGGGCATTGATCTCGAAGGGTATCTCCATATCGTCGAGTACCTTTGCAGCCTTTTCCATTACCGGAAGGTCGCTGGTGCTCCCCATGATTATACTGACAAATGGTTTCATAGAATTAATTCCTTTGGAAGTGCAGGCAAATTTAGCCAAATAATCCGATAAACAGGCGTTTTCACTCCTGCTTTGCTTATCTTTGATGCAACAACAACCGCAATTATTGTTATGACTATCCAGGTAAAAGACCGTCATTTCGATCCGTTCATCAAATCTTCCTTAATAGACCAGAAAATAGAAGATCTTGCAAAAGAGGTTGAAAGGGATGTAAAGGACAAAAACCCTTTGTTCATAGTCGTGCTGAATGGCGCCTTTGTTTTTGCGGCTGATCTTATCCGCCGTTTTGATTTTCCCCTTGAAATAACATTTATAAAGGTGGCTTCTTATTCAGGCACAAGTTCCTCGGGAAAAGTCAGGGAAATGCTGGGCCTTGATAAAAATATTGAAGGCCGGACGGTTATTATTGTTGAGGATATTATTGATAGCGGCACAACCATGAAGTACCTGATCGAAACACTTAAAAATATGGGTGCCGCTGAAGTCAGGATAGCCTCTCTTCTTTTCAAGCCGGAAGCCTTCAAGATGGATTTCAGGATTGATTATGTAGGGATGGAGATCCCGAATGATTTTATCGTTGGCTACGGCCTCGACTATGACGGCTACGGCCGAAACTATCCTGACATCTACAAAATAAAGGAGTAAAAACACCTTTGCTTAACTTCGCGACACTGTTCCTATGACGACGCCGAATTTTATAGATTACGTTAAGATCAATTGCAGGTCGGGGAGGGGAGGCGCCGGATCAGCCCATTTCCTACGTACCCGCACCAACCCTAAAGGCGGCCCCGACGGCGGCGACGGCGGTAAAGGAGGAGATGTGATATTGCGTGGCAACAAACAACTCTGGACCCTGCTTCATCTCAAATATACAAAGCACCTAAAAGCCGGCGACGGCCAGCCCGGTGGCAGACAGCTTAAAACCGGCGCAAGCGGTGAGGATAAAGTGCTCGAGGTGCCACTGGGAACAGTTGCCAGGGTTGCCGGCTCGGATGATAGCCTGTGCGAGATAACCGAAGAAGGTCAGGAATTCACTATCCTTGAGGGCGGCCGGGGAGGGCTGGGCAACGACCATTTCAAGTCGTCCACCAACCAGACCCCCCGCTATGCGCAACCCGGTGAACAGGGAAGGGAGGAATGGATCATACTGGAGCTCAAACTGCTCGCTGATGTTGGATTGGTGGGATTTCCGAACGCAGGCAAATCAACCCTGTTATCGGTGGTATCTGCCGCTAAGCCTGAGATTGCTGATTACCCTTTCACAACCCTGACGCCAAACCTTGGCATGGTGAGATACAGGGATCACCGTTCATTTGTGGTAGCTGATATACCCGGTATCATACAGGGGGCACACGAAGGAAGGGGGCTCGGGTTGAGATTTCTGAGGCATATAGAGAGAAACGCCCTGCTGTTGTTCCTGGTTCCGGCCGATGCGGATGACATTGCACAGGAATTCAGAATACTGCTTAATGAGCTTTCGGAATACAATCCCCAGCTCCTTGACAAGACCAGGCTAATGGCCATAACCAAATCCGACCTTCTCGACCAGGAACTCAAGGATGAGATCGAAAAAGAACTGCCGGATGTAAAATATTTGTTTATTTCTTCAGTTTCAGGAGAAGGCATACAGAAACTGAAGGATATGATCTGGAAAGAACTCAACAGGGACCCATTTGAATTTTAATAAATGCTGGAAACAATCCTGAATACCGACCGGGAGGTATTTCTTGCCATCAATGGCTGGAACAGCCCCTTTTTCGACCATGTGATGCAATTCATCAGCGGGAAATTGTCATGGCTGCCGCTGTTTTTGGTATTCCTGTATTTTATCATTAAGAGTTATGGTAAGAAATGGTGGATTGTTCTTTTGATGGCGGCTTTTGTCGTTTTTATGTCTGACCAGACCTCGGTGCATCTTTTTAAAAATGTCTTTGAGCGGTTAAGGCCCTGTCATGACCCGGCACTGGAGGGAATGGTGCATACTGTCAATGGAAGGTGTGGCGGCCTCTATGCGTTTGTGTCCTCACATGCAACCAATGTCTTTGCTATGGGCACTTTCCTGTTAATAATGTTGCCTGCCTATCGTAAGTGGATGATCCCGCTTGTACTTATCTGGACCTTATCGGTGATCTACAGCAGGGTTTACCTTGGTGTACACTATCCACTTGATGTTATTGCCGGTTCTATATGGGGCGCCTTCCTCGGCTGGATCCTTGCCCGCTTTACATTGGCCCTGGCAGGAAATAAAAAAAATAACGAATAATGAATTAATTATTCATTGTTCATTGTTCATTGTTCATTAATACCCATACGCTCTTCCCTCCATTTTTTCGACAACGAGCTTAAAAGGCTGCACATCGTTTACGGCGGGAGCGTTATAGGAAAATTCCCTTTCAGAATAATTTGCCATAATAATGTTCAGGGCCTCCACTTTTTCATCATAATCATCAATGAAAACGATCTTTCCATAGGCCAGGACGCTCTTGTAACGCATAGCCCAGCTACAGGCAACTTCTTCATTCACATATCTCAGCTCATGGTCGGTACTGAAGGCAACGCATACATCCGGGTTCTTTTTGAGGATGTCGATTTTCTTTCCCGTTCTGGCGGCGTGAAAAAATATTTCATTTTCCCTGTAACCGAAATTCATATGGAGTACATATGGCTTGTTATCCTCATCGACCATGGCGAGGGAGCAGAAATCGCAATTCCTGATAATGGCTTCAATTTCAGGCTTGAATGTTAAAGGTCTGTTTTTCATAATGAATTAGTCGTAGCGACCGCGTGAGGTTGTATTTGCAGAGAACAGAAGAGTGAAAAAGCTCAGCACCACGCTGAAAAGCAGTGCCCACAAGAAACCGTTCACTTCAAATCCCGGTACCATCCCATCTGCAAGCAATATGATCAGTGCATTGATAACCAGCAGAAACAAGCCGAAGGTTGCAAAAGTGATCGGGATGGTAAGTATGATGAGAA
Organism: uncultured Bacteroidales bacterium; assembly: GCA_964567785.1. Taxonomy (GTDB): domain Bacteria; phylum Bacteroidota; class Bacteroidia; order Bacteroidales; family JAGOPY01; genus CAZMOK01. The sequence continues at coordinate 3,147 of CAZMOK010000016.1, read as the reverse complement.
TGGGTTTTAAGACTGCGTTCAGCAAAGTCAACACCGCGGCAACCACAATGGCAACCCAGAAGCTTTCAACTTCTACACCCGGAAGTATATATGCCGTCATCAGCACTGCCACGGCATACAGAAGTAATCTAACAACAAATCCAACCATGATAACTCAGCGTTTTTTGCAAAAGTAAGGTATTTTGAGAAAGAGGTAAGTGGGGAGTTATCAGTTACTTTTAAAATCTGAACACTCTAATAAATTGAGCCGATGTTGAAAGAAAAAAGTAAATTGATATTCACGACCTGTGCTCCCTGAAGGTAAACTGCCCGGGCACCGATTTCGAAAGGGGCTAGCATGCTAAAGAGGTGGACATCAGTTGTGAGATCTATCCCGGCAGTATGATCTGATAGTTCGCTTAGGTTCGGCCCTGTGAAATAAAAATCATAGAACAGCCTGGCCTTAAATCTTTTGAAATAGGCGATAGGCCCTACGCGCCAATCGGGGTAAAAAACAGGGAATACATAATCCACCTTTCCCGAAAGTATCTTATCAAAACTTATTCCGGAAAGGCCCCTGGGAAGGTTGACCAGAGTTGAATAGACAACTTCGCCGCTCCTTTCCTGGTATCCGCCGTAAAGCCGTATCCCGTGGTGTTTCAGTAAGCCCGGAAGGTACAGAATGCCCTGTGCGGCAAATGTTTCCCCGTTACCGAAGTTCTTCAGTTTAATGGGTGTTCGCCTGTAATTGAGTACTAATACCTGGCCCCATCTGGGTTGCAGGTCGCGAAGGGCTGTTTTGTAGGTCTGGGAAAAATAAATACCATAATCAAGAGACAAAATGTTCTCAAACCTGAATTCAACAGGCATATCTTCAGCCATCTTTACATTGGAATAGGTTATGCCCACTGAGGGCTGAAGACTGCGGAACCACCTGCCTTTTGTAAGATCGAGGGGTATCCTTAATGAGGGATTTATACCTGTCTCAAACCACTTGAGCTCATGTTCGTTACCCTCTTCCGAGATGTACTTTTGCTTCCGGGTTGCATAATCTATTGTAAGGTCGATTACGGGATATGCACCCTGGTAACTGTAATCAAGATAAAACCTGCCGGCCTCCTCATTCAGGTCGTATTCCCAGCCCAATGAGGTGAAGCTTGAACTGAGCAGGTTTTGGGAAAGTAACTGGATGCCCGGTTTTACCTCCTGGTTGCCGGCGCTGACGCTTATCGGCCCCCAGGAATGAAAATTGAACAGGTTCCGGCCTTGTTGGTATATTTTCGAATCGTATTCTTTCTGTGGGACGTTCTGGCTTTGGAAAACAAAATCCTGCTCGTTTTCAAAAACCCTGTATAGGTTTAATGAATGTTCCCTTTCAAGGCTGACGGGCGAAAGGAGAGCCTTGTCCATGTCCATTACGGCAAGCCTGTACCCATCGGCTGTGTAGTTAGCAAAAGCCAGTTTTTTTCCTGAGGGCGATACTGCCGGTTTATAGGCTCCGTAACTGACTGAAGTAATTTGAAGAATGCCTCCTTCTTTTGTGTCTATGGCATAGATATCGGCTTTGCCATTGTATGACCCTGAAAACAGGACAAAATCCCCGTAAAAAACCGGATCATACATCTCTGTATATTCCGGCTCTGTCAGATATTCAGCCTTCATTTCCGGAAAATCCACGGTAACAATAGCTTTCCCTTTATCCCCTACAGTCAGGGCAACTATTTTCCTGCCGTCCTCCGACCAGTTCGGAGTCAGTATCATTGGATTACCGGGCAGGCTCAGGCTGTCGACCAGGTTGCCAGTTTCCGAATCTAAAATAGTAAGGAAATGATGGTATGCTTCATTCGAAGTTACTGCTGCAATATATTTTCCATCCGGAGAAACAGCCGGTGCAAAGAGCTTTGTCCATTTAGTCAGATACGAGGCTTTTCCTTTCTCAAGCGAATAGCTCCTGATCACGGCGAAATCCCGTTGCTGCCAGCGGGGGTCCCTTTTTCTTTCACTCCACCATATTGATTTACCGTCAGAGGTGAGTGTTTCAGTGAACAATCTTACCCCGGGAGTAAATACCCGCTTTTCTTCTCCTGTTTCAATGTTGATTGCCACCAGCCTGGGAATATCGTTGAACGAGGTCTTAAGCATTACCACAGTGGATTCGTCAATGAAGGCAGGATTCAGGTAATCAGTGTATGCTTTAGTTCCGGTAAGTATATTTTCATGTTCGGAAAGCCGGACACGGTTGTCTTTTTCCCACCATTCCCTCCTCAGTTCTGATGTCAGCTTGTGGTATAGTTTAACTTTCCCCATACCTGTCTCCTTATAAATGCCGTGGGAAAAAGGCACAAGGGTAAACGGTTTTCTACCTACCCGCTCAATGACACTGTTCCAGATAAACCTGCCGTAATCCTGCTGCGTTTTTGAAAGAAGATGATAGCCAAGTTCATATACATTGGGTGTGAAGTCTTTGTAAGATCCATGCGTTGCCTTGTCGTAATTATATATGCCTTTGTCGAGGAACTGCGCTTTGAGCCGCATTTCGAACTTTGGGTCGCGGCCCCTTCCGGAAGGGCTGAGGGCCGTTTCTGTGATCACGGCATCACCTTCGATGAACCAGAAGGGGGTAAACAATCCATAGATCAGCGGTACGGCCTGTTCACCAAAAACATACGACAACCCTTTTGTAAACCCCTGCCGCACCTGGTTGTACTGTACCGAATGCCGCAGCTCATGGAGGATGAGCTGGTCGAGCCAGTCCTGCGAAAGGTTGTCCTGCGGAGGGGTAATGTTCATTTCTATCCTTCGGGGGGCGTAGGGCACGTATGCATTGGAGTAAGTGGTGTTGTTGTGGAAAATAACCGGTATCTGCCTGGGATAGGAGCCCATCGTGAAACCCATGGGCCGGTAAGCAAATTCCATTGCATTGGCCAGGTATTGTGATTTACCTGAAAAGCTGGCAGGATAGATGAGCCTGAAATTTTCTGTGTAGATCTGGTCCCACCTGGTTGAAGCCGGCTCCTGGCCGAGGCTGAAGTACTGGCTTCTCACAAGTAATGCGGTCATTAAGAGAACGGCTGTCAGGGTGATCCGGGCGGATAAGGCGCCGGCCAAAGTCCGAAAATTAAAAGGTCCTCTCATTCCGCAGTAAAAATAAGAAAACCCGGCTAGAAT
>CAZMOK010000015.1:47785-54510 GCA_964567785.1 uncultured Bacteroidales bacterium | reverse complement strand
CGTTAGTGGTAATTTTTTTCTGAACTTCAAGCCATATATGAAAAGCCTATCCAAAATATATCTTCTCATTTGCATCCTTCTCCTGGTTCTGTTCCCCCGTTCTCTTAAGTCCCAGGAATGGATCAGGGTTTTGGGCGAAGGCATAGATGTGGGTGCTCGATATATAATCGAAGATTATGATAAAGGATACCTCGTTGTAGCAGATGCCACAAGTTATGAGTATACTTACCTTATCAAAATCGACATTAATGGCTATAAATTGTGGGATAAGTATTTCGGAAATGGCAGTTATTTTAATGTTCCTTGTAACATTGAAATAACCCCAGATAGTGGATACATCATCGCCGGGACGATGGGAAAGTATGGATCATACGATGCTTATATTCTGAAACTAAATTCCTGCTATGAGAAAGAGTGGTGCAAGGTACTCTATAACCCTGATCAAATGGATTATGGTAGAAAGGTCAGGCCTCTTCCGGGGGGAGGTTTTATCCTGATCACCGCCTATTATGCGGGAATTGAAGCAGGTGAGCGATTGCATTTGCACAAATTCAATGAAAACGGGGATCTGCTCTGGCAAGTCCCCTTCATCAGCAGTGATACTTTGAGTATCAACGAAGAGGGAAAAGATTTACATGTTGTCAATCAAAATGAATATTTAATCTCAGGATATTGTTTTCATCCAAACCCCGGACAAACAAATCCTGTCATTATGAGACCACTAGTCGTGAAGTTTGACAGTTCAGGTAACCAAATATGGGATTTGACCTATGGTATCGATTCGAATTTTTATGGAAAAGCTATAAGCACTGCTCATGACACATTAGGTAATTCGTATAATGTTGGTTTTCACAAGAAGGTCACCGGGGGAGAAACCATAACTCTTGTCAAGGTCAGTGATGATGGTGATGAGTTATATGATGCCGATCTACTCGAAGGCAGTTTTTATTCCGCTCAGGCAAATACAATTAACTGGTCTAGCGACACGACATTCATTCTGGCAAGTCACTGGAAGGAGGGGTTTGAAACTCCACATCATAATGGATTTCTCTTGATCGATACCCTGGGCAACCTGATCAAACAGAAAGAAGTGTTCACTACGTCAAATACCATCGTTTCAACAGCTAGAACTTTTGATAATAAGTTTGTTTCAGTGGCGTTGCATTATGATGGCAATTGGGATATCTATGCCTATAAACTAAACGACAGCCTGGAATACGACACCATTTACACAGCGACATTAGAATACGATTATCGCTGCCCATATCCTGTCGTAGCTGATACCGCTGATCTTGATTGTGATTTTCTGGTATACCAAGAAGAACCCGTCATGCCCAAGATGAGTGAAGAGATCATTATTTACCCTAATCCCGCATCAACAACTATCACCGTTGATGTCAGCCCTTTTTCGGGAAGATGCAAGGATAATCAGCTTGAGATCATGGATATATGGGGCAGGTCGTGGATACGAAAGAGCATCCCAGGCGGTGAAGAGGAGTTTTCCATAAATGTAACGCATTTCCCGGCTGGTATGTACATTGCAATAGTGAGATGCGGAACTCAGATTATCTCTAAGAACAAATTCATCACAAACAACACTCCTTAGCTCACAGGGAAAAACTACCGCTAACACGGACGGCAGCCGGCCATGCTCTTCAGCTCTTTGAAAAGTTTTACTAAGTCGAAAAATAAAGTAACTTTAACGGGTATAATCAGAAAAGAACGGCCGTACGGCGGCTGCCGCCGTGCCGTTATGCTCAATTTTAAGAAAAGAACAATGAAAGTATTGAGTAATATAAATTCCATTATATTTTTGCTAATACTTGTTTTTGGGAATTGTGAAATAATCTATGTATTAAAAAACTAAAATATACTATGAGAGAAAATCAGAATAATATTAATAAGTTGATTGTCAAAGAGTATATAGAAAAAATATTAAATACAGGAATCACAGACAGTATTTCGAAATATATATCAGAGAATTATACCGAAATCTTTGATAATAAAAAATATCCAATTGGATTAACTGGTGCTATTGAACATATTTCAGGGGTTAGAAAAACATATCCTGATTTAGAATTGAAAATAGATAGACAAATTGCTGAAGGAGAATGGATTGCTACTTGTTATACAATGACAGGAACACATCTTGGCGAATGGATGGGTATTAAGCCGACTGGAAAAATAATAAAAGTGACTGGAGTGAATATTGATAGAATTGTTGATGGGAAAATCATTGAACATACTGGCGCAGCAAATCTTTTTAATGCACTCTTAGACATTGAAGCAATCAGAATAGTTGGAAATAAAGAATAGAAAATAAAAAAACTGAGCATAATAAATAGGACTCTGAGCGGTCTGCAATGCCTGTCCCGCCGCAGGCGGGAACCCAGCGAGGAGTTCCCGAGGACTCGGGATTGAACTACATCCCCTGTTTTTCTATGCACTTTCCGACGGTTTTTATTGTTTTTTAAGAAGACCCGGGACCGGATTTTCTCTGATTTTTTTGCAGATGCCTGGCTTTTGGGAGCCGCTGCAAGGATGGAACTCATCGATGGCGATCTCTTTCTTATGATCTTGCTGACCTGCGCACAACTGCCAACCGGCACACCCTCCCGGCGGGCCTCACCCAATTCTTTCGTATATTTATAAGCTGAATTAATACGCCCTTTGCAGCCCACAAAAAGGCCGGCGCCTGCAACGGGAACGTTGGGTACCATTTAAAAAACCGAATCAGCAAATGAATGAATAGAAAGTCGAAACTTGTAATATTAGGTTTTTGCATCATCAAATTAGTTCTTCATTTAATTGCTGACAGTAATTCTGGTTTTCAAAGAGACGAACTGCTTCATATTGAAACAGGTAATCATCTTTCGTTTGGATTTATGGAATTTCCGCCGATGATTGGAGTTTTGGCATTCATCCAAAACTTATTCCAATCAGAATCCGTTTTTGTCCACCACATTTTTTCGCATATTGCCACAATTCTAATTCTCATTTATGTTTCCAAAATCACTATCGAATTAGGGGGAAAGACAAAAGCTGTTTTCCTGGTTTTATTGTGCATCATCATCGCCCCGGGCTTTGGACGTTCGCAACAATTATTTCAACCAGTAGTCTTCAGCCAATTGTTTTGGGTGGTGAACTTCTTCCTTCTGACTAAGTATGTTAAAAGTCTTGACCGAAAATATTTATGGTTGCTGACTTTTGGTGCTGCATTGGCATTCTTGACTAAATATGATGCTGTATTTTTCATTTTTGGAGTTTCATCCCTGTTGCTTTTTACATCGACAAGGCAAAAATTAATAAAGCAAAATTTTTGGTGGAATATCATCGTCTTTATTCTTTTGATAAGCCCAAATATCATTTGGCAAATCGTGTATGATTTCCCTGTTCTTAAAATGTTTGACCGACTTTATGAAGCACAGTTGGACAAACAAGCACCTTTAGAAGTTGTACAAGGCCTTCTTATGGCATTGAACCCTTTGACTTTGCTTATTACCGTTCCAGCTATCATTTCAATGTTCCATCATTCAATGAAAAGATATAGACCATTAACGGTTTCAATTCTATTGTCTATCATCTTTTTAGCATTCAGTCAAGGAAAAGGGTATTACTTTTATCCGATTGTATTGACAATTTTGCCATTTGGCGGTATGTTTTGGGAACATATTATTCTACCAAAAAGAAAATGGTTGATTTATCCACTCGGGATTTTACTTGCAATTGGTGTCATTTTGATTCCATTTGGGATGCCTGTATTTCCGTTGGAAAGTTATTTGAAACACGACTATCCGTATGAAAACAGAGATGTTGTAAAGGATGGACAATTCAATGTCAGGTTTGAAGAAAGGTATTCAAAAGAAAAATGGGCTGTTACAATGAATGAATTGAAAAATGTATACGATAGCTTACCTGATCCAGAAAAAAGCAACACTATTATTTGGGGGAAACATTACGCACAGGCAGGAGCAGTGAATTTGTTTAACGAGAGATATGGTTTACCAAAAGCATTTTCTTTACACGGTAGTTTCTACAATTGGGTTCCAAAAGGAGAGATGCCTGAAACAACAATATGTTTAGGTTACAATGTTGGCGACTTTTTTAACGAGTATTTTAACGAAGTAACTAAAGTAAAAACCATCTACAATCCCTATTCGGAGAATGAAGAAGAGTTACATCAACATATCTGCATCTGCAAAAAACCAAAACAAACATTTGGCGAACTAAAAAATCTGTTTAGAAACCGAGTATTTGAATAAAAAACGGACACACAACATTGTATAAGCGTAATGCGGGCACAGGTACTAAATTTGAGCAAATTGAATATTAACAAGCATTTGGTTAAGCTGAAATTGAAGTGCTTGTAATCCCACACCACGTTTATACTTGACCGTTACAGGGCTTTCAGGAAATAAGATGCACATCAACAATTTTTAACTATAGAATATAGATTAAAGAATGAAAACGATATCTGCGGTACAAGAAAAAATTGAGTCCAAATTCAGACAACAAGTACAAAATGATAAGAAAGTAAAGAATGGTTATCTGCTTGTTCATTCCGGGAAATCAGGAATCGACATTAATATTGCCGAAGGAAAAACAGGAGAAATTCAGGCAAACCCGAATCAAGCCAACCATCTCGCTTCCGTAGGCAAATTGTTTACAGCTACCCTCGTAAGTATGCTGCACGATAAAGGGCTGCTGTCTTTTGACGATAAAATTGTAAAATATCTTGATGCTGACCTGATACGCGGTTTGCATGTCTATAAGGGAAATGAATACTCCGGCGATATCAGCATCAAACATTTACTGAAGCAAACATCCGGGTTGAATGATGTCTTTTTTCCATTGCTCAAAAAGATAATGAATGACCCGAACCTTGAAATGACGGTCAGGGAAGCGCTGGAATGGGGAAAAGCTAACCTTAAGCCCGTTGGTAAGCCCGGTCAAAGACATTTCTATACGGATACAAATTATTATTTGCTTGGCTTGATCATAGAAAGCATCACCAGAAAACCTTTTCACGAAGCTGCTCATGAAATGATCCTGGACCCTTTGAAAATGGATAATGCATATATAAACGGTTTTTCCGAACCCAAAAGCAAACCCCAATATCCACCGGCGAATATCTGTCTTTTCAACACCAACTTCATTGAGAATGAAAGAATAGCAAAGATTGATTATGCCGGGGGAGGTGTTGTGGCTCCTTTGAGCGAATACCTGGTTTTTATGAAAGCTTTGGTTAATGGCCAATTGGTAAAGGAAGCCACTTTGGATCAAATGATCCATGATGATGTGAAAATGGGTTTTCCGGCCATAGGATTTGATTACGGCTATTCTGTCTGGAAGCCGAAGGCCATTCCATTATTATTGCCCGAAAAGTTTTTTTGCTGGGGATGTGTAGGTATTACAGGTGCTTTTATGTTCTTCCACCCGAAAACTGAAGCTTATGTTATAGGCACATTTAATGACAAATCCTATACCTCCAAAGCGCTGAGGTTTATGCTTATGAAAATTATTAAACCTTTACTGGAAATTAGATGAACCTAAGATAATGATAATGAAAAGCCCTGCAACATTGTATAGACTATCTATCAGCCCGCCACCCGTACCGGGAGCCTTCCCCGCCACCACTCCGCCATTTGCTCTCCTCCCGTCCTCCAGTCTTCCCGTCCACCCGTCTTATTTTCTTATCCTCTCTTAACCTCTTCTTTTCTATTCTTAGCTTCAGGGCCTTTAAGCTTTAACCACAGAGGTAACAGAGAAGGCACAGAGGACACAGAAATGTAGAAATGTAGCGATTTCATCAACTGGTAACTGATAACTGCTGACTGCCGACTGCCGACTGACTCTCCACTTTTTTACATAATACCATTAGTACACAAAGGGAACAAATCCGGTGTTCGATTGAGCAAAAGCCGCTCTGGATTGTTTATGGATAAGAGAAAAAATTTGCGCATGGCTTTGAACGTTGCGATCATCGGTGGGGGAGTGGCAGGCCTTTCGTTGGGTACTTACTTGCAGCTTAACGGGTTCGAAACAGAGATCTTTGAAAAACAGGATTTTCCCGGGGGTGTCTGCACATCCTGGCAGAGAAAAGGGTTCCTGATCGACGGCGGCATCAGGTCGATGGTGGGCACAAAACCCTCCAATGATTTTCATACCCTGTGGAACGATGTTGTTGATCTTGAGGATATGGAATTCCACTATCCCGAAGCCCATTTCGAAATAGAAGATGGGGAAGGCAGGCGGCTTGTATTTTATTCAGATCTCGAAAAGCTGGAAGCGGAGCTCCTTGATAAATGCTCTTCAGATAAGAAAGCAATCAGGAGTTTTATCCAAACAGCCCATAAATACGAACATTTCTGTAATTTTTCCGACAAGCCGCCCCAACTGATGAAAACCAGCGACCAGGCAAGCCTGCTGAACCGGATGTTGCCCAGGCTTTTTTCCTGGACGGGCCTTACCAATACATCGAACAGGGATTATTCGGAGCGATTCAGCGATCCATTGCTGAAAAGGTGCTTTACCGAAGGTTTCGATGCTGATCTGCCTGTCATGACTTCGATCCTTCAGGTGGCATGGGCAAACGATAAAGAAGTTGGGTATCCCATAGGCGGTGGGGTTTTCATAGCCAGGAGGCTTGAGAAAAAATACCTCGAACTGGGTGGGACTGTCCATTACAACAGGAAAGTCGACAAGGTGTTGATAGAGGATGACAA
>CAZMOK010000015.1:0-47685 GCA_964567785.1 uncultured Bacteroidales bacterium | reverse complement strand
CCTTCCGGCAAGTCCCTTCTTACTTTCACCACTCCGGCCTACGACTGGCAATGGTGGATCGATTCACGGAAAAACGACAGGCCGGCCTATAACAGCCGGAAAAAGAAACTTGCCGAAGAGATAACCGACCGGCTGGATGCCTACTTTGGCAATATCAGTGACAATCTTGAAATGGTCAATATTGCCACACCTGCCACTTTTCACAGGTACACGAACAACTGGAAGGGTGCCCCCATGGGATGGATGCCATCGGCTAAAATGACGGCTAAAAAACCCCAGTATGAAATAGAAGGATTAAAAGATTTTTACCTGACCGGGCAATGGGCCTATACAGGAGGGCTTCATAATGTAGTGCTGTCGGCCAACCATGTTGCACAGTTGATCTGCGACCGTTTCAATCTCGAATTCAATACGAAACCCTTAGCATAAAACTTTTATTCCCGGAAAAGGCCTGTTTTATTGATCAGGGGTAGCTAAATGGCCTTGTTATTCACTACCGAGTTCTTTCAAAAACTGCCCGGGAAGCTGTGTTGTTTTTGACGAATAGTAATCATAGGCTACAAGAACTGTTTTTCCTTTGAAAACTTCCGCTCCGTCGCATTGGCGGATGAAGGAATAGAAGAGCTCGAACGACCGGCTCCTGATCTCTCCGGGTGTAACGGTTGCCATAAGTTCATCGTGAAGAAAAACCTCCCTCTTATATTCTACTTCTGCCTTTGTGAGGATAGTACCAATGTTTTCCCCTATCTTCTTTTCAGAAAAGCCAATATCTTCAAGAAAGAATATCCTGGCATCCTGGAACAGGCTCAGGGCCCGGTCGTTGCCCATATGCCCGCCGTAATTGATGTCACTGATGCGTATGTTGAAAGGTCCGTACTGTTTCATAAGTTGGCTGTTGGCTGATAGCTGTTGGCTGTTAGTTTTTATTCTTAATTCTAATAATTTCAAAACTCAAATCTCAAATCTCAAATCTATTGCGGGTGGTCTTCTCTGAACTTCTTCAGCCTGTATTCGAGGTCGGGGAACTGCTCCCTTCTTACCAGTGAAACGCAGGCCCTGATGCCTTCCAGCCTTTCACTGCCGGTTATGCCCAGGGTTATGGCGCTGATCCCGTAATAGATCAGCTCATGAAGAAGCTCGTCGCCAGAAAAACCGGGATAAGAAAAGGTGAAATAAAAACCGTCGGCGATGGGCTCATCCTCATCCTTATCATATACGATCCCGAATCCGTTATCAGTAAAGAATTTCTTCATGATGGCAGCCTTCTCGCCGTATTCTTTCACCACCTCGAGGAAATCAAATTCTCCGTCGTTTACGGCTTTCAGTATGGCAGCCAGCGCATACTGGGGTGTATGGGAAGTACCTGAGCTTAATGAGTATAAAGTGCCGAAAATGAGTGCTTTGCCAACATTATCGAATTTATAGTACCTCAACAGGTCGGGGGCATTTGTTTCGAACAGCTTGTCGGAAACGACCATCATCCCTATTCGCTGCCCGGCATAGCTGAACGCCTTGGAGCTGGAGATCAGCAATACATAATTGTCGGTGTACCTGGCTACTGAGGGCTGATAGGGCGGCTTGCCGGGCACGGAGTAGTCCTTCCTGAAATCCATTCCGAAATAGGCAAGGTCTTCGATCACTATCACGTTGTATTTATTGGCAAGCTCCCCAATGATCTTGAGTTCCCTTTCCGTAAAGCATATCCACGATGGATTGTTTGGGTTGGAATATAAAATTGTTGAAACTTTACCTGTGCTGAGGTAAGATTCCAGTTTATCGCGCAGTTTTTCGCCCCGGTAATCATAGACATCGAACGACTTGAATTCCTGTCCCATGACCTTCAACTGCTGTTTATGAACAGGGAAACCCGGATCGATGAACAGAGTGCCTTCACGCTCTTTGTACATCCTGTTAAGTGTCATGAAAACCGCAAAACTTCCCTGCATGGAACCAACGGTTGGAATGCAGCCTTCAGGATTTACATCAATATTGATGAATAGTTTGACAAAACGTGAGATCTCTTCTTTCAACGGCCTGATCCCGAATATGTCGGGATAAATGGCAGGGACACCTGCATCGAGGGCCTTTTTTTCCGCTTCTATACCTATCCTGGTAGGAGGGAGGCCGGGGATTCCCATCTCCATTCTGACATATCGTTCACCTGTTTCCTGCTCGATTGTGTCTACCAGTTTCTTGATCTCCCTTATTGATGCCTGTCCTACGTTACCAATCTTATTTTCTTCTATTTTCCGTGTTACGATATCGTAATCAATGGGTGTATTCCTCATTACTTTCTTTTTATGGGTAAGAACAACTATTCCTGATTCTCAAAAATAAGAAAGATTGATTTTGTTTGTGTTTAGAAGGTTTTTAAATAAAGGGTCAAATAAGCAATGAGCACCTTAGCCGGTTCCTCATCCTTTCTCGATCCGTATGCGGGCATCAACTGCCACAACACCCTCGTGGGTTCCCATAACAGGGTTGAGGTCCATTTCAGTAATTTCAGGGGCCGCTTCAACCAGTGCAGAAAGTTTCGACAACAGTTTTGCAAAAGCTTCCTCATTTATGCCTTTTTGTCCTCTGACCCCTTTTATTACCGGGTAGCTTTTAAGGCTTTTTACCATACGTCCGGTTTCATCGGGGGAAAGAGGTGACAGGCCATACGATACATCTTTCATTACCTCTATAAATATGCCGCCCATGCCACACAGGATGAGATGCCCGAACTTATCCTCCCTTTTCACCCCGGCAAAAAGCTCTGTTCCGCTGAGCATCGGCTGAATAAGTGCCCCTGTGCTTTCGGGTATTTCCATGATCTTTCCGAAAGCTTCTTTTGCTTCTTCTTTGGATTTGATGTTCAGGATCACGCCGCCCACATCGGATTTATGGACTGGGCCCACCACTTTCATGACGACAGGGAAGCCGATTTCATCCAATGCACTGATCAATCCTACCTCGGTTGAGGTTACTTTTTCCTTCGCCCTTTCAATACCGGAGGCATCAAGGAGGTCCTGCACATTGCCGGGCAGCAGGTAGCCGTTTTCATTTCGTTCAATGATCTCCCTTATCCCTGTATTGTCAACCTCCGGAAGTTCAGTCATTCCGTCTTCCGGTACAGAGGTAAAAAAGGTCCTGGCAAGGGCTTTGCCGAACGATACCTCATCAGGAAAGAATACATGGCCTTTTTCTGTAAAAGCCTTAATCTCATCTCCAGCAGTCAGGATTGACGGGAGTACCGGGTAGATCGGTTTCCTGCAGGTTTTCATCTTCCCGTCCAGCACTTCATATACATCATAGATCTCGAACAGTCCGGGTGTGCCGAAGATCACTACCATGGCGTCGATCCCTTCGAAATATTTGTCGGTGTAATCGATGATGGTCCCCAGTTGCTCTGCTGTTCCGGTAGCCAGGAAATCAATGGGATTATCCACCGAAGAGCCCGGGAACAATTGCTCGAGCAGCTCTTCTTTTTTGGGTGAGTCGATCTCTGGGACCTTCATGCCATTTTCTGAAAGTGCATCGGTGAGCATCACTGCCGGACCTCCGGCATGGGTGATGACCGCAATGCTCTTACCTTCCGGTTTGCCATACCTGAAAATCGAGGCCACACTGATTATGTCTTCCCTTCCGTAGCACCTCACGATTCCGGCTTTCCTGAACAGGGCGTCAACGGCAACATCCGAACTGGCGAGGGCTCCTGTATGTGAAGAGGCCGCACGGCTGCCCGCATCCGACGAGCCGGCCTTGACCGCAGCGATCCGGCAGCCTTTCCTGATCAGTGAACGGGCATGCTTTAGCAGCAGTCCGGGCTTGTCGATATTTTCTATGTAGAGCAGCTTGATCCTGGGTGAAACAAGCGGGTCGAATGTTTCATCCATGTATTTCAATATCTCTTCAACGCCCATCTGTGCGCTGTTGCCAACTGAAAAGACCCTTGCGAAGGTCAGTCCTTTAGGGATACCTGCTTCCATAATAAAGCAGGCAGTGGCGCCCGAGCCTGAGATGAAGTCGCAGCCATCCTTTTCCAGCCTGGGTATGGGCATGGTGAAAACACCATGGTATTCAGGTGTCAGCACGCCTATGCAATTTGGCCCGATCAGTGATGCCCCTGCGTCATTCACTGCATCCACAAGCTCTTCTTCCAGTTCTTTGCCCTGTTCGCTCTCTTCACTGAATCCTGCGCTCAGCACTATGAAAGCCTTTGTTTTTTTGTTTTTTGTCAGATATCTGGCCGTGTCGGGAATGTATTTTGCGGCGATGGCCATTATGGCAAGGTCTGTATCTGGCAGGTCTTCGAGGTTACGGTAGCTTTTAATTCCCTGTATGGAATCTTCTTTCGGGTTGCTGACCCTTAATTCTCCTTTGAAATCCCCGTCAATGAGGTTTTTCAGGACCTTCCCCCCCGGTTTATGAATATCGTTTGAGGCTCCTACAACTACTATGCTTTTAGGGTTCAGTAAGGCTTCATTGACCATGCCTGGGATATTTTAGATGATTATTATGCGAAAGTAGGAATTTGAAGGAGATTATTGTTAATTGATTAACAGAAAAATTCTTCCCTGCAAATGCTACTTTATCTTTCTTCGGTGCTGAATATAGTAGGAAAGCAGTGAACTGGTCGAAAGCCTGTCGCTCATTGCAGTGATACGCTCTTTGACATGGTTCTGTACCTTAGCCGAGTTACTTTCCAGTTCGGATATAATGATGCCTGCCTCATCAAGTATGTTGTTCATACGCAGATTGATCTCAGCTTCCTGTTCGGCGTTTTCAGGTTCCTGCCGACCGGGTATTTCCCTCATGAATTCCGTTATTTTTTCAGATCGGTCAAGAAGAACAGACACTGAATCGGAAATACCTTTAATGAGCTCTTTGGTTTTGGAAGTAAACTCATTTTTCGTAATATCCTCCAGCAGGCCTCTCACTTTGATGTCCATTTTATTGTACCCTGAAAACTGGCTTTTCCTGTAATCTTCATATTTCTGCCTGTCGTATAAGGAGAATTCATCCCTGTAATGCTTAAGTATTTCTGCTGTTCCGGTTTCAAGACTGTCAATAATGTTGTTCCAGAATTGACCACTCGTTTCGGTGTCCAGTTTTTCCTCCAGTCTTTCGATCATGTTTTCATCAAATTTTTCGTCCCTGTTGAGAAGGTTATAGCACTCATGAAGGTTCTTAAGCAGGACATTGTTGAAATGATCTTCAGCTTTCTCCGAAATACGCAAATAAAGCGACCTGAGTTGCAATAAAAAAAGAATTGCATCATTGTTTAGCAGGACCGCATTAAAGTTCAGTTCCTGGTTTATGCTCCAGAAACCCGGTATCTCCCTGATCTTCTGTTCAAGTTTTTCAGATCTTTTAATGAATTGCCTGGGATTGAAGATCCTTGTATTTGTGTTGATAAATGAGAGGTCGTTGCTGATCTTCTGTATGGTGAACATGATCTTGTTGTTCAGCAGGCTTGATAAAGATTGCCTCGATGATTCGTTCAGGCCCATAAGCTGATCATAGAATTTATCCAGCTTTTCCTTTTCCTGCATAATGGCCTCTTCATCCAGCTCCCCTTTTTCGGCCTTTTGCTCAAGCACCATGAAGCAATCAACGGCATTCCTGATGAATTTCCTGATCTTGATGGTGAACTGAAGGCTTATCAGTCCCCAACTGTGAAGCACCTCCACGAGGGCCTCAAATATTCTTACAGGGATGTAATTTTCAAGGAGCTTCCTGAACTTTATCCTGTAGCTGACCGGTTTTCCGCTCGAGTAATACCCTATCTTCTGAACAAACTTGAACCATTTTACTTTAAAGCTGTCGCCCCTGTTTATTTCAAGATCACTTTTTTCGAAAACTTTTGTAACAGTGGCGTCAGTATTTTCAGGGATCCGGATTGTCTTTTCAATGAAATCAGCCAGTGATTCATCCAGCGTATTACCCTGGTCTTCTATTATTACGGAAATGTTTTCGTTTATCAGTCGGGAACTCTCAGAGATAAAATCGTGGTAAAACTTAAAAGAAAGGCTTTGAAGGTTTTTCTCTTTTGTTTTTGAATAAGCAAGGATCCGCTCAAAATATTTATCGATAATGATTTTTATTTCATAGATCAGCCTGGGGTGGGCCGAAAAAAGATCAGCGATTCCCCTGTTTTGAAAGCCTTCATTGATCCTGTTAAGCCTGTCGAGCAGGTTCCTTATATGTTCTGCAAGTTTTGGCTGATCAGGATACCTGATCTCGGGGGTTTTGGCTTTCCTTACAATGACCTCCATCCCTTTTTTGCTCAGGTATTGCGATTTTTCCTTCGCAAAGCCCTCTTTAACAGCTCCAATTTCAAAATTCTTGAAATAGGAAGAAGCTTTGACCAGCACAACTGTTCCAACATTCTGGCATAACTTGTTGACAGTTTCAACATACCTGAACTCATCGCCTTTTTTCACCTCTGATATCCCCAGGAAAATCAGGTCGGTTTCATACGATTCTATAAGTATGATCTCATTGACCGGCCTCTGTTCTATCTGGTTGTTGATGATCTTTATTGAAGCATCGATCCTGAGATTTTCAAGAATTTTACTGGTATTTTCATAAAGCTCGTCCTTTTTCTCATTTTCAGGATTTATGAGCAATACTCTAACTGATGCGTCTTTCCAGTTTTCGGATATCCAGAGGAATTGTATAAGCGGAAGGACCATGCTGCAATTATTCCCCCCTCCCCGGCACCAGATATCAATGGTTTTATAGTTTCCAAATCCCCTCGATCTGTCATAATCAAGCATTATGATGTTCATGTCGAGGTCGGAAAGGGTCCTGATCATCTGGGCAAACCTGAGAGGGTCCTGGCTTTGACGGCCCCAGCCCATAAGTACCGTGTTTGGTTCAACACCTGAAAAGCCATATGTGCCGGCAATTGTTTCTATGCCCTCATAGATGTCCTTACATTCGTGACGGCGCGTGTAGATCCCTTCATGTTTTGTGGAGATCTCATCAGGAACAACCTGTTCGTGCTTTTTCAGAAGTACTTCGGCCGACCTGTTCAGTATCAGGTCGAAGTTGGATAGCATGCCCCTGTTGACAGTCAGGTCGAGCCCGAATTCAATAAGATGTGGCCTGGTGGTTGTCCCCCCGCTGAAAAGGATAATATTAGGTCTCCAGTTCCTCTCTTCAAGCCCTCTTTTTGTAATGTTGTTCAGGGTTGATCTCACTATGGATGTCCATACACTGCTCCAGACATCCCCGAAGTCGAGCTCCAGCTTTTTCTTTTTGATAAAATAATAGAAGAACCAGAGCACAATGATGGCTGCCAGCATGGCTGTGGGATCGATCCGGAACATCACAATGAAGCAGGCTATGAAGCCAATAATACCTATCCATCTTGATATGTTGAAACTGGGCCTGAAATCAGTGCTGGCCCATTTTTCAAGTGCAAAAGCAATGTTGATAAATCCGTAAGCAGCGATATAGAACATCGAGACAATGGATGCAATCACGTCCAGTTCTCCGATCAGGATGCCTGCCTCTGCGAGGATAAGGGTGAAGAGCAACGCATTTCTGGGTTCGTTGTTGATACCGTAACCCCTGCCGAATAATTTAGGGGTTATTTTATCTTTTGAAATGGCCTGCAGAATCCTTGGAGCACCAAGCAACCCTCCAATCGCTGACGAAAGGGTGGCTCCCCATATACCGGCAACCACCAGTGGCCCGAACCAGGCAATTTTCATCAGGAAGTTGTTATCGGCCAGCATCAGGTCCCTGTCGACAAAATACGCCAGGCCCACCGACAGGCTCACATACACGATCAATCCCACAACTATTGCCGAAAGTGTTCCAAAAGGTATGTTCTTCCTGGGGTCTTTCAGGTCGCCCGACATAGCTACGCCGGCTGTAAACCCTGTAACGGCAGGAAAGAATATCGCAAATACAACTTCAAACGGCAGGCTGTCGGTAGCGGGCCAGATAGAAGGGGATTCCGGGACTGATTCCTGGAAAAAGAAACCGGCCACCACCGATAACAACGAAATTGCAATGGCGGCCAAAATGAAGAATTGAGTTTTGATGGCCACCGAAGTTCCTATGAATGCTATGAAGAAGAGTATCGCTACAGTTATGGTGCCTACCAGGCGATAATCGTTCACAGTTTCCCCAAGGCCGGTCAGTTCCCTGATGAAGCCAATGCCCAGGAAGTTTTCTGCAAAACCAATGAGATACAGGGATATGCTCAGGGCTGTGCCGATGAACATGGTAAGGCCGATTGCGCCCCCTATAGGAAGGCCCAGGCTCCGCGATAAAATATAATAAATGCCGCCTGTCTTGATCTTCTTATCAGTGGCTATGGATGAAATGCTCAGCCCGGTGGTGACTGAAATAATGTGTGCAACCAAAATGATAACTATGGTGATCACCAGTCCCGAGTTGGCCGTGATCCATCCCAGCCTCATATACATGATGACACCAAGGATGGTCAGGATGGAAGGGGTGAATACCCCGGAAAACGAACCGAATTTCTTTTTTTTGTTATTTGCCATCTCTTACCTGCTGAAAACCGGTATGTGTTCACCAACCCTGTTTTCTTCCTTGATCTTATTATGCATCATTATAAGGTCAGCATCTCTTCTGTTTAGCTTTGCTTCTGGCACGATTATTTCATTCTCAGCCTGTGCGTATGAATTTACTATTAAACTTAAACTGTTGCAATAAAAGTAAAATACATCCGCTTAATAACAGTTGGTTTATCAATGTTAATTTTTTTTAAAAATAGATAAAATCGAAAGAAAAGAATTATACTTGAAAACATTTATTAATTTTGCATAACTACTTTTGATAACGAATAAAATTACAATACCATGAAAAGATTTGCATTATTGATAGCAGTTATTTTTACCGCCTCTGCCATAACTTTCGGGCAGACTTCACAAATAGCAAAAGCTGCTGATAATCAAAACGGCCCTGAGATCACTTTTGAAAAGCTGGTCCATAATTATGGTGAAGTGGAGCAAGGTGGTGACGGCACATGTCACTTCAAATTTGAAAATACCGGGAAAGAGCCCCTTATACTTCAAAAACCCAGGTCATCGTGCGGATGCACCGTTCCTACCTGGCCAAAAACCCCTATTCTGCCCGGCGAAACCGATGAAATCAAGGTAACCTATAATACCAGGAGGTTGGGTAACATTAATAAGACAGTTACAATTCTGTCGAATGCCAAGAACGGCTCCATTGTTTTAAGAATAAAGGGTAAAGTTGTACCGAAGGCCAAGGAAAAGATGCCTGAGAAGGAAGCTAGTTCCGGGGCCCCGGTCAATAAATAACTAACTGTTTAAGAAACTGGATCCCGGTTATTTTCGACCGGGATTTTTTAATTGTAACAGATATGCCAAAGATCTCTGAAAAAGGAAAGAGGATGCCTGAATCACCCATCCGGAAACTGGTTCCTTACGCAGAAGCTGCTAAGAAGGCAGGTAAAAAAGTTTTTCACCTTAACATTGGCCAGCCTGATATTGAAACACCTGAAGGAGCCCTGAATGCGATACGGTCGTACAACGAAAAAGTTGTTGAATACAGTCATTCGGCAGGAAATCTTTCTTACAGGGAAAAACTGACAGAATATTATTCAAAATACAATATCAATGTCACACCCGATGATATAATTGTAGGGGCAGGGGCATCGGAAGCTTTGTTGTTCACTATGAACACCTGCCTGGATATGGGTGACGAGATAATTATCCCGGAACCATTCTATGCTAACTACAACGGCTTTGCAATAAATGCAGGTATCAATGTCGTCCCCATCCGGTCTGATATAGAAACAGGCTTCGCCTTACCTTCCATTAGCGAATTTGAGAA
Source organism: uncultured Bacteroidales bacterium (assembly GCA_964567785.1). GTDB lineage: Bacteria > Bacteroidota > Bacteroidia > Bacteroidales > JAGOPY01 > CAZMOK01. Next base: position 37,857 of record CAZMOK010000015.1, on the reverse strand, counting down.
ATCGATAACGGATAAGACGAAGGCGATCCTTATCTGCAACCCGAACAACCCCACCGGTTATCTTTATTCAAGGGAAGAGATGGAGGCCCTTCGCGATCTTGTTAAGAAATACGACCTGTACCTCATAACCGATGAAGTGTACAGGGAGTTTTGTTACGATGGCCGGGAACATTATTCGGCCATGTACCTGGAGGGCATCGAGGAGAATGTAATAATGATCGACTCTGTTTCGAAGAGGTACAGTGCCTGTGGGATCAGGATCGGCTGTATGGTGAGCAAAAACAAAGAGGTGATGAAGACAGCCCTCAAATTCGCACAGGCGAGGCTTAGCCCTCCGAGTTTCGGACAGGTCGCGGCAGAAGCTGCAATAGATACTCCTGAAGTGTATTTTGATACTGTACTAGAAGAATATTATAAGAGGCGTGAAGTTGTCGTTTCTTCGATCAATTCTATAGAAGGTGCCTATTGCCCCAATCCGAAGGGAGCATTTTATGTGGTTGCAAGATTACCTATTGATGATTCCGACAGGTTCAGCCAGTGGTTACTTGAAGATTATGATTATCAGGGAGAAACAGTAATGTTTGCCCCGGCTTCAGGCTTTTATTCCACACCGGGCATGGGTAAGGATGAAGTCAGGATCAGTTATGTGCTCAATGTAGATGAGCTGAAAAGGGCAATGAAATGTCTTGATGAGGCACTTAAGGTATATCCCGGTCGTATTGTTAAAAAACAGGGGTCCTTCCAGAACGCGTAATTTATCAGTCCATATAAAAAAACAAAAGGCCTCCCCGAAGGAAGGCCTTTTTTGGTGGTTTAAAGAAAACCAGCGAACTACATAAAATGCAGAAAGCTGGAGGATTTTGGGTTTAAAGTATCTACCGCAACAATGTAGGTTGCGGTATTCCTTTTATTTGCTAATGAGGCATTTGACTGCCCCTGGGTTAACAAATCGTTTCGGCCAAAATCGAAACTGAAAGAGTTTTTGTTTGGGATAGTTGATGGTTCGGAGTAAAGGGTAGTCTCTACCGGGTTACCGGCAATATTTTTACAAACAATGTGTTTTTGGAATCTTCCTTTGAGGGAGGACGGTTGAAAATGGCTGTTTGTAAATTCAGCGTTCATAATTTATTCGTTCGCGATTTGGGTCTATGGCAAAAGCCGGATTCTTACCCCTTGAATTAATAAATATAAAAAGACAGACTAAGACTTAGCTTTTGCGATGGTAAAAGTAATATATTGCACAAGCGAAATCAAATTTTTTTGATGATTTTTGCAATTTTTTTTATTTCAAATGTAATTTAAAAAGATTTTAAATAGGTTGTGTAGCTCTGTGTTGCCTTAAAAATCAGGGTATAAGAGGTATTTCTTCCTGATTTTCAAATACTTTGCAATTGCATTCTGCCAGGATTGCCTGATCTCTTTTTCGGTTTTACCCTCTGTGATCTGTTTTCTTAATGTTGCTGATCCTGCAAGTTTGTCAAAATAAGGGTTGAAAAAATCTTCACCCTTGAAATAATCATACATATTTATCAAATATGATAAACTAAAGTGGTGTTTGTTATTTTCCGGGTTACCTGCAAAGCCAAGTAGCGACAGTCCGTAACATTGTTCTCCTTCATATTTTGGATTATTACTTGTTCCCGGCAGGCTTTCAGGCGTGAAAGTAAAACTGCCGATTTGAAACTCAGGGTGCCCGATTACCTGGAATGGATGGTCAGTCCCCCGGCCTACACTTATTATAGTGCCCTCAAAAAGGCAAAGTGTAGGGTAGAGGTATACCGATTCCCGGTTTGGAAGGTTAGGACTTGGACTGACCGGCAGGTCGTAAACCATTTTATGGTCATAACCTCTCATCTTTATCACGGTAAGGTCGCATTTGAGGCTATTCTCAAGCCATCCTTCACCGTTTATCATCAATGCAAACTCACCCGTAGTCAGGCCATGAACCACCGGTACCGGGTGCAGGCCCACAAACGACCTGAATTCTTTTTCAAGAACCGGCCCGTCGACATAAAAACCGTTTGGATTGGGCCGGTCGAGAACGATCAGAGGAATGCCTGCACTTGCACAGGCTTCCATAGCATAAGTCATGGTAGAAGTATAAGTATAGAAACGTGCCCCCACATCCTGCAGATCAAAAAGCATTATTTCAATTTCCTCTAAGTCCTCTGGTTCAGGCTTTTTTTTATTCCCGTAAAGCGAAATAACTTTTATTCCTGTTTTTGGGTCTGTATAATCTGTAATTTCTGCACCGGCCTCATGGTCGCCCCTGAAACCATGTTCCGGGCTGAAAATTGCTTCTATCCTGATGCCCAGACCGGCCAGTGTATCGATAAGATGGGTGTTGTTTACCAGTGAGGACTGATTTGCTATGATACCGGTCTTTTTTCCCAATATAAGATCCTTGTAGTCATCAATATTCTCTGCCCCTGTGATGATATCAGCTTCACCGACAAATTTCAGGCTGCCTTCACCGGCGGAACAATTGGGCAGGAAAATGACGGACAATAAGATAATGAGTGATTGATATAGGCGCTTTTCCATTAACTTACCCTATTTTTGTTACAGAATTGTCAAGACCCAAAGAATTTGAATCTCGAACTTTTCATAGCCAGAAGGGCTACCGGTAAAGATAAGGAAAATTTCAGCGGGCCCATAGTATCCATCGCCCAGGCTGCTGTTGCGCTGGGTCTTGCATCCATGATTTTGTCGATATCCATCCTCACCGGCTTTCAACAGGAAATAAGGGATAAAGTAATCGGTTTCGGGGCGCATATCCAGGTAGATAATTTTGATGTAAACGCCTCATTTGAGTCAAAACCGGTTTCCTCTGATCAACCTTTTTACCCTGATCTTGGTGAACAGGTGGAAGGGGTGAACCAAATACAGGTGTTTGCTTATAAGGCGGGCATACTCAAAACCGAAGAACAGATCCAGGGGGTTGTGCTCAAAGGAGTGGGCACTGATTATTCGTGGGATTTTTTTGAAAAGTACATTACCCGCGGCAGTTCATTTAAAATAACAGACACCGCCACTTCTACCAGGGTACTTATTTCAGAATACCTGGCTTCAAGGCTCATGCTTGAAACCGGGGACCCTCTCAGGATGTATTTCCTGGGGGGAGAAAACCTGCAACCCAGGGGACGGCGATTCGAGGTTGCCGGTATTTATGAAACGGGACTTGAAGAATTTGATAAACTTTATGTAATAGGCGACATCAAGCAGATAAGAAAGTTGAATTCGTGGGGGGATGATGAAGTTTCAGGTTTCGAGATCTTTATCAGCGACTTCGGCGAGCTCGAAAGGATCACGGAGGAGATCTATCATATTGTGGGCTATGACCTCAATGTGAGCAATGTAAGGGAATTGTACCCGCAGATCTTCGACTGGCTCAAACTGCTTGATAAAAATGTTATTGTGATCCTGGTTCTTATGATCGCAGTTTCTGTGATTACCATGATCTCGACCCTTCTCATCCTTATCCTTGAGCGTACTAATATGATCGGCATTCTGAAAGCGCTGGGCCTGCGAAATTATAAGGTCAGGAGGGTCTTCTTTTACAATGCCGCCGGGATCATCGGCAAAGGGTTGCTCTGGGGTAATATTGCAGGCATTATTCCCGGTTTGATCCAACATCAATTCGGAATACTGAAACTCGATCAGGCCTCCTACTATTTAACAGAAGTGCCGGTGAACCTTGATATCCTTACCATTTTAATACTGAATGCGGGGGTATTCCTTGTTTGCATGGCCATGCTGATCTTCCCATCACTGGTAATTTCCAGGATCACTCCGCTTAAGGCTATAAGGTTCAATTAAATTGGTAAGGAAGGCTGTCTATCTTTTATGCAGGCCGCATTCTTTCATTGCAGGCTCTTCCCACCACCACCTGCCTGATCTGATATCTTCACCGGGACCAACCGGCCTGGTGCATGGAAGGCAACCGATGCTGGGATAGCCTTTATCATGGAGCTTGTTATAAGGAATGTTCTTAGCCCTGATATAATCCCAAACATCATCATCAGTCCATTCGATCAAAGGGTTGATCTTTATCTTCTCATTGTTGGTATCCCATTCCACCAGCTCTCCATCCTGCCGGGTAACTGATTGTTCCCGTCTAAGGCCGCTGATCCATGCATCTGCATCTTTCAGCGCCCTGGTAAGGGGCTCAATTTTCCTGATATGACAGCAAAGCTTGCGGTTTTCGACACTTTCATAGAAAAGGTTGATACCTTTATTGCTGACCATTTCTTCAACCCTTGCGGCATCGGGAAAATAAACATCAATTTTCACCTTATACCGCTTGACGGTCGAATCAAGCAGGTCGTAAGTTTCAGGGAAAAGCCTGCCGGTATCAAGAGTAAATATCCTCACCTTCGATCCCATGTTTGCTATCATTTCGGTAAGGACCTGGTCTTCTGCCCCCAGGCTCGAAGCTAAAGCAAGCCTGTTTCCGAATTCCTGGCTGAAAAATTCAAGCACTTCGGGAGCTGCCTTTCCCTCTAAAATTTCGTTATATCTTTCTATATCCCTGTGTACTTCTGCCATTTTTAAACAGCTCTTAAATTTAGCATGTAAAAGTACTAAAATAAATTATTTTTGAATTTCATAACCGACACCATGAAAGTACATTTCATTGCAATTGGCGGCAGTGCTATGCACAACCTGGCCATTGCCCTGTATAAAAAGGGTTACATAATTACAGGCTCCGATGATGAGATCTTTGAACCCTCAAGATCAAGGCTGGCAGAATATGGATTGATGCCCCCGGGGGAAGGATGGTTTCCTGACAGGATCACACCTGATCTAGATGCTGTTGTGCTGGGGATGCACGCGAAGGAGGATAACCCGGAATTGCAGGAAGTAAAAAAACTTGGTATTCCTGTTTATTCGTATCCCGAATACCTTTATGAGCAATCAAAGAACAAGACAAGGGTGGTTATAGGAGGAAGCCACGGAAAGACCACCATAACTGCAATGGTCCTTCATGTGCTGCACAGCCTTGACAAAGAGGTTGATTATATGGTGGGTGCCCAGCTCGATGGTTTTGATATTATGGTCAAACTTTCTGAAGATACCCCTGTTGTGGTATTGGAAGGTGATGAGTACCTTTCCTCTCCGCTCGACCGGCGGCCCAAGTTCCACCTGTACAAACCTGATATAGCCTTGCTGAGCGGAATAGCCTGGGACCACATCAATGTATTTCCCACATTCGAAAGCTACCTGGAACAGTTCAGGATCTTTCTCGATAAAATAGTTCCTGGGGGAACGCTGGTATATTGCCGGGAAGATGAAATTGTCAATGAAATAGTTGAGGAGAAGAAACGACCCTTCAGGGCAGTGCCTTATGGTACGCTTGATTATCTTGTAGAGGGGGATAGGGTCTTTGTGAATTTTAACGGTGAGGGTTACCCTTTGAAGATCTTTGGCCGGCATAACATGCAAAACCTGGATGGTGCAAGGATGGTCTGCAGGGAATTAGGCATATCCGATGATGAGTTTTTTAAAGTGATCGGAGATTTCGAAGGTGCCTCCAAGCGGCTCCAGCATGTTGCATCTCATGGAAGCCTGGATGTATACAAGGATTTTGCTCACAGCCCTTCGAAGTTAAAAGCAACAGTGGATGCCGTGAGGGAAAGGTACCCCGGCCGCAAACTGGTTGCCTGTATCGAACTTCACACCTACAGCAGCCTGAGCAGCAGTTTCCTGGAAGAATATAAGGGCTGCATGGAGAATGCCGATATACCGGTCGTTTATTTCGATCCTCATGCCCTCGAACTTAAAAGGCTACCTGCACTTACCAGTGAGGATGTGGTACGATCATTCGGGACACCAGGTGTAATAGTTTTCAATGAATCGGAAAAGCTTAGGGATTTTCTTTTACAAGCCGATTGGAAAAACAGTGTACTGCTGATGATGAGTTCAGGGAACTTCGGTGGGCTGGATCCGGAAGAAATTGTTTCTGACCTGAAATAAAAAAAACCGGGGAGGGCCCCGGTATTGAGATCATTATCAGATGTTTTTTATCCGTTCATAGAAATAAGGAACTCCTCGTTCGATTGGGTGAACCTGATCTTGTCTTTGAGGAATTCCATTGCCTCGAGTGGATTCATATCTGCAAGGTGGTTCCGGAGGATCCATATCCGTTGCATTGATTCCCTGTCGATAAGCAGGTCTTCCTTCCTTGTGCTGGATGCAACAATATCAATGGCAGGATAGATACGTTTGTTCGAAAGTTTCCTGTCGAGCTGCAGCTCCATGTTACCGGTACCTTTGAACTCTTCAAAGATAACTTCGTCCATTTTCGAACCGGTATCGATCAACGCTGTGGCAATAATGGTCAGTGATCCTCCTTCTTCTATCTGCCTGGCAGCGCCGAAGAACCTTTTCGGTTTTTGCAGGGCATTGGCTTCAACACCGCCTGACAACACCTTTCCAGATGCAGGTGCTACTGTGTTATAGGCCCGTGCAAGCCGGGTGATAGAATCAAGCAGTATTATCACGTCGTGACCGCATTCAACCATCCTTTTTGCTTTCTCGAGGATAAGGTTGGCAATTTTCACATGCCTTTCGGCAGGTTCATCAAAAGTTGAAGCAATTACTTCGGCCTTAACGCTTCTTTCCATATCGGTAACCTCTTCGGGACGCTCATCTACGAGCAGCACGATAAGGTAGGATTCCGGATGGTTGTAGGCAATGGCATTTGCTATTTCCTTCAGGAGTACCGTTTTGCCAGTCTTAGGCTGGGCAACGATAAGCCCGCGCTGACCTTTGCCTATAGGTGCGAACATATCAATGATCCTGGTGGATATGTCGGCGTTGGGGTAATCGGTGATCTTGAATTTCTTTTCAGGGAAAAGAGGTGTGAGATAATCGAACGGGATGCGGTCTCGGACCTCCTCGGGCTTTCTGCCGTTGATCAATTCAACTTTAATGAGCGGGAAGTATTTTTCCCCTTCTTTGGGCGGCCTGATGCTGCCCTGTATCGTATCTCCGGTTTTCAGTCCGAATAACTTGATCTGCGACTGGGAAACATAAATATCGTCGGGGGAGTTCAGGTAATGATAATCTGACGAGCGCAGGAACCCGTATCCGTCGGGCATGATCTCCAACACTCCTTCACTGGTAACAAAACCTTCGTATTCGAACGAAAATTCCTCAGATCTTTTTTTATGGTGATGCTGCCTCTGTGGCTGCTGGAATCTTTTATCCTCCTGTTCAGGTTTTCTTTCAAACTTTCTTTCAGGCTTTCTTTCAATATTTTTGGAAGTATCTGTTCTGTGATCTTTTTGCCTCTGTTCCGGGCGGTTTTCTGAGATTTTGGTTTCAGTCTTTACTGGTTCTTCCTTTTGTTTTGGCTGCTGTGGCTTGCTGTCCTCAGCTTTTTGATCGCCTGTATTTACAGGTGGTTTTTTTGCCTGTTTGTCCTGGTCAGTTTCGCTTTTTCTAGGACGTCCCCTGCGGCGGGGCTTCTGGTCGGCATTCTTTTCTTTACTGTCCTTTGGTTCAGATTCAGTTTTTCTGGGCCTGCCGCGCCTCTTTTTTTTGGTGGTATCAGTGCTTTTCTCCTTGGCAAGGTCATCAGCGGAGGGGTTCAATGCCTGCTGATCGAGAATTTTGTAAATAAGGTCCTGTTTGAGGAGCTTATCGTGTTTGGGTATACCAAGTTCCTTTGCGATCTCGCGCAGGTCACTGACAAGTTTACTGTTCAACTCAATGATATCGTACATTTCTTGTTTATTTGAGAATAATTTCCCCTGGAGGAAAATTAGGAACCGAAATTCCTTGGATTTTTATTCGATAGTTAGCTAATAGGATTTAAAAAAGGTGAAATAAAAACGGAATGTCTTGAATTCGACACTGCAAATATAATACTTTTTTACAAATAAATAATTTTCTTCAGAAACGATGCGAAAAAGTGAAAATTATGAAGGTACAAGGGGATATCTGTTTCTGTTGAACAGATTGATCATCCGGTTGTTTCTGCATAATCTTCCACAGGGTAACACGTACAGACAAGGTTTCTGTCGCCATAGGCATCGTCAATACGTGTAACCGGGGTGAAATATTTATTGTGAACCAGTGTATCAACTGGAAATGCTGCTTTCCTCCTGGAATAGGGAAAACCCCAATCGTCTGCGGAAACCATGTGCGCCGTATGCGGGGCATTTTTGAGGATGTTCTCCTTTCTGTCGGCCTTTGCCTCTTCGATTTCCCTGATCTCTTCCCTGATCCTGATCATGGCTTCACAAAACCTGTCCAGTTCTTTGAGGGGCTCGCTCTCTGTGGGTTCCACCATGAGGGTGCCCGCAACGGGGAATGCTACAGTAGGGGCGTGAAAACCATAATCCATGAGCCGCTTGGCTATATCGACAACAAGTATGTCGGCCGTTCTGTGAAACTCATTGCAATCGAGGATCATTTCATGGGCTACATGTCCGTTTTTCCCTTTGTAAAGGATCTTATAATGACCAGATAACCTGGCTTTTATATAATTGGTGTTGAGAATGGCAAGCTCGGTTGCTTTTTTCAGCCCTTCCCTGCCCAAAAGCCTTATATAACCGTAAGAGATCGGAAGAATGAGCGCGCTGCCGAAGGGCGCTGCTGATACTGCAGTAATGCCTTCCTCCCCGCCGGTCTCAATTATCGGATGTTTTGGCATGAATTTCTTCAGATGCTCTGCAACACCTATCGGCCCGACACCCGGACCGCCACCGCCGTGCGGTATTGCAAAGGTCTTGTGAAGGTTCAGATGGCAAACATCGGCACCTATGAGTGCCGGGTTTGTATATCCAACCTGCGCATTCATATTGGCACCATCCATATAAACCTGGCCGCCGTGGTTATGTATGATCTCAGTTACCTCCTTTATTTTTTCTTCATATACCCCATGCGTAGAAGGGTAGGTAACCATAATGGCGGCAAGGTTTTCGCTGTGCTGCTCAGCCTTGGCTTTCAGGTCTTCCATATCGATATCGCCATTTTCGTCGGTCTTGAGCACAACAACTTTCATCCCGGCCATTACCGAACTTGCCGGGTTTGTGCCATGGGCGGAGGAAGGTATAAGGCATATATTTCTATGCTGTTCGCCACGGCTCTGGTGGTAAGCCCTGATGACAAGCAATCCGGTATGTTCACCTGAAGCCCCTGAATTGGGCTGGAATGTGATGGCTGAAAATCCTGTTATTTCACAGAGATATTTTTCAAGTCTTTCGATTACTTCCATGTATCCTTCTGCCTGGTCAACAGGCACAAAGGGATGTATGTTTGCAAATTCGGGCCATGTAATGGAGAACAACTGGCTGGCCGCATTCAGTTTCATGGTACAGGAGCCCAGGGGGATCATTGTCCTGTTCAGAGCAAGATCCTTGTTTTCGAGCCATTTCATGTAACGCATCATTTCTGTTTCAGTATGATAACTGTTAAAGCATGATGCTTTAAGAAATGCAGACTTCCTGATGAGTTCGCCGGGCAGCCTGTTCTCTTCCTCAGGTTTGTTTTTATCTGAGCCGTTGCCGCCTGCAAGGATTGAAAAAACAGATAGCAGGTCAATGAGATCCTTTTCTGTAGTTGTTTCATCAACACTTAATCCAACTGTGTTGTTGTTGATGTACCTGAGGTTGATATGTTTCGATTCTGCTGTCTTTCTGACGTCTGATGACGATATCCCCTGCTTGAGGCCGATTTTCAGAGTATCGAAGAAATAATCATTGTACAGTTCATACCCCATACTTTTTACAGATGACTCAACAACCATTGCTTTTCTGTGAATGGATTTGGCCAATCGCTTCAGTCCGTCAGGACCATGCCAACAGGCGAACATTCCTGCCATAGATGCGAGCAGGGCCTGGGCAGTACAGATGTTTGAGGTTGCCCTCTCTCTTTTAATATGTTGCTCCCTTGTCTGCAAGGCCATTCTGTAAGCCGGGTTTCCCAGGGCATCTTTCGAGACACCGATGATCCTCCCCGGTATGTTCCTTTTGAAATTTTCAGTTGTGGCAAAGAAGCCTGCATGTGGCCCCCCGTAGCCCAGTGGAATACCAAATCGCTGAGAGGAGCCTACAACAACGTCGGCACCCCATTCTCCCGGCGGAGTGAGCAATGCCAGGCTCAAAAGGTCTGCTGCTGCAATTACCACAGCACCGGCCTCGTGGGCATTCTTTGTGAATTCAGTGTAATTATTTATTTCGCCGTATTGGTCAGGGTACTGGACTATTCCTCCGAAAAACTCACCGGTCCACTCAAAATCCCTGTGGTTTCCTGTTTCCAGTTCGATACCTATCGGCAGAGCTCTTGTTTTCAGTATATCAAGTGTTTGAGGAAATATATCCTCCGAAACGAAGAATTTACTGACACCCTCTTTAACCTGTTTTCTGGGCCTTGCATTGAATGTCATTGCCATTGCTTCTGCTGCTGCCGTGCCTTCATCCAGCAAAGAGGCATTGGCCAGGGGCAATCCCGTGAGGTCAGAGATCATTGTCTGGAAATTCAGCAGTGCCTCAAGCCTGCCCTGGGATATTTCAGCCTGGTAGGGGGTGTAGGCTGTATACCAGCCAGGATTTTCAAGCATGTTCCTCTGAATTACAGGCGGTGTGAAGGTGTTGTAGTAACCGAGGCCAATGAAGTTTCTGTACAGCTTATTCTTTTTCCCTAAAGAGCGGATATGGTCAATATACTCCGGTTCTGTCATGCTTTCCGGCAATTCGGGATCTTTATCGAGAAGAATGTTCCGTGGAACGATCTTATCCATCAATTCCTTTGTTGAACCAACCCCGATTGCATCAATCATTTTGTTTATGTCAGAATTATCCGGTCCGATATGACGTGCTGTAAAATCCTTCATTTCAGTTGCTGATAGTTTATTCAAAAGAAGTTAATGAGCCCCAAATTTACTAATCTTTAACGATTAACTGAAGCATCTGTTCATTTATTGTGAATAAATTAACAAAGGCCCCGGATTTTTTCCGGGGCCTGCATTTATTTGGAATGAATTAAGAAGTCTGGTTCAGGTTTTTCCTTTCAGGGATCAGTTTTTGCTTTTGACCCTCATATTGTAGAAACTCCTGTAAACAAAGATCAGGGAGACGATGATGAACCCTATGCCAAAATAGGGTGCAATATCCCTGAACTGCGCAGCGAGGGCGATCTCCATTGCCAGCAATCCGAACAGTGTTGTGAACTTGATGATAGGGTTAAGCGAAACCGAGGAAGTATCCTTGAATGGGTCGCCTACGGTATCACCAACAACTGTGGCTTCGTGAAGCGGTGTGCCCTTCTCCTGCATATCCACTTCAACAACTTTCTTGGCATTGTCCCAGGCACCGCCAGCATTGGCCATAAAAACAGCCTGGAACAAACCGAAGATGGCTATTGAAATAAGGTAGCTCACAAATAATGAAACCGGTGGAATGAGTTTGGCATTTTCACTGGCAGTGTTGCCCGGTTCAAAACCTGCGGGAGCTGATATACAGGCAAAACCGAGGGCAAAAAAGAAAATGGCAACAAAAATGTTGATCATTCCTTTTTGGGCATATACTGTACATATCTGAACCACCTGCTTCGATTTATCCGCATCAGCTTTCTTTGGTGCATCGGGATCGAGATTAATGTTTTTCTTGATGAACTCAACGGCACGGGTTGCACCGGTAGTAACAGCCTGAGTTGAAGCCCCGGTGAACCAGTAGATCACTGCACCTCCGAGCAGGAAGCCAAGGATGGAAAAAGGGTTCAGCAGGTTCAGTATGGTTGCGGGATCCACTCCAAGCACTTTTTTAATAACAAGGATGAGTGAAAAGATCATAGTGGTTGCACCCACAACGGCTGTGCCTATCAGTACCGGTTTAGCTGTGGCCTTAAAGGTGTTTCCAGCACTGTCGTTGGCCTCGAGATAATATTTGGCCTTTTCAAAATCAGGTTTGAAGCCGAAATCCCGTTCAATTTCCTGTTGTGCGTTTTTATCTTCTTCTATCAGCGACAGTTCATAGATCGACTGGGCGTTGTCGGTTACCGGTCCGTAACTGTCAACGGCAATGGTGACCGGGCCCATTCCAAGCATACCAAAGGCAACAAGACCAAAGGCAAAGATGGTTTCGTAGTCCATTATAGTGCCGAGGTGGAAGGTGCTTGCATAATACGCTGCAAACATCAGCACAAAGAAAACCGCACCTTTCCAGAAAGCACTGAAATTACCTGCCACAAAACCGGAGAGTATCGTCAGGGAGGCGCCGCCTTCCTTGGATGATTCAACGATCTCGTTCACATGCCGCGACTTGGGGCTTGTAAAGATCTTGGTGAATTCCGGGATCAGTGCCGCGCCAAGTGTTCCGCAACTTATTATTATCGACAGCGGGATCCACATATTGTTCCCCAGGTCACCGATGATGAGATAGCTTGCAATGAAGGTCACTGCTATTGACACAACGGAGGTTATCCACACCAGAAGTGTAAGGGGTTGCTCGAAGTCAAGCTCATCCTTGCCTTTGTATCTGGCCTGGCTGATGGCTCCGTTTATCCAGTAGGATCCGATTGAGGTTGCTATCATCAGGATACGCATCACGAAGATCCAGGTAAGCAGTTGTGTTTGATGTTCAATGCTTGTAACAGAAAGAAGGATGAAAGCAATGAGGGCAACGCCTGTAACACCGTAAGTTTCAAAACCATCGGCAGTGGGTCCGACGCTGTCGCCGGCATTGTCGCCGGTACAGTCGGCTATAACACCGGGGTTCCTCGGGTCATCCTCTTCGATCTTGAAGACCACTTTCATCAGGTCTGAGCCGATATCAGCTATCTTTGTAAAGATACCGCCTGCGATCCTGAGTGCTGATGCGCCGAGGGATTCACCAATGGCAAAGCCGATGAAGCTGGCACCTGCATATTTTCCGGGAACAAAGAGAAGGATGATCAGCATCATGATCAACTCAACACAAATGAGAACCACCCCGATGCTCATCCCGGCCTTAAGCGGGATGTTCAACAGTTTCAGTGGTTTTCTCTCGAGCGAGGCAAAAGCCATTCTTGAATTGGCCAGGGTATTCATCCTGATACCAAACCAGGCTACCGCATAGGATCCCAGGATACCGACTATCGTCCAGCCCAGGATCATCAAGACGCCGCCTACGCCAAAGCCGCTTTCGGGATCATTGGGATCGTGCGAAAGCCAACCGAAATAAAAAGCGACGGCCGCACCGATGAATAGAAAAAGAATTGCCAGGAACCTGCCCTGTTGCTTCAGGTAGGTGCTGCAGGTCTGGTAGATAACATGGGCTACATCGAGCATTGATTGATGAGCCTGAAATTTTTTGACCCTGACGAATTGCCAGAGACCGAAAAGAAGTCCTGCCACTGTGATCAAAAAGCCCCAGTACAGGATGTTTTCTTTTTTGATTTCGTCGGGAATAACCAGGTCAGCTTCACTTGCGAAGGCAAAAACCGGTAAGATCAGGCTAGCAAGAAACAGGTAAATTCTTTTCATAAATCCAAGGTTTTGGTTAGAAAACCACAAATCTATGAAAGTAATTTATTGTTTTTACACCTCTTTAAACAGGGAGTAGCTACTCTTAGAAAGATAGCTTTTTCGGGTAAAAATTTAAAATGTTTCTTAATAAGTGAGAGGTAAAGATCGTACCATATATTCTACCATGAAAATTAGGTGGAACGGAAACTTAAGGCACACTATTATCAGGATTTGACGAAACAGTTTACATGTCTTGTTTGTTCGAACAGTTGCAAACGGAAAAAAATCTATACTTTTACCTTTAAATTCGTGGGGAGAATACATGGATAAAATTAAGTTGGAAATAGTGGGTATGTCATACAGCCAGTCGCAGAGCGGGGCATATGCGCTGATATTAGGAGAAGTCTACGGTAAGAGAAGGTTGCCGATCATAATAGGTGGTTTTGAAGCACAGGCAATTGCTGTGGAAATAGAAAAGATGAAACCTTCAAGGCCTCTTACTCACGACCTGTTCAAGAATTTTGCGGATCACTATGGTGTCACTGTGAAAGAAGTTGTGATAGATGATTTCAAAATGGGGGTTTTTCACGCAAAGCTTCATTGCATACACAACGGAAAAGAGAGCAAGATAGACGCCCGTACCTCCGATGCCGTGGCCATCGCTATAAGGTTTAAGTGCCCCATCTATACCTACGAGAAGATCATATCAGAAGCAGGGGTCATTATGGAGGAAAAACAACAGGGAGAAGAGCAGGCCAAAGGATCTTATCCCCCCGAAAGTGATATGAAAACGGAGTATTCCGATTATTCACTGAGTGAACTCGAAGAGATGCTCAAGAAAGCCGTTGAGAGTGAAGAATATGAAAAAGCATCTGTGCTGAGGGATGAAATCAAGAAAAAAAAGAAATCAGGCTGAAAAGCCTGGCAAAGGTTTATGAGTTTCACGGGATAAATTTGGTTAAACTGCTGATTGCTGATGAAGATTAAGAAACTTGCTGTCCTGTTATTTTTCCTGCTGTTTTCTTTGTTTCCCATCGAAATGTTTGCCGCTGAAACCGTCAGGGGAGTTTCCTCCAATGGATTTTCACTCGAATCATTACTGCGTGGTCTTCTCGGTCTTGTTGTACTGCTTGGCCTGGGCTTTTTGTTAAGTGAACGGAGAAGGATGATCAAGTGGAGGGTTGTGCTCATTGGCCTGCTGGTACAGGTGGTCATCGCGATCCTTGTCCTGAAAGTCCCCTTCATACAGTTGTTTTTCGAATTTGTAGGAAAACTTTTCATTAAAGTGCTGGAATCTTCCAATGCAGGGACCGAATTCCTATTCAGGTCTTTTGTAACAGGCAATATGGAAGACAGCCTGATGAACTTTGCATTCAGGATACTCCCTACAATAATCTTTTTCTCCGCCATAACAAGTGTTTTGTTCTATTATGGAATAATTCAGAAGATAGTTTATTTCCTGGCCCTTCTGCTGAAAAAAGCTTTGAGGATATCAGGTGCAGAAAGCCTCTCGGCAACCGGAAATATCTTCCTGGGGCAAACTGAATCCCCGCTGCTGATCAAAGAGTACCTGCCGAAAATGAACAAGAGCGAGATCATGCTCGTAATGGTAGGGGGGATGGCAACCATTGCCGGTGGTGTCCTTGCCATTTACATAGGGTTGCTGGGCGGCACTGACCCCCAGGAGCAACTGGTATTTGCCAAGCACCTGATAACAGCCTCTGTTATGGCCGCGCCGGGCGCTGTAGTTATGGCAAAGCTCCTGGTACCTCAAACGGAACCGATAGGGTCTGACATAGAGATAACCCGCGACGATGTGGGCTCTAACATACTTGAAGCAATTTCAAACGGAACAGGGCAGGGGATCCGCCTGGCTGTCAATGTTGCCGCCATGCTGCTGGTTTTCCTGGCTTTCATTTATCTTTTTAACCAGATCTTGCTTGTTGTAGGCGACTGGACCAGCCTGAACCCGGTAATAGCTGAATTCACAAACGGGCAGTACAAACAGCTCAGCCTGCAGTTCATTTTTGGGATCATCCTGGCGCCACTGGCCTGGCTGCTGGGTGTGCCGGCGCCAGATATTTCCCTTGTTGGCCAGTTGTTCGGCGAGAAGATCATTCTTAATGAAATGGTGGCTTATATCAGCATGAAAGACCTGATCGAGGCAACGAAATTTACAGATACCAAATCCATTATCATGGCAACCTATATGTTGTGTGGCTTTGCGAATTTTGCATCCATTGGCATCCTGGTAGGCGGTATCGGCGCCCTGGCGCCCAACCAGAGGACCCTGCTGGGCAAGCTCGGGTTCAAAGCGCTGATGGGTGGGGCGATGGCATCCCTGCTTTCAGCGACTATTGTGGGGATGATCCTTGGATAATGGTTTAAACTGATTTCTTTTTATGAGACAATATCTTGATTTGCTGGATCATGTAATGAATAACGGGGTGAAAAAGGAAGACCGCACCGGTACCGGAACCATCAGCGTGTTCGGATACCAGATGCGCTTCAACCTTCAGGAAGGCTTCCCGGTGCTTACAACCAAAAAACTTCATCTCAGGTCGATCATACATGAATTGCTTTGGTTCCTCAAAGGATCGACCAATGTCAAGTACCTGAATGAAAACAGGGTGTCGATCTGGGATGAATGGGCCGATGAAAAGGGTGACCTAGGGCCGATCTACGGGCACCAGTGGAGATCGTGGCCCGCACCCGGCGAAAAGAAGATAGACCAGATAAAGAACGTCATTGAATCGATAAAATCAAACCCCGACTCCAGGCGGCATATCGTCAGCGCCTGGAATGTAGGTGAACTTGATAAAATGGCCCTGCCTCCCTGCCACATACTTTTCCAGTTCTATGTGGCCGGCGGAAAACTTTCAACACAGCTCTACCAGCGCAGTTGCGATATCTTTTTAGGGGTGCCGTTCAACATTGCTTCCTACTCGCTGCTCACGATGATGATAGCGCAGGTAACCGGCCTGGAACCCGGTGAGTTTGTCCATACCCTGGGTGACGCCCATATCTACCTCAACCATATTGACCAGGTTAAACTTCAGCTCACCAGGGAACCCTATCCGCTCCCTGAGATGCGGATCAACCCGGAAAGGAAAGATATTGATGATTTTGTTTTTGAGGATTTCGAACTGGTTGGGTATGAATCACATCCTCACATAAAAGGGGAGATCTCGGTATGAAAAAGATATCCATAATTGTGGCAATAGCCGAAAACAATGCGATAGGAAAAGACAACAAGCTTCTGTGGTACCTTTCCGACGATCTGAAGAGATTCAAAAGGATCACATCAGGGCACCAGGTGATCATGGGCCGCAATACCTATCTCTCGCTGCCTGTCAGGCCGCTGAAAAACAGGGTGAATATTGTCATTACTGACGATCCGGGAGAGGTTTTTGAAGGATGTATCACGGTAAGGTCCATTGAAGATGCAATGAAACTGTGTAAAGAGGATGAGGAAAGTTTTGTGATAGGAGGGGGGGCAGTCTACCGCCAGTTTATGCCGGTGGCTACAAAACTTTACATAACTAAAGTGCATAAGGATTTTGAAGCTGATACTTTTTTCCCCGAAATAGATAAAAATAAATGGGAACTGATCGAAGAAGAATACCATCCTGCTGATGAAAAGCATGATTATCCCTTTACTTTTCTTACCTATTCAAAATATTCGGATTAATATGATGTTATAGATTGAAGAAAGTACCGACATGAGACTACTTAAAACAATTTCTTTCCTGGCTGCATTTATAAGTTTGATTGCCTGCGGCTGCACTACCAAGAATACGGAAGTCGATTACAACCCCAATGTCCTGTCGTCGAAAGATTACATCTTTTCTGAGGATGTGTTCATGGAGGTCTTCAATACCTATTTTAAATCCATCAATAATTCAGAGGTGCTGGCCGGTGAGAACGGCTGGATAGACCATGCAACGGTTGACTATACAGCGGCCACCAATACCATGCTCTTCAACTATGGCGAGGTTAACAGGGGGTGCCCCGACGGTAAGTTCAGAAGGGGCCATTATGAAGCTGTTTTCAACGGGCCTGTAAACGAACAGGGTACTGAAGTTACCTTCAGCTTCCATGATTTCTATGTGAACGACGATAAGGTGACAGGCAGTGTTACAAGCCGTTTCCTTGGCAATGAATCAGGGTCTCTGCTCTATTCATTCACTGTTTCAGATGGATTAATTGAAAGGTATGATACTATCGACACTGTGAGGATCAGGTATAACTGTAATTTTGACCTGTCATGGGACGAAGGCAGCGATACTCCCGACGATCCTGTCGATGATGTATTATCGGTAACAGGAACTTCCGGCGGTGTTTCTGCCGAAAATGTTGAGTTCAGTGCCACGGTCACTGTACCTATTAAAAATCATATTGATTGCTTTTACCTGGCAAGCGGCATACATGAAATCACCGTTCCTTCTGCTGCGGTATCGACGGGCACCATCGATTATATCATTGAAGATGAGTGTGGCAGGATGGTCAATTTCTACTTCGACGAGAACCGTTTCTTCGATGAGTTGTATCCCTGAAAGTGTTCGGGTGTTTGAGTGTTCGGGTTACGAGGTACGGGTTGCGGGTAATCAGAGTTTAGAACTTAGGTAACTGTTCATTGTTCATTGATTTCTGCTTCTTACCTTCTGATCTTCAGTTCTTTAATTATTAATTATTAATTATTAATTGTTAATTGTTAATTATTCATTATTCATTGTTCATTTCCACCATGAATCGCAATCCTATCAGGTTTTTTGTTTTTTCTTGCGGGCGGCGGGGAATAGAATGTTGTTGAGGATCAGCCTGTAACCGGGTGAATTGGGGAACAGGTCAAGC
The DNA here is from genome assembly GCA_964567785.1 of uncultured Bacteroidales bacterium. Lineage (GTDB taxonomy): Bacteria > Bacteroidota > Bacteroidia > Bacteroidales > JAGOPY01 > CAZMOK01. Next base: position 19,550 of record CAZMOK010000015.1, on the reverse strand, counting down.
TCAGTGGGGGGATCGCCTACATAGTGGCGGTAGTCTTCAGGATCATGACCCCCATAAAAAGTAAAGAACCCCTTACCATACTCGCTGTGGATATACCGGGCTTCCCCTGCTGGTTTGTTCTCTCCCATGATCAGTACACCGGGCTTGATGTTGTTGATGTTGAAAGCCGTTGTCTGGCCCATAAAGGCATCGATCACAGAAGTGTGGTTCTGGCAGAGCATGGTTGGTACCGGGTCCCACTTGGCGGAAAATTCGAAAAGTGTGAAGAAATCATTTCCTTCCCTCAGCGACCTGGGTCTCCGGGTGCTCATGTCGATGCTGGATATTTCGTATTCATACGGGCTGGTGCTGATGGTGAAATTCTCGAATGCAAGGGTATTTGAGAAGTCGAGCTTTTCCTGGGCGTTGGGGTCCATCGGGTCGCCGTCGAACATTACATCACAAATATCGACATCTTCTGCTGCAAGGGCCACATCAAAACTGTCGGGCGCCGAGCACATTGCGAACAGGTAACCACCCCCGGCCACAAATTTCTTGATCCTCTTCGAAACAGCCAGCTTGCATTCAGAAACTTTTTCAAATCCCAGTTTAAAGGCAATTTCCTCCATCGTTCGCTGGTTTTCCTGATACCAGGGATAATTCCTGTACCTGGCCCAGAACTTACCGAACTGTCCTGTAAAATCTTCGTGATGAAGGTGGAGCCAGTCGTAAGTGGGAAGGACCCCGCTAATAACTTCCTCATCGTAGATAACATCATAAGGGATCTCGGCATAGGTCAGTGCCAGTGTTACCGCATCGTCCCAGGGTTGCTTGTTCTTGGGCGAGTAAATTGCGATTTTCGGGGCCTTGTGCAGTTTCACTGCATCCATATTCTTTTCAGGATCGGATATTTCCTGCAGTATGGCTGTTGACTGCACATCTGCAATTACTTTGTAGGAAACACCCCGCACTATGCACTCATTTTCAAAATCGGGATGATGCCGGCACATATAGCTGCCTCCCTTGTAATTCAGCAGCCAATGGATCTCAACATCTCTTTCAAGTATATAATAGGCTATTCCGTATGCTTTTAAATGGTTCGACTGGGTGTTGTCCATAGGGATCAATAGATAGGCCCCCTTTGTAAGTGAGGGGAGGATCCCTGTAAAGAGGATCAGCAACAGCGTGACAAGTAGTTTTTTCCGGTTCATCTGAGATTTATATTGATCAAACAATAACCACGGTTTTTATGTTAAAAAAACGGGCATAAGCTTAAATATTGTGCAAAGGTAACGCCTTTAATAAAGCAGGTGAAATTTTAATACTTTTGCATTTTGGTTATCGCCTCTTAATTACAGTTATTCATTGATTATAAACCTCGATACGTTATGGCATTTGATTTTGAAATGATCCGGAAAAAATATGCCGGTTTGCCCGAAAAGATAGAAGCGGCAAGAAAGGTTCTCGGAAGGCCGCTAACATTTACAGAAAAAATACTTTATTCCCATCTTGATGAAGGGGCTCCTAAAAGAGCCTATGAAAGAGGTAAGTCATATGTAAATTTCAGGCCCGACCGGGTTGCCATGCAGGATGCGACTGCACAGATGGCTTTGCTGCAGTTCATGATGGCCAATAAGGAAAAAGTGGCCGTGCCTTCAACCGTTCATTGCGATCATCTGATCCAGGCGAAACTTGGCGCTGCCAGGGACCTTGCAAAAGCACTGGATGTAAATCAGGAGGTGTTTGATTTCCTTGCATCCGTATCGAACAAGTATGGTATTGGTTTCTGGAAACCCGGGGCAGGTATTATACACCAGGTGGTGCTGGAAAATTATGCATTTCCCGGGGGAATGATGATAGGTACCGATTCACACACCGTTAATGCCGGAGGACTGGGAATGGTTGCCGTAGGTGTGGGAGGCGCTGATGCGGTGGATGTTATGGTTGGAATGCCCTGGGAGGTTAAGTGGCCAAAGCTTATAGGGGTGAGGCTCACAGGTGAACTGAGCGGCTGGACCTCTGCGAAGGATGTAATCCTAAAAGTTGCCGGGATCCTAACCGTTAAAGGAGGTACAGGTTATATCCTCGAGTATTTCGGACCAGGGGCAAAAACAATATCATGTACAGGTAAAGGCACTATCTGCAATATGGGTGCAGAAATAGGGGCCACCACTTCATTGTTTGGTTTCGATGAGAAGATGGTAACTTACCTCCGTGGAACTGAGAGGCCTGAAGTAGCTGAAGCGGCCCTTGAGATCAGTGAACACCTGGCAGCCGATCAGGAGGCTTATGATAATCCGGAGGAATATTTCGACCAGGTGATCGATATCAATCTTTCTGAACTGGAACCTCATATCAATGGTCCGTTTACCCCTGACCTTGCAACGCCTGTTTCTGAGTTTGCAGATGCTGTTGAAAAGAATGACTGGCCTGAAAAGCTGGAAGTCGGTTTGATAGGTTCCTGTACTAATTCCTCTTATGAAGACATAACGAGGGCAGCTTCCATAGCCAAGCAGGCCACAGGGAAAAAGCTGAAAGCCAAATCGGAGTACACCGTAACACCGGGCTCTGAAATGGTAAGGTATACAGTTGAAAGGGACGGCCTGCTTCGGGATTTTGAAGAGATTGGCGGGGTTGTCCTTGCCAATGCCTGCGGTCCCTGTATCGGGCAATGGGCACGGCACAATGCCGATAAAGAGGAAAAGAACTCGATCATGACCTCTTTCAACAGGAACTTTGCCAAAAGAAACGACGGAAACCCGAATACTCACGGTTTTGTTGCTTCTCCTGAGATCGTCACGGCTTATGCCATAGCGGGAACCCTTAAGTTCAACCCGATGAAGGATAAGCTGGTAAACGAAGACGGGGAAGAGGTAATGCTCGATCCGCCGAAGGGCATCGAATTCCCTGTAAAAGGGTTTGCCGTGGAAGACAATGGGTACCAGGCTCCGGCAAAAGACGGAAGTAACGTAGATGTTAAGATAAAGCCGGATTCGCGTAGGTTACAGGTCCTGAAACCCTTCACCGCATGGGATGGTAAGGATATGAAAGGCCTCAGGCTGCTGATAAAGGCAAAAGGTAAGTGCACTACCGATCATATCAGTATGGCCGGTCCCTGGCTCAGGTACAGGGGGCACCTCGACAATATTTCCAATAACCTGCTTATCGGTGCCGTAAATTATTTTAACGACAAAACAAACAGCGTTAGGAATCTGGTGAAGGACGAATACGATGAAGTCCCTGCCACTGCAAGGGATTACAAAGATAAGGGAATAGGCACCTTAGTAGTGGGTGATGAAAACTATGGCGAGGGTTCGTCAAGAGAGCACGCTGCCATGGAGCCCAGGCACCTCGGCGTAAAAGCAGTGCTGGTAAGATCGTTTGCAAGGATACACGAAACAAACCTCAAGAAACAAGGTATGCTCGCACTGACCTTCAGCAACCCGGATGATTATGATAAGATCAGGGAAGATGACCTGATCGATATTGTCGGCCTCACTGAATTTGCATCTGACAAGCCGTTGAAGGTGGTGCTGCACCATTCCGACGGAACCAGTGAAGAGTTTGAGGTCAATCACACATACAATGAAGCCCAGATAGAATGGTTCAGGGCCGGCAGCGCACTGAACCTCATCAGGGCAAAAAACAAATAATAGATGACCGCCGGATAATATTGAAGGTGGTTTTGTCGTTTGAAACCTGATTTAATTTTTGATCCTGAATCTGCTGTGAGAAAACTTCGACTCTTACTCGTATCCCTTTTATCAATATTCCTCTTTACGGAAACATACTCACAATCGGGTGGTGATGGTGTTTACGAGTTCCTGAATATGCCCAATTCGGCTAGAATTGCTGCCCTGGGCGGGAATTTTATTGCCATTAATGATGACGACATTACTGTTTCGCTTGCCAATCCCTCGCTCATTACAGAAAAGATGAACAACAGCCTGGGACTGAGCTTTGTGGATTATTATTCGGATATCAATTACGGTTTTGCCCAATACGGAAGGTCTTTCAACAAACTGGGCACTTTTGTGGGCACTCTACAGTTCATCAATTACGGTACTTTCACCGAAGCTGATGCAGCAGGGGTGAAGTATGGGGAATTTACAGCAGGGGAGTATGCATTGAATATTGGGTGGGGCAGATGGCTGACACCCAGATTTTCAATAGGTTCGAACCTTAAGTTTATTTATTCCGGCCTTGAATCATATAACTCTTTCGGACTGGGTGTTGATATCGCAGGGTCTTATCACAATGAAGAGTCTGATTTTACCGCGTCACTTATTGCCCGGAACATTGGTTTCCAGGTCGTGCCCTACGGGAACAGCCCGCGCGAGCCGATACCCTTTGAGATCCAGGCAGGCTTTTCAAAAGGATTAAAGCACCTCCCGTTTACATTTTCAGTTCTTTTAACTCATCTTGAAAAATGGGATCTCAGGTACGACGATCCTGACAATCCCAGGGGAGGAACAGATCCCATCACGGGTTTGCCCAATGAAGTCAGCGGCATCGAGAAATTTGCCGATAACCTTATGAGGCACCTTGTTTTTGGCGGCGAATTGAAGCTGGCAAAGGTATTGACCCTCAGGGCAAGTTATAATTATCTTAGAAGACAGGAGATGAAAGTGCCTTCAAAACTCTCAACCGTCGGGTTTTCATGGGGGTTTGGAATCCGTATCTCGAAATTCCATATCAGTTACGCACGCTCTGCCTATCACCTGGTGGGATCACCTAATTACTTTACCCTTACTTTCAATCTGTCAGAGTTCTCCAAAAAGAAAGAAGCTGACTGATACCTGGCCGTTCAGGTTTGTTGATAATAACCGTTTCACCGCTCTTAATCGAAGTGGTGTTTTGTGTAATTTTGTTTTCTTGTTATGAAAGTTGAAATAGATCCGGCAGCAGGGTTTTGCGGAGGCGTCAGGCGTGCTATCCAAAGGGCTGAGAAGGCTGCAAATGAGCACAACGATAAATTGTTCAGCCTTGGAGAACTGGTCCATAATGAAAGGGAAGTGGAAAGGTTGAGGAAGCTGGGTGTTGAAGTGACCGGTTGCGAAAGGCTTAAGGCATTGGAGGGTTCAACGGTTCTCCTCAGGGCTCATGGTGAACCTCCTGAAACATTCGAGCTTGCTGAAAAATCAGGCGTGAATATTATTGATGCAACCTGTCCGGTAGTGCTTAAACTTCAGAAAAAGATCAGGGAAACTGCCGATATGGTTAGTGAAGCAGGTGGTACCCTGGTGATTTACGGAAAGAAAAGCCACCCTGAGGTTAAAGGCCTTACCGGGTATTCGAATGGAAAAGCGGTTGTGGTCGACTCTCCCGAAGAGGCAGCACGTCTTGAACCGGAGCTGCCTGTCTATCTTTTTTCGCAGACCACAATGAGCAGGGAAGGGCTTGATAAAGTCGCAGAAGTGATCAGGAAGAAAACAGGTTTGGGGAACCTGTTTGTTACCGATTCAATTTGTGGACAGGTATACGGCCGCGCACCGCACCTGAGGGCTTTTGCAGCCTCCTTCGATGTGATTGTTTTTTTGAGTGGCACAAAAAGCTCCAATGGCCGGTACCTGTTCAGTGTATGCAAAGAAGCCAATCCGAATTCGTATTTCGTAACAAGCCCTGATGAGATAAATAAGCGATGGTTTAAAGGTGTTAAAAGTGTCGGAATAAGCGGAGCTGCCTCAACTCCCGAGAATGAACTTGAAGAGGCAGCAAAGAGGGTTGAAAGTTTACGTTAATGTACCTGCAAAAACTCATATTGAACAATTTCAAGAACTGTGGAGAGGCTACCCTCCATTTTTCGGAAAAGATCAATTGCTTTATCGGCGATAACGGAGCCGGGAAGACCAATATCCTGGATGGTATCTATTACCTGTCTTTCTGTAAAAGCTACTTTAATAACATAGATGTTCAGAATATACTCCACGGTGAGGATTTCTTTGCGATACATGGAATTTATTCACGTAAGGGCAGCAAGCAGGATAAAGTGAGCTGCCTGCAGAAGGTCAACCAGAAAAAGAGTTTCAGGATCAATTCGAAAGAATACGGCAGGCTGGCCGATCATATCGGCCTGCTCCCGCTGGTAATGATTTCCCCTTACGACAGGGACCTCATAAATGAAGGCAGTGACCAGAGAAGGAAGTACATTGATGGGGTGATATCACAATTCGACAGGATCTATCTCGATAACCTGCTCAATTACAATAAGGCATTAAGTCAGCGAAATGCTTTGCTGAAAAGGTTCGCTGAAACATCTTCAATCAACCGGTCGTCCATTGAGGTATGGGACAAGCAACTCACAGACTACGGGTTGCTTATCCACGAAAAACGAAAAGAATTCATCGATGCGCTCATCCCAATCTTCCAGGATTATTTCAGCGAAATTACCGGTAACAGGGAAACGGTAGGGATAGCGTACGATTCCCAGTTGCATGACAGCAGCCCTGGTGAACTGCTGGCGGGCAGCCTCAACAGAGATCTTAAGCTGCGCTACACAACAACCGGCATACATAAAGACGACCTTACTTTCAATATCGGCGGGCATCCTTTGAAGAAGTTTGGCTCACAGGGCCAGCAGAAATCATTCGTGATTGCCCTTAAACTTGCCCAGTTCGAATTCACCAAAAGACTCAAAGGTTTTAAACCGATACTGCTTTTTGACGACATTTTTGATAAGCTTGATGACCACCGTGTGGAACATATCATCTCCCTTGTGGGCCATAATAACTTTGGCCAGGTATTCATTACCGATACACAAAAGATCAGGATAGAGAAATTATTCGCTGAATCCGATATTGACCATAAGATATTCAGGGTTGAGGAGGGGAGCGTAGAGGAAGTAAAAAATAATATGAATGATAAAGAAATCAAATAGCCAGTCGCTTGGTGATGCTATCCGGGAAATGCTCAGGGAGTATAACCTTGAGAGGAAGCACGACGAAATAGATGCAGTGGGGCTGTGGCCCGAAGTGGTGGGCGACATGATAAACCGTCACACCAAGAACATCTACATAAAATCAGGAAAATTGTTCGTTAAGATCGACAGTCCCGCCCTGAAAAACGAACTGCTTTACGCAAGAAATAAGATCAGGGAAGCTATAAACAAAAGGGCGGGCAAGGACCTGATCACTGATGTTATTTTTACCTGATCTCACACATGAGCATTCTTTCACTTCCGATATAAGCCTCAAGTACATCGCCCACTTTCACGGGCCCAACGCCTTCCGGGGTTCCCGTAAAAATCAGATCACCGGTCCTCAGGGTTATAAACCGTGAAACATACGAGATGATCTGCCTGAACGAAAAGATCATGTTGGCGGTATTGCCTTTCTGTACCTCTTCGCCGTTTTTCAGTAGTGTGAAAGAAATATTCCCGGTATCTTCCAGGTCTTTCCTTGGGATGAACCGGTCACTCAACGGTGCCGAAAAGTCAAATGCTTTTGCTTTTTCCCACGGCAATCCTTTCTCTTTTGCCTTTTTCTGCAGGTCCCTGGCTGTAAAATCTATGCCCATGCCTATCTCATCATAGTAGGTGTCTGCAAACCGCTCATCAATATATTTTCCCACTTTGCTGATCTTCAATACGATTTCTGCTTCGTAATGAATATTATCTGAAAATTCAGGATAGTAAAAAGGCCTGTTCCTGATCAACAGGGCTGTATCGGGCTTAAGGAAGAATACAGGTTCTGAAGGCAGCGGGTTGTTCAGCTCTTTTGTGTGTTCTAAATAATTACGTCCAATGCAAATGATCTTCATAGGCCAAAAATTTACACTCTCATTTTAATGGCGCTGATCACTTTTTTAGTGCTCTTCGGAAACTTGCTCTTCATCATCCAGTCGTAGTAGGCGGGCTCTTTCCTGAATACATCCTCAACCGGTCTACCCTTGTATTTACCAAAGTTGAATACCTCCTGCTGCTTATCATTGAAAATAATATGACCTACCAGGTCAACATTTTTTGTAAAATAGGAAAAGGTATGCAGGGCTTTCACATCGTTCTGCACAGGTATTGAAACCGTACCGTCAGCATCGGTATATTCTGTGTTTTTGTACATATCGAGTTGTGCCTTAAGCACTTCATAGGTAGCCATGGTATCCGCAGCCGCATTATGGGCCATATCGAGGTTTTTACCGCAGTAATATCTGTAGGCGGCTTTTAGTGTCCGCGGCTCCATTTTATGGAAGATGTTCTGCACATCGACGACCCTTCTGTCTTTAAGGTCAAAATCAACATCTGCGCGAAGAAATTCCTCAACAAGGAAAGGGATGTCAAATTTGATGGAATTGTACCCTGCAAGGTCGCAATCAGTAAGAAAGAGGTTCAATTCGGGAGCAAACTCCCTGAAAGTAGGCTGGTCGGCCACGTCGGCATCAGAAATGCCATGTATGAGCGTGGTTTCCTCAGGAATAGGGATTTCAGGGTTAATAAGCTGATCCAACTCTTCTTCTTTTTCACCCGGAGTGAGTTTTATTACAGCAACTTGCACAATCCTGTCGGTTGAGATGTTCGTGCCGGTAGTTTCAAGGTCGAAAAAAGCAATGGGCTTTTCGATTTTGAGTTCCATAAATTCCTCTCGTAATTTAATATAATGTAGCCATTGATCGGGTTGATCGGCGGCTATTTCGATTTTCTATGATTTTTCACACCGACCTGTTGACATCCCATGACTCAAGTACTTCCTTGAGACGTCTCAGGTACATGCCGCCCAGTGCACCATCCACAACCCGATGGTCGTAAGCAAGCGACATGATCATGATATGCCTTATCGCTATAACGTCCCCCTGGTCTGTTTCCACAACCACCGGCTTTTTCCTTATGGCTCCTATGCCGAGAATAGCTACCTGTGGCTGGTTGATGATGGGGGTTCCGGTTATGCTGTCGAAAGAGCCGAAATTGGTTACAGTGAAAGTGCCGCCCTGGATCTCTTCGGGCTGCAATTCGTTGTTGCGTGCCCTGCCGGCAAGGTCGTTCACATCTCTTGTAAGCCCCAGCAGGTTCTTATTATCTGCATCCTTTATGACAGGGACAATAAGGTTGCCGTTCGGAAGGGCGGTGGCCATGCCGATATTGATCTTTTTCCTGTGGATGATGTTGTTGCCATCAACAGATGCATTTACTCTGGGGTATTCCTTTAACACGGCAGCAGCCGCTTCAATAAAGATCGGGGTGAAGGTGATCTTCTCCTTTTCCCTTTCCAGGAACTCGTCCTTGACCTTATTTCGCCAGTTTACGATGTTGGTAACATCTATATCGATGAAAGATGTTACATGCGGTGAAACCTGTTTCGACATTACCATATGATCGGCAATGAGTTTGCGCATGCGGTCCATTTCAAACACCTCATCGCCACTTTCGGCTGTAACGGCCGGTTGTTCATATTGAGGAGGCCTCGCAGAGGGTGCAGAAGGTGCTTCAGCAGTGGCAGGTGCCCCTGCAGTGGTCCTGTTCTTAAGGTAATCCAACATATCCTGCTTCGTAACCCGGCCATCTTTCCCTGTTCCGGGTACATTTTCCAGTTCTGCAACTGAAATGTTTTCTTGTTTTGCTATGTTCTTTACCAGCGGGGAATAAAACCTTTTTGCTTCGGAAAAACCGGAGGGTGCCACATCTTCTTTTTCGGTTTCAGTCACTTTTTCAGTTTCAGGACTGGTTTTTGTTTCAGTCTCGGGTGCGGGGTCCTTTTTTTCCTCTTTTTTCTCCCCTGCGGTTTCCTTTTCTTCCGGTTCCGCAGCGTCCCCTTCAATTTCAATTACCATGATGGGCTTTCCCACAGCCACAACATCACCCTCGTTGTACATAATTTCAAGCACTTTTCCTTCAACAGGAGAGGGGATCTCAGAGTCCACCTTATCTGTGGCTATCTCAGCAACCGGGTCATCTTCCTCAATGGTGTCACCCACGTCTACCATCCATTTCGTTATGGTTGCTTCTATGATGCTTTCGCCCATCTTGGGCGTCACTATCTCAAATTTCGCCATGAAAAATATGTTTTATGCTTACTAACAACTTAACTCTAAGAATGTGCAAAATTAAGGATATTTTTCATACCCCTTAAATACAGTGCTTTCAAGGAAAAGGCTTTCTTCCCGTATTCGTGTATCCCTTGAAAAGAATATTGAGATCTACGGATATGCTATAATCCCTGGCATAAATAACATTCAGCCGCTGGATGGTATCTTCCGGAAGATCCCTGGCTTCATAAGCATCAACAGGAGATAGAATACCCCTGCGAATCTGCGGAAGTTTTTCTTGTTCGCTCTGTGCAGTAGGATGATATCCCACCCAGGTAAGTCTTCCAAATATTACCAGGAAGATATTCCTTACATATCCTGCAGGGTGCCTTACCAGGAAGACCGAAACGGGTAACAGGGTAAACATCACCAGGCTGGCCGCAAGGTCGAGCAGTCTTTTATTTCGCTTGTTATTCGTGTTTGTTATAGCATTGATCTGCACTGTATACAGGTCACCCTGTGTGTTGATCGAATTACTGCCTATTATGGAAATACTCTCTTCGGGAGCAATTTTATAGTCGACCCGTGTATTCTGGAGCCCCGACATCTGATCAATGATCTCCTCATGGGGAAGGCTTTTCGAACAAAAGATCACTTCATCGATACGGTAAATATTGATGATCTCCCTTATCTGGCCCAGTGTGCCTATAAAATCCCCTGGCTTGTCTTTACCGGAGTACACCAGGCCTACAAAACCAGGGTTTATACTGGTCCGCATCAGGAGATCGGAAACTCTTTTGGCCTCTTTTTCATCTCCTATAATAATAAAGCGTTTGTTCCTTATCCTTTCAAGACTTGCATTTTTAAATCCGGCAAGGTTTAGTATCAACCGGTTTGCCGACATAACAGCTATTCCCCATGCAGCCCCAAGGATTATTATAGCCCTCGAGAAACGCAGGTGTTCCGGAAGCAGTGCATAGCCAACCAGTATCACCACCGTTCCAATGATAACACCGCCTGCTACTTTCCTGAGCCTTACCGGCACATCATACCCTCCGCTAAGGTAGGTAGATATAAGCCAGATCAGAATATAGACAGTGAGCCCTGCCGTAATGAACCCCAGGGGGTATTCACCTCCTTCCCTGAAGATCACATTTTTTTCCCAGTATTTTGTTATCAGGAAAAGTCCGCTGTAAACAAGGACAAAATCAAGGAACGGTAACAGGGATTTCAACAGAAACCGGCTCAGAATGGCAATCGATGCCCTGAAGTAGATTGCCATTTTTATGAGTGTGCTGAAAAGCCGGGCGTTTTTATGCGAAAAATGTTTTCTGGCGAATATTATCATCGCGTTGTAGAAAACAAATACATAATTGATCGACCCTTTTTTGGTGCTTTCTCCTTTGTAGTGGATGATCCTTGTTTTAGGATAATAATAATTCTTGTATCCTGCCTGTGTAATCCTGTATGAAAGATCAATGTCTTCGCCGTACATAAAGAAGGATTCATCGAGCAGACCTGTTTTTTCGAGGGTTTCTTTTCGCAACAGCATGAAGGCTCCCGACAAAACATCTACCTCGTGGATCTCTTCCTTATCCAGGTAACCCAGGTGGTATTTGCCGAAAATCTTCGACTTTGGAAAGAATTTTGAGAGACCGAAAATCTTGTAAAAAGCAACCGAAGGCGTTGGCAGACCCCTTTTTGATTCCGGCAGGAAGTTCCCTTTGCCGTCGATCATTTTCACCCCCAATCCCCCTGCTTCAGGATGTTCATCCATAAACCCGACCACTTTGCTCAGTGTATCGTCTTCCAGCACTGTATCGGGATTAAGGAGCAGGATATATTCACCCTTTGCTTTCCTTATGGCCTGGTTATTAGCCCTCGAGAACCCGGAATTTTTTTTATTGACAATGAGGTCCACCTCGGGAAATTTTTCAGCCAGCATGGTTGTTGAGCTGTCAACAGAATTATTGTCAACAACAAAAACCTCCATGCTTAGCCCCTTGCCGGCTTTTCTCACAGACGAGAGACACTGCTCAAGGAAGTGTTTTACATTATAATTGACAATAACTATGGAAAGCTTCATCTCTGTTGCCTGCAAATTGGACATCAAAAATACAAATCATAGGGATTTTAGAGGTTCAATGCCAGTTTTAAATAGAACATTGGATTTGTAAGCTCGCCCATATGGTTAATATCATAGATCATTTTCATCAGGGTTTTTCGTACAGTTTTACTTTTCCGTGCCTTATTAATAACAAGGTTTATCAGTTTCGCACTGTGAGCACGTTCCTGTATCCTGAGGCCCAGTTCAAGCTCTTTGAGCAAGTGGTTATATAAACTTTCTTCATATTCGAATGTCAGCTTCCGGGAGCAGTCATTTTCTGAAAGACATTTTTCAGCAGCACGTGCCGCAAGGATGCCGCTCATCAGTGCATTGCCAACACCTTCACCTGTGAAGGGGTCGGTCAGTCCTGCGGCATCACCCGTAAGCATATACCTGTTCCCGCTTAGTTGTCTTTCACCCGTAAAGTAATACAGACGGGAAGCTTTGATCTCTTCAAGAGGCACTGCGTTCCTGAATCTTTCCCTGAGATGCGGTTCTTTCTCCAACAGGGAAAGAAAGGTCTTCTTCATGCTTTCACCTTTTTTCTTCAACGAACCGTGCAGCATGCCCATGCCTACATTGGCGCTGTGGCTGCTGAGGGGAAAGATCCATAAGTACCATGGAAGAAGTTTTTTATAAAAATGTATCTCTATGTTGAAGTCGTCAGTAATACCTTCTATCCCTTCGTAATAAGTCCTTATTCCAATGCCCGGTTTAATTTCAGGGGTATTTCCGCCAACTACAGGTACTTCTGTTTGTTCCGGAGAGGACCCGCCGTTTGCAAGGATCAGCAGTTTACAGGTAAAAGGTTCCTTATTGCCGGGCGGGAAAAGCTTCACGCCATCAGGAGAGATTTCCATCCCTGTAATTTTTGTGCCTTCAAAAAAATCGATGAACTTACTGTTCCTGATCTTTTCTATCAAAAGATTATCAAACTCCTTTCTCCTGATTACGTATCCCGGCGGCTCCTCTTTGTTGAAATCTTTGAAGCTGATATCAACTGATTTATTATTAGGGGCAACAAACCTTACGCCCCACGAAGGACAGGCTGATGGGAGACCCTTAAGTTCATCTGTAAGAGAAGGGTCCAGTTGCTTTAAGGCTACAAGTGACCGTCCGCTAATACCGTCGCCACATACTTTTTCCCTGGGAAACGTGGATTTATCTATCAGTGCGCACCTGATACCCAAATTTGAAAGTTTTAGTGCAGCGCTGCTGCCGGCAGGACCGGCCCCTAAGATACAGATCTCAAACAGGCTCTCATTCAAAACAATTAGGATTAGTGGATGCCAAGTAAAGGAAGATTGGTCTGGAAAAGGTCTTTTTTAGTCAGGTCGCTGGTAAATATTTGCTTAAAAATATTTCTTTTATGAGGAACAATGCAGATCATATCGATATTTTTGGCTTTTACATACCCCTCTATGGTCCGTTGCGGCTTTTCGCATTCAATAACCTGTGCTATCAGTTGAACTGTATATTCCCTAAGGTCCTCATGGTCGAGAATGTTTTGCATCCTCTGCATAGCATCAGGGTCTTTGGCCTCAACATTTAAGTGTACGACGTAAACATTGGGCTTGTATGCATTGAGAAGACCGAACAGCTTTTTCAGCACCTCCACATCGGTTTCCTCAAATTCGGTCATATAAGCAATATTACTGATCTCCCTGTATTCAGTGTTTTTAGGGATTGCCAGTACCGGGGCTACTTCCGAATCCATAATTTTTCTTGCCACGGAACCTGCCAGCAGGAAATTTTTACCTATCCCGGTAGAGGTCATTACTATGAGGTCGGGCCCGATCTTCTCTGCAGCTTCGGGTATCTGGTATTCAGGGTCGCCCGTTTCCATAACTGTTTCAACCTTTATTTCTGACCAGCCTGCTTCTTTCCCTCTTTCGAGAAGAGCTTCCTTAAGTTCTTCGATGTTTTTCTTTTTCTGTTTGTAAAAATCACTGATGATCTCATCGGTTACCATTACATTCGATTCAAAACCTGTTGAGAAACCCCCGTCAGAAAAATATAACTGGTCGTGGAATGAATGTAACAGCACAAGGCCGGAACCTGTTTTCCTTGCTATTTCAAATCCGAAATCAATGGCTGTTTTTGTTTCATCGCTGAAATCGACCGGTAGAAGAATAGTGCCCATAGTACTTTTTACTTGTTCGTTTAACGTAACTCAAAGATATATCTAATTTGACCTCAATTCAATTTCTTAACGTTTTTATCTGCTAATGTGTTTTACAGGAATAATCTCCATACAATATAAAATAAAGTAAAAGCAGTGAGAAAAATGATACCTGTCCAGGCATAGGCCCTGAGCCATGTGGCCGGTTTTCCATCTTCAGGCATATGCTTGTCGGTTACCACTCTGTAATTAAGAAATGCCAGCAACGGAGCTGTAATGAAAGAAAGTGTTGTGGCGAGGTCGACCATAAACCTCATGCTGCTGGTCAGGTATCCGATGAAAATGAGAGTTCCTGAAACGATCAGGAGGATCCAGAACCAGTAAATAAGCCTTCCTGTGTCTGGCTTTGCTGCTATCCCGGGGAAATAATGTTCGGTAAGGGGCCTCAACACCCTCGGGTAGGCGTCAATCACCGTCAGGGTAGTGCTGTACATTGTAGTGAGTGCAGCGATCCCGATGATAAAATACGACCAGTCTCCGATACTCTCGGTATACATATTTATCAGTTGACGTGCAAATTCGCTCCCGCTTGGCGAAAGTGATTCCCCGGTACCATGCATTACCAGTGCCCCAAGTAAGAGAAATGCCAGCGCCAGGAATGCGGTACCAATGTATCCGGTTTTAAAGTCGAGGAGGGTCTGGCTCAGGCTGGGCCTGAATTTCATTGTCCGGCTCTTGGCCACTGTCCATAAGGATTGCCAGACGGTAACATCCACCGGGGCGGGCATCCAGCCCACAAAGGCGATCAGGAAGATGATGTCCGGGCGGAAGGCCCAGTTGAATCCCCTGGCTGCGTCTTCAATCCTGACCGCAGAGGCACCGAAAGCTGACATTACCGCAATGATGGTGGAGGTGGCAAGTACCACTATTACGATCTTAATGAGTCGGTCGAGAATGGCATACCTGCCTATCATAAGGACGATCATGGTGGTCCCGAGAATAATTGCGCTCACCTGGGTGATGTTCAGAGAGGAGTTGAAGAGGTGCAGTGCGATGCCTGCCGTAACCATGGTAACGGCACCCTGGATGGCAAACATTGTCAGCAGGGTGAGCAGTGTGAACAGGTTGACGGCCCAGTTACCTATCTGACGATACCCCTCAATGAGCGAATTCCCGGTTGCACTGGCATACCGCGGACCGAACTCAAAGAAAGGATACTTGATCACATTTGCCAGGATGAGTACCCAAATGAGATCGAATTCATATTCAGCCCCGGCCCTGGTCGATTGTACCAGGTGGGATACGCCTATGGCAGCACCTGCGTAAAGGAGCCCGGGACCAAGCACGCTTATGAAATTCCTGAATTTTCCCATCCGGTCTTTCGGGTTGGCCAAATGTATAAAAAATGATCTGTTGCTTCCAATAAAATTGACCCCGTATCCTTGTTCCGGTCTTTAACCAAAAAATTACGAAATCTCTTTTTATCTTTAGCAAAATTTTAAGGAGAAAAGATGAAAACTTTCAAGGCACTTGTTGTTACTGAAAATGAACCAAATGTGTTCAAAAGAGAGGTAAAGGATGTTGAAATGGATTTCCTTCCCGATAACGATGTACTGGTCAATGTTAAGTACTCAGGGTTGAACTTCAAGGATGCCCTTTCGGCGAGCGGGAACAAGGGCGTAACGAAAAAATACCCGCACATTCCCGGAATTGATGCTGCCGGGGTGGTTGTTGAAGACCGGTCGGGCACTTATACAAAAGGAGATGAAGTGATCGTAACCAGCTATGATTTGGGTATGAACACCCCGGGAGGCTTTGGTGAATATATAAAAGTGCCTGCCGACTGGGTCGTTCCCATGCCGGAGGGCCTCGACATGAAAGAGAGCATGATCCTTGGCACGGCCGGACTTACGGCAGGGCTGGGCGTTTATAAAATGCTCATCAACGGGCTGAAACCATCCGGAGGAAAGGTCCTGGTTACGGGCGCAACCGGCGGGGTTGGTACATTTGCTGTGGCAATCCTGGCCGGTGAAGGATTTAAAGTGATTGCCTCTACAGGTAAAAAGGAGGCGGAAGCGTTCCTCAGGGACCTTGGGGCTGATGAGATCACAGGCAGGGAAGAGGTGGACGAAACATCCGGAAGGCCGCTGCTGAAACCCAGGTGGACAGGCGCCATCGACAATGTGGGTGGAAATACACTTGCCACTGCCCTGAAGGCGTGTTCAAAGGATGGGGTAGTGATCGCAGTGGGCCTGGTCGCCTCCCCGAAGCTTGATACCACAGTTTATCCCTTTATCCTGAATGGCGTGTCGCTTATGGGAGTGGCTTCAGCAACCTGCGACATGGACCTGAGGCAGGAAGTGTGGAATAAGCTTGCCCTGGAATGGAAGCCTTCCAATCTCGGTTCCCTGGCCAAAATGATCAGTCTTGATGAACTTAATGATCATATAGATAAAATACTGCAGGGAGGCATTACAGGCAGAGTTGTCGTTAGTTTATAATGGATGAGGTTATTCGGGCTCATCGGTTTTCCGTTGTCGCATTCGGTATCGCCAGGGATATTTTCCCGGATATTCCGCGAGTCGGCTGCTGATGATGCCTCTTACGAACTTTTCGAATTAGACAGTCTGGAGAAGCTGACGGATCTTTTGACCGGGAGGGATGAAATAGGAGGGTTCAATGTCACCATTCCTTACAAAAAGCAGATCATCCCCTTACTCCACAAGCTTGATAATACTGCCCTGAAAGCAGGAGCGGTAAATTGTGTTAAAGTAAGCAGGCAAAAAAAAGAGATCGTTCTGAAGGGTTTTAATACCGATTATCCTGCTTTTCTGCAGACCATAGAGAAAACCGGACTGTATTGCAGCAAGATAGCGCTGATACTGGGAACGGGCGGTTCTTCCGGGGCAGTGGCTGCAGCCCTGACCGATAAGAAGATTGATTTCCTCACTGTTTCGAGGTCACCGGGCCGTGGCGATATCACTTATGATAAGATCAGCGAAGATCTGTTGAAAGAGGTGCAATTGATAGTCAATACCACACCTTTGGGTATGTATCCCCTTACGGACAATTATCCGCCCCTTCCTTATCATTATCTTACACCTGATCACATTTGCTACGACCTTGTTTACAACCCGCCCATGACCTTTTTTCTTCGAAAGTCGAAGGAACAGGGAACTGCTGTTGTGAACGGTGAAGAAATGTTGAAGGTCCAGGCATGGATGAGTTGGGAGAAGTGGAAATGATTATTCAAGATTTGAGTGTTGAGTGTTGAGATTTGAGATAGTTACTTTTTGTGTTTGGCGTTACTGTTCCTTTTTCGTATCGACAGGGCCAGGAATCCGGGTGGCGCAAGGATTATTGTAGGCAGTGTTGATTCGAAGGGCATTGGGGTGCCTCTCAGGCTGTGGACAAAATAGACCAGCCCTATTGTAACGAGGGAAGTTACAAGCACAGCGATGATAATTGCAGCCGTCTTGTTGTTGATCCGGAGGGTGATGGTTTCCAGCAGTTTTATGATCATCCCTCCGAAAAGGAAAGTATAGGCAGCCTGTTTCAGCCCTGCGGTCAATGCCTGTAAGGGCCAGTGGCTGATATTGATCCATACTACGATAATTCCCATTATGAGTGCACCTGCAGCTCCCATCCGGTAATTAATGAACCTGCCGAAAAAATCAACTATTTTTCTTAAGAATGACACGCTTTTTTACGGGGTGAAGAGCAAAATTAGTTACTTTGTTATAAGAACAGTTTCCGGAACCGGAAAATTTGAACAGGATAAGATGAATATTTTACTTGCCGGAGCAACCGGTCTTACCGGTAAATACCTGCTGGAGCGCCTTGTAAACGATCAGAGGGTTAATAATATCCACCTGCTATTGCGGAGGAAGCCAGGGTTACGGTCATCAAAAATCACAAAACACTTCACCGATCTTGATGACCTGGAAAACTTAACTGTTGAGGATAAGATAGATGTTGTCATTTCCTGCCTGGGGACCACGCAGAAGAAATCAGGCAAAAAGGGGCTGTATAAGGTTGATCACGATTATGTTGTCGGCCTGGCGAAATGGGCTGCCAAAAACAATGCGGGGAAGTTCATCATGGTCTCTTCAGTGGGGGCCAACATTAAGTCAAGGCTGTCTTATTACCTGAAAGTCAAAGGTGAAGCCGAAGAGGATGTGAAAAAGCTCGGTATTCCCTCTGTTATTATTTTCCGCCCCTCGCTGCTCCTTGGTCCGCGTGATGAATACAGGCCTGCAGAGGTGTTTGGAGAGAAAGTGCTGAATTTTTTCAGGCCCCTGCTGCGGGCATTCTGGAAAAACCAGGTGCCGGTCGAAGCGGCTGACGTGGCAGGGGCGATCTTGCATCAGGGTTTTGAGAAGGGTGAAGGGGTGAAAATACTTCACACACCGGAAATAGTGAATAGTGAATAGTGAATATTGGATAATAAATAGTATGGAGTGGGTGTTTTACTTGCTATAAAAAACCGATAGGAAAAATGAAGAAGTATAAAGTTGGAATTGCATTGGGAGGTGGCGGAGCCAGGGGATTTGCGCATCTTGGCGTTTTGAAGGCCCTGGCCGAAAAAGATATTTATCCGGATATCATATCCGGTACCAGTGCCGGTGCTATAGCAGGGGTACTCATTGCCGACGGAAAATCTCCTGAAGAGGTATTCAGTCTTTTAAAAGACCGCGGGTTTTATAATTATTCCCGTATATCGCTGCCAAAGAACGGCCTCCTTAAACTCGACGGACTGAAAAAGGAACTGGAGAAAAATGTCTCGGTAAAGGATATCAGTGACCTGGAAAAGCCCCTGATAGTGGCAGCAACCAACATGAACAGCGGAAAGATCGAGTATTTTACCGAAGGGCCTGTGGGTGAAATAATCCTGGCTTCTGCAAGCATTCCTGTTCTTTTTTCTCCTGTGGAGATCAACGGTTCATTATACAGTGACGGGGGGATTATGCGGAACCTTCCTATCGAGCCGCTCACAGGGAAGTGCAAAAACATTATAGCAGTGAATGTGAGTCCCGTAAGAGAGAACCACGATCTCAACAACCTGGTAAAGATGTCGGTGCGGACATTCCAGTTGAGCATAAACTCAACCATGTCTTATTCGAAGGATAATTGTGACCTTCTCATCGAGCCCGAAGGGCTGGAGGAATTCGATATCCTGAATGTCAAGAACGCAAAAAAAATGTTTGACCTGGGCTACGAGTACACTAACAAGCTGGATTTCAAACTCAAAAAGAACTTCCTCTAATTGAGAGTTGAGATTTGAGATCTGAGATCTGAGATATCTTCAAATTATTGCCGATCCCGCTTTCGCTTCGCTCCGCTGATGACTGACGACTGACGACTGATGACTGACGACTGACGACTGAT
>CAZMOK010000014.1:0-55095 GCA_964567785.1 uncultured Bacteroidales bacterium | reverse complement strand
GAAATAAAAAAAGGGCCCCCGAATGAGGGCCCTTGTTATATTTGTCAGTTCATTATTTACTGCACCATGACCTTACGTGTTATCAACCCTGAATCCGTCTGGATCCTGAGGTAATAGACCCCGTTGGTAAGGTTGTTGACGTTCATCCTGTACTCCCTGTTCTTCACGGCCTCTTCATAAACTTTCTGGCCGAGGTAGTTGAATACGGCTACCCGGGTCATCTCTTCCGAAGAAGTGATATTGACCTGGTCGGTGGCAGGGTTAGGATAAACATTTATTTGTGCTTCTGCCGGGTTTTCCGGGATGCCTACAGGCTGCCACTGAATGGCAACGCTGTCGAGCATGAAAATGAATGCATCTTCCGAAACACAGTTAATAGCAACGTAAACATCCTCGCCTGTGTAGTCACTCAGATCCCATTCCTGCATTTCCCACATGTCGGCAGGTGCCAGCAGCGGATCCGGACCTGAAATGATGTCGAAGTCTTCGGGGTTCATGCCGGTTGTCGATACAGCCACGTTGTATTGTTCGAGGCCATACTGGTCGGTATATGATTTAACAAAGAACTTCAGCATCGGATCGGTACCCAGTGTTATCTGCGGTGAGATCATCCAGTCGTCGTTTGTTGGCGGCGGAATACTTGCCATACAAGCACCGTACTTTTCACCTTCATAAGGCTGGATCTCCGGATCATCAGTCATTGGAGGATCTGTCGTTGCCGGGTTGAAAGCGACGAATGAAAGCGGGTCGCCCATTCCCGGGAAGGTAACATCAGTGATGCCGTATGTGTTGGCTCCATCGTTGTCAACTGCGGTCCATGGATCGAATGTCTGTGCCCAGTCATCGACATCTTCGAAATCGAGTACCACTGAGGCAAAGTTATCTTCAACAGTGAATGTAACCGGGATGTCGACCTGTGGGTTTTCAGGATCGTTGCTGAGCATACGGATAGTAGCCGTATAGGTGCCCGGATCTACATCTGTGGCATCGAATGTTACGGTTACATCTTCTGTTTCACCTGGTTCAAGGGATCCCATCATCGGGTCGAGCATGAGCCATTGCGGGATCGGGTCACCTGTGAGGTTGGCCCTGATGTTCCAGTTATAAGCAAGATCGGGGTTGTCGGAGAGATGACTCCAGCCTACGCCCGTGGTGAGCCAGTCACCGTTCGGGTCGTTCGGGCCTGCATCAGTTCCGGGGATGAAAATATCGGGCTCAGACTGGGTGAACTGGTATCCTACCCAGATGTCAGCGCCAGTTATATAAACAGGATCATCCAGCATAATGGTGTTCCAGCTCAGTCCGAAGGGTTCGAAATCCTGTTCATAAAGCAGTTCCCCGGCACCATATGAAGTACCCATGTCAAAGATCTTCAGTGTCATTGTGTTCGGGTTGCTGACATTGAGATCATTGATATATACGTCTACTGAAAATATATACATACCTGCATAGGGGTTAGTCATACTGGCAGGGAACATGGCAGCAACAGTAGGGGTGATCGGTGGTGAGTTCCAGCCGATAGCACTTGAATTGTCGCCGTCGTAGTTCAGTGTAACATCATCCGAAACAGGGTTGTAAGAAGCCGGTTTCGCGTTGGGGTCGAGGCTTGCGCCTGAACCACCGCTTGCAAGGCTTTTTACGACTTTTGCCTGGCCGTTAAGGCTTGATACAGGAGCGCTCTTCATTCCGGGGATATCATAAATAACGATACCTTCCCACTCAAGAGTGGAAGCACCTGTATTTTCAATTGTAATCGTTTCGGTAGTTGATGTACCCGTTGGTGCTGTTGCTTCAAGTGTTTCAGGAGTAACTGAAATGACCGGGTCGAGTTCACCTTGAGTCTGGATGAATTCAATGTCATCAACATAGTATTTCATGCCTGAGTCGGTAAAGAAGTTAACACCGCCAAGCTGCAGTGTACCACTGGGCTCAGTGGCCTGCCAACTGAAAGGCCATGAATAGATCTCTTCACCTCCTATGGTCAGAACAGTCCAGTCGTCGTCGAGATTGATCTGGTGCATAACAGGAACCCATGTATCGGGAGTGTAGGTAAACGGTATGGCCACATCGCTTCCTGCATAGAGTTCACCGGTTCCGTCGTCATTGAAGAAAACTTCAAAAGCCCATTCGGTTCCGGGAGCTTCAAAGTGCTGGATGTTATAATAACCTGATGTTCCTGATTCAACATAGATGTAGAAGTTCAGGTCGTAAGCGCCGGATACACGGTCTCCAAGCTTGAGGATCAGGTCGGTCAGACCCGGGTCTGAATCGCAAACGATCGACTGCATATCACTGTTTGCATAATCATCTGTGATAAGAGCATCTTCATCAGTTCCGGGTGCGCCGCTCCAGGTTGTCCACCATTCCGGTTCAACAACAGCAATATAATCACCTACTGTATAATCTTCAAAGTCTTCCATATAAAGATCAATAGGCTTTGGAGCGTAGTACATATCATCAATGTAGAACTTGTAAGTGTCATCGTCGGTCCAGATATCCACACCACCGAGCTGGTTTGTGCCACTGGTTCCTGTGGTTGTATAGGAGAACGGCCATTCATGTACCATTGTGCCGTTAACATAGAATTTGGCCCAGTCGCCGTCGATGTTGATGTCGTGTTCAACATCGAACCATTCGTCCTGTGGGAAGGTAAAGGTGAAAGTTTCATCACCTACCATAAGCTCCCCATTTCCACCGTCGTAGAAGAAAATATCGAAGGCCCATTCAGTGCCCGGTGCTTCGAAGTGCTGGAAATTGTAATATCCATTGTAACCGGATTCAACATACATGCTGAAGTCAACATCATAGGCTCCGCTTGTTTTATTCCCAAGTTTCAGCACAGCATCGGTAAGCCCGTCATCGGGATCGATAAAGAGTGACTGGGTGGGACTGTTGGCATAAGTGTCGGCGATGTAGGCATCTTCACCTGTGCCGGGGGAACCACTCCAGGTTGTCCACCAGTCGGGGTTTTCAACACTAATGAAGTCGCCGACCTCATATGATTCGAAGTCGTCTTCATAAAAGGGTGACAGCATTTGTTCTACATAAACGTCATCGAAATAGTAGAGTGGGTCATCACCTGAAGGAGCTCCGGCAAACAAGTTAATGCTGCCAAGCTGGATAGCGCCGGGGTCTCCGAATGTACCAAGGCTCCAGGGCCATTCTACAAGCATTACACCGTCGATCCATACCTGGGCGAGGTCGTTATCGAGGTCAACCACGTTTACGATGTTGATCCATGTGTCGTGGTCAAATGTAAAAGTGGCTGCACCTTCGGCCCCGGCATCTATCGATCCGTTGCCGTCGGCTCCGAAATAAGTTTGAACACCCCATTCGGTGCCTGGCTCCTCAAACTTCTGCAAGTTGTAATAGCCACCATAGCCGGTAGGAATGTACATGTTAAGCTCAACCCAGTATTTACCTGATACTTTGTTACCAAGTGGCTTAACGAGGTCGGAGCTGCCTTCAATCTTTACCGATTGCATACCGCTGAGTGCCTGCTCATCACTGATAGGGGCATCTTCAGAGGAGCCCGGGTCGTTGCTCCAGGTTGTCCATTCATCGGACTGCTCCGCAATATTGTCGCCTACCGCATAGGATTCAAAATCGTCGGAATAAGCGACGGCCTGCGAAAACAGTCCTGCCGATAGCAGCAGACCTGCTGCCAAGAGTAAAAATCTTCTCATAAAGAATAGTTTTTAGGTTATTACTGCTTTTTTTGATAATAGCAAATATAAGAATTAATTAACACCATATCAATTAAGCTTTTTACAATTTAATTGTAATGTTTTCCTTGCCATGAATTCCTTTCAGCCAGCTTATTTTCGATTTTGTCGAGCAACTGATCGTTACGTATTAATCCCCAGTCGCTTTTGACCAGGAACCTTGGTGGCGCCTCCCCGGCAAAACGCTCGATCATTATGTAAGGGTTAAGTTTTTCAACAAAATCAATAATGAAATCAACGTATTCATCGAGGCCGAACCGGTGAAAATCTTCCGGATGACGCCTGTAGTCTTCAGCCATTTGGGTGTTCTTTATTATCTGTAGCTGGTGGAATTTTATGCTGTTAATTGGGAGGGAAGAGAGAATTGATGCCTCTTCAAGCATGTCCTGCCGGGTTTCTCCGGGTAGGCCGAAGATCATATGGGCACCTGTTTTGATTCCGTAAGATGCGCTTTTTTCTATGGCCTCCACCGACTGTTCAAAGGTATGTCCCCTGTTGATCCTTTCAAGGGTCTTGTTATAGCATGATTCAACACCATATTCCAGTACCACATAATAATTTCTCGAAAGGTGGCTGATGTATTTAAGTTTTTCATCATCCACACAATCCGGCCGCGTGCCGATAATCAGTCCTATGACTCCTTCAACCGAAAGGGCTTCTTCATAAAATTCAGCCAGAACGCCGAGTGGTGCATAAGTGTTGGAATATGCCTGTAAATAAGCCAGGTAACGGCTTGCCCTTTTGTATCTTTTCTTATGGAACTCTTTGCCTTCCTGTAATTGCTGGGATATAGCCTTTGAAGGATGGCAATAGGAGGGATTAAAGGCATCGTTGACACAGTAAGTGCATCCGTGCTTTTCAACAGTCCCGTCCCTGTTGGGGCATGTGAACCCTGCATCGATGCTCAGTTTCTGTACACGCCCTTCAAATTGCTTCCGGATGTGCTCAGTGTATGAATTAAAGCGTCGTGTGTGGCCCCAGGGATATTCCACTTTTATTTAAAGGTAAAAAAATGGCTGAATGGAACAGTTTCCCAAACAGCCATCTGATATTTTGATAAAATATTATTTGGACACTCGTTCAAGCCATTTGAGCATAAACAGCATCGTCGCCATCGAAATTAAACAAACACCTACAAATAACCCCCATGTCATCAATAAAGAAAAAGACTCGTAGAAAATTGCACCAATAAATAATAAACCATTACCAAGAGCTGTTGCTCCTAGCCATCCACCTTGCATTAAGCCTTGATATTGTGGTGGTGAAACTTTTGAAACAAATGAAATACCCATCGGACTTATAAATAACTCTGCTACAGTCAAAATGAAATAAGTTCCCAACAATAACATTGGACTAACCCGTTCTGAATCAGTTAATGCATTTCCTCCTTCGCTGGGACTAATAGATTCAAACGATGGCAATCCGGATGAACCTAACATCATAAGGACAAAAGCCAAAGCAGTTATCCCCATACCAATAGCTATTTTTTTAGGCGTTGACGGCTCAATACCTTTCGCTCTTAACCATCCAAATAACCCTACAATAATGGGGGTTAAAAATATTATAAAAAATGGATTCATAGATTGAAATATCTCTGCTCCTTCAAATGTAACCCCCAATACTCTAAAAGATATTACACTCAAGTCTGTATAGTCACGAGCAAAGTATGTTAAAGTCAATCCATTTTGATGGAAAGAGAACCAGAAGAAAATAACGACCCCAAACACAGCAAATAAAGCATACATTCTTTGCTTAACTTCTTTAGCTTCCATTTTCACTTCATCTTCTGTATATTTATTTTCAGAAGATTCAACAATCTTAGGATCTGGGTATGATCTTTTATTTACTAAAAATATTATTAGAGAAGCAACCATTGCTATAGCAGCAATACCAAATGCATAATGAAATCCAGTATTAAAAACATCTAAATATTTATTAGAGAAAGCTGTTAAATCGTTAACTACTGTTCCACTGGCTTTATCTGCAAATTCTTGAAATCTAACAATCGATTCAGAAGTTATAGTACCTTCTAAATAGCTATGACAATACTCAGGCAAACTACCATTATACAGAAAATTATGCCTGCTTAACCACCAGTTTCGTATACCAATAGCAGCAAAAGGAGCAAAAACTGCACCTACATTAATAAAAGCATAAAAAATTACGAAACCTGAGTCTCTCATTTTTTCATACTTTGGATTGTCATACATTTGTCCAACTACTGCCTGTAAGTTACCTTTAAATAATCCCGTACCAAAAGCATAAAGAAATAATCCGAAACTTATTATCGTTAATGACAGTGTTACATTAGCAACAGGGGTTACTGATGGATAAGCAAGAAATAAAGCTCCAACTACTTTCATAACTAACCCTGATGTGATGGTACCTTTATAGTTTGATGTTTTATCTGCAATAATACCACCAGCTAAAGCAAGTATATAAAGTGAAAAATAAAAAACTGCATATATAATCCCCGCATCTGTTCCACTCAAGTTATACTTAGCCTGTAAAAACAGCACCAATATTGCCATCATGGTATAAAAACCAAAACGCTCGCCCATATTTGATAATGAAGCAGAAATTAAACCTTTAGGATGTCCTTTAAACATAGTTTACCTTTTTTATTTATTTTGAATGGTTTTAGCAAAGGAGCAAAAATAGTTATTTTTACCAGTTAACCAAGCTGAAGTGAACTACATTGACATTTAATAACCCTTAAATAGAATTATTCTGAAAAAGTATTTTTTTCATGTAATGAAATTTAACCTCAACCGTCTTCTTTATGATGGCGCCGGCAGAATTTGATAAGATCGTCACGAAACTGAAAGACAAGCTCTACAGGTTCTCCCTGCAAATCTTGAAAGAAAAAGAGGATGCGGAAGACATTGTGCAGGAAACTTTCCTGAAACTATGGGCTGCAGGAGAAGGGCTTCAAAAAGTGAACAATCTTGAAGCTTACTCTATGACGGTTGCCAGGAACCTCAGCCTCGACCTTGTAAGGTCAGGTCAGCGAAAAAGGGAAAAACTCAAAAAGCTCCAGCTAAATGAAGAAACTGATAACGAAGAAAAAAAGGTGGAGCATAGGGACGCAACAGAGAAAGTAATATCGATCATTAAAAAATTACCCGAAACGCAGAGGCTGGTGATGCACCTCAGGGATGTTGAAGAAATGGATTTTGATGAAATAGCAAGTGTAATGAACCTGAATCCCAATGCCGTCAGAGTAAACCTGTCGCGGGCACGCAAGCATGTCAGGGATGAACTTGAAAAAAAATATGACTATGAATATAGGTGAAATAAAAATACTGACCCGGAAATACCTCGATGGAGATACGACCCTCGAGGAGGAAAAAAGGCTTAAGGCCCTCTATGCGCAGGAGGATATCCCGCGTGAACTGCTGCCATTGAGGGATCATTTCCTTTACCTGGAATCGATCAGGGGAGAAACAATCTCCGATCCGCATTTTAACAAGGACCTCAGCCGGAGGATTGAAGAAGAATCCGCTATTATCCCAATATCCAGGCGTAAGAGAATCTTATGGATTGGAGGGGTCGCGGCAGGCATCCTGGTCCTGATCACTGTCCTTTTCCAGGTTAACAGGCTCATGACCAGGGTTGAGGATACATATTCCAATCCCGAGCTTGCTTACCAGGAAGCCAAAAAAATCCTTTATTATGTTTCGAATCAGTTCAATAAAGGAACAGAAGACCTTACCAGGATGAAGAAACTGGATGCGGGCCTTGAAGCCCTGCAGCCTGTCGATCAGATAAACAAAGGTTTTGAAGAAGCCAATAAACTCAAAAAGTACAACCAGATAGAAAATGTTTTTACGACATCAAATTAATTAAGAACAATAAAAACAAACTGTTATGAAAAAGTTAGTAGTATTATTAAGTGCCTTCTTCCTGTTGGCAGGAATGAACCAGGCCCCGGCTCAAAGCCCTACCGATAAGCTGTTCGATAAATACAGCGGAATGGAAGGTTTTACAACCGTGCATATATCCCAGGAGCTCTTCGATATGTTTGCTGACATGGAGCTTGAAGAAGCCGGAGACCAGGAAGTAAAAGAGGTCCAGGAAATGATGACCCAGCTCAAGTATATCAGGATCCTGATGTACGAAGCCAAAGAAGGCACAATGGATGAACTCATGGACTTTAAAAGCGAAATGAAAAAGTTCGACCTGGAAGGCTTTTCTGAACTTATGATGGTGAAAGAAGAAGATGAAGAGGTGAAGTTCATGGCAAGAAAAGGTGATAATAACAAGATCAGCGAACTTTTGCTCATCATTAATGAAGCTGACGAAGCCGGTTTCATCAGCATCAACGGGAATATTGACATGAAAACGGTTTCGAAGCTCTCCAAAACCATGAAGCTGAATGGTATGGAGCACCTTGAAGAGCTCGAAGAAGAAAAGGAAAAATAAATATCAGATGTCATGAAAAGAACAGCATTGATTTTAGCTTTCATTGTCCCGGTATTCCTGTTTGCCCAGGAAACTCCGCTGAACAAGATCTTCTCAAAGTATGTGGAGGATCCTGGGTTTTCAACAACCGAGATCAAAACCTCAGAAGTTTCTTTTGAATGGGAACAGGATGAAAATACCGAACATATACGTAAGGTCCTGTCCGATATAGAGAGTATCAGGATCATAAACCTTGATGAGGAAAGCCCTGAAGGAAAGGTCTCTGCCGAAAAGTTCCATCAAAAGATAATGAAGGCAATTGAAAAGGCCGATTATGTGGATGTTATCACAGTCCGGGACGACGGAGAAAGCGTTAACCTCTATTTTCTCGAAAAAGGGGATAAGCTGAGGGAAGTGGCGCTCGTCGTTCGTGAAAAGGAAAATGTTTCGCTCATCACGATAACGGGCGATATTGACCCGGAGATGATCATACACAAGGAAACCCTGAAGGGTTTGGGCTCACTCAGGAATTTTTATGTCGAAAATGAAGACACGAAAATTGAAATAAATAACTGACCGGCCCGTAAAAGGTAAAGTCAGGTTTAAGCTATTGATACTGGCAGGCATTTTTGTCTGCCTTTTTTATATTTTTGCCTACTCAAAGAAAAACAGAACAATAGCATGGATATCCCCAGTAAATACGATCCGTCGAAGGTTGAGGGAAAGTGGTACCGCTGCTGGATGGAAAACAAGTATTTTCATTCGGAGCCCGATGAAAGAGAACCTTATACCATTGTAATACCACCCCCAAATGTCACAGGTGTGCTGCATATGGGCCATATCCTCAACAATACCATTCAGGATATCCTTGTGCGGAGGGCTCGCATGCAGGGCAAAAATGCTGAGTGGCTCCCGGGCACCGACCATGCTTCCATCGCAACCGAAGCTAAAGTGGTTGCAATGTTGAGTAAACAGGGGATCAAAAAGTCGGATATCACCCGGGATGAATTTCTGGAATATGCATGGGAATGGAAAGAAAAACACGGTGGAATCATCCTTGAACAGCTCAAGAAACTGGGTGCTTCTTGCGACTGGGACCGTACAAAGTTCACCATGGATGAAGACATGTATGAGTCGGTGATCAAGGTTTTCGTCGACCTTTATGAAAAAGGACTTATATACAGGGGGGTCAGGATGGTGAACTGGGACCCCAAAGCCCTCACGGCCCTATCCGACGAAGAGGTGATCTATAAAGAGGTCAGTTCAAAGCTCTATTATGTCAGGTACAGGATAGAAGGCACCGATGACGATTGGATCACCATTGCCACCACCAGGCCGGAAACGATCCTCGGCGATACGGCTGTATGTGTGAATCCCGGAGATGAAAGATTTAAACACCTTTCCGGAAAAAAAGCTATAGTGCCTTTGGTCGACAGGCCCGTGCCTGTTATTCAGGATGAATATGTCGATATGGAATTCGGGACCGGCTGCCTGAAGATCACACCGGCCCACGATATCAACGACTACGAAATAGGTCTGAAACATAAGCTTGAAACAATAGATATTTTCAACGATGACGGAACTCTCAGCAAAGAGGCTGAAGTATATATCGGTGAAGACAGGTTTACGGCCAGGGAAAAGGTTAGTAAAGATCTGAAAGATAAGGGTTATCTTATTAAGGAAGAGGACTATATAAACAAGGTAGGCTATTCCCAGAGAACAGATGAGGTTATCGAACCAAAACTTTCGCTTCAGTGGTTTTTGAAAATGGAACAGATGGCAAGGCCTGCCCTTGAAGTGGTAATTAATGACAAGGTGCAGTTCCGTCCTTCAAAATTCAAGAATACTTACCGGCACTGGATGGAGAATGTAAGGGACTGGTGTATATCGCGCCAGTTGTGGTGGGGGCAGCGCATACCTGCATACTACCTTCCGAACGGTGAAGTGGTGGTTGCAAGGACAAGGGAAGAGGCCCTCGAAAAGGCAAAGGAAATAACACAAAACCCGTCGCTCAGATCCGCCGACCTCAGGCAGGACGAAGATGTGCTCGATACCTGGTTCTCTTCCTGGCTGTGGCCCATATCTGTTTTCGACGGCATCAGAAACCCCGACAACGAGGAAATAAATTATTATTATCCTACGAACGACCTGGTAACAGGTCCTGACATACTTTTCTTCTGGATTGCCCGGATGATCATGGCCGGACTTGAATACCGCAAGGAGATCCCTTTCAGGAATGTTTACCTTACCGGGATGGTCAGGGATAAACAAGGCCGGAAAATGTCAAAATCCTTGGGCAATTCCCCGGATCCAATCGGACTGATGGACAAGTTCGGCGCTGATGGCGTAAGGGTAGGCATGTTGCTTACCTCGCCTGCCGGGAACGACCTTCCTTTTGATGAAGCGCTTTGTGAACAGGGCAGGAATTTCAGCAACAAGATATGGAATGCACTGAGGTTGGTGAGAAGCTGGAATGTTGACAAAAAAAAGCCCGTTTGTGAAGCTTGCAGGGCATCAGTCAACTGGTTCGATAATAAATTGAATGCTTCACTTGACCTGATAGACGACCATTTTTCAAAGTTCCGGATCTCAGATGCCCTCATGGTTGTATATAAGTTGATATGGGATGATTTCTGTAGCTGGTACCTGGAAATGATCAAGCCCGGCTTTGAAGAACCTGTTGATGCTGAAACTTATGAGCGCACTATAACTTTCTTCGAAAAACTGATGCAGGCACTCCATCCCTTCATGCCTTTTATCAGTGAGGAGATCTGGCATCTGCTCCGCGACAGGGGAGAGGAGGATTGTGTGATCGTATCGAGAATGCCGGAGCCCGCCAAGTACGATAAGGACCTTCTGAACAGATTCGATTATGCCAGGGAGGTTATTATTGCCGTTAGAAGCATCCGGCAGGAGAAGAACATCCCCAACAAAGAAAAGCTCGGGCTGCTGGTGAAAAAAAATTACAACGAGGAGCCTGATACTTATTTCGACACTATAGTAAGCAAGCTGTGCGCACTTGAAAAGCTTGAATATGTGAATGAAAAACCTGATGGCACACTTTCATTCGTCGTCAAGTCAACAGAATTCTTTGTGCCTCTTTCCGGTCATGTTGACGTGAGCAAGGAGATAGAGAAACTTAAAAGTGAAATCGAATACACGGAAGGATTTCTCAATTCAGTCATGAAAAAGCTCAATAACGAGCGTTTTGTTTCCAATGCCCCTGAAAAGGTGGTTGAAATAGAAAAGAAGAAAAGGGATGATGCAGAAGCCAAGATCAGAGTGCTTCAGGAACAATTAAAGGCCCTGAAAAGCTGATCCGTAAATTCTTACTGGGTAAAAGCGTACTGTACCAGGTTAGCTCCCATTTTCAGTGCTTTCATCCTGGTTTCGCGCGAGTCGCCGTGCACTTCCTCGTCTTCCCAGCCGTCACCAAGATCCGATTCATAGGAATAAAAACATACCAGCCTGCCTTCGTATATCAGTCCGAACCCCTGTGGCGGCTTATTATCATGCTCGTGTACCTTAGGAAGGCCATTGGGGAATTTGTATTCCTGATTGTAGACAGGATGGTTGAAAGGAAGTTCGACAAATTCCAGGTCGGGAAAAACTTTCTTCATTTGCGGTCTGATGAACTGATCAAGGCCGTAATTATCATCAATGTGCAGAAATCCCCCGCCGATAAGATATTTGCGGAGGTTGTCGGTTTCCTGTGCAGAAAATATGACATTTCCATGACCCGTGAGGTGCACAAACGGATAATTGAATAATTCAGGGCTCCCGACCTCAACCACAGCGTAATCCTTTTCCAGATCAGTCCCCAGGTTCTCATTACAGAATTTTATCAGGTTGGGGAGTGAAGTAGGATTCGCATACCAGTCACCCCCGCCATTGTACTTCAGCAGTCCGATTTGCATCTTCACCTGCGCACCTGTGCTCAGCGGAAACAGCAACAGTAAACACAATTTGACAATAACGGCAATTGAGGCAATTCTGACAATTCTATCTTTCATCATTTTTCAGTCTTCATTTATTAGTGCTACAGTATGACAGGCAACAACTCCGGCAGTTTCGGTCCTTAACCTTCCGTGACCCAGCGTGACCGGCTCAAAATCATTTTTCACGGCGCGCTCGACTTCATTTTCTGTGAAATCACCTTCCGGTCCTACCAGGATCAAAACGTTGCTGCCCTTAGGATATTTTGTTTTCAGGGGTGAGCTTTCATCACTGAGGTAGGCAATGAATTTTTCACCAAGGTGATCCGCGCTGAGCAGTTCAAACAGGTTCCTTGCCTCGTTCAGCCTTGGAAAGGTTGCTGTTAGCGATTGTTTTGCCGCAGCCATTATTATTTTCTCAAGCCTTGCCGGTTTAATTATTTTCCTTTCGGAGTTTTCGCAAAATACAGGTGTGATCTCATCTACCCCGATCTCGGTACTTTTCTCAAGGAACCATTCAAGCCGGCTTATGTTCTTGGTGGGGGCAATGGCAATGTGAAGGTGATATTTCCTTTCCTGCCTGCCCCTGAACTCTTCTATTATACTGACCCTTGCTTCCCGCGGATCTTCGTTCATCAAGTCACCGCTGTATATTTTACCTTTGCCGTCGGTAATAAGTATCTCATCTCCCTGCCTGAGCCTGAGCACTTTTATACAATGCCTTGATTCGTCTTCGGGAAGGACCGATTCAGGCGGGTTAATCTCCGGAACGTAAAAAAGATGTTTTTCCATAAAGAGAACAACAATAGAAAGTCACAGACCGGTCACTTTCCTTTTATTTGATCAGCACCCTCTCATTGAAGATCTTCCTGTCGGATGTGACTCTTATCAGGAACACTCCTTTTTGGTCGCCTTCCAGGCTTATCTCTTTTGAAAAAGCACCATCGGCTACGACGTGTTCACTGAAAACCTTCCGGCCTGTCAGGTCAAATACATCCAGCTTGATATCTCCCCGGGCTTCCGAAAGGGATACTGTAAAGGTTCCCCTGTTCGGGTTGGGATAGATGCTCAGGCCTTTATGCGAAACAACAGGTTCACCGGTCCCGGTGAAGTTGGCGACCATTACATCATCAAGGTAGAAATTATTACCCAGGTCGTTGTATGATTCGAACATAAGCCTGATATCCGGGCTGCCGGCCCAGGCTGAAAGATCTATGCTTATACAATCACTTCCCCATCCGGCACCGCACCAGTCATCAGCAGTTTCAGGGGTGAAATCATACGGGAATGGTTCCTTTGTGGCAAAATTACCTGTTCCGTCAGGACCTCCTTCCCAAATCCTGGACCAGGTCCCGCCGCAATCATCCGAAAGATAGATTATCAGTGAATCGGCAAGGCTGAAGCGCTGTGCATAGGCATGCCTGAATGAAAGGTATACTTCGTCAAAACCTGAGAAGTTAAGAAAAGGCGTAATAAGCCGGTCTCTTTCACCCACATTGAAATATCCGAAATGGATCATTTTCATTGAGTGGTTTTCCAGGTTCTCGTTATAGAATTGCGCCCAGGTATAATTCAGGTCGGGGTTTTCGATGGTCCAACCGTTTGATTCCAGTGACGCCGACTCAAAATCATCGGTGAACGGGATGGAAAAACCTCCCGCCATAATGTATGTTTCACGGGTTACAGTACTGGAGCCATTCCCGTTCCAGCTTGTGAGGGTGACGGAATATTCTCCCGGTTGATCAAACATTACCACGGGATCTTGTGAATTGGCCGTGGTCCCTTCAAGGAAGCTGACCGTTGCCGGGTCGAAACTCCACTCCCAGGTATCCGGGCAATATTTTGTGGTATCGGTGAACTGAACCATACCGTTAGTGCAGGTAATGGTTTCATCTGCCATGAATCCCACTTCGGGAAGCAATTCATCACTTACGGTAATATAGCTGCTTTTTATCACCGAATCCATACCTGCGGTGTTCGAGACCACCAGTTTCACCTGGTAAACACCGGCAGTGTCATATTTTATGGCTGTGGGATTTCTTTCTGCGGAAATTGCCGGTATGGCTCCCTCAAAGTGCCAAGTCCATTCGAACGGGATACCTGCCGAGAGGTCAGTGAAATCAATTTCACAACCTACTGAAATAAGCGTGTCTTCAGCAGAGAAATCAGCAACGGGTGATGAGTATTGTACTCCTGATTCCCACATTCCCCGTCCGTATGTCCCTGCACGGATAACATCATTGCTTATGCTGTCGGAGTCGTAGAAGATCTCGATCTCCTGGATCGAGGCATCGACAGGGAGGCCGCTGCTGAACATCATCCAGTCGTCCATGAAGGCATCTTTGTAATAAACCCCGATGTCGGAACTAAGGTAGAGGCCCTCGTGGCTTCTCTCATAAAATGCAATACTGGTGAATGCGACTGAAGGAAGTGTTCCTGAAATGTCTTCCCAGGTAAGTCCCTTGTCCTCCGACTTCCATATTTTGAAATTATGAGATATATACAATACGTTTTCATCTTCCGGGTGGCATTCAATGTCGTTGATGCCCGCATTTGCCGGGAGGTATGAAGTGAGTTCCACAAAGTTGGCATCGTCCTCGTAAGCGTTTTCGGTCCTGAACAAGCGGTCGCCGTAATTCGCAGCAAAAAGGATGTTGGGATTGGCCGGTGATTGTTCAAGCACCCTCATTTTTGATCCTGTAGTGAAATCAGAGATCTTTTCCCACTGGATCTGCCATGATGGACCGTTTACATTGTCGCAGCGCCATACATTTTCATATCCGAGGAACATTATAGATGCATCATATTCATCAAGTATGAAAGGGGTAACCCATGCTCCGGATTCATCAAGGCCGAAATTCCCGTTCGAAGCCACATCTGCATCGTAAGAGTTGTTCAGGTACCTGTCGATGTTACCGTAATAAACAGTTGCGTAGCTATAAGCAGGGTTCTGATGGTCAACAGCACATTCCATGCCGTCGCCCCCGCGGGTAAACTCCCAGTAATCGCCCATATAGGTTGAGGTACCGTTATCCTGGTATCCGTTCAGCACTTTGTCCCTCATAGTGGCGCTTTGCCCGATCTTATATACCTGGCTGATTATAAGCCCATTGCTGATAAGTATCCATGAGGTTCCCTGATCATAAGTGTAATAAATACCTCCGTCATTTCCTGCATAGAGGGTCCAGTTGATGGGATTGTATTCTAATACGTGAAGGTCGGCGTGCACAGCCGGCACTCCGCAATCACCCCACCAGTGTGAGCTGATGCTCCATGTCTGTCCGCCATTGATGGATTTGAAGCAATTGACTCCGCCTGCATATACCACGTCCGCATCAAAGGGATCGACGGCTATATCGAGGTCGTACCATGCCTGGCCGCCACTGCCACCGTTACAGCCCCAGCTCATGATATTGGGCGTGGTCGACCTTTCGGTAAATGAAACACCTGAATTGGTCGACCTGTACAGGCCTTTGTAGGAGTCGGAATTGGTGAGCAGGAAATACACATAATCCGGTTCGGCAGGGGTCACTGCAATCACTCCCCTGGCAGCGCCCGGAAGTCCCTGGAGGATCATCGTGAAGCTGTTGCCGAGGTCGTTCGATTTGAAAAAATTACCGCTGGCTGTGGCATAGACGGTAGTCGGGTCCCCGGGTTTGAAAACAATGTCTTTGAAATTCCCGGTCTGGATGAGGGTCCAGTTGTTCCCGGCATCCAGTGTTTTGTAAACACCTCCACTGGTAGCGGCAAGGATAAGCTGGTTATTGGTGGGATGTTGTATGAGCCTGCCCACGGTCAGGTTCCCCATTCCATTGCTCCATTCTTCCCAGGTGTTGCCGCCGTCGGTACTCCTGAAGACACCCAGCCCGTCGGCATCGCCGGCATCCCTGTCGCCTGTGCCAATGTAAATCATGTCAGGGTCCACATAATCGACCAGTATGGCAGAAACACCCAGGGTGGGCTGGTTATCGGTGGTTGTTACCCAGTCGTTGCCCCCGGTTTCTGTTTTCCAGAATCCGCCCGATGGTGATCCCACATAGATAATATCAGGATCAGTAGGGTGGAAGGCGATGGCATTCAGTCTTCCAAGGCCTTTGTAACCTCTGTCGGAGGTTGGTATCACAGAGGGGCCAAGGCTTGTCCATTCGCTCATGTCGTCGCGGGTCGGGGGATTGTTTTCGAGGAATTCGAAATACTGATCTCTTTTGTAACCCGAAGGTATCCTTTCCCCATCGGGATAAATACGCGACTGGATCATCCGGTATTCCCACCGCTTGAAGGGTTTGAAGCCAGATCCTTTGGTGATTTCACGGCCTTCCCAGTACTGGTTGAAAGCACGTTGCACCTTGTAAAAATTAACTGAAGGATCCTGCATCATTTCTACCCAGTAAGGGTAATCGGATGTATCAGGAGGGGTCGGATCTGCCATATCCTGAGAATAAGCGGATACAGCAAATGCCGGCAGCAAAACTGCCAGCAGTAATGTGCGGAATTTCATATCAAGTAATGTTTTGTGCCAAACAAAGATGATTACCCTGCAAATTTAGTTATTTTGAAGGGATTTTAGTATCATCTCGTGCCACATCAGGAAAACGTTTTTCATATTTACGAATGATCCATCTTACGGCGAGGTAACTGATATAGATAGTTACCGGCAGAGACAGGAACCATATTATCTGTGTGGTATGCATAGTTTCAGTTTTTTGCTTTTAATAAACATGTGTATCTTCCTCCAGCTCGTCAAGGTTGATCTGTTTGTTGTTGATCGATCTCCAGGCCCACCATATGTACGCCAGCACAAAAGGCACCAGCAATGAAGCATAACTCATTGCAGTAAGGGTAAAATGGCTGGAAGAGGCCCTCTCGATTGTAAGTGAGCTCTGCAGGTCGTAGGTAGAAGGGTAAAAGGCTGTGTTGTTAAATCCTGCTACA
Source organism: uncultured Bacteroidales bacterium (assembly GCA_964567785.1). GTDB lineage: Bacteria > Bacteroidota > Bacteroidia > Bacteroidales > JAGOPY01 > CAZMOK01. The sequence continues at coordinate 38,099 of CAZMOK010000014.1, read as the reverse complement.
AGGAATAGTGAAAATACAACCAGGACAACCCCGGGGCCGGCGAACCAGATCGCTTTCCGGGAGAACTTATCAAAGTTGATCACAGGCCTTGCTATGGCAAAAAGCACCAGGATAACGCCGGCCAATAGAAGTATCAGGACAACAGGCATTTCAAGCAGGTTGTTCAGGTACTTGTAAGGCTCCATAAAAACAGCGCCTGTAGCAGGGTCATAGGCAAAGCCTTCCCTTACCAGGATATTTACCAGGAAGAACAGGAAGAAAACAAGAAAAGGGACGGCATTATTCATCAATGCTTTTCGGGTCCTCTTCTGTATGTTCTCATTTTCAATGTTATTCATGAAATACATCAGGCCAAGCACCCTGGCAAGGAAAAAGACGGCCAGGCCCAGCGAAAGGTTGATGTAAGTTTCGTACCTGGTGAAATCGAAAGCAAGTTCCAGTCCGTGAGCTGCCCCTTTCCACTCCGAGAAATTGAAATCATTCACAAAGAATTTTGACCCGGTGAAAAAGGTGGCAACGGCAGTTCCTATCAGCAGAGTTCCCATTACACCGTTCAGCAGCAGGAACCATTCATATGTTTTCCTACCAAGAAGATTATTTTCTTTCGATCTGAATTCATAGGCAATGGCCTGTATCACAAAGAAAGCGAGTATCAGCATCCATACCCAGTAAGCTCCGCCGAAACTGGTGGAGTAAAAGAGGGGGAAGGATGCAAAAAAGGCGCCCCCGAACGTTACAAGGGTAGTGAAGGTGAATTCCCATTTCCGGCCAAGACTGTTTATTAACAGTGATTTCTCTTTCTGGTCTTTGCCAAAGGTCAGGATAAAGGTTTGACCTCCCTGTACGAACATAAGGAATACCAGCAAGGCAGCCAGAAGTGATACAATTACCCACCAGTATTGTTGCAATGCAAGATGAGACAGATTTTCAAACATTTTTTTACCCTCCGGTTTTTGGTCCTTTTTTGATCTGGTGCAGCATGATCTTCATTTCAGCAAGGAACAACGTGCTGAACACTGCTACAAAGATCCAGAATGTAATTTGAACAGAAGATGAATCGATCTTCGACACGGCAGCTATTGTCGGCATGATGTCCTGGATCACCCAGGGCTGCCTGCCGAACTCTGCCACCATCCAACCTGCCATAGAAGCCAGGTAAACAAGCGGGATGGTTATGATCGACAGGATCAGGAACCATTTTCGCTTCTCTATCCATCCTTTGAAGATGAACCATATTGAAAGGATGAACATTACCATGAAATGTGCACCCAGGAAAACCATAAGGTGGAATGAATAGAATGAGATCGGTACGGGTGGGATCATGTCTTTCGGATTGTCGTAATAACCATAGCCGAAATACCGTAAATACCCGTCGAGCCACTCCTGGTCCTCAAACTTTGCTCTCAGCACGTTGGCTCTTCCCTCGTCATTGTGCTTTTTCGCATCCTTATAATCAGAAAGAGTTTGAATAGCGATCTTGCCCCGTCTTATCTTTTCTTTATACGACATTATACCGTATTCTTCATTGCCCTGGACAAGATCTTTAATCCCGGGCACAAAGGCATCCGGATCAAGAAAGGCCATGTAAGACAGCATATTTGGTATCTCGATTTTCACAGCAAAGTCCCTTGGATGCGGGTCATCAGGGTCCTGGGGTTTCGCAAAAAGCCCTACAGCTATGAGCGGGGCATTTTGCTGGCCGTCGTAAAGCCCTTCCATTGCCGCGAATTTCATCGGCTGCACACGGGCTATTTCTCTTGCTGATTCGTCACCGGTTACGATGAGAAAGAGGCCCATTATAAAACCGAAAGTGGACCCCACCAGGATGCTTTTTTTTGCGAATTCCACATTCCTTTTCCTTAACAGGAACCAGGCGCTCACCCCGAGTACAAATATGCCTGCCAGCACATATGCCGAAGTCACAGTGTGGAGGAATTTGTTTATTGCGGTTGGGTTGAACAGAACCGCCCAGAAATCGATCATTTCGTTCCTGGCGGTGTCGGGGTTGAACCGCATACCTACAGGGTTCTGCATCCAACCGTTGGCAACAAGGATCCAGAGCGCCGAAAGATTTGAACCAATGGCAACAAGCCAGGTTGAAAGAAGATGAAAGCCTTTGCTGACCTTGTTCCATCCAAAGAACATAACGGCAACGAATGTCGATTCCAGGAAGAAGGCCATGATGCCTTCAATGGCCAGGGGGGCTCCAAAAATATCCCCCACGAACCAGGAGTAATTTGACCAGTTGGTCCCGAACTGAAACTCGAGGATAATACCCGTTGCCACTCCTATGGCAAAGTTTATCCCGAAAATTATCATCCAGAACTTGGTCATGCTTTTCCAAACCGGGTTACCAGTCCTTACGTAAATTGTCTCCATGAAGGCTACAATGAACGAAAGCCCCAGCGTGAGAGGCACAAATACCCAGTGGAACATCGCTGTGAGTGCAAACTGTGCACGCGACCAGTCGACTAATACAGGATCTACAGATTCCAGCATGCTATTCAGTATTGGTTAGTTGTTCAATAACATAATCGCTTCTTTCTTCATCACTTTCGAAATTAGTTCCGAGAAAATCGGGAAAAAAGAAGAGGCGGAGTATGGCAAACATGATAAACAGCTTGATCAGGATGATCAGCCAAAGCCTCTTGCCTACCAGCGACAGGTTTTTAAAACCGAAGTAGTAAAAGTTAAAAACCCTGATGAAAACGTTCTTTTTGCCCACTAATAATCAATGGTAAGTATACGGCCATCGGTAAAGTCGAAGAACCTGTCCTTTTCGGCGATCATTACCCCTTCCATTACATCTTCAGCACTTTTGCCTGCAGCTTTCAGACAGCCGGGGCATACCATAACCGGGATCCCTTTTTCGACCAGTTTGCTGATGGAAGTGTGAGCTGAAGGAAAATGGGAGTATTCTATGTCTTCCGCATCCTTCAGGACAAAATTGACCCCTGTTATGTCAATATAGACCAGCACATCTTTCTCTTCCGACATCATCACGGCCAGGTTCAGGCCCATTAAAACACGATGAGGGTCGTCATAGCCATGGGAGATATGAACGAAGATACCGTCATCGGCCATGACTGTTTCCTCAATATCGATCTCTTCTTCGGGAGGGGTTCCAACATTGACACAAGCTGACATCATCGCCAGCATAACGAGGGAGATAATTACTTTCTTCATGATAAGATGGTTTTTGGTGAATCAATCTGATTACAGAGAAACAAATATATCGAAATATTGTAATATCTGCGATGCAGTCACCTAATTTGAAAGATTTCAAAATAATAAATGTAACTAACTGTTAAACAGCTAATAAGTGGTCAACGGAAAGAAGGATTATGATGGAGAGCACATAATAATTTATTCTCATAAAATAGTGGAATGGTCTGAAGTTCTTTTCTTTTTTCCTGAGCATACCTGTAAAAACTGAAACGAGCCATACACTTGAGATAATCATTCCGGCTATGACGATCCAGGAGTTCACTACATTGAAGAAGGGGAGCATCAGTGCAGAAACGGCTGTTGCCAGTATCCAGATGAATGTTATGTTCTTGATCTGGGCTGTGCTGTATAATGAGGTTATCGAAGGGAATCCTGCGGCTTTGTATTCTTCACCATACTTAAGCATCAGGAGCCAGAAATGAGGCACCTGCCAGATAAAAAAGAAGAAAGCCATGATCATGGCCCTTGGGTCGAAGATCTGCCCGCCACCAGCAACCCATCCGACAAGGGGTGGTATGGAACCTATTACGGCACCGGGAACGACGGCAAAAGCAGTTTTTCTTTTGAGGGGGGTGTAAATGGCATTATACCACAAAAGGGCCAGCAATCCAAGCTGCATCCCTGTGAATCCTGCTCCGGCGAGCAATATGTATGAACCCGCCAGCGAAAGGATCAGTGCAAATGCGAGTGCGCCGTTCGGGGATATCCTTCCAGAGGGTATTGGCCTTCCCATGGTTCGCTCCATTTTAGCATCCCTTTCCCTTTCCTGGTAATGGTTTATGGCTGAAGATCCGCAGGCCAGCAGAAAAATACCCAGTGCAGGCAGGATAAGTCCTGTGTCGAAACTTTCAGTCACCAGCACATAACCCGTAATGGTTGTCAGGGCTACAGCAAATGTGATCCTGACTTTTGCCAGTTCAAGCAAAGTTTTTATGAGACTTTTAATTGCCATTTAATATGAAGGTGGTCCCTTATCAGATCAGGAAAAGGAAAATGTTTATGCCAGGTTACTCGAGGGTTTTGATATAATCGATAATTTGGTTTACCGATTCTTCATCAATTGTATTTTCATAAGAGATCATCAGTCCTTCATCATACCCTTTTACTATTTCTACGTTTGGCTGGTAAATGGACCTTACCAGGTAATCGTCATCAACAGTAATTGTTTTTTCTTCCCCGTTCTCAGTTATAACTACCTCCGTTTTACCATAAATACCCCTGAATGTAGGGCCGATCAGTTTTGAGCCGTCGAGGGAATGGCAGGTGAGACATGCATTCTGTTTCATAACTGTAAGCCCGGGGTGTTCACCCTCAGGTACATCCGTTGATACAAGCCACTCTTCATAATCGGCTGCCGGAACCACATCAACTTCTGCAAGCATGTAGGCGTGTCTTTCGCCGCAGTATTCGGCACAGAGGATGTCATATGTGCCCTCCTTGGTCGCCTCGAACCACATTGTGTTGTTTATGCCCGGCACCACGTCTTCCTTTATCCTGAAAGCCGGGATATAGAAACTGTGGATCACGTCCCTGGAGACAAGGTCAAGCTTGACCGGTTTATTGAGGGGAACAACAAGCTGGCCCGACCTCTTTCCGTTTTCATATTCAAACTGCCAGCTCCACATCTGGCCATAGACCTTTATGGGGATAGCATCGTCAGGTATATTGCGCATGGGTTTGTATCCCGCCCATCCGTAATAGAACATGACCAGCACAAGCAAGGTGGGTATAACGGTCCATAGTATCTCGAGTTTATTGTTTCCGTGAATGTTGGTCGCCTTTGGATTTTTCTTTCGTCGGTAGCGGATAACGAAATATATCATTACGGCGGTGATACCAACCAGGAAAAAGATGGATATGCCGAATATTATCGCGAACGACAGGTCAACCCCGTATGCAAAATTTGATGCTCCTGACATTGTTGGTTTTTTTTAATTTTTTTTTGTTTACATCATCATTGACTGTGCCGGCCGGGTTAAATAATCTATTAGCGTCAGCACCAGGAAAACGACGAAAAGAAACATTACGATCCCTATCATGATCTGGTAAAGCTTCGGATCAAATTTCAGGTGCATAAAATAAAGTGCAACTACCAGCGCTTTGGTACTCGCAATGATTAATGCAGTGAGCACCGACAGGGTATAAATATGGGCGCCGAAAACTGAAACTGTCACTGTCATCACTGTTAGCAGCAACAATCCTATCCAGGTGCTGTATTGCATTTTATAGGTTACGAGATGATGCTCGTGAAAATCTTTATTTTCTTCTTTTAGTTTTTCTTGATCTTTCATTTGTAAAAAGCTTTTAGTGAATCAGGTAGAGCAACGGGAAGAGGTAGATCCAGATAAGATCGACAAGGTGCCAGTAAAGCCCTGCGTTTTCGTGAAACATGAACTTGTCCTGGGTCACGGTTCCCTTATTGATACCGTTTATCACAAACAACAAAATAACAGCCCCCACTATAACATGAATGGCATGCAGGCCTGTCATCAGAAAGTAGAGAAAGAAAAAGAGCCTCTCTCCATGGGGAAGCGAGTTGTAATAATCCATCCCCATTGCCAGTCCGTAGTCAAATTTTGCTGTCCATTCAAAGTACTTGATGACGAGGAAAATAAAGGCTGCTGCAAGAGTTACCCAGAGCAGCGCTACTGCCAGGTCCTTGTTACCTTTCTGGATGGCTGTGATCGACATAGCCACTGTCATGCTGCTGGTGAGCAGTACGATCGTGTTGACCGTACCCATGAATACATCAAGCTGATAGGATGCATTGAGAAAATCTTCCGAGTATCCCACCCTGTAGATCAGGTAAACAAGGAACATACCTCCGAAAAGTAACAGCTCCGTAAACAGGAAAAGCCACATACCCATTTTGGAGGCGACGTCGTCGCGGTTATGCCCTGAGTTTGGTAATACAAAAGTCTGTGCCATCGTTACTGCTTTGGTTTATGTTCGAAGTCGTATGGACCTTCTTCAGGTAATTTTGGTTCTTTGTCGAAGTTGGGTAATATGGGGGGCGACTTGGTCTGCCACTCGAGGGTTATGCCTCCCCAGGGATCCCTGCCGGCTTTTTCCCCATATAAATATCCTCTGATAAGTACCACTATCATCATGATCAGCCCGATGATGAGTATCCACGAACCAACCGTTGAAATAAGGTTGGGTGCTGTGAATTCAGGCAGGTAATCATAATACCTTCTTGGCATTCCCATAAGCCCTACAACGAGCATTGGGAAATACAGGAGGTTGAAACCGATAAACAGGATTACAAATGATATGTTGGCCCACTTGAAGTTGTACATCTTACCCCACATTTTCGGGAACCAGTAATGAATGGCTGCAAAGAGCGCAAAGCCGGTTCCTCCGAACATCACGTAGTGGAAGTGCCCTACCACGAAGTAAGTGTCGTGAACATGTATGTCTGCTGCAAGAGCGCCGTTAACCAGTCCGGTAAGCCCTCCTATCATGAACTGGAAGATAAATGCCAGCGTATATAAAAGCGGTGGTTTCAGGTCTATCGATCCTTTGTAGAGCGTGGCAACCCAGTTGAACACTTTAATAGCCGAGGGGATGGCCACGAGGAAAGTGAGAATGGAAAATATCACCCTGGCCGGGCCGCTCATACCTGAAGTAAACATATGGTGGCCCCAGACAAAATATCCCAGGAATGCTATGGCAAGACTGGAAAAGGCGATTGCCTTATAACCGAAAATGGTTCTTTGGGCAAAAGTGGGAATGATCTCCGATACGATACCCATAGCCGGCAGCACCATGATATACACGGCAGGGTGGGAGTAGATCCAGAATAGGTGCTGGTATAGCAGGGGGTCGCCACCTATGGAAGGATCGAACAATCCTACACCGAACATTCTTTCTGCTATTATCATCAGCAGTGTTATCCCTACTACCGGGGTAGCAAGAAGCTGGATCCAGGAAGTGGCATACAAAGACCAGGGGAAAAGAGGCATTTTGAACATTGTCATGCCCGGGAAACGCAGCCTGTGGATGGTGACGATGAAGTTCAGTCCTGTGAGTATCGAGGAAAATCCAAGTATGAAAGCTGCTGTTACGGCCAGGGTTACATTAGTCCCTGTCTTTACGCTGTAAGGAGCATAAAATGTCCAGCCGGTATCGGCTGGTCCTTCCCCCACGACAAGGGTCGATAAAGCGAACAGACCTCCCAGAATATACAGCCACCATGAAAGCAGGTTCAGCTTTGGGAATGCGACATCATCGGTACCGATCATTACCGGCAGGAAGAAATTGCCGAAGATGGCCGGAAGGCCCGGAATGATGAAGAGGAATATCATTATGACCCCGTGAAGGGTAAATATCTGGTTGTAAAGATGGGGTTCGATAATGGTTTTTCCGGGAGCGATCAGTTCAAGCCTCATAACGAAGCCCAGCAGAACGCCTACCAGGAAAAAGCCCATAACAGTGTAGAAATAGAGTAGTGCAATCCGCTTATGGTCGAGTGTGAAGAGCCAGGATTTAATGCCTTTTGATACTTTATAAAAGCTAAGATCGGGGCTTACAGCTATTGTGGACATGTTTTAAGAATCTTTAGTGAATTTGTTCTTCCTCTTATTTTTTATAAAGAGCGTTAAAAATAATGAAATTGCAAATAACATGATGATAACACCCGAAACTTTAGTCACATTGAATACATATTTTTTGCCCTCTGCATCGTAACTGAAGCAAAACTCGAGCACTTTGTTGATGGTGGGGCCCGACTGTCCCTTTGATGCTTCCACGATCGACATTTTAAGGTCGAACGGCAGAAAATAGGTACCATGAAGGTAACGGGTAATTTTACCATTGGGACTTAAGACGATGATAGCGCCCGGATGTATCCATTCCTTCCCATCTGGCATAATGTGATAACCAACACTGTTGAGCATCCTGTGGACATTGGTGCTGTCGCCTGTGAAAAAAGTCCATCCGTTCTCAAGATCGTGGGTCCCCTGAACCAGTCTTGAATAGGTTTTCTTCTTGTCCCTGGCAAGCTTTGTGTTTTCCTCGTGATCAAAACTTATGGTGAATACCTGGTAATCTTTGCCGATATCAACCCTCGCACGGGAAATTACCTCTGCAACCCCTTCGAGAAGGGGGCTGCAGATACCCGGACATTCGTAATACACTGGCACCAGCACTGTTGGCTTGTCGATCAGCGACATCAGGTTTACAGTATCATAGTCCTGGGTTACGAAAGTAAGATCGGAAGGAAGGTATTCATCAAGCTTCTCATACACCCCCAGTTTCACATCCTCATCCTGTGCCTTCAGGAAAGGTATTGTGAGGAGAATAATAACCAGGAGCATTCCTGTCTTTTTCAATTTCATTTATCTGGTTTTTTAAGATGTTACAAATTTAGATTAATTTTAAATAAGCCCCAATTTTTTATAGCTCTCAATACCTCTAAAGGGCCTGTGATCAAAGGTTTTCGTCATCAACAAGTACAACCCCTTCAGCTATAAAGGAGTATTCCCAACCGGGCTCAGTGATGGCATCAATTTCTTCCGGGGTTTTACCTTCATCCTTTGCATAAGCCTTAAGAAGTTCAACACTCACCTTTTCCCTGCTGCCGGTGCCCGTGAAGACAGCTGTCTTTCCTGCCGCATCCAGGGGGATAGTAAAACCATCATCGGCAAAGGTAACGTGAACCGTTTCCTTACCTCCGAGGTCAATGTCCATCCAGCAACCGGAATGCTTGCAACTCTTCACTATCTTACCGCGGAGGTTTGCTTCCACCGGGTTCTGATACTCTAGCATGGCAACAAGTTCGGATGATGAAACAGCTTCATCAAGGTCGAAACCCTTTCCGTATTGGCCATCGCCGGTTTGTGCCGGTTGTTCTTCCGTTTCTGCACTTTGTTCTTTCGATGCCTGCTGGTTACAGGCTGTGATAGCAAAAACTAAGACCACAAATAATAATAATGACTTTTTCATATCAATTAATTTCTTGGTTTTATTTCAATATCCTTTACTTCTTCAAGGGTAACATAGCCGCCGTCGTTACCAAAGCTGTTGAGAACATAATTGATGACGGCCACCGCTTCTTCTTTGGTGTCGACCTGCGGAGTCATGGGTATGTTATACTCAACACCATTTACGACCATCTTCTCATTCGAACCGTTCAATACCTGCTCCACTGCACGGACTTTGTCCTCAAGCAGGTAATCGGCATTGGCCAGGGGTGGGAAGGTACCAGTAACCCCTTTGCCGTCGGGCATATGGCAAACTATGCACTTGGTCTCGTATATTTTTTGCCCCTCTGCCATCATCTCTTCAATATTCTGGGGCGGCTCAGTTTCTTTGTTGCTTTTTGAAGTTTTTTCATTACCACTGCCTGAGCACCCGGAAAATACAAATAAGAGAAATATAAAAAGGATTAACTTCATTAGTATCTATATATGTATATAAATTTATATATCGATCATATCTATATTCAAATTATATAACAAAGAAAAATAAAATCTGTTCTTAAATTAACAGAAAAACGTAAATGAACTACAGGCATGATGATGAAAGCATTTTAAAAGTTTATTCAGGGCATCAGTTTACGGTTTCTCTTGTAATTAAAATATGCTGAAACAGAAATAATTGCCACTATAGCTATTGTATAATAGACAAATGTTGGGATCGGTACCGGGTCGCCGCCTGCGTATGAATGCAATCCCGACAAGTAATAATTCACTCCGAAATAGGTCATCAGAACAGAGCTGAAGCTGATAAGCGAGGCAAAATTGAATGCGAACAGGCCGCTCAGGCCGGGTATCAGCCGCATATGCGCCACGAAAGAATACACAAGCACTGTTACCAGCGCCCAGGTCTCTTTAGGGTCCCATCCCCAGTACCTGCCCCATGATTCATTAGCCCAGACTGCTCCCAGGAACGTACCTATGGTGATCAGGAACACACCGATTATGAGGTTCATTTCATTGATATTGGTGAGTTCTTTTATGGTTATCCCAAGCTTTTTATGGTTCTTTTTATTTTGAAGGATGATGAGAATAAGGTTGAGGAAGCCCAGCAATGCACCGATGCCCAGGAAACTGTAACTCGAAGTGATCACTGCTACATGGATTACCAGCCAGTAAGATTTGAGCACAGGCACCAGGCTGGTGATCTCAGGGTCGAGCCAGCTCAGGTTGGCAACCATAAGGGTGAGGGATGCAAGAATTGAGGTGGTTGCCAGTGTTATTCTGGACTTCCTTGCAAATATAATACCTGACAATACTACGCCCCAGGCAATGAATATCATTGTTTCATAACCGTTGGTCCAGGGGGCATGCCCGGCAATGTACCACCTGGCAGCAAGCCCGAGGGTATGAACGAAGAACCCCAAATAAATGATCCAGGAGATGATCAGGATAGGCGCCCGCAGGTTGATCCTCGAATTGAATATCGTTATAAAGAGCAGGATGAGCAAAATGAATCCCAACGTACCATAGAAAGGGAACAGACGTTTGAAGATATTGACCTTGTTATAGGTTATCTCCAGGTTTCTCTTGAACACGGGGGGCATTACTTCAGATCCATATTCCCTCTGGAATGTATCAATATAACCTGCGTATTCGTTAGCTTTCGTCCAGTTGCCCGAGATCATGGCATTGCTGACCTCCTTGAGGTATACCGGTAGCACGTTCTTAACAAAGCCTGCATCTGTAGAATCGAAAACCTTTTCGGCAGAGGCAGCGGTGTACCATTTGTTGTTGGCATCGTCAGGTTTCGGGAATAAGGTGAGGAAATCCCCACGGAAGACCATGTAAAGAATGTTTACCCTTTCATCCACCTTGATAATATCATCGTCAAACTTATTTCTTTCGACCGGTTTTTTATTATAAGCTTGATTTACATAATCGGAAAGAATATAGCCCCCGGTATTCATGTTGATGAAATCATTGAATGAGGCATATTTCCCTGATATCCCGAGTATGCTTTTGAGATCTTTGTGCGAAACCTTAATAATGGGCTGCGACTGCCACATTGCAGGATTGGCTGTCATACCCAGTAAGACCTGGTCGGAGTTCAGCCCGCGGTAAGTGTTTTTCCGGTGTATCTTTCTAAGGATCTCTGAGGAAAGGGTGTTAATGGGCTTCATCCTTCCGTCGCGGTCCTGCACCAGCAATTCCCCGAATTTTCCGGCATGTTCCTTGTCAATGCCATATTCGGTGACAAAGCCTGCATTGTCCGACGGTTGAGAAAAGCTACTCAGACCGGCAATCGAGAAGGCTGTGATCAATACCCCCGTAAGGGTTTTTTTCGCGGTTTCGCGTAACCTGGTTGATGCCCTTGCAAGGGTCTGGAAACGACTTCTCTTACTGAAGAAATTGAACAACAGTCCGGCAGTCAGGACGAAATAACCGAAGTATGTTACGATAGTGCCCCACATATCGTGGTTCACGCTCAGGATCGTGCCTTTTTCATCTGTATCATAAGATGACTGGAAAAACCTGTAACCATCGTGGTTCAGCACATTGTTCATGAAAATACGGTAAGGCATTTCAAGGTTTTCCCTTTTGTCGATAACAGTCACTTCACTGGCAAAAGAGGAAGGGCTTTCCGACCCAGGGTACCGTTCAAGCTGGAAATCCCTCAGGTAAAGTGAGAAGGGCAGTTCAATGATCTTAGAGCCGTATGCAAGACTGAATTCAACCCCATTGATCGTAGTGGAGGTCTTTTCGCCAAGAATTCCCTTACCTCCCAGTGTGGCAATTTCTTCGGTTTCCCCGTTATATTCAACTTCCATTAAAACTGCATGAAGGCCCATTTCTTTTTTGTCTGACGGGGTTGGAACAAGCTTCTCAACAGCTCTTTCATATAGGGTCCTGAACACAATTTGTTTTCCTTTAAAGTTATAGAGCTTCATTGGCTCTATTATGTGAAGTTCATTGAGGGCAAGTGTATCCTTGGTCCCCTCCATCATACTGAAAAGAGTTACATCAAAAGGGGCAATGAATTTGAATTGTCCCTCGGGAAGATGAAAGAGCTTAACTTCACCATCTTTCATTTCGTCCGACTGGAAATTGAATATGAGGGAATCCGATTCCCAGGTACCGCCTTTTTCTATAAAGGAATTTTGCCTGCTTCCGCCAACACCAACGGTGACGAAGGATATGTAAGGAATACCTTCAGGGTCTTCAACCAGCACTTTCCCGGCATTGGGTATGAATTCCCTGAAACTAAAACTCGCCGATTCTCCATTGAAATCGATGGTTTTGCTGAACCTGTTCCTTTTGAATGATGAGAACAGGTACGACCTGTCATAATATGTGGTATCGCCGTCGTCATTGATCCAGATCTGTACAAAGGTCTGGTCTGAAACAAGCTCGTTGGATGCTTCGCCTTCCCTTATGCTCATGCTGCCTTCATAGCCAATGAACCGGGTAATAGCTGCACCTGCCATTATTACTACGAATCCCAAATGAAAAAAGAGGACACTGATTTTTTTCCTCTGGTAAAGTTTATACTTGAATACACTTCCCATCAAGCTTATTGTGGTTACCAGCAGCAGAAGTTCAAACCAGGTTGCATTGTAAACAAGTACTTTCGCTGCAATAGTGCCAAAGTCGTTTTCAATAAATGTAGCTGTTCCTATAGCCGCAGCTATAGCGAGAAGCAGCACACCGGCAAATTGCATTGAGAATATATAGTCGTAGAATTTTTTCATTATTGATTAGTTATCAATTAATGGAGTATTACCTATAAGTTGGTTAGTATGGATTAGTTATATATATGAAGATTGATAACTTTATACCAACTGGCAAAAATAGGAAAAAAAGAGGAGTAAATGGCAGCATGGCAGCATGGCAGCAATGAACAATGAACAATGAGTAATGAACAATGAATAATGAATAATTAATAATTAAAGAACTGAAAATCAGCAGGTAGAAGCGCATGAAACCTGTAACACCCGAACACCCTTAATGATGCTGGAGGCTTTCTTCCAGGTAAGGGTGCCTGAGGGGTACCAATGGCGCTGATGCAAGGGAACGGGCTACGATGTAAGCAAAAAGTCCCCAGAAACCGAGGAACGAGCCCACTTCAATGAAGCCTACCTCCAGTTGGCCATATGTACCTACTATAACCTGCTGGTACATATCCACCCAGTGGCCTATGATGAGGATAAAGCCAACAACCAGGAGGGCCACCCGGCTCTTCACTACCATGCCCGAAAGCAGTAGCAGGAACGGGATGACCCAGTTAAGGATAAGTTCCGAATAAAACAACACCTGGAATTCCCCCTGGGTCCTGGGGAGGTAATAAATAGTCTCTTCAGGAATATTGGCGTACCAGATGAGTATATACTGGGCAAACCAGGTGTAGGTCCAGATTATGCTCAGGACCAACACATATTTCGCCATATCCCTTAGATGTGATTTGTTTATGAATTGCAGGTACCCCAGCTTGTTCAGTATTATAACGATCATCATGATCACCGCCGAGGCATGGAAAAATCCCATGACAAAGTTCCTAACGGCAAATATGGTGCTGAACCAGTGTACGTCTATCGACATGATATAGTCGAATGAAGCGAGGGAGAAAGTAATTGCAAGAGCAAAAATGTAGACTTTGTTGAAGAACTCTATCTTTCTGAAATATTCCAGCGTTCCTTCCCTGTCTTCTTTTAGAGATAACCTTCGGATATATTGGGTCAGCAATATCCAGACAGCAAAGAAGATAGCATACCTCGCCACAAAGAAAGGAATATTCAGATAAGGTGACTTATGTGCAATAAGCGGGTCGGTTTGCACTGCTTCTTCATGCGTCCAGTGATAAAGATCGTGCATGCCGAAGATCAGGATAGGTATCATCAATACTGCTATCAGAGGTATGACATTGCCCATTGCCTGGGGAATTCTTATTATACCCACCGACCAGCCCGACTGTGTGATCGATTGCAGCGCGGCAAAGAAGGTGGCGCCTATTGCCAGCGAGAGGAAGTAATAGTTGTTCATGAGCAGGTTAGCCCAGGTTTTTGTGGGATTGGTAGCAAAGCCATAGATAAATGCGATAAGTCCTATTGCCATCAGGACAATGGTAATTACCACAAACCTCTTTGATATTGTCAATCTTTTTTCAAGATCCATATTTGTAGGTTCACTCATGATTATGCCCTGATTTATTTGTTATTTCCCAATTGTCTTACGTATTGCACTATTTTCCACCTGTTTTCAGGTGTTACCTGGGCGCCGTAAGCGCCCATAAGCCCTGAAACCGATCCTACAGCTATCACGTGATAGATCTCCCCGTCGGGTTTGTCCTGAACGTAATTGTCGATCAGTGAAGTAGGCCTTGCTGAATATTTACCGCTTGTGTATAAATGCCCGTTACCATCGCCGGTTTCCCCGTGGCAAACCATGCAGAATATTTCATACTGCCTCTTGCCTTCTGCCAGGTTGGCATCGGTAGTGTCGAGCGGGTTTAGCAGTTCCCTGCCTGCCCTGACCTGTTCATCGAGTGAAGCTGGTCCATACTGGTAGGGCAGGAACCCCCTGGGGACGGTTCCTTCGACGGGCATCAGCATAGTCACACTGTCTTTTAAAACAGGATTTTCGGTAAATGCATCATAGGGTTCCGAGTAATACATGTCAAACTCACCCATGAAGGCATAACCGGGATGGTTCCTGTCGTGTTTGCAGGATACTGCCAGCAATGTCACTGCCAGGATCAAAATCAGTTGGATTATATTATTTCGAATTCTCATGATCCGTATTTTTAATCATTTTCTTCTTCAAAGTAACCTTCAGGTAGTGGTTCTTCCCTTACTTCTTCGGCGCCACATTCTTTAAGGGTATCGTTGATCCTTTTTGCCTCCTCATCGCTCATTCCCTCCTCTCTTTCTATGACAATTGTAAACTTATCATCGGTGGTCCCGGGATCTATCATAACGGTCTTCTTTCCCGGGCCTATCTTTTGCCTGATGAAAAAGGTGGTAAATGTAAGTATTGTGGCTACGAGAATGGTGGCTACAAACATTACTATAATAAATGAAAGAGAATTGAGAGGCTTTCCCCCGAACTTCAGCGGATAGTTGACTACCGAAGCCCAGTAGAGGAATGCGAAAGTAAGTATTGCACCTATCACACCATAAATAAAAGTAAGGTAGGGCAGCCTGGTCTTGAGACCAAGAGCCTCAAAAGATTCATGTATGGGAAAGGGTGAAAACACATTCTTTATCCTGATGCCTTTCTCCTTTACTTTGTAGATGGCATTAACCAGTACATCGGGGTCATTATAGACACCTACTATTATATTATTTCTACTCATTGCCTTCATTTTTAATTATGCTTGTCTCTTTGTTGATACCCTTTACCTCACTTACCGCGATCATCGGTATATACCTGAAAAACAGAAGGATGCCGGTGAAAAATATACCAAGTGTACCGATATATATGGCCTGCTCGACAAAAGTCGCATTATAGCCGGCCCAGGATGAGGGAAGGAAATCCTTTGAAAGAGAAGTGACAACAATTACATACCTTTCGAACCACATGCCGAGGTTGATAAACAGGGAAATGACAAACACGATCATTACGTTATGCCTGATTTTCCTGAACCAGAATAGTTGCGGTATAATGGCATTGCAGGTGATCATGGTCCAGAATGCGAAAGTGTACTCCCCTGTTACCCTGTTCTGCATGAACGTGAACATTTCGTATTCAACCCCGCCGTACCATGCTATGAAAAGCTCTGTGGCATAAGCTGTTCCCATTATGAGGCTTATGAACGTGAGGATTCTGGCTATGGCATCCAGGTGGCCCTGTGTAACAAAATCCTCGTATTTGAAAACCTTCCTCACAATGATCATAAGTGTGAGTACCATTGCAAAGCCTGAGAAAATAGCCCCAATAACAAAGTATGGGGGGAAAATGGTAGTATGCCAGCCCGGGATAACTGAGGTGGCAAAGTCCATGGCTACAATTGAGTGTACGGATACCACGAGTGGTGCTGCCAGGCCCCCAAGCAAAAGAGCTGCAGTTTCAAACCTGAGCCATCCCCTGGCTGTACCTACCCAGCCAAAGCTGAAGAAACCGTAGACGGCCTTTTTGATCTTCGATGTTGTCCGCTCCCTTATCGTTGCGAAATCCGGGATCATACCTATGTACCAGAAGACCGCCGATGCAATGAAATAAGTTGTGATGGCAAGCACATCCCAGAAAAGGGGGGAGTTGAAGTTATCCCAGAGGGGTCCGCGGGTATTCCAGTAAGGGAGGATGAAGAATCCATTCCAGAGCCTGCCCATATGAAGCAGCGGGAAAAGCCCTGCACAAACAACGGCCACTACTGTCATGGCCTCGGCGGCCCTGTTGATCGAGGTACGCCATTTTTGTCTTAGTATCAGCAGGAAGATCGAAAATGCCGTTCCTGCGTGTCCGATGCCGATCCACCATACGAAGTTAATGATGGCAAAGCCCCAGGCTACATTGTTGTTCACGCCCCATCTCCCGATACCTTCGGTCACAGTTATGTAGATACCCCAGAGGCCCAGGGCTACCATCAGGGCAGAGATCATAACCGCTGCGTACCACCATTTTGGCGGCGACTTGGCTTCGAGAGGCCTGAGTACTTCTTCGGTGATCTGGTGGTAGCTTTTGTTGCCTTTCACCAGAACACCTCTCACATTGACATTGTACATATTCAGTCGTGTTTATTCATTCAATTTTTATGATCAGTGGCCACCATGGCCGTGACCGTGTCCACCCTTCTTGATCTCCCCTTCAAACTGTGTCCCTACCGGGTAGTGCTTTTTATAATTTCTCGCTTTCTCTTCCGGGTCCATATTCCTTACTTTCGTTACATAGCTTACCGAAGGAAGCGTGTGCAACTGTTCCAGCAACTGATAGGTCCTTGGATTCACAAGGAGCTTTGATATTTCACTTTTTTTGTCGTTCATGTCGCCAAAAACAATTGCATCGCCGGGACATGCCTGCTGGCAGGCTGTCTGCAGTTCACCTTCTCTTATTGTCCTGTTCTCCAGCTTTGCTTTCAGCTTTACATCCTGGATGCGCTGTGTACAAAGGGAGCATTTTTCAACAACACCCCTCGACCTAACCGTTACATCCGGGTTCAGGACGAGCTTTTCCTGTTCATTGCTGAAGTTATAGTGGAAATCATCATTGTCTGAATATTCGAACCAGTTGAACCTTCTGACCTTGTACGGGCAGTTGTTCATGCAATAACGGGTGCCTATACAACGATTATAAGCCATCATGTTAATCCCTTCATTGCTGTGGGGTGTTGCCGCTACCGGGCAAACATTTTCGCACGGGGCATTGTCGCAATGCTGGCACATGACCGGCATATGGGTAACCTCAGGATTATCCGTTGTTTCTGAGTAATACCTGTCGATCCTTATCCAGTGCATGATCCTCCGGTTTTTCACCTCTTCTTTGCCTATCACGGCCACATTGTTCTCGGCCTGGCAGGCAATTACGCAGGCACCGCAACCGGTACAGGCGTTCAGGTTGATAGCCATCCCCCAGTGATATCCGTCGAAATCGGGGATTTCGTACAGGGTCAGGTTCTGCTGCACGATATCTTTATGCATCTCGTTCCCGGATTTGGGGTCTTTCTTCCATTCCTCAAGCGTGGTTTCCCTCACTATGGCCCTGCCTTCCATTGTATTGTGTACCTGGGTAAGTGCCAGCGGATAGGTTTCTCCGGCAACCTGTTCGAAGCTGATCTTTTTCCCGGCCAGTTGCCTGTAGCCGTTCTTTACTTCCTGAAGGTGAAATACGTTTTTACCTATACCATCTGCCACCCTGCCGGCGCTTGTCCTTCCATATCCGCAGGCAATGCCTATCGTTTTCTTTGCCTGTCCGGGTTGCACGTATACCGGAAGTTTTATGTTGCCATCAACTAAAACTACATCTTCATTCTTAAGCCCAAGCTCTTCTGCGTCTGACGGAGCGACACACACGTAGTTGTCCCATGCGGCCGAGCTTATCGGGTCGGGCATTTCCTGCAGCCATGGGTTGTTGGCATTCCTGCCGTCGCCCAGGCTCATCTTTTCATAAATGACAAGCTCCCATCCGTCGTGAGCGGGGGTAATGCCCTCTGTAAGGTCTTGCGGTGCAAATGCAGGCTGGATCTCTTCTTCAGCAGGAAGGGCATAAACCCCGTCATGTACGCATTGGTTCCAGAAATGATCAAATGAAGAGATCAGGTTCTGTTGGGTGAAAATGTTTTCTTTCCAGAATGATTTCATGAAGCCCAGGTAATCCTTTTTGCTGCCTCCCCAGATCAGCAGGCTTTGCTGTGCCTGCCTGGTATTGAATATTTTGGGGATCGTGGGCTGGTAAAGGGAGAAATGGTTCTTTTTTGGTTCAGCATCGTTCCATGATTCCAGGTAGTGGTTGTCGGGAAGAACATACTGGCACAAGCTTGCCGTTTCATCCATCACAGGTGAAAAAGAGACCGTCAGCCCCGTGTTTTTCATACCGCCGGTAAACCTTTCAGACGATGCAAAATCATAAACCGGGTTTACGCCGTAGCAGATCAGGGCGTCAATATCTCCTGACTCCAGGCGGAGGGTAAATTGTTCCATTTCCTGGTCGTTACCTTTATAGAGATTGAAGGTATTGTTCAGGTCGATGGTTTCCCCGTAGTTTCCAAGCAGGTAGTTGATGGCATTCACTGTTGACTGGATGTGAAAATCGTTGGTGCCCGAAACTACCAGGGATCTGCCCTTGTGTTCCTTCAACTCCTCAGCAACGGTGATCACATCCACCGGTGATTTACGGACCTGTACTTTATCCATGCCAGCTTCGCCGGCCAGCTCATTGTAAAGGTTCAGCAGGATCACCAGCTCGTCCGACGGGCGAATGGAGACCCTGGCATCGGCATTGCTGCCTGTGAGCGACATATAGGATTCATACTGGATGTGTTTTGAAAGGTCGCCGTTTCCGTTCAGCAGGCTCCTGCTTCTTGAATACTGCTTAGTGTATTCAACAGGTGAAAGCCAGTTCCCGAGGAAATCAGCGTTGAAACCTACAATGAGCTTCGCTTTGTCGAAATGGTAGGATGGGATTGCCCTAACACCGAAGTTTGCCTCGTTGGCATCATCAATCGCAGAATAGGAGATATTATCGTATTGAATCCATTCTGCCCCGGGATAAGCATTGATGAATTCTTCAATTGTTTTTTTAGTAGAAGGACTTATCACCGTTTTTGTGAGAAGTGTTATGGTGCCTCCATTGTCCGTAATTTCATCCAGTTTTGTTACAATTTCTTCATCAGCAGTTTCCCAGTCCGTGCCTGTCTTATCTTTCATTGGCCCCTGCAGCCGTGCTGTATCATAAAGGCTGAGAACCGATGCCTGTACCCGTGCGCTGGTACCTCCTTTTGTGACTGCCGAAAGGTTATTGCCTTCTATCTTGATCGGGCGGCCCTCCCTGGTCTTTACAAGGATGCTGTTGTATTCGTGGCCATCGTAATAGGATGAGGCATAGAAGTTGGCGATCCCGGGCTTTACCTCTTCAGGCTGGTTCAGGTATGGAATAGCCTTTCTAACCGGCATTTCACAACTTGAAGCCAATGCAGCATAGCTTACGGTAAAGCCGAGCATTTTCAGAAAATCACGCCTGGTTGAATTGCCTCCCTTTTCTTCTTCAGAGAGCCCTTCGACCGAGAACTCCGGTTCGGGTTCCTTTTCAGGGAGTTCTTCCCCATTCTTCGACCGGATTATTTCCTGGTATTCTTCAATGCTTCTATAGTATTTTTTCATTTGATCCGATTGTTATTAGTAGAAACGAAACCTGTTAATAATGGCATTTTGAGCATTCGTTACCGCCCACATCATCAACAGTTACCCTGTCAACGCGTCCTGCTTTGATATCCTCGTGCAATTGAGTATATTTCTTATAGAACTCGTTGTCGAAAAACTGTACTTCAGTTTCCCGGTGGCATTCTATGCACCAGCCCATGCTCAGGTCGTTCACTTGTTGGATCCGTTCCATCTCCTCCACCTCCCCATGGCATTCAGTGCAATCCAGTTTACCTGCTCCAACATGCTGCGCATGGTTAAAATAAGCATGGTCGGGGAGGTTATGCACCCTGATCCATTCGGTGGGCTCACCGGTTTCAATGGCTTCATAGATCTTATTGATCTCGGCTGTGCCGGTGTGTGTACCTTCCCTTACCACGTTATGACAGTTCATGCACATCTGAACATGCGGGATACCCGCCTGCTTGCTGGTTTCAACCGTAGTGTGGCAATATTTGCAGTCTATCTGGTTTTGCCCGGCGTGAACTTTATGTGAAAAGAGTATGGGCTGATCGGGCTCGTAAAATTGCTGCCTTCCAAGCGCCTGGGCTTCAAGGATGGTGATCTCGGTAATTACGGCAGCAGATATAATAATAATTATCAGGTGTATGAACTTTATCTTAACGATCCTGGTGAAAATAAGATCTACTATCGATATGATTATCAGTACTATGGAGATGATGAAAGAAGCCCTGAAGTTTTTCCAGGGGTGAGTTGTGTCGGCCATGTAGCCGTCTTCTTTTTCCCCCTTAACTGCCTCTGCGGCTGCGGCCTGCGCAGCGGCCTCTTCTGCAGCAGGATCGTAGGCCTCAATATAATCGAGTACGGCATTTATATCCTCATCCGAGTAGTCCTCATATGGCGGCATAGGCACTTTATACTCCTCCCATAGGGCAACGGCATATTCATCTCCTGAATCAATCACTTCCTGTGAATTCCGGATGAAGGGGATGAGCCATTCCCTGGACCGCCGCTCAGTTATGCCTTTCAGCCCCGGACCGATCAATTTCTCCTCACTGAGCAGGTGGCAGGCCTTACAGGGTTGGAAAAGCTGCTCGCCGCGGCTCATGTCCTGACAAAATACAGGATTGTCAGAAAGCACTGTGAAAAGAAATAGTACGAGGATAATTTTCAAGGCAGTAACGTACTTTCGTACATATCTTCTCATATAAGTATAGATTTATGTTGTCTAAATGATTGCGTTAGGTTTTGGTATTCAGCTGTATATAGGTATACATAAGAATATAAACCTGGTCCGTTTTTGTTTTTACTAAAATAGAAATTTTATTAAACGGAGTGATAAAATGATGTTTTTTAGATATGTTCTAAATATGGAAGGGTGTTGGCTGTTGGTTTTTAGCTTTAAGCTGTTGGCTGATGGCTATGGGAATATTTTCAAATTATCGAAATTGTCATTATTGTCTCAATTATCAAATTGCTTTTTTAGGTGCCGGGTATTAGGTAGGGGTACGAGGTATGGGGTATGAGGTATGAGGTATGAGGAATCGGAGCTTAGATTTTATTGATTAGTAACTGACGACTGACGACTGATGACTGATGACTAACGACTGTCTTACCAGCTTCCGCCGGCTCCACCGCCACCGAAACTGCCACCGCCGAAGCCGCCAAAGCCACCACCACTGCCAAAGCTGCCGCTTCCGGAGTTGAAACTGCTCCAGGAGCCTCGGGAGCCCCTGTGGCTCAGCATTGAACCCAGCAGTAATCCTGTAAGAAGCCCGGTGCCCCTGCCACCTGAGTGGTAATATCTTCTTGAATTCCTTCTTATAAGGATAAAGATGAGTATGAAGAAAAGAATGGGCAACAGCCCGAAGAAACCTGAATTTCCCGGTTTAAGGGCCTGCACCTCATCGGCTGTGAATTTTCCTGCAGACAGTCCCATGATCACATCTGTGCCTTCATTGAGCCCTCCGAAATAATCGTTTTCCCTGAAGTAGGGGATCATGATGTTATCAACGATCCTGTTCGCCACAGCATCAGGGATCACATCCTCAAGGCCGTAGGCTATGCTTATGCGTGCCTCTCCTTTTTCCCTTTGTGTTTTTGGTTTTACAAGAACAACAATACCATTGTCTTTATCTTTCCTGCCAACTCCCCATTTTTCACCGATCCGGTCGGCAAACTCTTCCTTTGTCAGGCCATTCAAACTTTTAACCAATACTACGCTGATCTGTGTGGAGGTGGTATCGTCAAATGCTACCAGCTTTCTTTCCAGCCGGGCTTCCTGGTTGGCAGGCAAAAGGTCTGCATAGTCAACAACCAGCCTGGGGGGATCGGGCGGAGGCGGGATCTCCTGTGAAATTGCCATTCCGGGAAGGAGAAGCAGCAGCAGAAAATAGCCGGTATGTTTTTTTATGAATGTCATTTCTTATGTTTTTCTTTTTTACCGAAAGAGATATCGTCAGGCAATTCATTTACATCGTCGGTCTGGAAAGGGAAGTGGTTTTTCAGTTTTGTCCCTACCAGTTCAATGCCTTTGATAAGACCTTCGGCGTATTTTTCCTCCCTGAAATGTTCCAGGAGCAATGCTTTAATATCGTCCCAGAAATCATCTTCCACAACCGCATTGATGCCTTTATCGCCAAGAACAGCAAACTTACGGTTCTTTACCGCCAGGTAAAAAAGTACACCGTTGCGTCTCTCGGTCTTGTGCATTTTCAGTTTTTTGAAGATATCCGATGCCCGGTCGAGCACCTCCCCGCTGCAGGTATCCTCAATATGTACCCTTATTTCCCCGGAAGTATCAAGCTCGGCATTCAATATAGCCTGCCTTATACCCTCCCTTTCATCTTTTGTGAAAAAATCTTTAATAGAATCTGCCATAATAATAATTGGGTTTCTCAGTTACCGCTCTTCAAATCAGAATTCTACAACAGGTGCTTCCTCAGCTCCCTGTTCCGCTTCAAAATATGGCTTTGGCTCAAATCCGAACATATTGGCGAACATAACCTGCGGGAATTTCTTGATATAAGTATTGTAATTCCGGGTGACCTGGTTGAATTTCCTTCTTTCCGTGGAGATCCTGTTTTCTGTGCCTTCAAGCTGAGCCTGCAGATCGAGGAAGTTCTGGTTTGCCTTCAGGTCCGGATATCTTTCTATTGTTACCAGCAGCCTTGACAATGCCGAACTGAGCTCCCCCTGTGCTTCCTGGAATTGCTGGAACATGGCGGGGTTCAGGTTATCAGCATTGACATTTACGGAGGTCGCCTTTGACCGGGCCTCGATTACCTGGGTGAGGGTTTCCCTCTCAAATTCAGCGTAACCTTTCACTGTATTTACGAGGTTGGGGATCAGGTCGGCCCTGCGTTGGTATACATTCTCCACCTGCGACCATTTCTCGGCCACATTCTCATTATAGCCCACCATGTTATTATATGTGTTCCGCACACTGAAGTAGATAAAAAGTCCAACCAGGACCAGCACTATGATTACAATTACAGATTTTTTCATATTTCGATTTTTAGTCATCCGATGAATTTCCGATTAACTGCTTAAAGTGTTCAAATATAATCATGTTGTGCAGATAGATTCACCGGATGACTATTTAAATACCGGCTGTTATTAAATAGCTGCATTTAACTCTTGATAATGTCGACACTGCGCCTTACAAAATCAGTAAGTTTTTCTCCTTTCAGCATGTTCTGCGACAGCAGAGCAAGGTCGTAGAGCTGCTTCACCACCTCATCCTGTTTTTCTTCCTTCTTCTCATCCAGTATCTTAACCGTCAAAGGATTATTGGTGTTCACAACAAGATTGTAGTTTTCGGGGAATGCCCCCATGCCCATATATCCGCCACCTGTATTCGAAAGGTCCTTCATCCTTCTCATGAACTCGGGCTGGGTAATCAGCAGAGGCATCTCTTCCTCACTGAGGTTCTCAAAAACAACGGTGAATTTGTCCTTATCGATATTCCTTTCAACGATAGGCTTAAGCTCTTCTTTTTGCTTATCATCGAGTTTCGACAGGTTGCTCTCTTCTTTTTCAATGAGCTTGTCGATGGTATCCGAATCAACACGTTTGAAGAGTGTGTTTTCCTTTTTCTGCTCAAGCGTATTTAAGAAGTGGTTGTCGAGAACACCGTCCATTACAAGTACATCGTACCCTCTTTCCTTCGCCCTGTCGATATAGCTGTGTTGTTCATCAATATCATTTGCATAGAGATAGACAAGCTTCTTGTCTTTGTCATGCTGTGCTTTTTCGATATGCTTTTTATATTCATCAAGGGTGAAGTATTTGTTTTCGGTATTTTTCACAAGGGTGAATTTTTCAGCACGCTCGTAGAACTTTTCCTCCGTTATCATGCCGTATTCAATGAATACCTTGATGTCGTCCCATTTTGACTCGAAGTTTTTCCTGTCTTTCTTGAAGATCTCTTCCAGCTTGTCGGCCACCTTTCGCATGATGTAGTTCGATATCTTTTTCACGCTGGCGTCGCTCTGAAGGAACGATCTTGATACATTGAGAGGTATATCAGGTGAGTCGATCACACCATGAAGGAGAGTGAGGAATTCAGGTACGATACCTTCCACCGAATCGGTAACGAAAACCTGGTTGCTGTATAGCTGTATCTTGTCCTTCTGGATCTCCACGTTCTTTTTCACCTTGGGGAAATAAAGGATTCCGGTGAGGTTGAAGGGATAATCCACATTGAGGTGAATATGGAACAGGGGCTCTTCAAATGTGGTTGGATAGAGCTCCCTGTAAAACTCTTTGTATTCTTCGTCCTTGCAATCGGCCGGGGCCTTTTTCCATAGCGGGTCGGTATTGTTGATGATCCTGGGTTTTTCTACTTCAACCTGCTTGTCGTTACCCTCTTCATCTTTTTCACCTTCCACTTTTTCCCAGGTCTTTTCTTTTCCGAATTGTATGGGTATAGGCAGAAAGCGTGAATATTTCTTCAGCAGTCCGAGGATCCTTCCTTCATCAAGGAATTCTTCAGAATCCTTGTCTATATGAAGGATCACGTCAGTTCCACGGTCTTTTTTATCGCCGTCTTCAATAATGTATTCAGGACTTCCGTCGCACTCCCATTTTACAGGTTTGGTACTGCCGCCTCTTTTGTAAGTTTTAGTATGGATCTCTACCTTTTCGGAAACCATGAAGGATGAGTAGAATCCAAGTCCGAAATGGCCGATGAGGGCGTTTTTTTCAGCTTCCGACTTGGTCTTGAATTTCTTTACAAATTCTTCAGCGCTGGAAAAAGCGATCTGGTTAATGTATTTGTCCACTTCCTCGGCGGTCATTCCTATACCTCTGTCACTTACTGTGATCGTGCGGTTTTTCTTGTCAAGTTTAACATGAATGGTCAGGTCTCCGAGCTCCTGGTTGTATTTTCCTGTGGATGCCAGTGTTTTTATTTTCTGGATTGCATCCACTGCATTGGAAATAAGCTCCCTGAGAAAGATCTCGTGATCTGAATAAAGGAACTTCTTGATGATGGGAAAAATATTTTCCGTCTGTACGTTGATCTTACCTTTCTGCATATTCTTCGGGTTTTTATTCCGGATCAATTTCACAAACCTTGTACCATCCAGGGCAGGGGTGACAAAATGGCGCAGGCATGTGACGATGTAACGATGTAGCGATGTATCAATCTACCAATTGCAAATAATAAGCCAACAGCCATCAGCCAACAGCTAATTTAGACCCAATTTACATACGCAGGAAGGCTTCATTATCCCTTTTTTTTCTACATTAGCAAGGTTCAGAAAGTATGTTCATTAATTAAATAATTAATTGGATTTAGTTATGGAAAACATTGATTGGGGGCACCTGCCATTTGGTTATTTCAAGACAGACTACAATGTAAGGAGCTATTACCGAAACGGAGAATGGGGTGAGCTCGAGATCTCATCGTCAGAGTACGTTCCCATTCACATCGCAGCAACCTGTCTTCACTACGGCCAGGAGGCCTTTGAAGGAATGAAGGCTTTTCGTGGAAAAGACGGAAAGATAAGGGTATTCAGGTGGGAAGAGAATGCCAAAAGGATGCGGAGTTCATCCGATGGGATAATGATGGCAGAAGTATCCGATGATCTTTTCGAAAAAGCAATGACCACGGTTATCAAACTGAACGAAAAATACGTACCGCCCCACGGCACAGGTGCAGCCCTTTATGTCAGGCCCCTGCTGATAGGTACGGGACCTCAGGTAGGTGTGAAGCCGGCCGGGGAATATATGTTCATGATCTTTGTAGGCCCTGTAGGCCCGTATTTTAAAGAAGGTTTCAATCCTGTGGATATTCAGCTTGTAAGGGATTACGACCGCACTGCCCCTCATGGAACCGGGCACATCAAGGTAGGCGGCAACTATGCAGCCAGTTTGCGCCCGGCAGCAAGAGCCAAAAAAGAGGGTTTTGCATCGGTCCTTTTTGTTGATTCAAAAGAAAACAAGTACATAGATGAGGCCGGCCCGGCCAACTTCTTTGGTATCAAGGGCAATACTTACATAACCCCCGACTCAAAGACCATACTTCCTTCCATTACTAACAAGAGCCTCCAGGTGCTGGCAAAGGAAATGGGGATGGAAGTGGAGGTAAGGCCTGTACTTGTTGAAGAGCTCGAGGAATTCGACGAAGTGGGCGCATGTGGTACCGCAGCCATCATATCACCCATCAAAAAGATCCACGACCGCGAACGTGACAAGACCTACACTTACTGTTGCGGGGAAAACAAGGCAGGGGAGGTTTCCACCAGGCTATACAACAAGCTTCGCGCCATCCAGTACGCCGAAGAACCTGATAACCATGGATGGTGCACCATAATAGACTGAGCGATTGCGCGATATTGGATTGCAAGATATTCGATTGGGAGATTAAAAGTTCAAGTTTCAGTTTTTAATTTTCGGGATGGAAACTTCAAGATTTCGGTGCCTGGTTATTAATATAATTCGAATATCGCTCAACCGTTCAATCACTCAATCGTTCAATCAATTGTGCCATTTCCCCCTGCAGTTTCTCTGCTTCAGCCCTTGCTTTCTCAGCAAAGTCTTCGCCGTCGCCGGCAAAGATGATCCCCCTTGAGGAGTTTACAAGCAGTCCGATATCCTTGTTCATGCCCTGTTCGGCCACTTCCCTGAGGCTGCCTCCCTGGGCACCCACACCGGGAACCAGGAAGAAATAGTCTGGAGCCAGTTCCCTCACATGCCCGATCATATCGGAACGGGTAGCGCCGATAACGAACATTAGTTTGTCGGGCCCCGCCCATTTTCTTGCAGTCGTGATAACCCTTTCATAAAGCTTCGTCTCTCCTGTACTGAGTTCCTGGAAGTCTGAATATCCCTTGTTCGAGGTCAAAGCAAGCAAGACTACCCATTTGTTTTCGAAATCCAGGAATGGGCTTACCGAATCCGCGCCCATATAAGGTGCCACGGTCACAGCATCAAAATCAAACGTTTCGAAGAAGGCCCCGGCATATTGTTTAGAGGTATTGCCTATGTCTCCCCGCTTGGCATCTGCAATGGTAAAAACTTCATCGCCGAAACGGTCCAGGTATTCGATGGTCTTTTGCAGGCTTCTCCACCCATCGATGCCGCGGCTTTCGTAAAAGGCCAGGTTGGGCTTGTAGGCCACTGTAAGATCTATGGTGCTGTCGATGATCTGTTTGTTGAATGAAAATACGGGATCATCCTCGTGCATCAGGTGCCGCGGTATGCGATGAATGTCACTGTCGAGCCCGATGCAGAGAAAAGAGCCTTTTTTCCTGATCAGTCCGGTCAATTGTTTTCGGTCCATGTTGAATCTTATTGAAAGGTCTCAGTTGTTTTTCGCCTCAGTGCTCTTGTCGAGCTCCGCTTTGAGCCTTTCGGCATTCTCGGCAAGCTGCAGCTTATCGATGATCTCCTGGATATCCCCGTCGATAATTGTCTGGAGGCTATACAGAGTAAGGTTGATGCGGTGGTCGGTGACCCTGCCCTGGGGCCAGTTATAAGTCCGGATCTTGGCCGACCGGTCTCCGGTCGATACCATTGTCTTTCTCTTTGAGGAGATATCGTCGAGGTACTTCTTGTACTCCATCTCAAAGATCCTGGTACGAAGCACTGTTAGTGCCTTTTCGTAATTCTTGATCTGTGATTTCTGGTCCTGGCAGGTCACTACGATATTTGTGGGGATATGGGTGAGCCTGACGGCTGAATAGGTGGTATTGACCGACTGTCCTCCCGGCCCTGAGGAGCAAAAGGTATCTCTCCGGATGTCGGCCTCTTTCACATCCACGTCAAATTCGTCGGCCTCGGGCAGCACAACCACCGAAGCGGCTGACGTATGCACCCTTCCCTGGGTTTCGGTCTTAGGGACGCGCTGGACACGGTGTACACCTGATTCATATTTGAGTTGCCCGTAAACACCATCGCCTATAACATTGAATATGACTTCCTTGAAGCCCCCTACAGTTCCCTCGGTTTCACTTACGGGCTCAACTTTCCATCCTTTTGTTTCACAGTACTTTAAGTACAGCCTGTAAAGGTCGCCTGCAAAAATGCTGGCCTCATCGCCTCCGGTACCTGCCCTGATCTCCACCACTGCATTTTTGCTGTCCTGCGGATCGGTGGGGATGAGCATCATGCGGATGTCTTCTTCAAGTTCCTCTTTCTCTTCAGTAAGGGTATGCACCTCTTCCTTGGCCATGGCCCTCATCTCTTCGTCTTTTTCGGTTGAGAGCATCTCTTTGGCCCCTTTCAAATCGTTGAGAAGCTTTTTGTATTTCCCGAAGGCATCTACAATGGGCTGAAGGTCTTTGTAATCCTTGTTGAGTTTGATGAACTTCTTCATATCCTTCATTGCCTCGGGATCGTTCATCTGCCCTTCGATCTCCTTGTACTTTTTATATATTTCTTCGAGTTTTTCCAGCATATAGCCTGCAAAAATTTTTGCAAAGGTACTGTATTTCCTGAATCGTGAGTCGTGAATGGTGAGTCGGGAGCGATAATTGAGAATCGATAATCAATAATCGATAATCTGCCATGCTGTTATGTTAATAGGAAAATTTGCCTAATTCTGACTTAATTGTGAGCTTACGTCTTTCAGAGGCTTCAACTCTTCCTATGATCTTTGCTTCCACCTTGAAAAATTTTGAGATATCGATGATCTTTTGTGCTACGGCAGGGTTAACATACAACTCCATCCGGTGCCCCATATTGAATACTTTGTACATTTCTTCGGGAGGGGTGCCCGATTCCTCCATTATCATCCTGAAAAGGGGAGGAATTGGAAAAAGGTTGTCTTTGATGATGTGAAAATTAGCGATAAAGTTGAGCACCTTTGTCTGGGCTCCGCCCGAACAATGTATCATGCCGTGTATGCCCTCACTGTGCTCTTCAAGTACTTTTTTGATGACAGGGGCGTAAGTGCGGGTGGGGGAGAGGACCAGACGGCCGGTGTCTATCCCTTCAATTCCGGTGGAGTCTGTCAGTTTTTTCGAACCACAATACACAAGATCTGAAGGTACTGAAGGATCGAAGCTCTCAGGATACTTTTCAGCATATATCTTATTGAACACGTCGTGCCGGGCAGAAGTAAGGCCGTTACTTCCCATCCCTCCGTTGTATTCTTTTTCGTAGGATGCCTGTCCGTATGAGGCAAGGCCGATGATCACATCACCTGCCCGTATCCTGTTCTCAATGATCCTGTCTCTCTTAACCCTGGCTGTAACTGTTGCATCAACAATTACTGTCCTCACAAGATCGCCCACATCTGCTGTTTCCCCTCCTGTGGAATGGATCCCGATGCCGTGGCTCCTAAGGTTCTCCAATATCTCTTCAGTGCCTTCTATTATTGCCGTGATAACTTCCCCGGGTATCAGTTGCCTGTTCCTGCCGATGGTGGATGAAAAGGTCATCCCGTCGATTATCCCCACACATAGCAGGTCGTCGACGTTCATAACTACGGCATCCTGTGCAATGCCTTTCCATACCGAAAGGTCGCCTGTTTCTTTCCAGTAGATATAAGCGAGTGAGGATTTGGTCCCGGCGCCGTCGGCATGCATCACGTTGCAGTATTTGGGGTTACCGGAAAGAACGTCGGGTACCACTTTGCAAAAAGCGTTCGGGAACAGTCCCTTGTCGATATTGCTGATGGCATCGTGAACCTCTTTTTTGGAAGCTGAAACACCGCGCCGGTCATATCTCAGGTCGTCGCCCATCAACTGTTACTGATTCTTTTTGAAGATGATCTGATTATTTTCGTTATCTATGGTGTAATCCCCAAGCTGCGACAGCACGGAGTTCCCTATTACAAGAGGATGTGCCAGGTTATTGTTAACCATCACTTCCACCTCATAGATGGTTTCGTTGGCTATGGTAAATTCAGCAATAACCACAATAGCCCTGTTGGCAACGGTGCCGTCGGCCAGGATCTCTTCCGGGTCACCAAGAAAATCTTCCTTGGTAATGGCTCCCTTGGATAGAAGATCAAGTGTCTGTTCCACAGAGATCTGCGGCCTGAGCCTGGAGTCAAACACAAAGTTTACCGTGTACCCGTTCAGGATGCAGGGTGCAGTGATCAGTCCTGATTTAGGCAGTGTGCTGAAATTCAACACGTTATCATCAGGGTTTATCACGATGTCAACTCTTTTGTCAAGCGCAATGTTCTTAGGCTTGGGAACAAAGTCCTTGCTCAGCACCCTGAATTCGGTTCGCCTGTTCAACTGGTGGGCAGCTTCCCTTATTTCCTCAGTCTGGAGAGAGTCTATGAAGCTTTCTGTCAGTGCCATGCCTTCTTCAAAGGTGAACCCTTCACGGGTCAAAGTTTTGCGCATCACCCTGGGCGATCTTTCACCGTATCCTTTGGCCACTAATCTTTCGGGATCGATCCCCCTTTCTATGAGATAATCCACCACAGACTGGGCCCTCTTTTGCGACAGCACGTCGTTATATTCGAATGAAGCCCTCGCATCTGTATGGGAAGCAAGCTCAACAACAAGGTTGGGGTTTTCATCGAGTGTGGTGATAAGCCCCTGCAGGGAATCCTGGAATTGGGGTTTAAGGTCCCATTTGTCGAGGTCGTAAAGGATCTCGGGCAGTACAATTGGGGCATCGGGAATCGGCTGCAGCATAAAATCACGTTCAAGGTCTTTACTTCTTTCAAGACCGACTGTAGTGACGCGCCCTGTCTCGTTGAAGTAATTTTCTTTTGAGACCGTAATTTCATAGGTGGTGTTCTGCATGATCTGGCTCTTGCCGAACATGTAGACACCTTCATCAGTTGTTCGGGTAGTCATTGAGACCCCGTCAGACCCTACGATCTCAACTGATGCATCCCTTATGAACTGAAGTGTGTTGTCGTCTTTCACCACACCTGAAAGAGTAAACTCCACGGGCGGGATTATAAAAGAATAAATATCTTCCTGGGTTCTCCATTCCCGGTCGCTGGAAAAATACCCTCTTTCCTCTGTGGGGTGGAATATAATGCCGAAATCGCTTCCCGGCGAATTTATAGGGGCCCTCATATTTTCAGGCTCTCCCCACTGACCTTCATCGTCGATAGTTGTGAGGTAGATATCAAGGCCACCCATTCCCACATGGCCATTCGATGCAAAATAGAGCATGGTGTCAGATCTCAGGTAGGGGAACATTTCATCGCCCGGGGTATTGATGACCGGGCCCAGGTTCTGGGCCCTGCGGAAGGGATCTGATTTTGAATCCCTGAAGGCAACCCAGATATCTTTCCCACCGAAACCGCCTTCGCGGTCGGAGGAGAAATATACGATCAGCTCGTTTTCACTTACGGCCGGATGACCCACAGCTTCAGTCGAGTCATTGGTCAGGGGAAGCATTTCGGGTTTGCTCCAGAACCTTCCTGTCCGCTTTGAGGTCATTACCATACACCCGTTTTCTTTATTGTCTTCTTTGGGGCAACGGGTGAAATACAGGGTATTGAAATCTGAGCTCATTACCGGGGCACCTTCATTGGCATCGGTATTTACCCCATCTTCCTCCTGGTCGTCGAGGAGTACGGGTGTGCTCCATTCACCTTTTACATCAAGCCTTGCCGAGAAAAGGCTGCTGAAACTCTCGTCGGTCCATTCATCAACATCTTTGCCTTTTGCTCCCTCCCTTGTTGAGGTTATTATGAGAGCATCATAATTTTCATTCAGAAAGGCAGGTGCGAAATCGGATTCCCTTGAGTTCAGTCCATCTTCTTCGACAACCTCGTATTTAGTGAGATTTTCCTGCCATTCAGGTATGAGTTCGCAGGATTCGACCCCGTTGGGACCTCTCGGGTCATCGGGTACCTTTTCGGCGTAAGCCTGGAAATGGGTACTGGCTTCTTCCAGGTCACCTTCCCATCGCATTATATTTGCATAATGTAGTAATATGATGGGTTCCCTGGCATCGTACCCTGTACGGATCAGCCTCCGGTACTGTCCTTTGGCCCTTTTCCAGTTGTTTGTGAGGCGGTAGCATTCAGCAAGCTGAAATACTATACGGTCTTTTTCGGCCTGGTTCTTTTTTGTTTTAGAATAGGCCTTCTGATATTTTTCAATGGCAACAGAGAACCTCTGGTCTTCAAAAGCCTCATCAGCGGTCCTTACATGGGTCCGTTTCTGGCCCGGTGAGACTGTTACAAAGGCAACGACCGAGATCAATGTAAGTAGGTACCTGATACCGGCTTTATACTTTATCATTTAAAGGTTTTTATTTTATTTGAATAACGAACAAAACCAAATCTTATTCTTATCCCTTTTCCTTTTCTTTCCCTTTGTTATTCACCTCATCCGACCTAATATCCTCATCTATATCCTTAAGTTCTTTTTCCACTTCTTCTGCAGTCTTTTTCAGGCCGGGGTCTTCAACGTTCATGTCTTTTTTCATCTTTTCGGTTTCCCTTGTAACTTCCCTTTTAATTTCGTCTGATGCCCTTCTGACCTCATTCATGCCACGGCCCACCTTCCTTGCAATCTCAGGGATCCGGCTCGGGCCGAACACAATGAATACCACGAGGAGGATAATGAAGATCTCTCCGGCACTTATGTCGAAAAATAAAAGGACAGGGGTCATAGTGTACCTTATAATCTGGATGCACAAAGTTAATCAAAAAAGGACTGTATAACCCAGCCTTGATTTTTGATCCCTGCAGATGGACCGGGGCTGTTATACAGTCCTTTTACGGACTTATGGATAGACTATGTTTTATTTCTTTCTCTTCGAGATCTTGCTTTGCTGTCTGGCAACAAGCTTATCACCTCCGAGAAGGTCAAATGCAATGGGGCTGGCTGTGAACAGTGAGGAATAGGTACCAACCATTACACCTATCAGCAATGCGAATGTGAATCCCCTGATGGTTTCACCTCCGAAAATGAAGATGGTGAGCAGCACCACGATCGTGGTACCCGATGTGTTGATGGTACGGGCCAGCGTGCTGTTCAGCGCCTGGTTCATATTGGTCTTGAGGTCCTTCTTTGGATACAGGTTTGTGAATTCCCTGATCCTGTCGAAAATGATCACGGTATCATTGATCGAGTATCCGATAATGGTCAGGATGGCCGCAATAAATGCCTGGTCTATCTCCATATTGAATGGTAAAATATTGTAGAACAGCGAGAACAGGCTTATGGTGATCAGGGAGTCGTGGAAAAGCGCAATAACCCCTGAAAGACCATACTGCCATTTCCTGAACCTTGCAGCGATATAGATAAAGATCACTATCAGCGCTATACTGATAGCCATGATGGCTTTGTTCCGGATGTCATCCGCAATGGTTGGGCCAACTTTTACGGAACTGAGGATACCCAGTAGCTTACCTTCTTCTTCAACATCAGAGGAAAACTGCTTATACTTGATACTCTGGTCAATGAAGAAAGGCAACAGGCCATTGTACAGCCGCGACTGTATGATCGAATCAACTTCCGGTGCATTGTCGTCGATCATATATTTTGTTGTAACCTTGATCTGTGTTGAAGGACCGAATGTCTTTACTTCCGGCACCTGTCCGTTAAACTGGGCAGTGAGGGTTTCCCTGGCTTCATTGACAGCCACATTCTGATCAAATCTGATCACGTAAGTCCTTCCGCCTGTAAAGTCTATACCCATGTTGAGCCCGCGGGTAAAGAGTGAAGCGAGACCTATGATGATGATGATCCCTGAGATAACATAGGCAGTCCTTCTTGCAGAAAGGAACTTGATGGCCGAATTGGCCAGGAAATTCCTGGTAAGCGGGTTATCGAAATTGATCGTCCTGTTCTTGTCGAGCGCCCAGGTGAATATGAGCCTTGAGATAAAGATGGCAGAGAACAGGGATGACAGAATACCAATGATGAGAGTTGTTGCAAAGCCCTGCACGGGTCCGGTTCCGAAAACAAGCAGCACGATACCTGTAAGGAGTGTGGTAACATTACCATCTATGATGGCTGAGTAAGCGTTTTTATAACCATCGCCGATGGCAAGCCTCATGCCTTTTCCGGCCCTGACCTCTTCCTTGATTCGTTCATAGATGATCACATTGGCATCCACGGCCATACCGAGTGTAAGCACGATACCTGCGATACCCGGCAGGGTAAGAACGGCGCCCAGCGAAGCCAGTACACCGAACAGGAAGAAAATATTGGTAATAAGGGCCAGGTCGGCAACCCATCCTGCCCTGTTATAATAGAATACCATATAAATAAGCACCAGTATGAAGGCGATTATGAACGACCACATACCCGCGTTGATGGCTTCACGTCCCAGTGAGGGGCCAACAACAGCTTCCTCAACGATCCTGGCAGGAGCGGGAAGCTTACCTGCTTTCAAAATGTTTGCAAGGTCGTCGCCCTCTTCTACCGACATGTTGCCGCCACTGATTGACGACCTGCCGTTAGGAATTTCAGAGCGGACGGTGGGATAGGAATAGACATAACCATCCAGGACAATGGCAACCTGTTTACCTATGTTTTCTCCGGTCAGTCTTTTCCATATCCTGGTTCCTTCGGAATTCATGCTCAGGGTTACTTCCACATTACCGTTCTGGTCAATGTCTCTCCTCGCATCAACAACCGCATCTCCTGCAAGTGCCGGGCTGCCGTCGCGGGATGTCACTTTGAGTGCAACAAGCTCAAGAACATTGCTTTCTTCACTTCTGGGCTTGTTGGTCCAGGCGAGTTTCAGGTTTCTTGGGAATATCGATTCAACCTGTTTTAGCATGGAGTTGACCTTTGCCGTGTCCTGGACAGCAGCAAAACCAACTGCGGCAGTGTTGCCGGGATAATACTGTCCGTCGTCACCCTGGTAATAGGCCGGATTAAGATATGCATTGAGCGGGTTTTCTTTTGAATATTCTTCAAAAGACAGATCCTGCCCTGCCATGTCGGTGGTATCACCTTCAAGCTGATCGATGAGCGATTCGCCGGTTTCAGCAGTATCCTGTTCCTGCTCATCGAGCTGGGCGATCAAATCATCTTCGGTTTCATCTGAGGCCTCTTCCCCGGTTTCAGTTTCCGTTGCATCAGTATCTTCTCCTTCAATGGTCTCTTCTGTTCCTTTTATTTGCCTGAGCTTTTCATTGGCTTCTATAAAGTAATTGTAAACTTCCTCATAAGTATAGGTTTCCCAGAATTCAAGCTTTGCACTACCCTGCAGGAGTTTCCTTACTCGTGCCGGGTCTTTGATCCCGGGTAGTTCAACAGATATACGGTTTGAAGCGGAAAGCTTCTGGACGTTTGGCTGGGTTACACCAAAACGGTCGATCCTTGTCCTGAGAATATTGAAAGTCCTGTCAAAAGCAGAACTGGTTTCATCCCTGATTACCGAAAGCACTTCCTCATTGGTGGAGTTGTAGCTGATCTTTTCTTTCAGCTCTACAGTGTTGAATATTGTAGCCAGCTTGGCATTGGGATCTATCTCTTCGAAGGCTTCGCCAAAGAGTGTAACAAAGTCGGCCTGGCTTTCTCTTTGTTTCTGATAGGCACGCTGCATTGCCTGCTGGAAAAGAGGGTTCACTGAGTTCGGCCCTGCCAGCGCATTGACAATATCGCCAACTGATACTTCAAGGGTAACGTTCATTCCCCCCTTAAGGTCGAGACCAAGGTTGATCTCCCTTTCTTTTACTTCCTTGTAAGTATATTTCTTGACCAGGATGTTATAAACTATCTGGTTCGACATGGAGTCCAGGTAATAGTCATACCTTGCACGTGCGATAGAGTCATTGTAATAAGATTCCAGTGCGGGATCGCCATCGGCAAGCCTGCTGGCTTCTCTTTCTGTTTGTTCATCACGGGAATAGCTCTTTGCATCACTTTCTATTTTCGCGCTGAAAAAGGTAAATGATAGCTGAAATAAACAAACGAGAGCAAAAACTATCGCAAAAAACTTAATCGCTCCTCGACTTTGCATACAATATAGATTTAGAAATCAGTTTCAAATTTGAGGGTGCAAAATTAGTATATTATTTGAATAAACCAATCCGACACACAAAAATAATTAAGGCCATTTCTCAAAGAAAATCAACGATTTTCAGCTTATTTGATCAACTTTAGGAGCCTTCTCGTGCGATATCAGACCCCGGCAATAAGTTCGTTGACTGAACCCGGTCAGGAAATTAATGAAACCTGCCAGTTTTTCTTGTTTCGCTAAATCCGGATGAGCCGGATCGGTAAAAATAATAATATGTAATTTAAACAGTTACCATAATTCTGCCGGAACCAAATTATATTCTTTCAAAAATTGATACAGCACGAGGAGAATTGGTGTACATTTGTAAACTTTTTTATCAACGCCTATAACCATGAAAACCAGATACTCCGACCTGATCGAACAAACTTTTGATTTCTCTTCGGATGAATTCAAGGTTATTGATAATGAACTATACTTCAATGATATACCATTGATGGATATCATAAAGCAGTATGGCACCCCGGTTAAATTAACTTACCTGCCGCGTATCTCGGAGCAGATACAAAAAGCAAAGCGCATGTTCAATGTAGCCATGGCCAAAGCCGATTACCAGGCTGACTATCACTATTGTTATTGTACAAAAAGTTCCCATTTCTCGTTCGTGCTCGGGGAAGCCCTGAAAAACGATATCCATATTGAAACTTCGTCAGCTTTCGATATAAATATAATACATGCCTTATATGATGAAGACCGTATAGGCAAGGACCGCTATATCATCTGTAACGGTTTCAAAAGGCCGCAATACATCGAAAATATCATTCAGTTAGTGAATGACGGGTTCAGCAACCTTGTCCCTGTACTGGATAACCTGTTCGAGCTTGATAAATACAAGCGGAGGGTAAAGAACAAGGTTAAGGTGGGGATACGGATTGCTTCGGAAGAGGAGCCCCGTTTTGAATTTTATACATCCAGGCTTGGTATACGATATAATGATGTGGTGCCTTATTACCTTGAAAAGATAAAGGGAGAAGATAAGTTTGAGCTCAAGATGCTTCATTTCTTTATCAATACAGGAATAAGGGATACAGCCTATTACTGGAATGAGCTCACAAAGTGCGTTAACGTGTATTGCGAACTCAAAAAGGTGTGTCCTGAGCTGGATTCGCTGAACATTGGGGGAGGCTTTCCGGTCAAGAATTCACTCAACTTCGATTTCGAATACGAGTACATGGCCGAAGAGATCATATTCCAGGTTAAGCGTATATGCGATCAGAATAACACCCCTATACCCGATATATTTACCGAATTCGGATCGTTCACTGTTGGGGAAAGCGGAGCAGTCCTTTATTCCATTATCGATCAGAAAAGACAGAACGACCGTGAGCTCTGGAATATGATCGACAGCTCTTTCATGACCACCCTGCCCGATACATGGGCGCTGAACCAGCGATTTATCATGCTGGCCGTCAACAATTGGGACAATGAGTATGAAAGGGTGTTCCTGGGAGGGCTTACCTGCGACAGTGAAGATTATTACAATTCGGAAGCTCACAGCAATGCCATTTTCCTTCCAAAATTGAAACCTGATGAGCCACAATATATTGGCCTTTTCCATACGGGGGCCTATCAGGAATCGGTCGGAGGCTATGGTGGTATACAACATTGCCTGATACCTGCCCCGAAACACATAATTATCGACCGTGATGAAGACGGTGAATACACTACAAAGCTCTTTGCCAAGGAACAGAGCTACAAGTCGATGCTGAAGATACTTGGGTATTAA
>CAZMOK010000013.1:28114-58090 GCA_964567785.1 uncultured Bacteroidales bacterium | reverse complement strand
AGATTAACAATTAACAATTAATAATTAATAATGAACAATTAGGGCTTGTGGAATAGGGAGCAAGGTAGTGCGGGAACTCGGGAGCCCGGAGGAGGGATAGGAGGTTAAGAGGATAAGAAAATAAGACAGCAAGACTGGGAGAAGGAAAGACAGTATGAATATGGCAGTCAGATGATTAAGAAGAAAATTTCGATCCGCCTCTCACTACTCATGATTCATAAACAACCCTAACATCCAGTATCTAATACCTAAAGGATAGAACGCGGATAAAACGGATTAAGCAGATTTTCACGTATTAGTTCCTCCCCCCAGTTGCTCGCAGGGAGGGGGACTGAGGGGGGGTGGGCAAAAAATTATGACCGTAAAGACAGTTTAACAGCCGAAGCAATAAAGGCAATTTGACAATAAGGACAATCTTGACAATAGGGACAATTTGACAATAAAGGCAATTTTGACAGTTGAAACTACGTAAAAAAGAAATTCAATAAAAACCCTACTTTTATAAAGCCCCGGTTATTCCAGCATCCCTTTAAAATAATCATAAATCTCAAACTGTGCGCGGTGCTTCTTTTCATCAGGACCTGCCTTTTTGTAAGTGTTCAGGTTTTCGGGGCCCAGAAGACGGGCCTTTGTGTTATCCCTTAGCTGGATCTGAAGCATATCCCAGAGCTCTTTCTTGATGTCGGGATCAAATATGGGACATACTGCTTCGATCCTGTGATCGAAGTTACGCTGCATCCAGTCGGCAGAAGCAATGTAATACTCAGGATCGCCGCCATTGGCAAAAATGTAGACCCGTGAGTGCTCAAGGTATTTATCCACGATACTGAATGCATGTATGTTCTCGCTCATGCCCTTCACCCCGGGCTTTATCACACATATGCCCCGTGCTATCAGGTCGACCCTTACCCCTGCCTGGCTTGCTTCATATAGCTTTCTTGAAACTTTCTTATCTACCAGGCTGTTCATTTTCAGCAGCACCCAGGCCTCTTTTCCTGCTTTTTTGTTCTCAATCTCCTTTTCCAGCTTCTGGATAAAGAAATCTCGGATGGCAAAAGGGGCAACTTTCAGAGTGTTGAACTTAGGCAAAATGAAGCGGGCTTCAAGCAGTTCAAAAATATTATAAACATCCTGGCAAATGTCGGTGTTGTTGGTCAGCAGGCTGTCGTCAGCGTAAACTTTCGCGGTGGATTCGTTGAAGTTGCCTGTGCCTATATTGGCGTAGAAGGTATTTTCATCGTTCTCTTCCCTCCTCCTCACCAGTAAAAGCTTTGCATGGACTTTATACCCTGGGATGGTCTGTATCACTTTCACCCCCTCCTCCTGCAGACGCTGGGTCCAGTAAATATTTGCCTTCTCATCGAACCTGGCTTGTATTTCCATAAAGACTGTCACGTACTTACCGTTCCTTGCGGCATTAATGAGCGCATTCATAGCTGCTGAGTTCCTTGCTACCCTGTAAAAAGTCATTTTAATTGATCTCACAAGCGGATCAATAGAAGCCTCCCTCAAAAAATCGATAAGGTGCTGGAACGACTGGTAAGGGTAGTGGAGCATAATGTCTTTCGTCTTCAACAATTCGAAAAAGTTGACATTTCCTCTCAGGTCAGGATGGGGTAGCGGCGGTGCGGGCGGGTAAACAAGATCCGGAGAGCCAAGCCGCGGGAAATCCATAAAATCCTTGAAGTTATGGTACATCCCGCCACCCCTCAAAGTGTCGTTCTTGGTTATCCCGAACCTTTTGGTAACCTTCTTAAGGAGCCTTTCGGGAATGCTTTTATCGTATACGAATCGAACCGGCTCCCCGAATTTTCTTTGCTTAATGCTTTCACTCATTATCTCGAGAAAGCTTTTAGATACGTCATTGTCAATATCGAGTTCCGAATCACGAGTGAATTTAATGGTATAGGTGCTGAAACTATCATATCCAAGCACTGAAAATATATCACCAAGACAATGCCTGATCACATCGTCCATGATCATGATGTAGTGCTTGTCGCCTTCACTGGGTAAAACAAGAAAACGACCTACAATTTCGGTGGGTATCCTGATGAGGGCAAAGTCCTCGAGATCAGGATTTTCAGATGATTTAAGCTGTATTGCCAGGTATATAGTGGCATCCTGTATATTGGACAGCGACCTTACATTATCGAGAATGAGCGGGAAAAGGTTTGGGCGCAGTTTTTCCTGGTAAAAATCGTAAATAAAATTACTCTGCTCTGGTGTGATGTTCTGTTCTGACACCATGAAGATATTCCTTTCTGCAAGTTCCTTTACATTATCTTCATAGGTTTTATTGAATATTTTCTCCTGTTCATTTACGATCTCATCAATCTCCGAAAGAATGTCCTTATATTTTGTGCCGGGCAGGTCGGCCTTTTGCTCCAGTCTGAGCATCCTGTTCAACGTGGCAACCCTGACTCTGAAGAACTCATCCCTGTTATTGGAATAAATACCCAGGAATTTCATCCTTTCAATAAGAGGGGTTGTTTTGTCCATTGCTTCCTGTAACACCCTCTCATTAAAGTGAAGCCAACT
The DNA here is from genome assembly GCA_964567785.1 of uncultured Bacteroidales bacterium. Taxonomy (GTDB): domain Bacteria; phylum Bacteroidota; class Bacteroidia; order Bacteroidales; family JAGOPY01; genus CAZMOK01. The sequence continues at coordinate 55,552 of CAZMOK010000013.1, read as the reverse complement.
AATTTCCCGGTTCAGAAAAAGGATTTTCTTATCTGCCGATTGTATATCCATTTGGGCCAAGTTTAATACAAATATACTAAAGAGGAGTGGACAGTTAACTGTCTTGAGCAAGCAACCGTCTTCAGGAGCTATACACTTATTCGGATTTTGCAAGCATTTTAGGGTACACAACAAAGCCTGTCCTCCGGTCGGCTGTGGGTACTTTATCCCATCTGTTTACCTCGAACTCAATGCAGACAATTCCGGATGTAGGCAGCCAGTCGATCTTGGGAGATACAAAATAATTGGCAAAATTGGTAAATGCCGGGTTATGCCCTACGATCATCACATGGTCATACCTGTCGGGGAGGTCGTAAAACTGGTTGAAAAGCTTGTCACTGTCGGCGAAATAGATCTCATGATCCACCTTGATATCCTCTACAGGATATTTCAGAGCATAAGCCAGTATCTTTGCCGTTTCGTGTGCCCTTACAGCATGGCTTGTGATGATGTAATCAACCTTAACACTGTTTTCGTGAAGGTAGTCGATGATCTTCTTGGTACGTTTTTTTCCTTTTTCCAGTAAGGGCCTTTCCTCATCCGATAATTCCGGGTATTTCCAGGAAGATTTTGCGTGGCGGACGATGTAAAGGGTTTTCATGAAAAGCTATTTTGGTTCAACGTTAGCGGTTTCCGTATCCGGGAAACTTTTATCTTCAAATATTCAGCATAAAGATATATATTGAACCAATATCATATGTTAACTAATCATTAAATAGTTACCTGGCTGTTGTAAAATGGCCTGTAATTTGCTATCAGTAAAGTTCCGGTCTTTTCAGGTTAAATCAAAGGTAAGATCTGAAAACTATTGCCCTGCAAAAAGAGGGAAATCCTTCATCATCTTGTTGACTTTTGCTTTAACTCCCTCTATCACTTTCTCGTTCTCGACGTTATTTATTACTTCGTCGATGAGGTCGACGATCGCAGGCATGCTATCCTCTTTCAGCCCACGGGTTGTGATAGCAGGGGTACCTATCCTGAGGCCGGAAGTCTGGAATGGTGACCGGCTGTCGAAGGGAACCATGTTCTTGTTTACGGTAATGTCTGCCTTGACTAGTGTGTTTTCAGCAACCTTACCCGTAAGATCGGGGAATTTCGACCTGAGGTCGATAAGCATAAGATGATTGTCGGTTCCACCTGAAATAACATTATAACCCTTATCTATAAAAGCTTTCGCCATAACAGCTGCATTCTTCTTGACCTGCAGCATGTATTCGAAGAATTCATCGGTAAGGGCCTCTCCAAATGCAACTGCCTTTGAGGCTATTACATGCTCAAGCGGGCCTCCCTGTGTCCCCGGGAAAACGGCCGAGTTCAGTACACGTGACATCATTTTCACGGCTCCTTTAGGTGTGGTCTGCCCCCAGGGATTTTCATAGTCTTTACCCATTATGATCAGGCCGCCTCTTGGTCCGCGTAGCGTTTTATGTGTTGTAGTTGTTATGAAATGACAGTGTTCAACCGGATCGTTGAGCAGCCCTTTAGCAATAAGGCCTGCAGGGTGGGCGATATCAGCAAGAAGGAGCGCTCCTGCCTGGTCGGCAATGTTACGCATCCTTTCATAGTCCCAATCCCTCGAATAGGCTGAGGCTCCGGCAATGATCAGTTTCGGCTTCTCCTTAAGAGCCAGCTCTTCCATCTTGTCATAGTCTATCAAACCGGTTTCTTCATCAACCTGGTAGCCCACCTGGTTGTATAAAATTCCTGAAACATTGACTGGTGAGCCGTGTGACAGGTGACCGCCATGTGCAAGGTCAAGCCCCATGAAAGTATCACCGGGCTTAAGTGTGGCAAGGAAAATTGCCATATTTGCCTGTGCGCCGCTGTGAGGCTGCACATTGGCAAATTCGGCGTTGAATAATTCCTTTGCCCTGTCGATGGCAAGCTGTTCGGTTTCATCAACAAACTGGCAACCACCGTAGTACCTCTTTCCGGGGTATCCTTCGGCATATTTATTAGTCATGACCGATCCCATTGATTCAAGCACCTGGTCGCTCACAAAGTTTTCTGATGCAATGAGTTCGATCCCTTCGGTCTGTCTTTTTACTTCCTTCGAAATGATGTCGAAAACTAACTGGTCTCTCTTCATAATTTGTTTCTTTAATTCAGCTTAAACACTGTATTTCAAGACTTGCTATAAAAGCGTTACAAAATTAACAATATTTTTCAGGATACAATGGCCCCGGGCTCAGCCGTAGGGCAAATAAATCATTAGCAATATTGCCTGTGTTATTCAGGTTAATAATAAGTAATTAATTTTGCTTATGATAGTTTAGGGAATTATGACCAGGAAAATAATTCTTCTCATTTCTATTTTGCTGCCGGCTATTGTTTTGATGGGTCAGGGCGATCCTCCTGAACTCAGGTGCCTGAGCGTGAATAATGACGGGTCAGTTACGCTTAACTGGATCAAGCCCTCCACCACATCAGGGTTTCAGAGCTACGAAATTTATTACTCAGAAAGCCAGGCAGGCCCTTATTCGCTTGCGGGGACAGTTTCCGGTTTTGATACAGAAGAATTCACGCACACCGGCATCAATGCCCAGGATGACAATTATTTCTACTACATTGTAGCAAATTACACTTCTGGGCCTTCGTCGCCATCCGAAACCCTGCAGACGATCTTACTTTTGCTCTTCAGCCCCGATCCTGAGACTGCCCAGCTCAACTGGAACAGTATCCGCACACCTCCACTGCCCACTTCAAGTCAATGGTATTACATATTCATGGAAAATCCTCCGGGAAACTGGACTCTGCTCGATTCAACCCAGCAAACAGAATATACAGCCAAATTTTTTGAATGCAACAATGCGCAGGAGATCATCAGTTTCAGGGTTGAGCAACCGGACCAGTCGGGATGCAGCTCTGTGTCGTCGGTAAAAGGCGAGCTGCTTTACAATTTCAGGGCGCCTGAAATACCCGAAATGGACTCAGTAAGTATTACAGGCTCAGGGGATGTGATAATAGGATGGCAGCCCACTCCTTCGCAGGACACCAGGGGATATGTGATTTACCTCGTCACTTCCACCAATGATTCGATCGATTTTGTAGAAGGGGCCGGCAACACCACCTACCTGCATACCGGGGTTGACCCGTGCTTATCTTCCTATACTTATGCGATTGCTGCCGTCGACAGTTGTGGTAACGAAAGTGCCGGAACGTTCAACATCCCCCAGCAGACGCTCCTGATCGATCCGATACAATATGATGCCTGTTACATGTCGAATTTCATCGAATGGAATGATTATATCAACTTTGATCCTGCTGTAGGGCGTTATGAACTGCATGTTTCAGTTGACGGGGGCCCTGCAACTCTTCTTGCTACCATGGACACTACGAGTGTTGTCCACGAAAACCTCGGCAGCAATACCACCTATACTTATTTTGTCAGAGCTTTCAGCCAGGACAACACAAAATCATCCACATCCTGCACCAGGAGCATTACAACTTATGACTCTCCAAGACCCGACTTCCTGTACCTGCGCAAAGCAACGGTTGTTGACAACGACCATGTAGACCTGCTGTTCTATACAGACACTTCTGCTTTTGTAAACTATTACAGGATACTGAGAGCGGAACAGGAATCTGGTCCTTTCGAAGAGATTGGCACATTACCCGGGTCGGGGGAGGAAAACCTGACCTTCAGCGACGTGGAAGCAGAGGTTAACAGCCGCAGCTATTATTACAGGATAACGGTGATCGACAGTTGCGGCATTGAATCGGAGATTGCCAACGACGCCAGGTCAATATTCCTGTCGGTACAGGCCAATGACGACAGAACAAATTTCCTTGAATGGAATTCCTATGAATCGTGGGACGGAGGTGTTGAAAGCTATGAAATATACCGCCTGATAAACTCCCAGCCTGACCCGCCCGGGCCCCTGGCAGTGGTTACAGCGGGAACGTTATCTTTCACCGATGATGTTTCGTACCTGGGCGGCACCAATGCTATAGTTGAGTACTATATTAAAGCCGTTGAGGGTACCGGTAACAGCTTTGGTTTCCTGGAGGAGGCCATATCGAATACAGCCATGGCACTTCAGGAATCCAAAGTATTCGTACCCAATGCCTTTGCACCTGACGGCATCAACAGGGTCTTCAAGCCTGTAAGCAGCTTCATTTCCCCCGACAATTACCTATTTGTAATATACGACCGTTTTGGGAGGGAGATCTTCTCCACCACAACCCCCGGTGAAGGATGGAATGGGTCTATAGAAGGGGAACCGGCTCCGCAGGGTGTTTATGTTTATCTGCTCAGATACAATAACACATCACAGCAAACAAATTCGGTTACCGGAACTGTTGTCCTCTTGTATTGAACCCGATATCCGGGGATCAAACAATGGTATCAGGAATGTTGTTGATTACTTAATTTTCATACCTTTGCACCTTAAAAATCCAGACCTGCAATGCTCTCAAATAATGACAAATTCATAGGTGAAGGCCTCACGTACGATGATGTCCTTCTCGTACCTGCCTATTCGGAAGTTATGCCCAGGGAGGCTGATACTTCCGCGAATTTCAGCAGGAACATAAAGCTGAATATCCCGATAGTATCCGCAGCGATGGATACAGTCACTGAAGCCCCTATGGCCATTGCCGTAGCCCAGCTCGGCGGGATCGGTGTTCTGCATAAGAACATGACCATTGATGAGCAGGCCAATGAGGTCAGAAAGGTTAAGAGGGCCGAGAACGGGATGATACTCGATCCTATCACCCTTCATAAGGATGCCCTTGTAAAGGATGCGCTCAATATTATGGAGGAGTATCATATCGGTGGTATCCCGGTGGTGAAGAACAATAAAGAGCTTGTTGGCATTGTAACCCACCGCGACCTCCGGTTCGAAACCAATATGAACCGTCCTGTCGAAGAAATTATGACGAGCGACGGCCTTATCACTACAAAAGAGTTCATCTCTTTTAAGAAAGCCGCCGAGATCCTGCAAAAGCACAGGATAGAAAAGCTGCCTGTTGTTGATAATGATAACAGGCTGGTGGGTCTCATAACCTATAAGGATATTATCAAGATACAGGCAAGACCCAATGCCTATAAAGATGAACAAGGCCGTTTAAGAGCCGCGGCAGCAGTAGGAATTGCCCCTGATACATTGGAGAGGGTTGAGGCACTCGTGCATGCCAACGTAGATGCCCTGGTGGTAGACACTGCGCATGGACATACGAAGGGTGTATTGACCTTAGCTAAGCGCATAAAAAATGCATTCCCCAACATCGATCTTGTTATCGGGAATATTGCCACGGCGGAAGCCGCACTTGCCCTTAAGGAAGCCGGTGCCGACGCATTAAAGGTTGGCATAGGTCCGGGATCAATATGTACCACCCGCGTAATTGCCGGTGTTGGTTTTCCACAACTTTCTGCCATAATCGAGGTCACAAATGCCCTCAAAGACACAGGCATTCCCGTTATTGCCGACGGTGGCATTAGGTATACAGGCGATGTTACCAAAGCGCTTGCTGCCGGGGCAAGTACAATAATGGCCGGGTCACTTTTTGCAGGAGTTGAAGAATCGCCCGGTGAAACTATAATTTACGACGGAAGAAAATATAAGACATACAGGGGGATGGGTTCGATCGAAGCGATGCAGAAAGGATCGAAAGACCGTTATTTCCAGGACGTGGAAGATGATATCAAGAAACTGGTACCCGAAGGAATTGTAGGACGGGTACCTTACAAAGGTTCACTATCCGAGGTGATAACCCAGTTGATGGGCGGCCTGAGAGCCGGAATGGGATACCTCGGCGCCGCCAACCTTGAAGAGATCAAAAAAGCTAAATTCATTAAGATCACTCAGTCAGGGATCAACGAAAGCCATCCCCATAATATAACCATTACCAGGGAATCACCCAATTACAGCAGGAAGTAAATTCTTATTTTTTTGATAATTCTAAACAGTGAAATAGAAAACCAAATGAAAAACCTGAAACGACTACTTACAACAGTTTTTACTTTGTTTTTCCTACAGGCAGGGTTCGCCCAGCTTGAAGGGGATGAAGTTTTACTGAAAATTGGCGATGAAGAGGTCACGGTTGACGAATTTCTTTATGTGTACAAGAAGAACAACCCTTCGGCCGACAGTGCAATTGACATGGAAGACCTCAAAGAATACCTCGACCTGTACATTAATTTCAGGCTGAAGGTGATGGAAGCGAAGGATATGAAGCTCGATACCGCTGAAAAATTCAAGAAAGAACTGGAGGGCTACCGGAAACAACTTGCACAGCCTTATTTCAGGGATGAAGACCTGGAAGAAAAGCTGGTGAAAGAGGCCTATGAAAGAAAGCTGGAAGACATCAGAGCACGCCACATTCTTATAAAAGTAGATAAAAATGCACCTCCTGAAGATACACTTGAAGCCTACAACAAGATCTTGTCGATAAGAGACAGGGTGATGAGTGGAGAGGACTTCGGTGAACTGGCTGCTGAATTCTCCGACGACCCGTCTGCACGCGATATGGAAGCTACACCGAACAGGCCGGCAAGAAAGGGCAACAAAGGCGACCTGGGGTATTTTACCGTTTTCGACATGGTTTATCCTTTTGAGACCGGTGCCTATAAAACTGAAGTAGGGGAAGTTTCTATGCCTATCAGAACTGATTATGGCTACCACATAATCTATGTTACCGACAGGCACCCGGCACTCGGGCAGGTCCAGGTAGCACATATTTACGTTGCAAAACCGAAAGAGGAAACTAAAGAAGCCGAAACAGCAGCCAAAGCCAAAATAGAGGAAGCCTACCAGAAACTGCAGGAAGGCGCCGACTGGGATGAGGTAGTAAAAGAGTATTCTGAAGATCAAGGCTCCGTGAACACCGGGGGAAAACTCCCATGGTTCGGAGCTAACCGCATGGTGCCCGACTTTATTTTCGCCGTCAGGAAACTCGATGAACCCGGCGATATCTCTGAACCGGTAAAAACTTCATTCGGCTGGCATATCATAAAACTGCTCGAAAGAAGCCCTGTAGGAACCTTCAAAGAAGAAGAGATGGGCATAAGGAACCGGCTTATCAAAGACAGAAGGTACCAGCTCACGGAGGATGTAATCCTGGACCAGATCAAAGAGAATTACAATTTCAGTAAATATCCTGAGAACAAGAACGAATTACTGGATGTATTCGACAGCACACTGATGCAGGGCAACTGGGATCCTGAAAAGGCTTCCGGTATGGAAAAACCGGTCTTTAAACTCGACGGGCAGTCATATACACAATACGATTTCGCAAAATATCTGGCTAAAAAACAAAACAGGAGGATCTCTGATCTCTCATTCTTCCTGAATGAACAATATGATAATTATATTGAAGAAACCTGCATCGATGTTGAAGATAAGAAGCTGGAGGAGAAATATCCCGAGTTCAGGATGCTTGTGAAAGAGTATTACGACGGTATACTTCTCTTCGACCTCACTGACCAGAAAGTATGGTCGAAAGCTGTTGAAGATACTGTAGGGCTCAAGGAATACTACAATGCCCATAAAAATGATTACATGTGGGATAAGAGGCTGCATGCAGTCCTTTACACAGTTAAGGACCCCGAACAGGTTTCCACAGATGCGCTGGAAGAAAAGGTGAACTCGGGAATGACAGTCGATGGGGTACTGGCATCTTTCAACACGGAAGACAATGTTGTTATTACCGCCGATTCGGGCAAATTCTCTAAAGATGAAAACCATATCGTCGAAGTGATAAGGTGGAAAAAAGGATTTGCAGGACCTGTGGTACTTGATGACGGAAATGGTTATGCCAAAGTGTATGAAGTGCTCGACCCGGAGCCAAAAACACTTGACGAGGCAAGGGGGCTGATCACTGCTGATTACCAGAATTATCTTGAGAAACAATGGATTGACGAGCTGAGGGCGAAATTTCCCGTAACCGTCAAAGATGAAGTACTGGAACAAATCAGGTGAAATTGAAATTATTATCTCTCTCAATACTGATTTTGCTTTTGGGCTGTACAACATCCGGTCCTGACGAAGAAGCAGAGGTTATCGCGAGGGTATATGACAACACATTGACAAGAAAAGATCTTTCAGTGGTGATGCCTTTAAATGCGAACCAGAGGGACAGTCTGGTGGTTACTGAGAATTTTATCAAGAACTGGGTTCAGCAACAACTGATCCTGAAAAAAGCAACAGAAAACCTTACCAGCGAAGAACTAGATTTTTCGGCGGAACTGGAAGAATACAAGAATTCGCTAATTATTTATGCCTATGAATCGAAACTTGTAAACGAATATCTCGACACAGTTGTTACTATGGACGAGATATCAGTATATTATAACGACCATCTGGATGACTTCGAACTGACACAACCTGTTGTGCGATTCAACTATGTAAGGATTCACAGGGATACACCGGAGATACCCAGGTTCAGGTCGATCATAAGATCTGAAGAAGATGATGATATTGAAGAGCTTACAAAAATATGCACACAATATGCTGATGAATTCTGGCTTGAAGACGACTGGGTCTATTTTTCAGAGATCATTGAAAGGATTCCATATAGCGTGGAAGATTACAATAAGTTCCTGACAAGAAACAAGAACATACAGGTACTAGTGGATGATAACTGGTATCTCTTGCATATAAGGGATTATAAACTTAAAGGAGATGTTTCACCACTGGAACTTGAGCAAGATAATATCAGAAAGATCCTGATCAACAACCGCAAGCTTGAACTTAAAAAAGACCTGAGAAAGGACCTTATGGAGGCAGCCATCGAGAAAAATGAGCTGGTGATATACTGACCTTCCAAAGCTCGTGAAAAGCAATAATAATCCCTTGCATCTGTTAATAAAATGTGCTTATGAACATTAAACCTAAGAAATATACCGGACACTTGATCCCTATTCTGATCCTGATCATAACCTTTGCAATACCCGTAAAGGCTCAGGAAAGAGTAGTGGATGAAATAGTTGCCGTGGTGGGCCAGAATATGATACTGGAATCACAACTGGAAACGCAGTATCTGCAAGCAAGGATGCAAGGCATGACCGGGGGAGGAGCCCACGACTCAAAATGCCAGATCCTGGAGGGCTTGCTTTTTGAAAAGCTGATGCTGAACCAGGCAGAACTCGACAGTGTGGTGGTGAGTGATTTACAGGTTGAACAATCGCTCGATCAGCGTATAAGGTATTTTATTGGCCAGTTTGGATCGCAGGAAAAGCTGGAAGAGTTCTATCAGAAATCCATCATAGAGATAAAGAACGAATTCAGGGACCTGGTAAGGAAACAACTGATGGTTGAGCAGGTTCAGATGAACATCACCGAAAATGTTGATGTAACACCTTCGGAAGTGAGGAGCTATTACAAAAATATGCCGGAAGACAGTATTCCCCTCATAAATTCGGAAGTAGAGATCATGCAGATCGTAAAAATGCCTCCTGTAACAATGGAACAGAAAAAGGAGGTTAAGGAGAGGTTGCGCGAACTGCGGAACCGTATCGTTGAAGGGGAAAGCTTCTCAACCCTGGCCATTTTATACTCCGAGGATCCGGGATCGGCCAGCAAGGGTGGAGAGCTTGGCTTTTACGGAAGGGGTGAGTTATTTCCCGAATTTGAAGCCGTTGCATTCAAGCTCAAGGAAGGGGAAATATCAGATATCGTGGAAACCGAAGCAGGTTTCCATATCATCCAACTGATAGAAAAGAAAGGAGAGTACATAAACGTCAGGCATATCCTCCTTCAGACAAAAGTTTCACCGGTAGCTCTTGCTGACGCGAAAAGTGAGCTCGACAGTATTGCCAATGTTATCAGGAGCGGTGAAATTACATTTGCAGAAGCGGTAGAAAAATTCTCGGAGGACCCCGGCAAGAACAGCGGTGGATTGCTGATCAACCCGACGACGGGGACTACAAAATTCGAGATGGATCAACTGGACCCCCAGGTTTCGTTTGCCATCGATAAACTTGAAGTAGGAGCGATCTCCAATGCAGTGCCCATGAAAACGGAGAAAAACAAGGATGCATACAGGATACTCAAGCTTAAGTCGAGGACAAAGCCCCACCGTGCAAACCTGAAGGAGGATTACAACAGGATCTATAAATGGGCACTGGAGTACAAACAGCAACAAAAGATCGCCGAATGGGTTAATAAGAATGCAGGAAATGCCTACATAAGGATCAACAACAGGTACCTCGACTGCAATTTTGAATTTGAATGGAAATCGGCAACCATCGATTGAGTGGGGCTTGATCAATTAATTTGAAAACTGTTTTTTGATGATAAAATACAATTCAGATAAAGAGGCCATAGATGCCTTTGTGGAAAAATACCAGGTACTCAGGAGCGAGATAGGCAAAGTGATCATCGGGCAGGATGAAGTTATAAAAAATGTCCTGATTGCTATCTTCAGTAAGGGCCATGGGTTGCTTGTGGGAGTTCCGGGACTTGCCAAGACATTGCTGGTTAACACCATTTCACGGGTCCTTGGCCTTTCATACAGCCGGATACAGTTCACCCCCGATCTCATGCCTTCCGATATCATCGGTACTGAGATCCTGGATGAGCACCGGAAATTCAAATTCATCCAGGGGCCTGTCTTCGCAAACATAATCCTTGCGGATGAGATTAACAGGACACCACCAAAGACTCAGTCGGCGCTGCTTGAGGCAATGCAGGAAAAGGCAATAACTGTTGCAGGGACCAATTACAGGCTGTCGGAGCCATTCTTTGTGCTGGCAACACAGAATCCTATTGAGCAGGAAGGGACCTATCCCCTGCCGGAGGCCCAGCTCGACAGGTTCATGTTCAACATCTGGCTCGATTACCCTTCTTTTGAACAGGAGGTAGATGTTGTCAAAAATACAACCACTGAATTTGAGGCTATGCCAGAAGTGGTGCTCGAAGATGAAGAGATCATTTTTTTTCAGAACCTTATCAGGAGGATCCCGGTACCTGATAACGTTTACGAATATTCCGTGAAACTGGCAAGCAAAACACGGCCCGGGACCGGCAGCGCCCATCCCATTGCAAACGATTACCTTACATGGGGTGCAGGGCCCAGGGCATCCCAGTACCTGATAATCGGTGCTAAATGTCACGCCGCACTTAACGGCAAGTATTCACCTGATATTGAAGATGTAAGGGCTGTGTCGACAGCTATTTTGCGCCACAGGATCGTGAGAAATTACAAGGCTGAAGCGGAAGGGTATTCAATTGAAAAAATTATCGATACATTGTTAAAAGATTAATATTACTTTCTTTTTGGGATATCCGATCATTACCTTTGTATCAGATCAATCAAACCATTAAAAATGAAAAAGAACCGGCTTTTCTTCATTGCGCTCATACTGATAGCAATTGTGCTGATCGTATGGCTCGTTTCGGGTAACCGTTCCAGCATTTCCGAATCTGTAACGGTTCCCGTTGAGTACGGGGAATTTAAGATCAAGGTAGTAACCACCGGAGAGCTGGAGGCGAAAAAATCAGAAAAGATCTATGGCCCTATGGGGCTCAGGAATTTCAGGATCTGGCAGGTAAAGATCGAAGACATCATTCCCGACGGCACCGTTGTGGATTCAGGTGAATATGTTGCTTCACTTGACCGAACAGAGCTGATGAACAAGATCAAGGACAGTGAGCTCGATCTGGAGAAATACCAGACCCAGTTTACCCAAACACAGCTTGATACAACTCTCGAGATGAGGACGGCCCGCGATAATCTCATCAATCTGAATTATGCCCTCGAAGAAAGACAGATAGTTGTTGACCAGAGTATTTATGAACCCCCTGCTACCCAACGACAAGCCCAGATAGAGCTTGACAAGGCCAAAAGGGCATATGAACAGGCCCTGGAAAATTACCAGGTTAAACTCGATAAGGCAGAAGCCAACATGAGGGAAGTTTCCACTTCACTGCGTAAAGCTCAGCAAGAATATGACCAGATGCTAGGTCTGCTGGAGGAATTCACCATTTATGCCCCCAAATCGGGGATGGTTATATACCGGCGCACCTGGGACGGGCAGAAACAGGGCATAGGCGCTACGGTGAACATGTGGGACCCGGTGGTTGCCGAGCTTCCCAACCTGACTGAAATGAAATCGAAGACCTATGTCAATGAAATAGACATCAGCAAGGTAAAGACAGGGCAACCGGTGAACATAGGCGTTGATGCATTTCCAGATAAATCATTTACCGGTGCCGTTACTGAAGTAGCCAATATCGGACAGCAGCTCCCCAACTCCAATGCAAAAGTTTTTGAAGTGATCATAGAAGTAAAAGAATACGATTCAATCCTCAGGCCTGCCATGACCACCAAAAACGAGGTCATAACAGCAGTGATCGACAGCGTACTGTTCATCCCACTTGAATGCCTGCATACAAACGACAGCATTTCATTTGTTTATTCTCAAGGAAGGAAAAAACAGGTAATCCCGGGCAGGAGCAACGACAATGAGATAATCATAAGGGCCGGCCTGGAAGAGGGCGAAGAGGTCTATCTATTACCGCCAAATGACCCCGAATCTTTCGACCTGGTTGAGCTTGATCCTGGTAAGATCGAAAAGATCAGGCAGGAAGACCTTGAGAGGAAAGGGCCACAGCTTCAGAAGGCCAGTGACGACCAGGCAGCCGGAAAGGAAAAGATGAAGAACATGACTCCCGAACAGGCGAAAAAACTCAGGGAGGGCGGGAAAATGAAAGGCCATCGCCCACAGAAGGATTAATGGCTGATAGCTGTTGGCTTATTGTCAAAATTGTCTTTATTGTCAAATTGTCCCTACTGTCAAGATTGTCCTTATTGTTGAATTGCCTTTATTGCTTCGGCTGCTAAACTGTCTTTACGGTCATATTTTTTTTACACACCCCCTCAGTCCCCCTCCCTGCGAGCAAGGAGGGGGACGAACTAATCCGTGAAAATCCGCTTAATCCGTTTTATCCGTGTTCCATTCTTTAGGTATTAGATACTGGACATTGGGTTGTTTTTGAATCATAAGAGCTACCGCGCTCCCATTCTTCTGAACTCCCAGGCTTTCATTGTTCATTGTTAATTGTTAATTATTCCCATTCCTACCATCATCATTTTCAGCTATTAAGAAATCTGATTAAAAAAAATCCAAAAAAAACCACTTTTCAACAGGTATTTTTTGGGGGCTGACCGATTAATGGCGTAAAATGCATTTTACGGTAATTAAATCATTTATTAATTAAAATTTTAAGGCCATGAGAAAGAATGTGTTGAAGTGGATGATGGCGATAGTAATCGCTGGCCTTATGATCGCCAATGCCGGCGTGATTATGGCGGAAGCAGGAGGTGGCGGAACAGACCCGAGTTGTAACGCCGGTGGACCAGGTTCCACATCCTGTGATATCGAAGTTTCGGGGGGTGTTTCCGGAGGACCTGCAGGAGTCGAAGGTTCCTTTTCCTGTTCCGTAAGCTGCGGCTCAGGTTATTATGCCTGTTGCTCGATCATGCAAGCATCTTGCAGTTGTAAACCCGAGCAGGGAGCAGGAGGTGGCGGGCAGCAAAGTTAAAGCCCTCCCCTTTTAGGCTTGAAGTGTGAAAGGCCTCCGCTAAGGCTGTCTGCCGGGTAGCATGTGTGAGACGGATAATGAAGGGATGAGCTGCCTGCGGAGGCCTTTTTTATAATAAAAAATTCATGAAAATGATCAATATGTAAAAGCATGAAAAATATTCAATTCATACCCTTATTATTTTACCTGGTGGTAGTGAGCTCGTGTACAGGTAATGAAAATGAAGACACTGCCTTACACCGAATCAATTTCAGTAAGGTTACAGGCAAAGAAGTGCTTCTTTCAGAACTGGCAAAAGATATCAGGTATGTGACACTTGAGAAAAGAGAGAACAGGTTGATAGGAAGGATCGATAAAGCCATTTTTGAAAAGGAGAGGATATACCTTCTCGACTCAAAAGGAAGCAAGTCGGTGCACATTTACGATTGTCAGGGGAAGCCAGTAAATTCAATCTCCAAGCGGGGCAGAGGGCCGGGTGAATTCCTTGTTCCAAAGGATATTTCGTTCGATAGATCTGCTGGTGAACTGGTGATCTATTGCAGCAGCCAGAGGAAACTTCTGCATTATTCACCGGATGGGGATTACATAAGAGAAACCAGGATCGGTTTATGGTTCGACAGGTTTGAGGCATTGAACAACGGTACCTTTATTGCCTATACCAATAAAAAATACAATTCCCTGCCCGGTCATTCCGGCCTGAATTTTGACCTGATCAGGTTTGACGGTTCAGGAGAAATCCTGGGAACGTATTTACCCAATGAAGTAGGGAAAAACTACGGACAACTAACATTCTCATTCGGGAAACACTTTTTCCCCTGCAATGATAGGTATTGTTTTGCCGAAACATTTGGCGATACAATTTATGGGATCGATAATTCGGAACTGATCCCTGAAATTTTACTCGATTTTGGCAGTAACAGTATCCCCGGCCATAAAAAGAGGGATGTAAGGGCCCTGGTGAGCCAGCTTAATATGGGAAGGTATGCCTGTTTTGTCAGTGCTGAATTTGTTGCAGATCAAGCATTCATCACCTATATTGCCGATGGAGGCACCCATTATATTCTTTATGATACCCGGACCAAAAGCTCAGTGACTATCAAATCTATAGAGAATGATATTGATGATGCTGTTTTCAAGCTTCCGCTGGGGATTACAGAAAACGAACTGGTCTTTGTGCTTTATCCTGACGAACTGCTTGGGGATAAGGATTCGGGGACAATCAGCCTTGATGGTGAAGAATTCCTGCTCGATATTTCAGGAAACCCTATTCTTTTATTCTTGCAAATCAATCATTTAAACTCTTATCAAAATGAAAAACAATTATCTGTTCTTGATCATATTCATCCTTGTGCTGGCAAACCTCTATTTTCTTCTTGAAAGTACCGGCTCAGCCAATTCAACTATTAAGGAAGAATCCATAAGCAGGATCGAGCAAAACATTAAACAGGATTTCGACGGCTATCTCGACAATGTTTTTCGCTGGACCTATACTATGAATGGCACCCTGATAAGCTTCGACAAAACTGTTCATGATTCAAGGAACAATCCCGTTCCATTGAAAAAACTGGTACAGGATCACCCTGTGGTCATAGCAGACTTCAGGTACGCCACCTGCCAGGTTTGCCTTGTGAACGAGATAGAGCTACTGAGCAAGTTATCTGTTAAGGTGGGACCGGGAAAAGTATTCATTATAAAGGATTTAAATGATACCAGGGAACATCTTGCCTTTGAGGATGAGTTCAATATAAAAACCCTTTCTGCATCAATAGAAAAAAATCTTTATCCGCTTAAGGGCGGATTGCAGGCTTCTGTATTTGTTATTGACACTTCAGGGATTATGAGGGATTACTTTGTGCCGATCAAAGCTACGGAAGCTTTTCATGGAAAATATTACGACCTTGTCTTCGAAAAATACTTTTCCACTGAATAGAAAAAACTGGATCGCGGGCTTTAAAAGGTCAGAAACCTTCATGCTCGGTACGCCGGATTATTTCATCCTGCAGCTCTTCTGTCAGGTCATTGAAATAATCACTGTAACCTGCAACCCTGACTATCAGGTCGCGGTATTTTTCAGGATGCTTTTTTGCATCCCTGAGGGTGCCGGCCGAAACCACATTGAACTGAATGTGATGTGCTTCCATCCTGAAATAACCTCTTATCAGCTTTAAAATGCTGTACAGGCCTTTTGTATCGTTCAGGATCTTAGGCGTAAACTTCTGGTTCAACAATGTCCCGCCGGTTTTCAGGTGATCGATCTTAGCGGCTGACCTGAGCACTGCTGTCGGGCCTTTCCGGTCGGCCCCCTGAACCGGAGATATCCCCTCAGAAAGTGGCATTCCGGCTTTCCTGCCATCTGAAGAGGCACCCATCACACTGCCGAAATAAATATGGCTGGTGGTCGGCAGCATGTTGATCCTGAACGTGCCGCCCCTGTAAGTAGGTCTTCCGTCAACAGAATCGAAGAACACATTGAAAACCTCCGCTGCCTGTTCATCGGCATAATCATCATCATTGCCATACTTTGGCGTGTCGTAGATGAATTTCTTTCTCATCTCACCATATCCTTCAAAATCAGCGCTCAATGCCTTGAGTATTTCCTCCAATGAATAATTACCATGTTCAAAAACATGGTATTTCAGCGAGGTCAGCATATCAGTGATGCTGCCAAGGCCAACTCCCTGGATGTACGACACATTGTAACGGGCACCACCTGCATTGTAATCGACAGCGTTATCTATACAATCGTCAATAAGTGCACTGAGGAAGGGCACAGGCATCTTTTCGGCGTATATCTTTTCGATGGCCAGGTTTCCCCTGATCTTAATGTCGATGAAATGATGAAGTTGTTTCCCGAGTGCCTCCAGCAGATCGTTAATGTCTTTAAAACTTCCGGGATCTCCTGTTTCAATTCCGATCCTTTTACCGGATACGGGGTCTGTTCCGTTATTAAGTGTTATTTCCAGGACCTTTGGCAGGTTGAAATACCCTGTCAGGAAATAAGCCTCGGCACCGAAAGCCCCGGCTTCCACGCAGCCGCTGGCCCCTCCGTTCCGGGCATCTGCAATATATTTTCCCTGCCTTGTCAGCTCTTTTACTATAGCATCACTATTAAACACGGAGGGTTGACCGAATCCTGTTTTTATAATATCAAGGGCCTTTTCAAGCAGGCTATCAGGATTTTCTCTGCTCACCTGCACCATTGATGAGGGTTGTAACAGCCGCATCTCTTTGACCACATCCAGGATCAGACAGGAAAGCTCATTGCAGGCATCAGACCCGTCTTCTTTCAGTCCTCCCACATTTATCAGCGCGAAATCGGTGTAAGTGTTGCTCTCTTTTGCCGTAACTCCGATCTTGGGGGGTGCCGGATGATTGTTGAACTTGATCCAGAATGCCTGCAACAATTCCCTTGCCCTGTCAGCAGTGAGTGTACCTTCTTCAAGACCTCGTTTATAAAAAGGATACAGGTGCTGGTCGAGCCGGCCCGGATTGAAAGAATCCCAGGGATTGAGTTCGGTTATCACGCTAACATGGACAAACCAGTAATACTGAAGGGCTTCATGAAAGGTATCAGGCCTATCCTGAGGAACTTTACGGCAAATGCGGGCCATGTCGAGCAATTCAGAACGCCTGCAGGGATCCGTTTCAGATCCGGCGAGTTTTTCCAGCTCCGTGGCGTGCCTCAGTGCGTAAATAATAACTGCATGAATAGTTATTGCCATGGCGGTTAGCTCCCCAATTTTCTCTGCTGCATGCTCATCTCTCAAAATATCTTGTGCATCGATCCTTTCTGTGATCTGATCAAGCAAATCGATAAATCCAAGCTTGTATATTTTATCTCCCAGCACCGTATGCCCCGGCGCCCTTTGTTCCTGGAACTCGGTAAAAATACCGGCAGAATAGGCATCCATCCAGTCCTTTTCCATGCTCTCAAAAATCTTTTCCCTTATGGTTTTTCCTTTCCAGAAGGGAATGATCTTTTCGCGGTAAACCTGCCTGCAAAACTCATCCGATTTATAGGGTACTTTAGTCCTTGAGTGGAGTATTTCAAGATCTTCAACCGAATGAAGGCAGATCTCAGGATAGGTCGGTGTTGCCTTTGGTTCAGGCCCCCTCTCCCCCACTATCAGCTCGCCTTCTCCTATGCAGATCTTTTTATTCAACATGATATGCTGGAAGGCACCGGCCCTGAGCATAGGGACGGAAAATTCCTCATCATCCTGATGTTCACTGTAATATTCAGTAACCAGGATTGCCCTTTCAGGATCTATGTGTGCCTGTGCCTCCAGGCTTTCATTCCTTAATCTCTTGATTCTTTTGCTGATCATTTTTATTCTTTTTCAGGGACATCGTCCCTTAAGATACTAATCCCTCGATTTTCAAAAATTGAAACCGCTTTTTTCATTTCTTCCGCCGAAGGCTCAGGAACATCTTTCATCTCGTAATCCCGGTCAAGCAAGGAGTATTTATGCTTTCCTGTTTTATGATACGGAAGCAATGCTATCCGGTCGAGCTTCAGTTTGATCATTAACTCTGCAACAGAGGACAGGTTTTCCATTGTATCTGTTATTCCGGGAATTACCGGAAGCCGCACGATGACCTTATTTGGCTTTCGGGCCAATATCTCCAGGTTGTCCAGGATGAGTTTATTTGAAACCCCGGTATATTTCAGGTGATCGCTGTTGTTTATCAGTTTGAGGTCATAAAGGAACAAGTCGGTCAGTGGCAGGGCTTTTCTGAGATAGATGGAATCTGTATATCCCGATGTATCAATACAGGTATGCAGGCCTTCCCGCTTCGAGATGTTCAACAGGGATATAAGAAAACCGGGCTGGTGGAACGGTTCCCCACCCGAAAAGGTTACCCCTCCCCCGGATTCCTTAAAAAAGACCAGGTCTTTTAAGACTTCCTCCATAACCCGGACGGCGGTAAGTTCTTTTGCAACACTCTGTTTCGTAATAAAACTATGATCATCGAGCTTTACTTTCTTTTCAAATACCTTCTCATTGCCGGCGAGACACTCAGGATTATGGCACCACCGGCAATTCACAGGACACCCCATCATGAAGATCGTTGTGCGTATCCCCGGCCCGTCGTGGATGGCAAATCTTTTTATGTCGAATATCCAACCTACCATGATCAGAGTTGAGTGTTGAGATCTGAGATTTGAGATTTGATTTTGCGTCTGTCAGGAGGAGCAGAAACTGATTGTTGATGCCTCTTTAATTACCAGTTTCCATCAGTTCAGAATGTTAAGCAGTTCAATATAGCCAGCACTCGAAAAGGCCCTTTCCAAAATTGTGGTAAAGGTTGTTGTGGTAACCGGCAATCTTTTCAAGATATTTTACCATGCCTTTCATACACGTGGGAATGATGATACCCGTGTAAAGATAAAAAAATCCCGGCAGCAATGCTACCGGGAGGGGATATATAGATCCGGGACAGTTTAACTGCCTCAGAGCCGGGAAAGCTTGATATCGACCGTTATTTCGATCTCCTCGGAAATATTGTCAGCAACGGCGCCCGGGATCTTTATCCCGTAATCTTTCAGAAGAACTGTAAACACAGTATTACCATGAATGGTATCCTTATCTTTTACTTCAATGGTACCTTTTTTGGTGATCTTGTTGGTCTCACCTTTGATAGTGAGCTCACCCTCAACTTCCGCATCGTAGGTACCCGGAGTGTCAATATCTATTTCCGACATATTTTTGATCTCCCCGCTGTACGTTGCATTAGGATATTTGTCGGAATAGACGTAATTTTCGTTGAAATGCTCCTGCATTAGCGCTTTTTCAAACTGAAAAGCCTTCATTAGCACTTTGAAGACAAGCTGGCCGGTCTCGGCGTCAAGGGCAGCATTCACCTGGTAATTGTTGGCTTCAATATCTTCAAGCGGTGCCGAGGAAAAGAAACGAATGTGGCCTGATTTTGTAATGTACTTCTGTGAGAAAACAGAGGATGCACTAATCAACAGAATAAGGCCTGTAAAAATGATTTTCGATAAAACTTTCATAACTGATTTAATTTGATTTTGACAAAGAAACGCAATCGAAAGCAAATTGTTTGTTAACAACTAGTTAAATAATCATTATGGCCTGGTTGGCATCCAAATATTCAAGAATAGATGTACAGCCAAAACTTTTGATCAGCCAACTATTAAGTAAAACCGACCATCCAGACAATAAGAAACGGAAACAGAAAAGTTTCAGGTGATCTATTCAAAGTTCATCAATATATTTGCATAAGGATTTGATAAAGTTGATGAAGTACCTCTTCAAGGAACATCTGACATTTATTTTGATCATACCGTTGATCCTTATCGGATGTAAAATATCTGCACAGGATTCTCCCATATCCAACCGTTCCACAATCGACAGCCTGGAAAAAATTATTAACGAAAAAATACCCGGAGCGGAGAAGTATGAATTGCTGTTGAAGCTAAATGAAGTCTGGTTGGATTCAATGCCTGAGAAATCTGCTGAATACGGGGAGGAAGCCCTGATAATTTCCGAGCAATACGACATAGAACCGGGTTACGAACTATACCGTAACCTGGCATCTGCCTACGAAAAGATCAGACGGTACATCCCGGCAATAGAAAAAATGGTAGTTGCAAAATCATTGATCTCAGATGAGCAGGATTCCAAAGAGCTAGCCTCTGCCTGTAATTATCTTGGTCACCTTTATTCGAAGATGGGTGAATACATGTTGAGCATTGAGAATTATGAAGAAACAATAAGTATAGGCAAGGAATATGGCCTGGAGGAGGAGCTTGCCAGGGCCTATTATGGCCTTGCCATTGTTTACGGATCTCTTGGTAAGACGGTGGATCAGATTGAGAGTTATAAAAACTTCCTGGAAGTTGCCGATCCTGACAAAGACCATAAGGAGATCTCGATGGCATTGATAATGTGGGCCGGGCTGCTCAGGGACCAGGGGCAATACGATGAGGCGATCGATCTTCTGAACCGTTCCTTTGAACAGGCAAGCGCTTCGAATGATTCAATATTCATGGCACTTGTTATGAACCACATTGCCTGGACCTACTATGAAGCGGGCGAATTGCAAACATCCCTTGAATATTACCAGAAAAACCTCGACATAAGTATACCTATAAACCGCAAACAGAACATTACCAATGTTTACGGTAACATGGGAAATATTTACCGCGACCTGCGCGACTATGAAAAAGCACTGGAATATTACAGCAAAAGCATGGACCTTTCAATGGAGACCGGTGATATTTACAACCTGTCGTGGTTGCACGAGGATATGGCCAAAATGTACGCCAACCTGGGTGATTATGAGAAGGCATACGAGTATTCAAGGAATTTCGCCCGGTACAACGATTCGCTCATGAACATGAGGTATGAAAGCGAGCTGGCACAGGCAAGGGCAAGGTATGAAGCTGAAAAGAGCCAGAAAGAGCTTGAGATCGTATCCCTGAAACTTAGGAATAACAGGATCATAATCTTTGGCCTGCTGGGGGCTTTCCTTATTTCGGTTGCCCTTGCCATCCTGCTAATACAGAGGAACAGGTACCGTTCGAACCAGCGACT
The DNA here is from genome assembly GCA_964567785.1 of uncultured Bacteroidales bacterium. Lineage (GTDB taxonomy): Bacteria > Bacteroidota > Bacteroidia > Bacteroidales > JAGOPY01 > CAZMOK01. Next base: position 34,464 of record CAZMOK010000013.1, on the reverse strand, counting down.
GGAAGCCATGAACCATAAGATCTCAGAACTGAACCAGCAAAACCTCCGGCAACAGATCAACCCCCACTTTATATTCAACACACTGAATTCGATCCAGTATTATGTTTTTCAGCACGACAAGATATCAGCCAACAATTATATGTCGAAGTTTGCCACCCTGATGCGCAAGACCCTTGAAAATTCACAGAAAACAGCCATCCCTATCAAAGATGAGCTGGACGCCCTGGAGCTTTACCTCGACCTCGAAAAGATCAGGTTCAAGGACCGTTTTGAGTGGCACATTGAGGTGGATGATGAAATTGACACACTTACCTATAAGATTCCCACAATGCTTATCCAGCCATATGTTGAAAATGCATTGTCGCACGGCTTGATGCACAAGGAGGGAAATGGTTATGTAAACATATCCCTTGAACAGGTAAACGGTTCCATAACCTGTGTGGTGGAAGACAACGGCATAGGAAGGGAAAAAGCCGACAGAATCAGGAAGGAGAAGAACAAAAACCATAATTCACTGGGAACCAAAATCACTGAATCAAGGCTCAGGCTCGTTAACGAGCTTTACGGGAACCGGATGCAGGTTAAATACACCGACCTGAAAAACGAAAGTGGGAATCCCACGGGGACAAGCGTGGAAATTACCATACCGATAATTACCTAACAGGAGAAAACTATGTTAAGAGCCGTAATAGTGGACGACGAACCCGATGCAGTTGAATTTATCAATTCAATAATAAATGAATATTGCCCTGAAATAGAGGTGGCAGGAACAGCCCATAATGCCGCAGAAGGTGTTGCAAAAATACAGGAGGTGAAGCCCGACCTGGTTTTTCTGGATGTTGAGATGCCTCACGGAAGCGGCTTTGACCTGCTCGGTTCGTTTCCCAATAAGTCATTCGATGTGATCTTCATTACCGCTTTTAACCACTATGCAATTAAAGCCATCAAATTCAGCGCAATCGATTATATTCTGAAGCCTATCAATATCAGTGAGTTCAGGGAAGCTGTCGGTAAAGTCTTAAAAAAGAGGCAAAATAAGGATTACCGGAACCTGAGCTATGAAGCATTACTGGAAAACCTGAAGGGAGGCTTCCCCAGCAAGCTGGCCATTCCCACTTCTGAAGGGATGGAATATCTTGAAACAAAAGACATCATAAGGATCGAGGCAGACCGGTCGTATAGCTGGTTTTTCATTGCTGGCGGGGAAAAGCACCTGGTTTCGAGGAACCTTAAAGAGTACCAGGAATTGCTCGGCGACCAGAACTTCTTCAGGCCTCACAACTCACATCTCATTAATCTCACTCATGTTAAAAAATACGTGAGACACGAAGGAGGCTACATCATAATGAGTGATGATTCGAGCGTACCTATGTCGAGGGGAAAGAAAGACCTTTTCCTTACACACATGGCCAAGGTTTCAAGATAAAGCAAGGAAACATGCCCGCGTCACCATAAAGAAAGGATCCGGCAACGATAATACTATTTCAATTTTCAGATCATCCTTAAACATAAATTCTTTTTATCCGTTAAGTGTTTGCCGGTCATTACCTGACCGTTTTAAACAGATCGAATTGGCAAAAAATCCGTTACTTTGCAGTCTATTTCGATTTGGTCTAAATTAATTTTCAATTTAATTTTTTAGCAGATGCTTACATCACAAATGACCAAAACTTTGAAAATACTATCGGCAAGAAATCTTACCGATTCAGCATATGTGCTTCGTTTTGAAAGGAATGACACACCTTTTAAGGCTGGCCAGCATATCTTGCTGGGAACAGAAGACGACGTCCAGGCCAGGGAGTATTCAATCTATTCAGGTGAGCATGATGATTATTTTGAAGTGCTTATCAAAGAAGTGGAAGAAGGGCTGGTTTCAAAAAAGCTAAAGAAGCTCCAGCCCGGTAACCCGGTCAAATATGAAGACCCGGTGGGTTATTTCGTCCTGGATGACGAACAGATAAAAAACGGTAAGCTCCTGTTTGTGGCCAGTGGTACAGGAATTGCACCCTTTCACAGCTATGTAAGAACATATAACGACCTTGATTATCATATCCTTCATGGTGTCAGGTATGCGAACGAAGCTTATGAAAAAGAACATTATGATCCTGAGAAGATCACAGTCTGTACCTCACGGGATAAAAAAGGCGATTATCACGGCAGGGTAACTGCATACCTGAAGGAAAACAAAATCCATCCCGATACACATGTGTATCTTTGCGGAAACTGCGAAATGATCCATGAGGCATATGACATCCTGCTGGCTCAGGGTGTCCCTTCGGAAAACCTCCACGCAGAGGTATATTTCTAAAAAGCAGCAACAAACAGCATGAAATACCACATCATCACACTGGGATGCCAGATGAACATGTCGGACAGCGAACGTGTGCGTACTGTCATGGACAGGATGGGGTATGTATGGACCGACGATGAAAAAGAGGCCGGAATGCTGGGGATACTGGCCTGCTCGGTGAGGCAGAAGGCGATCGACAAAGTCTATTCCCGCATCAGCATGTGGAACCGGTGGAAGAACAAGAAAAGCCTCATGACCTTCATCACCGGTTGCATCCTGCCTGCCGATAAAGAGAGGTTCCTGAAGCTGTTCGATATCGTTTTCCCTATGAGCGAGTTGAACATGCTTCCCGAACTGATCAGCCAGTACGGAATTGTCTCCTCTGCCTCGCTGCGAGCCATGGAAAGTAACCTCCGCATGAATGAAAGCATTGATGAGTTCTGGAATATCAGCCCTCATTACAATTCAAGTTTCGAAGCCTTTGTTCCCATCCAGAACGGCTGTGATAAATTCTGTACCTTCTGTGCAGTCCCTTACACCCGTGGAAGGGAGATCTCAAGGCCTTCAGTTGAAATACTTGAAGAAGTGAGGCAGCTTATCGATAAGGATTATAAGTCGATCACACTTCTCGGCCAGAACGTAAATTCTTACGGGCTGGACAAAAGAGGGGCAGAACTTTCGTTCCCGGAACTCCTGAAGGAGATCGGTGAACTGGGGCTCAGATCAGGGAAAGAATTCTGGGTATACTTCACTTCACCCCATCCCAGGGACATGACCGATGATGTGATCGATATCATTGCAAACTATCCCAGCCTGGGCAAACAGGTCCACCTGCCCATGCAGTCGGGCGACGAAAAAGTGCTGATACGCATGAACCGGAAGCACTCGATGGAAAAGTACCGGCAGATCATCCACAAGATCCGGAAGACACTTCCTGAGGCAACCATCTTCACTGACGTCATAGTGGGCTTCACCGGCGAGACCGAAGATCAGTTCAGGAGCACCCTGGATGCCATGGAGGAGTTCAGGTTCAACATGGCTTACATTGCACAGTATTCCCCGCGACCGGGTGCTGCGAGCTCCAGGTGGCAGGACGACATCCCGCCGGATATCAAGAAGGACAGGTACGCCCGTTCCACACAGATGCTGCAGAAGCACACCCTTCCTTACAACAAAAAGCTCATTGGCAAGACTTTCAGAGTGCTTGTAACCGGCCAGGACAGGAAAGAAGGGTATCTTTCGGCATTAACAGAGGGGAAGATCGTACTCAGGTTCCGATCCGACGACGAGTCGCTGATCGGCAACTTTGCCAATGTGAAGATTGGCTCGGCCACACCCTTTTCACTTGAAGGGGAGCTTGTTTCACAAAAAGAACTTAAAACCGCCTGAAATGCAGCGGAAGATCGCATTCAAAACGCTCGGCTGCCGTCTCAACCAGTTTGAGACCGATGCCCTTGTATCCCGGTTCCACAAAGAGAATTACAAGGTGGTGGATTTCAGGGATGATGCGGATGTCTTCGTAGTGAACACCTGCACCGTAACCAACCAGGGCGATGTGAAGTCGAGGAAAGCGATCAACCAGTCGCTGAAGCATCCCGGCGACCCGGTGGTGGTGGTAACCGGTTGCATGGTCAACGCACAGAAAGAATCGCTTCAAAAGATGAACGGAGTGACCTATTTTGTTGAGAATGCGCAGAAGTCGTCGATCTATGAACTGGTAGATGCACATTTCAAGGGAGAAACAGTAAGCCCTGCGGAATATAAAAAAGACCTTTTTGGTTTTGAGCCTGCCGAAACAACACTTCATACCAGGAGTTACCTGAAAATACAGGACGGATGCGACAATTTCTGCACTTTTTGCATCGTGCCCAGGGTAAGGGGCAGGGCAGCCAGCCGACCAGCCGGGGATATCCTCGAAAACCTCAGGCAGGTACTCGACTTTGGTTACAAGGAGATCGTGCTCACAGGGGTCAACCTGGGCAGGTACAATTACGAGGGTATCGATTTTGAAGGCCTGGTTGAAAAGATACTGGATGTGCCGGGCGACTTCAGGGTGAGAATCTCTTCCATTGAGCCTGAAGGGTTCGGAGACAAGCTTTTTTCAATGTTTGAACATCCTAAGCTGATGCCCCACCTGCACCTCTGCCTGCAGAGCGGGAGTGACCGTATGCTGCTAAAGATGAGAAGGTTTTACAATGTAGCCACATTTATGGACATGATTGAGAAGGTCCGGTTGAAGTATACCGATTTCAATATCACCACAGATATCATTGTGGGTTTCCCGGGCGAGACCGAAGAGGATTTCATGGAAAGCTGCCGGATTTCCAGGGAAGCCGGGTTCAGCCATATACATACCTTCAAATACTCGGTGAGGAGCGGCACGCGGGCGGCACGGATGCCCGACCAGGTACCGGAGAAGGTGAAAAATGAAAGAAGCCGGGTCATCAGGGATATTTCCGAGGAGAACAAAAGAAAATTCCGCTCAGGCTTCATAGGCAGGGAAGAACTTGTGCTGGGCGAAAAGGTCGATCAGAAAACCGGTATGGCCAAAGGGTACGGCACACACTACGTACCGGTGACCTTCAAAGCCTCACAGCACAGCCAGAACCGGTTCAACAGGGTAAAGATCACCGGGATTGCTTCGGGAGAGGACCCTTTGCTGACAGGTGAGCTTATAGAGGCGCCCGGCCGATGACCCCTTACCCCATACCTCACCCTCAACCAAAAATTGTTAAAAAATAATTAATCAATACAAAAAAATGCCCCGGGGTATTTAATTAATCTAACTTTGCAATTCCCGCATTGTAAACCCAGGATTCTTTATGAGACTATTCTTAAGGCAAGTATGGCTGTGGTTGTTTTTATTGCCCTTTTCCCTGGCAATCCACACCCCGTTGTCCGGGCAGATCCCTCCGGGTTACTATTCCTCTGCTTCCGGGTTGAGCGGGGAAGCCTTGAAAAGCGCCCTTCACGATATCATAGATGATCATAATGAATTCAGCTATGACAGTTGCAAGACTATTCTGAAATCAATTGACGAGGACACCCTGAACAGTAATAACGTACTTTGCTTCTATACAGGATGGTCATATGATAAAGACGATTTTGGGAACGGGGAATACGAGTGGAACCGGGAGCATGTTTGGTCAAGGTCGCACGGGGACCTGGGTGAAACACCCCCGGAAGGCTCCGACCTGTTCAACCTTCGTCCCTGTGATGCCTCTGTGAATTCGAAAAAAGGGAACCGCGATTTTGATAAAGGCGTAACGGAATATATTGATAATTCAGGACCTACCGGCTGTTATACCGATGATTATATCTGGGAACCGCAGGACATGTTCAAGGGGGATGTAGCCAGGACTATTTTCTATATGGCCGTTAGGTATGAAGGAGATAACGGGGAACCTGACCTTGAAATGGTCAGCTATGTCAATTCCGCCCCGAACGGCGAGCCCTATTACGGGAATATGGACACCCTGATGAAATGGCATGAAGAAGACCCGGTCGACAGTTATGAGCAGAGGCGTAACGATTCGATCTACTACAATTACCAGGGGAACCGGAACCCGTTCATTGACCACCCGGAGTATGCAGGGTTGATCTGGGACCCGGAACCGGCTTTCCATGTTGCTGATTTCTCTGCCCGGAACATAAACCTGGAATGGACGGAACCCACCGGAGCTTTGTTTCCCGACGGTTACCTGGTCAGGTTCAACGATTCAGGTTTTGGCAGTATTCCTGACCCGGTTGACGGGCAGCCGGTTGGAAACGACAACAACAACCGCAATGTGGCAGCCGGTAATGAGAGTGTCCTGATCAGGAACGTTACAACCGGGACCTGGTACATAAAGATATTCCCTTATTCGGGGACCGGTGGGGCGATCAATTACAAGACCGACGGGAGTGTGCAGCAGGCGACGGTGATTGTTCAATGAACAATGAACAATGATTTGTTCGATGGATTTAATGATAATTTAACTGATGGCTGGGAGCCAGGTTAATTCAGAAGGTTTTATTTGTATTCCGAAGTGATAATAATTAAAAACATAAGATATGAAAA
>CAZMOK010000013.1:26239-28014 GCA_964567785.1 uncultured Bacteroidales bacterium | reverse complement strand
TGGACAAGGAATGCAAACCTGGATGATGTGATGCTTGCCTGGAACTCAACCAATACCTTCGGGACTCCATCTGGCACCTACAGTGTTGGAAACACGATATCAGGGGGCGGGACCGTATTGTATGTAGGATCTGATACAACTTACAATCATACGGGCCTCACACCGGATACGGACTATTTCTACAGGGCCTGGTCGGTGGACGGTTCTTCAAACTATTCCAGCGGCACTTCCGATGATGCCAGAACACTTGCAGATGAACCTTCAAACTATCCCACATCTTTTACGGCAACCCCGGGCGGCCTTGCGGTCTTCCTCTCCTGGACGGATGCAACCGGTACCAACCTGCCCGATGGCTATCTGATAAAAGCCAGCGATCAGGATACACTTACGGCACCAAATGACGGTAACCCTGTGGCAGATGATGCTGATCTGGTTGACGGTTATGCAGTGCTGAATATTGAACAGGGTGTTGAAAGCTGCGCTTTCTATGGCCTGGATGTGGAAGCACAGTATTTTTTCAAGATCTTTTCTTACTCCAACGACGGATCAGACATTGACTATAAAACTGACGGAACCCCACCCGAAACGAGCACAAGCACCAGGGTCATCATCAATGTAAATTCATTCGAATCAGGTGATTTTGGCACGTGGGATACAATCAATGTTGCAGGAAATACAACTACTGATAATAACTGGCAAGTTTATACCGATGGCGGAGCACTTGGTTCATTAAGTTATGCCCTTATAGACGGTCACCAGGATGCAACATGCAACGATTGGCTTATCTCACCGGCATTGAATCTTGACAATTACTCTAATGCAGCTATGTCATTTTTCACGCGCTGGAATTTCGGAGATATGGACAATGAGTTAACGCTCAAGTATTCATCAGACTATAGTGGTGATCCACAAACAGCGACCTGGACCGATCTGTCTTTTGATAAACCATCGACTTCGCAAACCTGGGAAGGATCTGGTTATGTTGATTTATCCAGTCTCTCCGGTACAGTATATATAGCCTTTCAGTACCTTGCAAACAGCAGTAACCAGAGACAATGGAAAGTGGATGAAATTGCGATCACCGGTTCAGGGGTTGCCAATCCAACAAACTTTATAGTTAATGGAAGCTCCACCAGCCAGATCGACCTGTTGTGGTCGTTGAACGGCGACAGCGACAGCATCCTGATTGCCTACAACTCGGTAAACACTTTCGGAACACCTTCCGGATCGTATGAAACCGGCGATCCGGTAAGCGGCGGCGGAACGGTCCTCTATAAAGGCATCGGCACCTCCACCAATCATACGGGCCTTCCTCAAGCCACAACCTATTATTACAAAGCCTGGTCGTTCACTGAATCGTATAACTATTCAGGCGGTCTGGAAGAAGAGGGAACCACCTATGATGATGAACCATCAAATCATCCAACGGGGCTATCGGCTACAGCAACAGGGGCCACACGGATAACTGTGACCTGGACCGATTCGGATGCCGGCAATTACCTGGTCAAAGCCAGTGATGTAAGTTATAATGATATCAGCGCCCCAACCGATGGAGTTGAGGAGACCGACAGTGATCTTGTCAAAAATGTGGCTTCAGATAATGAAACAGTACTTTTCACCAGCCTTGATCCTTTAACACAGTACTATTTTAAGATCTTTCCCTATAACGGTGCAGGAGCAGCGGTAAATTACAAAACGGATGGAACTATACCGCAGGCAACCGCCACAACCGAAGACCTGCCTACAAACCTCTATATCTCAGAAGTTGTTGACCC
>CAZMOK010000013.1:0-26139 GCA_964567785.1 uncultured Bacteroidales bacterium | reverse complement strand
CCGCCACAACCGAAGACCTGCCTACAAACCTCTATATCTCAGAAGTTGTTGACCCTGCTGACTCGTCCTTTGCCAAGTATGTGGAACTTTACAACTCCGGCACCGAAGCGATCGACCTATCTGAAATACCTATATATCTCGCAAGACAGGCGAACGGAGGAAATATTGCTTCTGTTCTTCTTACCGGCACTATCGCTGCAGGGGATTTTTATATAGTTGCTTATAATATTGAAGCTGATGCGTTCGAAAATTCTTATGGGTTTGCCGCCGATATATACAGCGGAAACATCTCTGGTAATGGTGATGACGGTTACTTCCTTTATTATGATGGTGACGATGAAACAGGCTACCTTATGGATGCATACGGTGTAATTGACCAGGTTGGTTCCAGCGATGACTGGGGATATGAAGACGGACATTCTGTGAGGAAACGCGATATCACAAGCGCAAACCCATCCTTTACCATGGATGAATGGATCTTCATCGAATCCAACCACGACCAGATGACACCGGGGGCACACGCTGAAACTGTTACCTGGCAGGGCACCTCCTCAACCGACTGGAACGAAAGAGGCACCAACTGGAACGGCACCAACGGCTATGTGCCTGACGCAAGCTATGACGTCACCGTGCCCGGCGCCACCAACAGTCCTGAAGTGAATGAAGGATCGGCCTGCAATGATCTTGAAATCCAGTCAAGTGGCTCTGTCGTCATTAAGAACGGGGGTTCGCTGAAGGTAGTGAAACAGTGAAAAGGGCACAGGTAAAAAATCTTACCTGACCAAGAACCGGGCCTGGAAACTATGCTTTTCACAGGTGACAAAGATGAGGTAGATCCCCGGCTTCAGGTTGTTTACGTCTATCGTCCTGGAACTGACATTATGCAGGGACATAACTTCAGTCCCTGCTACGCTTATAATTTTCAAAGATCCGCAGGGCAACGGGAGGGATTCCGGCAGGATCAAATGACCAGTGACGGGGTTTGGATAAATCTCAAATGAACTGATGCTATTATTTTCAGGGATGTCGCTCGCATAGGAGCCAAAGAGCCACAGGTAGGCTTCGCCAAAATCACTTCTCCAGAGGATCTCGTTATGCTCCCCGCCCGGGACCACCTTAGCAAACACTTCCTCTTCACCAAACCCTGAAGTGAGAAGGGAATCCTGCATATCACGCATATCCGAAACAGTCCCGGCGCCTTCAAGGCTTCCGCACATTAAATAGATCTTCATCGGTAACTGATGACCGGCTTCTGATGTGAAGGTCCATACTGTATCAGAGAACCAGTAAGACGGCGAATAGACCCCGGCCTTACTGAAAACATCCTGGTATTCCAGTATCCCGTAATGGGATATGAGGCCACCCAGCGAACTGCCCATGATACCGGTATATTCCCTTCCGGGCATCGTCCTGTAATTGGCATCTATATAAGGCTTGAGTGTCTCAACAAGAAAATTCATGTAGAGATCCCCGTCGCCCCCACCATGTTGAGGGTGTGCCCAGGGGGTGTATTCACCCAGCCTGTGCTCTCCCCCGTTATCGATGCCCACTACTATGGGCACCAGGTAGCCGTTATCCGAAAGGTCATTCAGTGTTTCGTCCACTTCCCACTCGCCGAGGAAGGAGGTGACTGCGTCGAACAGGTTCTGTCCGTCGTGCATATACAAAACAGGATAAGAAATGCCAGATGTGTCATAGCCGGGTGGCAGGTAGGTCCATATCCTTCTTTCCCTGTCGAGCTGGGGGATGTAAAAGTCCTCATCCATCACCAGCACATTCTCCGCAGCAGTTGAATTTCCCCCCGAATGATCCGCCCAATTATAGATAACAACGTGAACCGTATCACCGTTCCCATAGGTATACGACCTGTCTGGAATCTCTTCACCCGAGGGCCCTTTTTCCACTTTGCCCCAGTCGCCCCGGGTGAATTTGAATTCGATGTAAGTCCCTTCTGGTTGAGATTCGAGTGTTATCCACCATTTATCTTCTTCATTTTTCTGCAGTACATAATCCGTGTCATCTGGATCCCAACCATTTGGCGTGCCGGCAAAGAAGAGCTGGTCTTCCGGTGGAGTATAGTCAGGCAGCGAATCCACGATGAAGGTAAGTTGGGCATGAAGTATTCCCGGTAGCAGGAAAAAGGCGATCAGGAAGAGGTGTGTTTTTTTCATTTAATTTTTGTCTGGGGACGACGTCTGATTTTTTCAGACGTCGTCTCTGACCAAAGATCGTGAAGTTCCCTCTGAAAATCAAGCAGTAAGCATTTTTTGATAAAAATTTATTGCAAAAAATGAGACGTCGTCTCTACCAGAGCGGCACAACCAACGTACCCTGCACCCTCATATCCTGCACCGGCTCTCCGCCAGCCTCTGGGACCGCAGGCGGAAGAATAGCCTGTTGCTGCTCAAGTCCGCTCATGGTGCCATCAATTCTCAGCATCAGGTAATCACTCTCAACCTGCAGGAAACCCGTCAGGCCGGTCAAGCCGCTGCCGGAAGTTAGCTCAGCCCCGCCACCTAACCTCAGGTGATACCCTGAACCAATGTCGAACCTGCCACTTACCTCCGGGCTGAAGATCGTTTCATCCCCGGCAAATGAATGCTCAAGGCCGGCTGTGAACAGCAACTGGTTGTCTCCGCCCAGCTCATAACCCGAAGTAATTGAGCCGTGCAGTACAATCTCCCCTTCAGAATTGATAGATATCCTCCCGGCAATATTGCCAAGCTCATCGCCAATCCTGAAATCTCCCCGTGCTGTATAGGTGAGATCACCGGATTCTTCATCCGTTTCCAGGGTGTTGGTTATCCGGGTGCGGAAATGGTCGTTGGCGTATTGCGCATAAAGCTCAAGCTTGTTGAACTCAATGCTTTGCACAGAGCCAAAATCAAACGCCCCTCCGATTGTAAAACCCTGTCCGAGCTCAAACTCATCTTCATGCTCCAGGTCAACATCAGCCAGGGCAGCAACCAGTATCGCTGCAAGTGCAGAGGCGAGGGCCAGCTCCGGATTTTCCCTTACCCTGCTCACGATCTGCTCACGGAGGTTCCTCAGTTCTGGATCGGCAAGGATCTGCCTGGCAGTGATCTCAAAAGCTTCCGAAACGTGCAAGGCAGCCAGCCTGCGGCCTGCATCCCCGGGCAATTCCTGCAACTGGCGCACATCCTCTTCCGCAAGCTCTTCCAGGGTGTCTCCAAGGCTGCTGAGATGTCCCCTCAGGGAGGAATCCGATAACTGGTCTTCTATAAGATCGGCGATAAATCCGGTTACAGGATCGGTAGTGCCGGTTGCTTCCGGCTCAGTGGTTACCTCTGCTTCTGTATCCTCAACCTGTTCCGATGCCGGCGCCTCGGTCTCCTCTCCCCCTTCAGGCACCTGTTCATCCCGCTGGATCACATTATCACCTGTATTTGTCTGCATCATTTCTTCCTCTTCTTGCACCTGCCTGCGCAATGCCGATCCCTGCTGCACCACATGGGTCAGCTCATGGGCCAGGAGATGTTTTCCTTCAAGGGTGGAAGTTTCGAATTGTCCACGGTTGAAATAGATATTATTCCTGTTTGTGAAGGCCCGGGCATTCAGAGCATCATTCATTTCTGCAGCTTTATCATCAGCATGAACCCTGACATCACTGAAATCGGCCCCGATACGGCTTTCCATAAAGCTTTTTGTTCCACCCGGCAACGGGGCGCCCCCACTGTTATTCTTCAACTGCCGGCTTATCCATGAGTGGGCGGTGTTTGCCTCATTTTCGCCTTTAGGCTGCATCATTTCTTCCTCCTCCTCTTCTTCTGCCTGCCTCATCACCCAGGACTTCATCTGCATTTCCTCCTCTTCTTCTTCCTGCCTCTGCACTAAACGTGATATGGAGAGAGATGCTCCCGGAGTGTTTTCAGCATTATCGTCTGATACTACCTTATCAGCAATGGCATCCGCCTCTTTTTCATACGGATCACCCGGCTCACTCACCTTAAGGTTTGCCTGAATGTTCTTCTTCCTGAGGGCCTCCGCCGACGGTGAAGGCCCCTTTTCCGGTCTATGTTGCTGATCAACTGATTTCATTATATTAAGAATTGATATTGTAAATTATGTTTCATTAATCACAAAGCTTTAAAAACATTCATTACTGCACCCGCTCCGAAGAATTATTAAAGCCACGAATGCACGAATTATTTTTTCACAGATCGCTTATAACCAACATCATACAAACATTAATAATTCCACAAATCCCAAGAAACACACCCTTCAAGTTCCCCTAATTCTTCATTGCTCATTGTTCATTGTTCGTTGCTCATTGTTCATTGTTCATTGTTCATTGTTCATTATTAATTATTAATTAAACCGTCCTTCCCTCTTTATCATACTCCTTCCTTATCCCTTCAACAAGGTACTCTTTCCTGATCAGGTTACCCTTATTGTTCAATGCCCGCAGTGAAGCATAAGAGATCACGTTCATAATTGCCCCGCCCGAGAGGTCGAACTTTTCAGCTATCTCCAGCAGGTCAACTTCGTTATCGATAACAGCCCTGGCCGAAAAGCCCTGTTTCCATAATTGTTTCCTTTGTGTCTTTTTGGGCATCGGGAAATGGATCATCGCCTCGAACCTGCGGGTAAAAGAATCATCCATATTCTCCTTCATATTGGATGCCAGCAGCACCACCCCGTCGTGGCTTTCGATCCTCTGCAACAGGTAGGAAACCTCCTGGTTGGCATACCTGTCGTGTGCGTCGCCCACTTCGGTCCGTTTCCCGAACAGGGCATCGGCCTCATCAAAAAATAGAATCCAGTTCTTGTGCTCGGCCTGGTTAAAGACCTTCGAGAGGTTTTTCTCAGTTTCGCCAATATATTTTGAAACGACCAGTGAGAGGTCTATCCTGTAAACATCCATGCTTGCATACTTCCCCAGCAGACAGGCAGTCATGGTCTTTCCTGTGCCCGGAGGTCCGTAGAAAAGGCACCGGTAGCCTTTCCGCAGCTTTTTCTCCATCTCCCAGTCGTACAGGAGGGTATTGCCGTGATCGAGCCATACTTTTATCTCCTGTATCTGCCGTAACACCTTATCTTCCAGCACCAGGTCATTCCATTCGAGCTTCGTAGTGATCCTTTTGGCAGGAAATTCCGGGCTGAGGTCGGGTTTTTGTGCCACACCGAGGGTAAAATATTCCACCAACTCCCTTGAAATTGAGAGCGCCCCGCTAAGGAAAGGCTCCCCTTCCGGCGCCTTACCAAGTGACAGGATATTGTGATGGAAAAAGAAGTGCTCAGTGCTGAAAAGGTTCATCAGTGAAAACCGGCTTTCAAGATCCTCACCGGCAGCCAGGAAAAGGGCTGTTTCACCTGTCGGGAGGAAACCCCCGTGCTGGCGCCCCTTCAATCCGCCAAATTCAGTGTACCCCCGTCCGTATTTTTCGTTTACGGTAAGGAGGGGATCCAGCAATTCAGGTTTAATATGAGGAATGATCGCTGTCAGCAGGAAAAGCCTTTCAGCGGGTTTCAGCTTATAATGCCTTACAAAATCAGCGTAAACCGACCTGCCCTTGCTTATGTCGGGAGGCATAAAGGCAGCTATGTCGGATGACCCCGTTTTGCCCGTCTTATGCACCCTGATACGTGTTTCCAGCAATCCGGCAAACCATTTAAGGTCGATGGCCAGGTCGGCTGCATTGTATTTTATCTTATCGGTTACCATTCCACAAAGATCATGTTCGACATCCAGGGCAGTTTTATCATTGATACCTGGAAAGGGAGGGCGCCCATAAGCACATCTATCGACTTCCTTTCCACTGTCAGTTTCCAGTTTTCGCCGTCCGGGTCCAGGCTCCCTTCTCGTTTGAGGAAAGCTTCTCTCAACCCATCAGGTGAAGTATTTTTGAGCTTCTTCCAATGATCTATGAATTGTTCAAGCATCTTCTCCCCTTCCTCCAACTCCTTTTTCTTCAGCTTTAATTCCAGGTCGACCAGGAAATCAGTACCCACCCCACAGATGATCTTATTCAGGAGCATCCGGTGCTCTTCCCTTTCATCATTTCTGTAAACAAGGTTGTCAAGCAGCAAAATCGCCCTTTTGATCTCCCTGTCGCTCTTGAATCTCTTTTTCTCAAGGTATTTCAATTCTTCAAATAGCTTCTCAAGATAGGGCCACAGAAGCACCAGGCCCGAATTGGCAACCATTGTCTTCTCCAGTTCCTTCGAAACCTTTTCCTCTTCCTCCTCCTTCTGTTTCCTGGTCTCCTTCTTTTCAACCTCCTCCCCTTTCAACTCCTTTATTTTGATCTGACCTGCGCTGATCTGCCGAACAAGTGATCCCAGGGCCTCCCGCAATTCAGATGAAGCGTTTATATCCTGTGTTTCAATCCGTTTTTTCAACCTTTCCAGCAATTCCGGTAATGATCTTTCTCCTGCAAAAGGGGCCGGAACCATTTCCCTTATCAATCTTATTATCAATTCCCCGGTTTTTATTTTCGCTTCCGCAGAAAGAAGTGCCAGCATGGTTGCATAACCTCTGCCGATCGCTAAAACACCTTCAGCATTTTTTCTTTTTCCCATAGAAGCGATTATTCCTTCGATCAATTTGGAAGGGCCGAATTTGATTTCAGGATAAACAAAACGGATCAGGTCATCAAGAACTGTTGCCGGTACGTTTGAGGCCAGGCGCATGGTGGCATCCCGGTCAGTAAACACCACATCCATCCTGTTCCTGAAATCCTCCTCCCCGGTTTTGATCAGGCCCCTGATCTTCCCGGTAAGCTCTTCATTTGTATCGAAGGGCGACCACCAGGGAAAATACCCCATCTCCAGGAAAAAGACCAGTACATCTGTATCGGAGGCAGTTACAGCAATAACTTTCACTTCATCCTCCTCTGGTATAGTACCATTCTCCGGCAAGGGGATCTTCGCCTCCAGGTGTTCATACAATTTTTCTGAAATAAGTTCCCCAAATCCCTGTTCATACTGGTCCCGGGTAATAGTTCCGATGTCAAGCTCCACTTTTTCGAGCCTTATGACCTGCCCCTCACTGTCGATCCTTTCAAAAGCCTTTTCAATCCCCGGCCTTATCTCATTTTCGAATTTTTCGTTCAGGTCGTCAAGGGCTGTCCGGCCTTTTCCGGCTTCAGCCCACCGGAACTCCAGCACCTGCTTCTGGATAATATGTCTCCGATCCCCGGCATCCATATTACATGTTAAAGAGGTTCAATGTATTGACCAGGTTTGTTTTATTCCCTGCCTCTCCTTTAATGGTATTCACCTTGTTCATGATCCGGTTCCTGGCTGAATCCTTGCCTATTTTATTGAAGGCATTGACAGCCATCTCCATAACTTTTGCTTCGCCGCCGCCAATCTTGAGGTCGCCTTCCTTTCCGGCAGTTTTCTCAAGCGTGTCCTCTATAACCCCTGCCATCACTTCTTCCATATCGTCTATCATGGCCACTTCCGCTTCCGTAGCCTTACCCGCATTTTTCTTGTTCACCAGGTAATCCCTGTACCCTTCCATTTCCTTCATCACCTCTGCATTCTTTGCAATAGAGGCATCATCGAATTGCAGGTCTCCCGGGGTAAACCCTGTCAGACCTGACCAGGTATATGAGGGCAACGTCTGGATCAGGGTATTGATGCTGCCCTGGTACGACGACAGGTTCGTTGACTGGGCATTCAGGTCGAGCTGGAACTGGTTGACCTTATTGTCAAGTTCAAGTATCTGGCCTTTCAACTGGTAGTTCTGATTGATGTAAACCATAAGTTTGTTGTTGAATTTCCACTCGAACACAAGGTTGTCGTCCGAAACATCCGAACCTTCGGGAACCTCCTGAACGGGTTCGTCATAATACATATACGGCAGGCAGAAATCGGCAACAACCTTATTGTTGGACGATGAAAACACCATAATGAAAGTGCCTCCTACAGGCACACCGCCCTTATGTTCCAGACCGGGATGCTCCTTGAGGAACTCTTCCAGTATGCCTCTTTCCTTTACTTTATCCTCCCTCTTGTTTACCAGGTCCCTTATCCATTTCAGTTTTGAAAAATTAATATTGTTCACAGTCTTATCCAGCGGGGTAAAGGCAGATGAAAAGGTCACCCCTTTGATACCCTTATTGAAAGCAGCACTCTGGTTCACAACATCCTTGTACTTGCTTTCGAAACTGTCGGCATCGAAATCAACTATAGAGGAAGCAAGAAAGCTTTTGGTGTCGTCCACCTTCTGGTTTACCAGTTGGGTTTGCTGCTGCGAAAACTCTTTCATCGACAGGGTGTTGGATTCAATGTCGACAGGTGGCAGCTCCTCATCATCGGCCTTCTGTACCTTATCGTTGAGCTCCAGGCTGAATTTCTTCAGGTCGTTGAGGTTATGTACCAGTTCATCACGGTAAAGCTTGTGGAGGATCTCCATCCCATAATATTTATACTTGGGGAAGATCCACACGCTCTTCGGATCATGCTCGATGAGCAAGGGCATAACCCTGATCGGAAGGTTGTCTTCATTTATCATCTTTTCAACCTTTTCCAGGGCTGTTTTGAAGTTCATCCCGATATGCCCCTCAATGCGGAGCATGTCGTTCCCGTCCCAATGATAATCTATGGCATTGATAATGGCAGGATTATCGGAATAGTTCCTTGCATGGTACGATAGTATTTCATCACTGCGGCCGCGAACGTTCTTGTTGTAATCCCAGGCTTCACTGAAGGAATTTGTAACTTTATAGTAATAAGGGATCGCTTTTTCACCCAGCAGGCCGTTGATCTTCGACGGTGTAATCCTCAGTTCATTCTCCTCAGGTCCCTGGAACGAGAGGATAAGCTTACCTATCCTGTTAAAAAGGTAGGCCATCCGGCTGTGCTTGTCATCTGTTTTACGGAGCGCCGGTGATGCCACAAACTCCTGCCTGTAAGGGTCAACCCTGTCGTTGACAGAGGCCGTCGCATCACCTATCAGCAGGTGTTTCGGGCTCTCCTGGATATCAGGCAGGCACTCTTCCTCCCAGTGGTAAACCGATTCGATGAACTCATTATAAGCCAGTGAAAGGTCAGTCATCAGGTCATAAACAGGTTGTGAAAAAAGCTTGTCTGATTGTGCTTTCGAAATGATCGATTCAAGTTTCTGTATCCATACCTTCACAGGATTGATATTGCCAAACCCCTTCACAAGGGCGGGCTGTAATTGTTTGAAAGCCTCCGAAAGGGCTTCCGAGAACTGTTTCCCCGTTTTTTTGACCAGGCCCAGGTATGCCGAAGCCAGCTTGTCGAAATCATCGATCGAGCCTGCGTTAAGTTTCAGCCTTTGAACATAGACATGGTTGAGCTGGAAATACTTCTTTGCCGGGGAGAAAACGGCGCCTCTCTTTTCTATATATTCCTTTGGGATCAGAATGGGCCTCAGCCGGTTTACCTGGTTCTGGCCTTTGTTGTCGCAATCACCGCCTGTGCAGATATCCGGGTCGAAGTAATAGCTTTCGAGGTAGAGCAGCAGGGCCTGGTCTTCGAGCCGTTGCTCTGTATATTTCTTGAAGGTGCTGAGTTTCCTGGCATCCTTGGGTATCTTGTCATCCTCCGAAA
Source organism: uncultured Bacteroidales bacterium (assembly GCA_964567785.1). Classification (GTDB taxonomy): domain Bacteria; phylum Bacteroidota; class Bacteroidia; order Bacteroidales; family JAGOPY01; genus CAZMOK01. The sequence continues at coordinate 16,590 of CAZMOK010000013.1, read as the reverse complement.
ACAGCTCATATACTGTGATCCCTTCAAAGAACTTGTATTTTGCATTCTCATCCTTAAACTCCCTGAAGCTGGTATATGAAGAATTTTTCGAAATTTCCAGGAGATCCCCGTCGGTTGTAAGACCGCAACCTTTTGAGATATGGATGGTATTGCTACTGAATGCAACTTCAAGGCCGCAGACAGTGCCGTAACCATGCAGGTTCCTCCTTGTAAGGCGGTTTTGCTGATCAAGGTAACCGACCACGGTATTGAGCTGATCATCGGTGAGGACCTGGTTCTCCTCAAAATATGGGTAGTCCCTGATGATCTCTGCAAGTTTTAAGGATTTATTTTTCATGGCTTCAAACCTTTATTATCAAACAATTATTTCTTTCAGGCTTCGGGCTCAATATTGATCCCTGATTTGCCTATGTTAGTGCTGCCCAGGATTATCGGGTTTTCGTCGGCCCCTTCGATGCAATCGTGCAACGTGCCTTCAGGATAAACATTCTTTACGCCGGAGAGCACCTTGATGAATTCCTTCAGTGCTTTCCTGTAAGCAGCGATATTTTTCGGGTACTTCTGATGGGCTATGAGCCAGGCTTTGTATTTGTCCTCCAGTTCTGACATATCCCCTTCACTGATCCAGCAGATGCGCGGAAGTATGTGGGCGGGTGTTTCCAGCCTGAGCGTTTTTTCAAAAAAACGCCTGAAGTGCATATCGGCAAACCTTTTTTCCCAGGCAGGCAATATCACACTGATCCTGAATGAATAGGGGTCGCTGTTGGGGCAGTCCTCTTTATCGGCATCCACACAAACCGGCATTACTCCCTCCCCTTTGTCTCGGGGCCTTAGCAGCAGGTGCTCAACCACAAACATCCCTTCGCCGCTGTATTTGTCGAGGAGGAAGCGCCGCAGGTAGCGTACGGCCTCGTCCCGCTCATCTTCTGTTTCAAAGTATTCAATACGCCTGGCAATCACTTCACCCGTGTGGTCAACCAGGTTGAAATAATGCCTCCCGTCCCTGGTCTCTTTCTTCTGGTAATTCTCATATTCAAAGCCAAGCTGCACCCCGTGGCGCATCTCGGCTATTGCCTTGTTCTTGTTTTTGTACCTTGTACTGCTGCTGATAAGGATCTTATCGGCCATCTTATCCTTCACCCTGAACCTGTACTCGGTAATGTTGTCGTCATCCTCTTCCTCATAAATATCATATGTGATCTTTGAAAGGTTCCTCCTGGAATAGTTCGAGATCCCCATCAACCTGGCCACCCTGTGCTGCAGGCCAGATACGTTATAAGTATCCCATAGTCCGTTTTTGTTGGTATAGTCAAATGCTCCTGAACGGTTCCTCGAGAGTTCGGGAAAATCCTGCAGGAAGAGCGCCTTATCGTAGATCAGGTCGTCCCTGGTCTCTTCTTCCTGCGAAAGGGAGTACATCAGCAGGGCATACTCATTGAAACGTTCGTTAAACCTTGCCAGCAGGTGATCGAGGAACTTGTTCCGCCTCGGATAAAAGGTCTCATTGTCTTCATTGATATCCTCAAGGTCTTCTTCCAGCGTTTCGTGGGAAAAAAATAGCTCATCCCCATCCTTTATTCCCTCTACAATTTGAGAGAAATAAGTTTTACGGATCGTTTCGTCGTAGGAGAAAAGATCTTTCAGGTGGGCTAGCTGTGCAAAATAGTTTGCCAGGAGCTGATCATAAAACAAAAGGTACCCTTTAAGCTGTTTGGCCTTTGCATTACGTTCTTTTCCGGCCTTATCGGGAAGCCCGTACTCGCCTATCCCGTAATTCATAGGGAAATCTGCTGTAATGGAATGGTATTCTCCCGGATCAATGAATTCCCCGTAGACCATTGGAAGGTCTTCCACCTTTGTCTTGCTCTCCTGTAACTGTTCCTCTTCCCTGAGCTTCTTCAATTCATCGAGCATCCTTGCCTCATTGGCTTTGAAGGGCAACAGATCCTTATAATGGACAATACGGCTGGTTTCTACCTGCAACTTTGCCTGGTGGCCTTTCTTTATTTTCACGTGCCATTTGTTCCAGTCATCGGGGAGTTTTTCCACATCAGGTTTCAGAATGATGTCCTTAACTGCCTTTACCCCTTCGATATTCATTATTATCCTGATGATATCTGAAAGGCTGGCGTTCTCTTTCAGTGACGATTGCTCCAGCTCTTCGTCGTCAATGAACCCATGGGTAAAAAGGATGTCGTTGGTAACGTACAATGGCCCGCTGTAGATCTCCTCAACTTTCTTCCCCATTGAAAGCATTTCGGCCAGGGTATGTGGTTTCACTCCGGGCGCCAGGTAATTCTGGACCTTATGGTAAAACTGTGCTTCCACCTTTTCAACATTTGCCTCCGGCGAAAGCTCCAATTCAGCACAGATGATAAAATCCTGCACCGGAACGGTTTCTATCGATTTGAAATCTTCGCAAAGGTTCCTGTTCATGTGTAGCCTCTTCCAGACCATTTCCTTCACCTTATCGTTCAATGAAGTGGGAAGGTTTTCATCGTATTCGATAAAGACATTGTAGAGCCCTTTAGACTCGACCTTTTCGTAAGGATCAGCAGCAGGCGGATCAAATACCAGCTTGCCGGTTGTTTTATTCAGGTAAAGAATGACTTCAGGGCCTGCAGGTTCAAGCCAGGCATTCTTAATTCCCGGGATGTCGATCAGCAGTTTCCTGTAATCGTTTATGGTAACGGGCCTGGTGGGAAGCAACTGCAGGGCTGTGTAAAACTGTGAGAACATTGCCGCCTGATTGTCCTCCTCATCGGCAAGTATATCTTCCAGCGGAAAGCTCAGGCGATAGGCAAGGTCGGTAAGGGCAAAGCTCAGGGCTTCATGGATCGTGATCCCCGGATCGTGCGAATTGTAGTCGGTCCAGATCTTTCCCGAAAGTTCCTCTATATGCCTCAGGCCAAGTTCCCGCAGGTAATGATAGTTCAGCGGCGATTCGGCCTTTTTGTCCACTTTCTTTATGGTCAGACTGTTTTCCATGATCAGCTTTCCTGGTAGTTGTTAATAATATGTTGATCGTGGGAGACCAGTATGGCATCACCCGATCCTGCGATTGCCTCATCCACATCAACGTTATCACCCGCCCCTCCCTGGATGTGGAGCATCTTAAAGTCGGTGACGAAGTCCACATATTCGAGCTCTTCAATGAATTTCAGCAATACCGATTTATGGATCTTGCCTCCAAAGGAGATCTGGGTGGATGCACCCGTTGCCCAGGGCGACAGGTAACCGATAAGGTCTTCGTTCAACTGGTTCTTATAGTATCCGAATTCATAGCTTTTACCGAATTTCACCTTGAAATCGAGCCGTATTTTTTCATAATCCGGGTTCCGGGTATGTATTTCGGCCATTTCAGTGGAGAACTCTTCCACATAGCTCTTAACGTTTTCGAGGACGGCTTTACTGACCCGGGGTTCCAGCTTGTTCACTGCATTCTGGTTGGTAAGGTCGGGCACAACAACAATGGTGATGTTGCCCGGGGCCATTTCGGAAGTGGGTGAAGTATGGTTGAGGCATTTAACTTTGTATATATTCGGGAATTTTTCAAGGATCAGCCTCTCGTAATCATATATGGTAACGGCCCTCGACTTGTGCCTCAACCGCTCACTCACCCTCACATAATAATCCTTGTCGTTTTCCTTCACTTCACCGCCAAATGAAGCATAGGGCTGGACCACTTTTTTAATTCCCGCAATTGCCTTCACAAACTTGCTGATGGTTTCTGCTTCCAGGGGTTCCTTAAGGAGGGCCGGGTCGTTGCCCTGGTCTTTGAAGGTGGCTTTGCCTGCCTGGGCATGGATACCTGTCAGCTTGCAAACAGCCTCTGTATTGTTTTTGACCGAGGCTTTCAGCCACAAGAAGCCATCGGGTAGCCAGTCGGATGACAGGGAAGCCTTGCCGGGTACCAGGATCTTCACTATACCGCTTTCCAGGAAACCGTTGGTGTTATCGGCCAGCAGGTGGTCGCTGTCAAGCGGTAACCAGTGTTCATCTGTGAGGACACTCCATGTTACCTGCTCTGTATCAGCCAAAGGGTCAGCGCTGCCGTCGGCAACCTGTACCAGCAGGTTCAGCGACTGGTCCGTTTCAATATCTTCAATACCAATATAAAGCTCACCTGCATTTGAATGGTCCGGCAACAGTGTCAGCGGGGCAATCACCGTATCGGGAAGGTTGTTCGACAGGTATCCGTGCACTTCACGGCTTCCAAAAGCACCGATATGATGTAGTTCCAACTCCTTCGAGATGTAATCCTGCTGACTCGCAAGGGAGAAGTCGAACTCAGACGTTGCTTCATAATCGAGTGAAATGTTCTTTATAAGAGGGGTATACGGCTCCTTAGGTAGTTTAAGCTCATCGCTGCCCCAGTTCTGGAACTGGGCCACTGCTTTAGTGTATTTTTCCGTATAGTCTTTATGCAGGAAGTCGTGCAGCAGTTCGAACCTTACATAGCCTGATTTCAGTTTCTGGTCAGCAACGGGCGCTACCACCCAGGCAAGCGCATTCTGCATAATTCCCTGCCCGGTGTACATGGTCAGCTTATTGGTAAAAGAGTTGCTGAAAAGATAATTCTGGCTGTAGTAATAAGTCTGCTGCAACTGGTATACCGGGAGCACAAAGGCAAAAAGGCTGTTATCGACCATCGACCAGGATGTTGACCAGGTGTTGTTGGTGGTGTTGAACAGGTTCACAGTCTTATCGTCGATGGTGCTGCCCTTTTTCCTGAAATACATTTTCGCTTTAAAGGCATTGGAGCCCAGCGAATAGTTCATCCATTTATCATCGTCACCGGTATAAAAGGAACCATAGTAGTCTTCCATGTCACCGGACGGGACATCCTGCCATTCAGCGTGGAGGGTAAAGTCATCCAGCTTCTTCGAAAACGCCTCTTCAGATCCCACCAGGAAAGAGGAACCTTTAAGGGGTCGTGAGCCAAAAGGCATGAATGGTTTTGAGGCATCCACAGTGCCCTGGTCATTCTCCACGGTCAGGTCGCTTATCCCTGTAACTGTTGCCTTGATCTTTGCACTTTGTATTACTGATGACCTGAGGTACTCGTAAATATACTTATCGGCGTCCTTGTTGAGCAATACCTTCATTACAGGATAAACTGTTCCGATATTGTCGGTGTAGATCTCAGGATCGTAAAAAGAAACAGGATCTTCAGAACCATTCAGGTCGATAGAAAAACTGAGTGTTGCCTTTCCTCCCGAAATGGAGTAGGAAGGTGTTACCGAATAAGGCCCGAGCCAGTCTTTTTCACCACTAAGGTAAACCCGGAAGGCATTATCGAGTACTGATGAAGGAATGGTCGTTCCTGTACCGGGCAGCAGTTCAATAGTCACATCGATGGTCCTGTCCCCTTCCTTTAACCATAACACCGGTGAAGCCAGGGCAAAGCCGATGTCGGCCTTTTCAAAGGCATCGCTGCCAAAAGCAGGCCAGGAGGGATCATTTTCGTCAAGGTCCTCCTCTCCTTTTCCGTCGGGGGAATTCACTACGTCACCCTTATGGACTGTTGAGTTGTTGCCTTCATCAACATAAAGCGACATCAGCTTAGAAACCTTCGCTTTGTTGACTATGACATCCTCATCCAGTTCATAGATCATCTCCACACCCGTGTCATCCTTGCCTGCTTTCAGTTGTGTCCCTTTCGGGACCAGCACCGGTTTGGTGTTTTTGGCCAGTTCGAAGGTAAGGTGTGCAGAATCAGGCACTGCTTCCTGCCTGGCAAACTGGAGCACCTCCTTAAAAAAGAAATCAAGGTGCCTTTTGGGTATTTTGTTGATCTCTTGCTGGTGTATCCTGAAAAGGCGGAGGAACGACCTGAACAACCCGAGGTGTGGGTCCAGGTAGCCCTTTTCTATCGTTTTTTTGCCATCGAGCAGGTCTTTCAGTTTAGAGAAAAAGAGCTGCCAGTCGCCGTCTTCAATATTACCGGGCCCGTAGTACTTTACCAGGGCTGCAAATGAGTGTGTGAATTCAACGAGTTGCTTTTCCGTCTTTCCGTCAACCATGACAGAAGAAGGGTCAAGTGCTGCCGGGAACCTGTCGGGCCGGCTTGTGCCGTCTCTCTTGAGAGGGTTTTTTATGTTTTCTCCGTCACTCATTTCTTAATTTCAGACCCTTCTTCAAGGTAGAAGGGGTAAACATAATTTTTCCTTGAATTGGTTGATGATATCACGTATTCCACCAGGATATTCACCAGGCCAAGCTGGTCCTTGTCGCTTTCAAGCTCCACTTTCTTCAGCACTATCCTGGGTTCGTGCATCAGTATGGCGTTTTCGACCAGGTTCTTTATGTAGGCTTTCACTGATGCCGACAAAGGCTCGAATAACATGTGTGTGAGGTCACACCCGTAGTCAGGCCGCATGATCCTTTCTCCGAGCCTTGTTGAAAGGAGGATTTCGAGGCTTTTCTCAATATCTTCCTGGTCGGACGTCATTGCCACGCTGCCCGTGGATTTCCTGAACCTGGGCGGGAAATCCCAGCCGGTGCCAAGGAATGACTTATTATATTCTTTTTCGTTGCTCATAAGTAACCTATCCTATCAATACTGTTGGTTCGCCTATCAGAATGGAGCCGCCGTGGGCTGTCGGGTCGCCCAGCCTGGCTGCCGGCATCCCGCCGATCAGCACTGTTCCCGAACCGGCCACAATGGTATCGGGCGGGCCGGTGCAGGTGGCCATATCGCCCACCCTTGCCGCGGGCATTCCCGCGATCAGCACCGTCGGCTCGCCCGGTGGCATTACCGGACCGCCCACATGGGGTACCGTTCCCGTAACCATCGGGCATACATGCATATCTCCTGCTCTTGCTGCTGGTGGCATATCTTTCTTAGTTTATCTGTACCAAACTTCCTTTAACTGTCATTATCGCTGATGAAGACACCTCCGAGCCGGCCGACCCTTCGGCCTTGAAATTGGCATTGGCTTTAATATTCACATTGGTGCCCTCAATATTTACATCTCCTGTTGCCTTCAATTCAAGATCACCCGGTGAATCCATGGCGATCCCCGAACTGGTCATCTCGATCTTGTTCCCGTTTTCGTCTTCGATAAGGATCCCCCCTTCCGATTCAGACAGTTCAACCTTATTTCCATTAGGGGTTTCAACTGTGATGATGTTGTCCTCATCATTGAAGATCAGTTTCATTTCCTCCCTGCTCACATAGCCTTTTTCATGATTGTCATCGGATGGCTCAAGTGGCGACGGTTTGGCGCTGCTGTGCACCATTCCGAGGATAACCGCATCCCTCGGGTCGTCGTTAAGGAAACCCACGATCACCTCGTCGTCTATTTCGGGACGGAAAAAAGTGCCGCGGTTGTCGCCGGCATCAAGCGTTGCGATCCTGGCCCAGATGCCCTCGTCTTCGCTGTCGATTACCGGCACTCTCACCTTCACCCTGTATTCGCCGTCAGGGTCATCCTGGAGAGCTGTGGCTATTCCCACATGCAACCCGTTTACCGGGGGTATCAGTCCGGAGGCTTTTGGCGGGGCCGTTTTCACCGATCCGGAGAACCATTTATCGGAAAGCCCGAATTGCACATTGGTGGTCCAGTTGCCTCCCGACACCTCGTGCACGACTGATGCCACGTAATATTTTCCATTGAAGCGGTTCCCAATACCGTTAAGTTCTATCACACTGCCGGTCCTCACATCGGCGAATCCCTGGAAGGCAACCCTGCCTATTATCCTGGAAAGCCTGTTGCGGAGCATTCCCGACTCCGACCAGGCAATAAGCTCTTCTTCCGCCCTTTCCCCTGCATGGCTGTAATTGATGGCATCGGAAGTACCTACTTCAGACAGTTCCTCACCCGAAAGGTCTCCCGGCTCATCGATTCCCGGGTCACCTGCTTCACCCTCGCTGAGCTCCTGGTTGGCCGGGCTCCATGAGAAAGACCGCAGTTCGGCATGCTGCCTTTCGGCATCCATGTCGGCTTCAAGTTCAAGTATATTGGCCCCGTATGTCAGTGAAAGCACCGGGTTATCGGAAGTAGCCGGTGCTTTTACGGTGATCTTGCCGTCATCAGCCAGCACAACCTGGCCGGCAGCCTCGGCACGTGTAACAATGAAGTCCCAGTCGGTGACATTGTACTGGACCAGTTTGGGGTGGGTGTAGGAAGTTGCCTCAAGGTCCTTTTCAAGCTGGTAGTCACCCAGTATCTCATCAAAAACGTCACTGTCTTTCATTTCATGGAAATACTTGTTCTTCCTGTTTAGGGTAGTCCTGAATGCTTTATCCTTGCATTCGATCTCGAGCCGGGGCGGCCTGTTGCGTTTTACACTGATATTATGCCTTACGATAATTCCCTTGAAAACCGTTTTTTCATCAGAACGGTACCCAAGCTTGATCTCGATCTCATTACCGGGAACGAAGTAATCCTCGTTGCTCACCGGGAAATCCTCAGCGGCAGCATCCCCATCCCTCACAATCACTCTGGCATAAGGGATCCTGTTGACCTCTTTGATTATGTAGATCCCGAGCAAACTGATCTCCCTGGGCAATGCAGTTCCATCGACCAGTATGGTGAAGGTCACAATATCAGCCCTTGTGGGAGTTGGTATGGTCCTTTCTTCGCTCATTTATCTTTCTTCTTTACCGGTGGAAAATGGATCTGCATGCCTGTCTCAAGCGATCTTACACTCTTCAGCCTGTTTGCCCTGGCCACCTCAACATAATAGGACGGATCGAGATAGATCCTGTGTGCCATCAGCGGAAGGCTTTCTCCTTCCTTCACCGGTCTTATGTGGGTAAGGTCAGGTGATTCCGCTTTTTCTTTGGCCGCCCTGAGGGCGTCATCCATCGACTCGACGAACTTACAGGTTGCCGTTGCGCGCAAAGGCGTTCCGTCAGGGTTGAAAAGTGTGTACTTAAGGGTCAGGTCTTTCAGCCGTCCTTTAAAGAGGAAGTCGCCCCACTGGACCTGCAGCAAGTTTGGTGAGTGCTTGGTGCCGTCGTATTCAAAGACAATGCTCTTGAACTTTGCCACCTGGTCGGCTACGGTCTCGGGCTGGCTCATTCCGAGCAGGTTCGAACCGGGGAACTTGTCGTTGGCAACAACACCTGTACCGTCGAACAGCAGTTCGATGTTGAGCTTCTGGGGAAGCTGCATACGGAACCTCGGATCGGTGCCCGTGGTGCCTTCACCCTGCGATTCATCATAAACAGCCTTGAACTCCCTGTGGATCTTTTCCGGGTTGATCAAAGCCTCATACTCAAAATCTTCCCCCGATCGCGGGGCGTATGGCTCGGTATCCTCGCAAACACTGATCTTAAGCTTGGTAAGCTGTCCTTCAAGTCCTGTTATCAGGTCCATATCATCGCTCCTCTTTTCGTTTCAGTATTTGCAGCACCTGCTCAACACAATCTTCTATTATCTCCCGCTTGTTAACGGCAGGCGCCTGTTCCCCGGGGCTTTCCCCGGCCTCATCGCTGATGGTCGACCGTATTATCAGTTCCCTTATCTCTATTGGCATAGCGTTACACCCTTAATGTTTTGAAATAATTATACCTGAGCTTGATGGATTCGATGACCAGCTTATTCTGTTCAGCGTTGAAATCCGAAACTGACCAGGATATCGGAAATGCGTTTACAACGTACCAGGCAGCCAGCGGAGCATGGTCTTCGTTCAGCAGGGTTATGATCACGTTGGTGGGCTGGAAGTTAAAGCTTTCTATCGCATTCCTGCACCATAAAACAATCCCCGAGCCAAGGAACATGCCCCGCTTAAGCACTATATCGTGGTATTTAGTCCTTTTGGGCAGCTTGTGTACGAACCGGTTCTCGCCGCCCTCCTTGAATTCTTCGGTTTCAACGTCCACTGTAAGCCCTTCGACCGACTGGAACCTGAAATCGTTAGGAAGCTGCGGGAACAATTCAAACACCACTGAAAAATGAAACCCTACCGGAGGATATTCGAAACCCATAATTCCCAGGTTAATGATTTATTATGCCATTTCCATGGTCAGGCCTTCATGGGCCAGTTCGAGTGTTTCGATGGCCACATCGTTTCCGTCGGCCTTGAGGTCGGTGCTCTGGACCTTTGTGGGCCAGGCATTTTTGACCTTCCAGGTCATGACGGGCTCATGCTCCTCGTTAAGAAGGCTTATGGTGATGTCGCGCCTCTCGATCTTTGTCTGTTTCACCGTATTCCACCAGTCGTAGAACTCGTTGTCACTCTGGAACATTCCCCTCTTAAGCGTCAGGCTACCGAATTTCTGCATGCCGGGCATCTTCACTTTGCTGTATTCCGGCATAATGCCATCACGGTATTCAATGACCTGCGTTTCCACGTTCAGTCCGGAAACTTCTGAAAAACCAAGTTTTGTACCACCCCAGTCGACCTGGAAATGAAACTTTGGTAATGGATATTCTGCCATTTTTCTGTTATTTTAAGTTATTTATTATCAATGAATTGAATAATAGGTCATCAGCTTTGCTGCAATTTATGGGAGAACTTGAGGATGATGAACTCGGCAGGCCTTACCACGGCCATACCTATTTCGATGTTCATCCTGCCTTCGAGTATATCGAGCGAAGTCATTGTTTCGCCAAGCCCAACCTTCACAAAGAATGCATCTTCAGGTTTTGCACCTGCCAGAGCACCTGCACGCCACTGCTTGATCAGGAAGTTTTCGATCATGGCCTTCACCCTGACCCAGGTGTTGGCGTCGTTGGGTTCGAACACGACCCACTGGGTGCCTTTCTTGATCGATTCCTCGGCAAAATTGAAGAACCTCCTGACAGGCACATAGCGCCATTCGTTGTCGTTGCCGGCAAGCGTACGCGAACCCCATACCAGTGTGCCTTTCCCTGCAAAGGAGCGGATCACGTTAATGGATTTGCCTGAGGTATGCACGTTCAGGGATTCCTGGTCCTCGCTGGTAACCTTCTTATTCGGCCCTATCACTTCCATAACACCAACATTGGCCGGGGCTTTCCATACGCCGCGGTTGGAATCGACGCGGGCTATGATCCCTGCGAGTGCACTTGACGGCGGAAGCGTAACGGTAAGCTTTTCAAGCTCCAGCCTGATCTGGTTATAGAGTTCGGTATTGTCAGCCACATCGGCAACGCTCTGGCCATTATAATCGGTATAGGAAGCAGGCGGGTTGGTTACCGTGTGAGTGATAGTGACGTCATCTTCTTCATAGACATAGGGAAGTGTAGTCTTCAGGTACGGATAGTACGCCGCACCGTACTTCAGGTAATCAGTTCCAAGGCTGATGTTGTTCCGCAGGCCATCGTCAAAATCGGTGGCCTCGCTGAATGTATCAATCAGTGTAAAGCGGTCCTGCAGCTTGTTGCATTGTTTCAGCGCATCTTCGCAGAGGCCGTAGAAATTTGCCGCAGTTGTGATGGCTGTGGCATCCGGGAAGACAATGAGCGTGGGCTCATCCTCTTTCTCAAGGTAGCTCAGGCCACCGTTGGCGCCAAGGTCGGTCTTGCTGATGGCATCCGAATAACTGCCTACAGAGATGATGTAGCACTGCCCGCCGCCGTTTGCAAAGAACATCTGCAGGCTGTAGTACATCAGGAAATCGGAGGTAGTTGAAGGCGCAGGCACCTGTATTTTCCTTGATATAAGGTTTTCCGATGAGTCGTACTCATCGTTAAGATTGACGGCTATGCCCGTTTCCGGTTCTGCCCCGCCAAAATACTGTTGGTACTCCAGCAACGATTTGATCTTTGTGGGTACGTTTGTCAAATCCTCGTTATCCTTCTCGGCCTTTTCGGTATAGCCGATGAAAGCAGGGATAGCTGTTTCCACTGCTGCGATCGAGGGGGGTAACAGGGAGATCTCTTCGATGTAAACCCCAGGTGTTTTATACGTCTTTGCCATAATTGAATGGTTTTAAATTATATATAAACATAAATGTCGGAGTATATCTTTGATATATCGTTCGTATCAGGTTTTATAAGTTCTACGGCCGGATTCGGCAGGTTTTGCACCAGCACCGAGCCGCTGTCGTTCTTGTCGGCCAGGAATTCGATCCCCTTGATGGGCTCCTCCTTAAGGGGCATGACCGAATCGGAGCTGAAAAGCCCGTCGTCAACCTCCGTGAAGTTCCACGGATGGGTAAGTTCCCTTACGACAGGATCGGCCAGGGTTGCCCCGTTCTTGTTTATTATATGATACTTCCAGGTAGTCTTCCTGTTGTTGAAAGCAAGGGTGTATTCCTTGAACAGGATGTCGCCTGATGAGTTGAAGAATTTATTGTCGTTCGGCACCGAAGCAAAGATCTCGAGTATCCCGAAAAGACCGGTGGTTCTCAGGTCGCCGGGATAGTAAAAACTATCCAATTCAGTACTGCCGATCTCAAAATGATATTTACCCGGTTTCAGCCCTTTAAGGATAAATTCGAATTCAAAGACCCCATCGATCTTATTGACTTCCTTTTCCCTTACCACTAGACCTGTTTCGCTGAATACCAGCCGGCCCGTCTTTTCTGTGCCCGGAGCTGAATGGATGTATTTGTAACTGTCCTTTTCAATCCTTACGAGCTCATCTTTGGCCACATAAGTCCCTTTTTGGAGAAGAAGCGATTCCTGCCCGGTTGAAAAGACCTCCTGTTTGTTGACCGTTTTATTGTTGAAATAGAAAACATGCCCGGTCTGCTGGTCAAGGGGCAGGTCGGAGAAATTCATGAAAGAGGGGTTCTCCAGGTAGATCCCGAAAGTTAGTTTGTCCAGTCCTGAAAGTGATTTAGTAAGGGTTCCGTCTTCTTCCACGCCTGCAAAAACGGTAAAACCACTTTTGCCTTTCCTGAATTTCAGGCCGTTTCCGTTCAGCTTCTGTTCACAGGCCTTTGCAGGGATAAAGTCCAGGTCCTTCGATACAAGGGAAGTGTAGTACCCATGCAGCACCCTCAATTTAAACAGCTTATCGTACCTGAACAGTATCATTTTCTATGTCTTGAGTTTTGCAATCGTTACAGGCGGTGCATCCATCTTTATCTCGTCTTCGTGAATGGCCAGCATCCTCATCTTATACATCACAGACGTAAGGTATTTCGAGCCTATGGCGCCCCACAGGTAATTCAGTTGCTCGAAAGGCAGGGTGTACAGCTCAGCTACCAGCTTTTCCACATTGCTGTCGAGCTCAGGGAACTGTTTCGGGGTGAACACCTGGTTCGTCTGGAAATAGCTCATTATGTAGGAAATGAACTTCAGGGATTCACGGTAGCTAAGCTCATCGTCGCCAAAATTGGCGGTGAAGAGCAGGTAGAGGTTAACCATGATCTTCGGGTTTACCTTGGCGATGGTTCCCTGGGGTGTCTCTTTAAAGAAGGGTTGCTGATTCTTGATCAGTTTTTCCTCCTCAACATTCACAAGCGTAAGGCCAACGTTCTTGACAATGATCTTCCCTTCATTGTCGGTGAGCGGACCCAATTCCAGCTTATCATCCGAACCGGTGCGCAGGTTCAGGTAATTGTTGAGCTGGTTCCTGATAAAAAGAAGCACCTTTTCAATCATAACACAGATCGATTTAAAACAAGGTTGCAAGAAATAACCTAAACACAGAGTGGAGTCCTAGCAATCAGACGTGGCTTGATCGTCGAGTTACACAAATATACGAAACCATCAACCTTTAATCAAGCATCCTCAAACAGATTATGACTCGCTTTGTAAAGTTGATACATTATCACCCTTAAATAAAAATGGAAAGAGGTGTTTAACAGTTTTTTAACAGAGAAGTGCAGCCATACGGTAAAAATACCGTCAGAATAAAGAAATTTACTCTGCTATTTAACTCCTGATCCTTAGAATTATAAGAAAAGCATTATTCGTGCATTCGTGGCTTGATTTTTTTCGGACTGTGCCTGGTATAAGATCTGCCACTTTTGCTTTTATTACCTTTTCCGCGGCAAATCAATAATTTATTCTTAATTTCATTTTCTATTTACTTAAAGATTTCAGAATTTTGAAGTCAGAACCATTGATTAGATTAATTAAAATAAACAACAAGAAATGAAAACTATAAAGTTACTTTTGACCTTAACCTTTTCATTCATTTTTTCCTTTTTAACTTTCAGCCAGCAACAGGCAAGCTTTTCGTACGTTTCACCCCTCCCCGGCTCAAAGTACATCAACCCTGAACAAACTATAGCCCTCAGGCACGGGGATATCATTGATGTTTCCTCAGTCAGGAATTCAATGATAACTGTGAGAGGGTCACAGCGTGGTGAAATAACAGGATCGGTGAAACTGTCGGTCGATGGCAGGACCCTTATATTCACCCCTGACAAGCCCTTTTCCCTGAAAGAAAATATTTCCGTTGAAGTTGCAGACGGAATAAGAACGGAAACAGGGATGGAACTGGAAGGCCTGTCTTTTGGTTTTGAAATAAAACCAATTGATAACTACTCTATGCTGATTGACTACTACCAAAGGGAAGAACAGAGGCTGGAAAGTTCAATGGAAAACCTGAACAAGGGCACGGAAAACAATTCTCACTATAAATATGGGAACAGGGAAAACAATGATTACCCGGAGGGTTTCCCTACCCCGACAATTGCAGCATTTGACAATCCTTCACCGGGATATGTATTCCTTGGACCAAGGCCTCTTGGAGGGGCCGATTATGGCACCTACCTGGTGATGATCGATAATTACGGGATTCCTGTTTTCTACCAGGAGTGGCCCAGAAGGACCAACGATTTCAAAACATTGCCCAATAACCAGTTGACTTTCTGTGATTTCAACAATGCAAATCCCGAGATCAACAAGTACCTGGTCATGGACAGCAAATTCAACATCACCGACACACTGACGATGGGCAACGGATACCTGGTCGACCAGCACGACCTCCTGATGCGTGAAAATGGAAACCATTTTATGATGGCTTACGATCCGCAGCTTGTTAACATGGATACAGTTGTCCCGGGCGGCGACACTGCAGCAACAGTAGTCGGTTTTGTGGTACAGGAACTCGACAGCGAGCACAATGTGATCTTCCAGTGGCGCAGTTGGGACCATTACGAGATAACCGATGCCAACCACACGGATTTCCTTGCTAATAAAATTGATTACGTTCATGGAAATGCCTTTGAAATTGACTATGACGGCAATCTGCTAATGTCGCAAAGGAATATGGAGGAGATCACCAAAATCGATCTCAATACAGGGGAGATCATATGGCGGCTGGGACTGCATGCAAAGAACAACATGTTCACATTCACCAACGATACAATTGGTTTTTCGTGGCAGCATGACATCCGAAGGCTTGATAACGGCAACATCACTGTTTATGATAACGGAAATTACCATAACCCTCCTTTCTCCCAGGCTCTTGAGTACAATATCGACGAACAGAATTTCACGGCGGAGCGTGTATGGAATTATATTCACGACCCGGTGATCTTTGCCCGTGCAACCGGTGCACACCGCAGGCTGCCCTCCGGCAATTCCTTTATCTGCTGGGGACTGACCTGGCCTATTAACGTTTCAGAAGTTGATATGAGCGGTTCGTTGAGATGGGAACTGCACTGGCCCATGAATGTATGGGAATACAGGAGCTTTAAGGTTGACTGGGAAACAGATTATTTTGAGACCAGTGTTGATACGATCGATTTTGGCGAATACGATGACTATGTTCCCTGGCCCAGCATTTTCACCATTACCAACAATGCCGACCACGACATACAGATCACCAGCACGCACAACCACTGGGATTCGTATTCAGTGATAACTCAGTTACCGCTTGACATACCGGCCGGAGGAACAGCCCAGATGACGATCAACTTCTTCCCTACCATGGAAGGTCATATTGATGATGTGCTTACACTGAATTACGAGTCGACTGTTCTTGATACACTTCCAAGACGGGTTTCAAAACAGATATTCCTGACAGGCTATGTACCCGACGAGCAGGCACCGGAAGCCGACATCACGCCAGTAGATGGTGAGGAAAATGTCCCCCAGGATGCCCATATAGTTATCGAATTCAGTGAACCTGTAATGAAAGCCGACGGCAATGCTGTCAAGTACACAGACCTGGAAGACATCCTTGTATTCAGCGAATACGAAGGGGAGGAAATGGATTTCTTTGCTCATATCGACCTCTGGAAGACCAGGATCACTATCATGCCGGATACCCTGAAGCCATCTACCGATTATCATGTTGAGATACTGGCCAATTCCATTGCCGACAGGGAAGGGAACATCATGCCGGAGGCACAGGTAAGTGTTTTCACTACAGAGGAAGACCAGGGCATCGAAGAAGATGTAATGAACCATATCAGGATATACCCGAACCCAACTGATGGTAAAATATTCGTTGCTACCAGCCAGGGCAAACCTGTCTATGCCAGGGTGCTTGATATTTCAGGAAAGACCATTATGGACCTTGAAGGTATCGGAGGGAATACCTTCAGTTTTGACCTGGGATCACAGGAAGCAGGTATCTACTTCCTGGAAATCCTGTTCGACGACGGGAAAACAAGCAATGTTAAAGTTTTGATGCGGTAAATAAATCCATTCTTATAAACCTGGGAAACAATACATAGAAACCATTAATTGATATTTGACCATTACTAAAGACTTAACCTATGAACCATTTCAGAAAACTGTCATT
>CAZMOK010000012.1:35269-66538 GCA_964567785.1 uncultured Bacteroidales bacterium | reverse complement strand
CAGCCCCGCCGAAACACAGTCCTTCACCACCCACTCCCCGCTCGAATTGTCCTTCCCTTCAAAAGGCCCTATAGCCCTCTCGTAAATACCGGTCGTGTAAGCTATCGTCATGCCATAGTTGGTGATTGGAATGCCCGCATCAACAGCCTCCTTCAGCCTGCTCGAGATCTGCTTACGGGTGATCATGCAACCACCGCACTGTACTACAAGGGAGTAATCTGTAATGCTGCGAGGAAATTCTGCAAGACCAGCTACCACATCAAACTCCAGCTTTTTTCCCGTGTAATCTTCCAGCCATGCAGGTATTTTGTACCTTCCGATATCGTCACAGTTCACCTGGTGGGTGCACGATTCAAGTATCAATATCCTGTCGCCGTCGTTCAGATCACCAATCTTAGGGGTTCCCCTCATGTACTCATCAAACGGGCCCTTGTGCCTGGCCAGCAACACACTGAAACCTGTTAAAGGAATGTCACCGGGAAGGATGCGGCTTACCTTTTCAAAGGCCTGGCTGTCAGTTATGGCCAGCGCAGGCTTTATGCCGGAAGTTTCCAGGAAATGCTGCAACTCGGTTTCTTTCACTACTATGTTGATGCAATCATTATCCAGTACATCCCTGATAACCTGCACCTGTGGCAATATCATGCGGCCTTCCGGAGCTTCAAGGTCGATTGGGGTGATAAGCAACACATAATCGCCTTTCTTTATAATCCCGCCAAGGAGTGAATTGGTAACATAGGCAGTGGGCGGCATATGCTTTTTTATCAGGTCAAGGACCGCGGTTGTATCTTTATCCGTAAGGGCTGAAAAATCAATTATATCAGTCCTGTATCCTGTATGTATTTTCCTGATCATCTCCTGTTTGAGGGGATGTTCATCTGATTTGTTATGAATGAAGATGAAAGGCACATCGTAATCCTTGAAACGCTTCACAAGGTCGTCTTCAAATTCTCCGATATCATTTTCTGTGATCAGTATTATCGCCAGGTCGATAGCCCTGATAACCTGGAGGGTTTTTCTTATCCTCAGTTCTCCCAGCTTTCCTGAATCATCTATACCGGCTGTATCGACCATAATGGCAGGGCCGATCCCGAAGATCTCAACGGATTTCTTCACCGGATCGGTTGTTGTACCGGCTGTTTCAGAAACAATGGCAATATCCTGTCCTGCAATAGCATTGATGAAAGAGCTCTTACCGTTATTTCTCCTTCCGAATATACCTATATGTGGTTTGCTTTCTCTTCCTTTTTTCATCGTCGTAACATTAATTAATGACCACTCTCCGGGTAAAATGAGGTGAATCTCCCCATTTATCATAAACTATTTTTAGTCCGGCCGGTTCAATCTTTTCATCCACTTTTTCCATAGCAGAACTTACCAGACCTTCAAAATATGGTTTATCCCTGTAAAGAGCATATTTTTTCGCGTTTTCGCCCGGCGTCAGGTTTGGCATAAAGACATTCGCCCCTGCCAATAGTGCCATTACTCTTCCTGAGGGTGCCAGCACATCAAGCGCAGTGGCTGCGGCAATATTTACGTCCTTCATTATGATCCTCAGCAGAGCTATCATCCTGAGAGTCAGTTCCAGTCTTTCGGCAGGGGATGGCAAATCTTCTTCAGGATCAAACACCGGTGTATCTTCATGGGGTATATAAGGGCCCATGCCGATCATATCAATATCTAATTCCTTAAAAAGCAGCAGGTCTTCGGCAAGTGTTTCAATTCCCTGGTAAGGTGCACCTATCATGACACCGGTACCAACCTGGTACCCGGTCTTTTTGAGCGCCTCAAGCGATATCAGGCGGTTCGAATATTCGTGTACCCTGTCGTTGGGATGCCATTTATAGTAGAGTTCTTCTGAACTTGTTTCAACCCTTAAAAGATAACGATGAGCACCTGCTTCAAACCATTCTCTGTATGTTTCAGGGGCCTGCTCACCACAGCTCAGTGTTATCCCCAGCTTACCGCCGGATATTTCTTTAATCTGCCGTACCAGCCGTGCAACGCGCGAGGTGAAATTCTTATCAGTACGTTCCCCCGACTGAAGTACAATTGAACCAAAACCACTATCGAGGGCTTGCCTTACGGTGTCTATTACCTGCCTGTCGTCAAGTGTATAGCGCTCAACCTTTTTGTTGTCTTTTCTTATGCCACAATAAAGACAGTTCTTCCTGCAAATATTGGAAAGCTCTATCAGCCCCCGCAGGTAAACGTTGCGGCCGACATATTCCTTTCTTATCCTGCCGGCTGTTTCTAACAGCAGGTTCCTTTCTGCCTTATCCTGAGTTGAAAGAAGATAGATTATCTCATCCTTCTCAAGGCTTTCTTTCATTAATATTTGTTCAGCTGTTTTCATCCAAGATAAACCCTTGCCAAAGATTAAAAATAAAGGTCTCTTTCCCCCTGCCTGATCCTTTCGAGCCTCTGTTCCAATTCATCTTTGAATCTATTATCAACCCCGTTATTCATCTCTTTCTCAATAACCTTCCAGCCTTTTTTCGCTGTATCTGCTTTTCCGTAATCCTCCAGATATTCTGCGAGCGTGAGAATAGCATTGGGCGTACAAAACCTTTTGATGAAGCCGGGAACTGAAAACTCCATGAAATGTTCTCCGGTCCTTCCCAATCTGTAACACGCAGTGCAAAAGGAGGGCAGGTAACCGCCGTCGAGAAGCTCATCTATCACTTCATCAAGTGAGCGGTTATCATGGATCAGGAACTGCTCCCTGTTGGGGTCCTGCTCTTTCTTTGCAGTATCTCCGTAGGCGCCCAATTCTATTTTTGTACCGGCATCGATCTGTGAACACCCGAACTGCATCACCTCCTTCCTGATATGCTGCGGTTCCCTTGCTGTAAGTATCATTCCGGTATATGGTACCGCCAGCCTTAATATTGCAACAAGCTTCAAGAAATCTTCATCGCTTACCATATACTTATCATCTATTTCATATTCCGAAGCCGACTGCAGCCTTGGAAAACTAATAGTATGAGGTCCTATGTTGTAGCATGCTTCAAGGTGGTTGGTATGCCTCACCAGTCCCATCACCTCGAACCTCCAGTCGTAAAGGCCCATCAGTGCACCTATACCCACATCGTCGAGTCCCGCTTCCTGCGCCCTGTCGAGAGAAGTAAGCCGGAAATTATAATCCTTCTTTCTGCCACCTGTGTGATATGCCTCATAGGCTTCCGGATGATACGTTTCCTGGAATATCTGGTAGGTGCCAATACCGGCTTCTTTTACTAACCTGAAACCTTCTATGTCTAGTGGTGCGGCGTTAATATTTACTCTTCTGATCTCTCCTTTGCTCTTTCTTACCGAATAAACTGTTTTTACTGTTTCGGCAATGAATTCTGCGGAATAGTCAGGATGTTCGCCATAAACCAGTATAAGTCTTTTCTGTCCTTCACCCTCAAGCGCTTCAACATTCCTGACCAGTTCATATTTGTTAAGGGTTTTCCTGAGCGCCTTCTTATTGCTGGCTTTAAATCCGCAGTATTTGCAATTGTTTGTGCAATAGTTCCCCACATAAAGGGGGGCAAAGAGAACGATCCGCCCGCCGTAAACGTTATTTTTCAATTTCCGTGCACCGTCTTTTATCTTCTCAACCAGTTCAGGCTCTTTTGCATTGATGAGTACTGCCACGTCTTTAAGCGAAAGTCGTTGCTTACTGAACGATTTTTGTACAACCTTATCAACTTCTTCTTCGTTTGAAGGTGTATTATTCAGATAGTCCCATATTTCATCCTTGTCGATGAAGGGTTTCGTGGGCTCATCCTTGATGCGGTATTTCTCAGGATTGAATTTCATGTTATCAGTTTTTAATGCTAACGGGTATGCTAACTGTAAATACACTTCCTTTGTCGGGTTCACTTTTTACTTCGATGGTACCGCCATAATTCTCTTCAACAAGTTTCTTCACTATTGAGAGTCCTAGTCCGCTTCCGGTAATGTTCTTTGTCTTTTCATTCTTTATCCTGACAAATTCATTGAAAAGCTTGCCCGTTTCCTCCTCATTCATTCCAATACCTGTATCTTCAACTTTTATTACTGCCGAACCGTTTTTTGCAGTGGTTGTAATGTGGACTTCACCACCGTCCCTGTTATATTTAACAGCATTCGACACCAGGTTGTTAAGAATGATCTCCATTTCGTCCGGATCAGCCAGTATTTCAGGTTGATCGGGGCTTTCAATATATGTTCTCACATTTTTCTGGATTGCCATCGGCTCCATGGTATCCCTTGCCATCCTTGCTATTTCTGCGATATCAACACTTTTCTTCTCGCCCACCTTTTTCCCCGATTCAAGCTTTGTGAGGTCAAGAAGGTCCATGATAAGGTTCCGCATTCCCTTTATCCTTTCGATCGACCTATCGATCATTGTGTCGTAGTCTTCCAGGTCGTTACCCACCTGCCTGTCCTGCATAATCCTCAGGTAGCCTTCGATGGCATTGATAGGAGATTTAAGCTCATGCGACAAAACGGAGAGGAACTGGTACCGTACCTGCTTCCCTTCCAAGTTCATCTGCCTTGTCATGCGCTTCAGGAAGAGGTTTTTGGTAATCCCTTCCATGGCAGCTTTCAGCTCATCAGGGGTGAATGGCTTGGGCACAAAGTTATATGCACCGTTATTTGTAGCTTTTACTGCCAGTTCGAGCGATGCATAAGAGGTGATCATCATTACCCTTGCATCGATCTTTTTCTTGTTGATGTATTCGAGTACCTCAATGCCGTCAATCCCGGGCAATTTGTTGTCGAGCAGTATGATATCCACGTGCTGGCTGTCGATGATCTCTATGGCCTCTTCCCCTGTTTCAGCATCGATCATCTCAAAATCAAAATCTTCATCCATAAAAGGATAACCAACGGTAAAATTCCTGAGGATCCGGTTTATTCCCGACCTGATCCCCGGTTCGTCATCTACTACAAGAACTTTGAGTGTTGCCATGTTTGTAAGGTTTTTTCTTATTGATCATATTTTCAACAACTTATTGATCTCGCGTTCGAGCTGGTCGGTGCGGAGGCCTTTTTCGAGGAATTTATCTGCCCTTATCCATGCCCTGTCTTCTTCTGTTTCGGTACCGAAGCTTAAGCCTGTCTCGGCAGTGACCGCGGAGGCAATTATCACAGGTACCTCGGGATATTTTTGCTTCATTTTATATGAAAGGATAAAGCCGCTGTCTTTGTTTTCCATCATCAGGTCGATAATAGCAAGGTCAGGCTTTTCGCTGTCGAGAAGGTTTTCGCCGTCTTTCTGGCTTTCAGCCTTTATCACTTCATAACCCAGGTTTTTCACCTGTAATTCAAGCTGGGTCAGGTAATCGCTATCGTCGTCAACGATCATTATTTTCTTTCTTGTTTCAGTCATCTCTTTTAACTTTTAATTGTTCTACGCGGTATTTGAATGATGAAGGTGGTTCCCGTAGGTCCTTTTTCCGGGTCGTGGTTCGACTTTACATTAATCTTTCCTTTATGCATTTTCACAATTCCATAAACCAGCGGAAGGCCGAGTCCTGTACCTTTTCCAACCTCTTTTGTCGTGAAGAAGGGGGTGAAAAGCTTGTCCATGTTTTCCGGCTTAATACCAGTACCTGTATCACTTATTGAGATCCTCATGTCATCACCTTTTTCCTCCAGCAGTAGTTTCAGGTTCCCTCCATCCGGCATTGCTTCCACTGCATTCTTTTCCAGGTTTGTCAGCACCTGTATCATTTGCTCCGTATCTATCATTGCCATCGGATCCTCAGCCCTGTTATCAAACTCCACTTTCACTTTTCCGTTGGTTATGATCGATTCGATGCTCTTTTCAATAAAATCAGCCAGATCCACCTCCGAATGCTTCACCTGGTTCTTACGCGCAAAGTTGAGCAGCCCACCTACAATGTTCTTGCACCTCTGCGTTTGTTCCACAATCAGGTTCAGATCCTGGTACAGCGGGCTGTCATTGGATGTCTCCTCTTTCAGGATGTTGCTGTACATAGTAATAACACCTAAGGGGTTGTTCAGTTCATGGGCAATCCCTGCCGAGAGCTGACCCATATTTGCCAGTTTCTCAGAATGCTTCAGTGCCTGCCTTGTGGTTGCCAGTTTATCATTTGATTCGTTAAGGTCCACCACAAGGTTGTGCAGTTTTTCAATTGTATAGGGGAGGCACATCTCACTCTCTGCAAGGCCTTCTACAATTGCTCTGGCATGGGCATAGCAGGTTGAATATCCGCAAGCCCCACAGTTAAGATGGTCGGAAACATCTTTTTTACCCATAGTGTCAAGGGCCTGGGTAATCTCTTCTTCGTCTACATCCTGGCTGCGTTTGTCTTCTTTATCAAAAGACTGTTGAAAATCAAGGCAACTACATTTATTCACATTTTTTTCCCAACCTTCATGATCAAGCTTTTCAAGTTTATCATTAACATAATTGCTGATGCGGATGGTCCTTTCGAACTTGCTGCCGCCATTGCTCATTCCCGGGCCCATGATGCAGCCGTCGCAGCAAAGGACTTCAAGATGCTGAGATTTGATCAGTCCAGATTCAAATTCCCTGAGCGCTTCCTTGAAATTTTCCTTTCCTTCGGCAACCAGAATGTTTCCGTCGCAGATGTCATCCTTTTTGCCTGATGTCTGGAGCAGTCCGCGGCTCACCGGGAAAACGGCACCTTTTCCTGATCTTGGCTCATCAAACTCCCCCGGTTCAACATCCGGGTCCATAAGGCCTGCTTCATTAAGCATACTGCGCAGTTCTTTAAAGGTCAACCCTTCGTCAACTTCCATCGATTCTGCTTTCTTGGCTACGCAGGGGCCAATGAAAACAATACTGGCATCGTCGCCGTGCATTTTTCTTATTATCCTTGCTGTTGCAACCATCGGTGAAACAATGGGCGCCAGGTTTTCAACAAGGTCGGGGTGATAGTAGGATATATAATTGACAATTGCCGGGCAATCGGATGAAATATATCGTTTTCCGGTATTTTCCCCGAGTATCTTCGAATATTCCCTTGCAACCATATCGGCACCAAACGACACTTCTATCACTTTGTCGAAACCAAGATTCCTGAGCATTGTTACCATCTGGCCGGGGTTTTTCAACTCGGTGAATTCTGCCGGGAAGCTGGGGGCAATGATCGCAATTGCCGGTTCCTTCCTTTTCAGTATCTGGTTTATCTCATTGCCCGTAAGAAGGAACTGTTTTGCGTCCTGGCTACACACACTCACGCAGTTACCACAACCAATACACCTTTCGGAGACAACCTCTGCCTGGCCGTCCATGATCCTGATGGCTTTGGCAGGGCACTCCCTTACGCAGGTGTAACAAACCCTGCACCTGTCTTTTACTGTGAATACCAGCTGTCTGTCTTTTTTGTTGTGGGCGCTCATTGTCGTTGTAGTTTTATTTTAAAACATCTCTTTTTTCATAGTGAGTATGAAGAAGTTCATGGCAGATATGGCCACCGGGCTCTCCCAGGAAAGTTTCATAAAGCTCAAGTATCTCCGGGTTTTTGTGTGAAACTTTTATTGAATCAGTTTCATCAATGTTGTAGAGCGACTTTATTCTTGCCTTGATATCATTGCTGTCGGCCCCTATCCTCTGGCCACCTCCTGCAATACATCCTCCCTGACAGGCCATCACCTCAATGAAATGGATGTCTTCCCTGCCGTTCCTTATCTCTTCAAGAAGCTTTTTGGCGTTGCCAAGGCCGCTAACCACCGCCACTCCTAACTCTATTCCGTCAACGGCTATTTTAGCTTCTTTCCTTCCTTCAAGGCCTCTTACCTGCGGAACCTTGAACTGCACCATATCCTTTCCTGTAAGCTTGTAATAGGCCGTCCTGATAGCCGCTTCCATTACCCCGCCGCTGGCCCCGAACAGTTTTCCGGCCGAGGACCTGATGCCGAGCGGTGAGTCGGCTGTTTCAGGCTCGATATTGTGTATATCGATACCGTTCATTTTTACAAAATCCACGAATTCACGTGTTGTCAGAACGGCATCCACTTCAGTGATGCCTTTCCTGGTCATCTCGTTGCGCTGCCCCTCGAACTTTTTAGCCGTGCAGGGCATTATCGAAACAGTGTAAATGTTTTCGGGATCTAAATTTTCCTTCTGTGCAAAATAGGTCTTGATAACCGTACCGAGCATCTGCTGGGGTGATTTACAGGTTGAAAGGTTCGGGATGAAATCCTGTGCAAAGGTTTCGGCATATTTTACCCAGGCCGGGCAGCAGCTTGTGATCATAGGCAATTGCCCGTCATTCTTGAGCCTGTTGATCAATTCATTCGACTCCTCCATAATGGTGAGGTCGGCTGAGAATGTAGTATCAAATACCTTGTCGAATCCAAGTTTGCGGCAGGCAGCATTGAGAATTCCGTTGAGGTCCCTGCCTGATTCTATTCCGAAAGCCTCGCCCAGCGAAACCGAAATAGCCGGGGCATATTGTATCGCAACGGTCTTTTCAGGATCGTTTATGGCTTCCCGGATCTCCGCAAAATGGTTCTTTTCTGTGAGTGCGCCTGTGGGGCAAACCATGATGCATTGTCCGCAGTTAACACAGCCTGACGTGTTGAGACCCATGTTAAACGTAGTGCCTACTTCCGATTTGCTGCCGCGATTAATGAAGTCTATGGCAGAAACGCCCATTACCTCTTCACAAACCCTTATGCACCTTCCGCAGAGTATACACTTGTCGGGGTCTCTCACTATGCTGGGGCTCGACCTGTCGACCTTGAAATTATTCTTAACACCTCTTATCCTTCTTTCTGTCACATGCAGTTCCCGTGACCATTTTTGCAGTTCGCAGTTACCGCTTCTGACGCAGTACAGGCAATCATCGGGATGGTTCGAGAGGAGCATTTCCACGATCATCTTTCTGGATTCCACAACCCTTGGTGAATGAGTTTGTATCGTCATGTCCTTTTCAGCAGGGTAGGAGCAGGAGGGAATGAGTTTGCCGTTATTTTCATTTTCAACCACACACATCCGGCACGTACCGGTAGGTGCCATATCTTTCATATGGCACAGTGTGGGAACCTTCACTCCGTTTCGGTTTAATACATCAAGTATTGTTTCCCCGTTTTCGGCCTGAACTGTTTTGTTGTTTATTTTTATATCAAAGCTCATCAGTATTTCTTTTAAATAGTTTATCACACGATCTCGATTGCATCGAACTTACATTTTTCGGCACATGCGCCACATCCTATACATTTGTCCTCCACGATGAAGTGGGGGGTTTTCTTGCTTCCAATAATTGCATTGGTAGGGCATTTCCTTGCACACACCGTACAACCGTTGCACTTTTCTACATTTATCTTAAAGACCCTGAGGCTTGTGCAGGCACCTGCCGGGCATTTCCTTTCAAAAACATGTGATTCATATTCGTCCCTGAACCACCTCAATGTGCTCAGTACAGGGTTTGGTGCTGATTGTCCCAGTCCGCAGAGCGATGTCTCCTTTATCACTTTGCCCAGTTTCTCGATCTGCATCACTCCTTTGAATCTCTCGAGCGCATCAGAACTTCCGTTCACCGGTTTATTTGTAATGCTTTCCAGTATTTCGAGCATCCTTCCTGTTCCTTCCCTGCATGGGATACACTTACCACAGCTCTCCCTCTGGATAAAGTCCATGAAGAACTTTGCAACATCCACCATACAGGTGTCTTCATCCATCACAACCAGTCCGCCTGAACCCATCATGGCTCCGACTTCCAGCAGTGATTCATAATCTATCTGGATATCCAGGTTCTTTTCCGTGATACATCCTCCCGAAGGCCCTCCTATCTGTACGCTCTTAAATTTCTTGTTGTCTTTAACACCACCGCCTATCGTAAAGATTATATCCCTGATGGTAGTACCCATGGGAATTTCCACCAGTCCTGTAAGATGGATCTTACCGGAGAGGGCGAATACCTTTGTGCCTTTGCTCTTTTCAGTACCGATGGCAGCGAAATTCTCAACTCCCATTTCGAGTATGCCGGGGATGTTGGCAAGGGTCTCTACATTGTTGATTATGGTGGGCTTTCCAAAGAGGCCCTTGCTGGCCGGGAACGGCGGCCTCGGACGGGGCATTCCCCTTTTTCCTTCAACACTGTGGATGAGAGCTGTTTCCTCTCCGCAGACAAAAGCGCCTGCACCCTTTTTTATGACCAGGTCGAAATTGAAGGAATGGCCGAAGATTTCATTACCTAATAATCCATATTCATAAGCTTTACTGATGGCTGTCTTGAGCCTGCTTATTGCCAGCGGGTATTCGGCGCGTATATAAACATAAGCCTTGCTCGCACCTATAGCATAGGCCGCTGTTGCCATTCCCTCTATCAACCTGTGCGGGTCTCCTTCAATAATGGCCCTGTCCATAAAGGCTCCCGGGTCACCTTCATCTGCATTGCAGATCAGGTATTTCTGATCGGCTTTTTCCCCGGAAGCAAATTTCCATTTCAGCCCTGCGGGAAAACCACCGCCACCCCGACCCCTGAGACCGCTCTTTACCATATCTTCACAAACTTCTTCAGGTTTCCTGGTCTCAAGCACTTTAAGGAAATTGATATATCCACCGCGGGCAATATATTCTTCAATGCTGGTTGGGTCAACTATCCCGCAATTCTTCAGTACGACCCTCTGCTGTGGTTTGAAGAAAGGGTGTTCGTCAATATGCGGTACGTTTTCCCATGATTTTGTGAATGGATTGCGAAACTGCCCGATAACCTTTTCAGACGGGATTTCAAGGGCAAAAACACTGTCGAGCAACTCGTCAGCTTTGTCATGTGTTATGTTTTCAAATGATACACGGTTATGGCCCGGAATCATCACATCCACTATAGGTTCGGAAGAACAAAGGCCGATACACCCGGTTTCTATGACCTCGGCATCAATTTCCTTTGCTTCCAGGTAAGATTTTATCTCACTTAGTGTTTTAGCTGCCCCGGCACCAAGTCCACAGGTTCCGGCACCCACATAGATTACCGGCTTTTCTGTTACATCATGCCTTAACTTGGGTATCAGGACTTCTTTCTTTTCCCCATCCTGAACCCCTTTACCCGAAAGGATATCTTCGATTAATATATTCTTAATTTCCTGCTGGTTCATGTGTTTCAACTTTAGAGTTATCTTGCTGAGCTTTATAGTCATCAATTATCTGCCTGATTGATTCCGGGGTCACCTTTGCGTGAAATTCTTCATTAACAGCGATCAGCGGCGCCAGTCCGCAAGCCCCTATGCAGGCAACCACTTCGAGGCTGAACAGGCCGTCGCGCGAAGTCTGGCCCGGCTGCACCTTCAATATTTTCTGCAATTCTTCCAGAACGGTCAGGGAGCCAAGTACGTGGCAGGCAGTGCCCCTGCATACCTGTATGTGGTATTTACCCAGGGGCTCAAAACGGAACTGGTTATAGAAAGTGGCCACACCATATATCTTGCTTGCAGGGAGATCCAGGAATTCACCAACTTCTTCAATGGTTTCTCTGGAAATGTATCCCTGTTCTTCCTGGATCTCCTGTAATATAGGTATTAAGCTTTCTCTTCCGCTTCCGTTGTATTTCGACAATATTTCTTCAGTTCTACTTTTCATCGCTTAGTTATTTATTAGATTCCCTGTGACCGGATAATTGTGGCCTGCTCAGGCCATATGGGCTTTCTGCCTTTTCAGGAGGGTTTCAACCTCGTTGAGCAGTTTTGCAGCTTCAACCGGTTTCCTCAGAAAGCCGTCAACGCTTAACCATATTGAAGGACCTTCCTCTGATTTGTAGTCAATACCGGCGTTTCCTGTAATGGTATCCTTTACAAGCAATACGTCGAGCTCTCTGTAATTAGGGTCTTTCCTGAACTCGCGTGCCATCTGCTGTACACTGGGATTAGTTGTGGTGAGAATGTCGATGGAGCTGTTCATCATTATCGGCATGCCCTTGAATTCGGGGTTTTCACTGAATTCCTTTGCCATTTCAAACCCTTCGAAATGAGTTGTCATCATTACATCAAGGATTGCCAGGTCGGGTTTTTCAGCCCATGCTTTCTTGAAGCCTTCAACCTTATCGGTTGCTGTGATCACTTCATAACCTTCTTTCTTAAGAATTGCGCTTACAACTGTGAGAATGTCAATGTCGTCGTCTACGATGAGAATTTTGTACTTTTCCATTGTTTTCATTTTTTGATGTTTTGAACTTGAATGATTACGATACAAATGTAGCTCGCTTAACCTATTGTTAACAAGGCTATTAAGTACTGTTTTTATCCGATACTTTAAGGTAATTCCCGGGCACTGAGGAGGTAAAAAGCTACCTCTACATACGGTAATAAAGTGAAATGCACCCCGTAAAAAGTTACTGGTTTCCCCTTACCCTTTACCTCTTAAGGCTTAACACTAAATAAGTTACTTTTGCATAATAAATCCTGCACGATATGGTAAAGCTCATTGCGCTCATAATTGCAACTATCCTGCAGATCATCGCTGCATTCGGTGCAATATGGCTTATCCGGATAGCAAAAGGCAAAATATCCTGGGGGCTGATTGCCATTGCCTTTATTTTTATGTCTTTCAGGCGTATAATTGAGCTCATTCAGTTCCTGGGAGGCGATAGTACGCAGTTTTCCGACACAAGCACCTGGATTGGCATTATCATTTCGGTATTGATGGCCATTGCCGTATTCCTCATCGGTAAAATCCTCTTTTCGTACAGTAAGATCGAGAAGGCGAGGCACGAGTCGGAATCTCAGTTCAGGGCCCTTTTCAACAACAGCAGTGATGAAATATTCCTTGCCGACCTTAAAGGTAATTTTCTCGAAGTGAACCAGGTGGCCTGCGAAAGCATGGGCTACAGCCAGGAGGAGTTCAAGAAAATGAACTTCAAAGACATCAAAACCGCTAAATATGCCAGGGTGGTAGATAAAAACATCCATGAGATCATTGAATCCGGACAACACATCTACGAATCGGAACATATTGCCCGCGACGGCAGGGTCCTTTCTCTTGAGATGAACAGTAGGGTGATCGATTATAAAGGCGAAAAGGCAATTTTCTCAATTGCCAGGGATATCACCGAAAGGAAATACATGGAGCAGGACATTCTGAAGGCTGTCATCAAAGCAGAAGAAAAAGAGCGGGAAAGGATCTCGAAAGAAATACACGACGGACTCGGACCCCTGTTATCAACCATCAAACTTTATATAGGTGAATTCAAAGCTGAGGATAACACCCAGAAAGAACAGGAAGAGCTTTTCAGGCAGGCCAGCGAACTCATCGACGAAGCCATATCCAATACCCGGTCGATCTCCAACACTCTTACCCCGAGGATAATCAAGGATTTTGGCCTGGTGAAGGCAGTGGAATCCTTCTGCAAAAAAATAAACCAGACCAATGCGATCAATATAAAATTCGAAACTACCGATATAAAGGAAAATTTTGAAGAAACCCTCGAAATACTCATCTACCGGATCATCACTGAGTTGATCAACAATACTATTAAGCATGCCAAAGCAAATAAGATCGAAATATACCTGGAAAAGTTCGATGATGTGCTCCAGATGACCTACCTTGACGACGGAATTGGTTTTGACAAGGAAAAAGTGCTGTCGGAGGCCAGCGGGGGAATAGGGCTCAAGAACATCATCAGCAGGCTCCATTCTGTTAACGGTACATACCAGATACACTCAAAGCCCGACGTAGGCACCCTGGTAGTGATAGAAGTAAAAATCAATGAAAAGATGAAAAAGCCCGGTGCCGAAAAGGATATGCAGAAATGAACCTATCAAACCTGTAAATGGTTATTAATATATTATTGCAGGTGTTAAATACAATTCAGAGAATATCACTATGGCTGAAAAATTGAGGATCATTATTGTTGACGACCATGAATTCTTCCGCAGCGGAGTGAAGATGGTGATCAACAAGCTCAAGTACGCAAAAGTGGTTGCCGAAGCGTCCAACGGAAAGGAATTCCTTGAGGTGATAAAAGACAAGGAAGCCGACATTATTCTAATGGATATTGAAATGCCAATTATGAATGGAATTGAAGCAACCGAAAAGGCCCTTGAAGAGTATCCCGACCTTAAGGTTGTTGCCCTCACTATGTTCAATGATGAAGAATATATAGACCGGATGGTCGATACCGGGGCAAGTGGTTTCCTGCTCAAGAACATTTCGAAGGAGATCCTTGACCAGGCCCTTCAGTCGATAGCCTCCGGAAACACTTATTATTCGCCCGAGCTCTGGGAATACTTCTCAAAAAAGATATCACAGGAAAAGAAGGCGGGGGAGATGGAGCAGCAATTCACCAAAAGAGAAATGGAAGTCCTTTCACTCATCTGCGACGGCCTTAGCAACAAGGAAATCGCTGATAAGCTGTTCATCAGTGAGCGCACTGTTGTAGGGCACAAATCCAACCTGCTGGCAAAAACGAATACAAAGAGTACGATTGGTTTGCTTTCTTATGCTATAAAGAACAAGCTGGTTGAAATTTAGGGACGACGTCTCTCGCTTTTTATACTTTGAGGAATTTATATTTGTTTAATTATAAGTGTTTTATTGAGACGACGTCTCAAAAAATGAGACGTCGTCTCTAAAATTCAAAAACCTTTACCAAACTTTCCAGCGCCTTTTCAACGACCGGCCGCGGGCAGGCGATGTTCATTCGCTGGAAACCTTTACCTCCCGGGCCGAACATACTGCCCATATTCATTCCTATACCCGCTTTCTCCGTCAATAGAGAGTTCAGGTCCTTTTCCGAGAGTCCATAGTCCCTGAAATCGAGCCAAAGCAGGTAAGTGGCCTCAGGAACTGTGAGCCCGATGCGTGGCAGACGTTCACCAAGAAAATCCTTAACCAGCAAATAATTGTTCCACAGATAGTCCAGAAGCTCGTCCAGCCAGGCATCACCGTAACGGTAAGCCGCTTCGCTGGCTACCATCCCGAAGATGTTCGGACTTAAATGCACTTTATCCATCTCTTCCTGGTAAGCTTTACGGTGTTCTTCATTTTGAATGATGATCTGGGAGGTGAAAAGGCCCGCCAGGTTGAAAGTCTTGCTCGTGGAAAGACAGGTGACGGTTTGCTGCTCAATACCGCCGGAGATCTTTGCCATGGGAATATGCCTGTGCGGTTTGAAGACCAGGTCACAGTGGATTTCGTCAGATATGATAACAGCCCCATATTTAACACAGAGCTCACCGGCTGTTCGCAGTTCATCGAGGGTCCAGGACCTGCCTACCGGGTTATGCGGACTGCATAGGATCAGCATTTTTGCCCCCTTTTTAAGCTTCGTCTCAAGGTCATCAAAATCCATTGAATAGTTGCCGTCCTTTTCAATGAGTTGATTGTATAACAGCTTACGGTCATTTTTCTCAACTGCACTGAAGAACGGGAAGTACACAGGCGGCTGTACGATGATCCTGTCGCCCGGCCGGGTGAGGGACCTGACCAGCAGGTTTACTCCGGTGACAATACCCGGGCTGAACAGCACCGACTCTTTGCTGATCTCCCAATCATGTCGTCGTTTTTGCCATCCGATAAATGCTTCGAAATAACTGTCGCTGACTACTGAATAGCCGTAAATTGGATGTGATGCTCTTTCTTTCAGTGCTTCCGATACTGCTTCAGGCACCGGAAAATCCATATCGGCCACCCACATAGGGACGACGTCTCTGTTACCGAAAATCTCGCCCCTCATGTCGTACTTTACGCTGGAAGTGCCTTTACGATCGATTATCCTGTCGAAATCTGCTGTCATAGTCTGTATAATAAAAAAAAGAGCGGGGAGAAAGTCATTGCACCCCGCCCTAAAATCTTCCATTCGTATTGTCAGAACTTTATCAGTAAAAGGCTTTCTCAGCCTAATTAACACCAGTTCTTAAATAGCTACACATAAATCGTTATTCTTACTTCTAATGAGAATCACCTATAACCTTGAACTGATCGCCGGTGTCATCCACTATCCGCTTGTACCAGTCTTCACCGTAGCCGGGCTGCTCAAGTTTGGGGTTCTGTTTACCGGGATTGGGCTCCTTTACGTTCCCGTCCATATATTTCGTAAAGAGGTAGTGGTAGAAATCGCGCCATTGAAGCACAGTTTCATTACCCAGATCAGTTGAGTAATCGGTGAGGAAAGCGGCTGCCATTTCAGGTGATTTTTCATATAGCACGGTCGCAAGCTCATCCATTACTGTAACCTGTTCTATGAAGCCTTCCTCCATTTCCTGCTGTACTTTTTCTATTTCAGGATGGATGATGTTGTAACGTGTGTAGGCAAAATTCGATACCTGGTTGAATACCCAGAAGGCGGCATCATCTTTAAACTCCATCAGTGAACCATAGCCTTTTGCCATTTTCTCGGGGGTTTCGGTCATTGAGCAATACATTGGCATGTAAACGCAGCTTGCGGCATCGTCAACACCAAACCAGAAAACTCCACCAACCGGGTCGGGCAGCCAGTTCCTCATCTGCCCTACGAACGAGAACCCTGTTTGCTGAGTTGCAGTGGCCCTCTCGTTGCAATAAGTAACACCGTCAACTTCCCAGGTAAGGGGGCGCCAGCGGTAAGGGTTCTGGAACGGCCCCGCACCTATGTCCATCCGCATATCGAGCTCCGTGCCTTCAAGGTGGTCACGCATGCCGTTCATTACCTGATGTACATCTATCTTTTCATCCGGCTTGATCCATAGTGGCATCCTGTTGGTTGCATATTTGTTCGGGTTCTTTGTTCCATCGGCAAATTTCTTGTCGTGCTTTATATCACGGCCCGAAGCATAACCGAAGTGCTTATCCATGCCACTTTTAATTGACCTGAAGAATGACCACACCCTGATCTCGCAAAACCTTGCACCGCCAAAGCTTACAGGCGCATAGGTGTCGGAAAAGCTGAAGTTTTCATCTTTACCTTCATACCATCCCATTTCACGGGCAAAATCGATTGTTTCCTTTTCATAAACGCAGGTAACTTCAGGATTGAAAATATCATCAATATTTTCAGAAGTGATCGAAGTTTCGCCGTCGGCCAAAGGGAAAGTTGTTATCCTTGCCTGGTTGGCATGGGCGCAAACATATCCATCAGGCACCTGGAGGGCAACCCAGACTGCACCTTTTTTACCATCGCCCTTGCCTATCATTTCCAGGATCCACACTTCGTCCTCATCGGCAATTGAAAATGACTCTCCTGAGCTGTAGTAACCATATTTTTCAACCAGTCCGGTCATGATCTTTATGGCTTCCCTGGCCGATTTCGACCTCTGAAGCGTAATGAACATAAGGCTGCCGTAATCAATTACAGCTCCCGTTTGCTTTCCGGTTCCCAGTTCAGGCCTTCCACCGTAAGTTGTTTCACCAATGGAAACCTGGTGCTCGTTCATGAGTCCCACAACATTATACGTTTCCCTGGCCTGTTCAATCTGGCCAAGATATTCACCGGTATCCCACTCATAAACGTCGAGCATGGTACCTTCGGGGTAACTAGCAGCCGGCCAGTGATATAATTCACCATAGAGTACGTGAGAGTCCGCTGCGTAGCTTATCATTACGCTTCCGTCCCTGGAGGCTCCTTTTGTAACAAGGAAGTTTGTGCACGCAAAAACAGACTGTAATGAGAAAACCACTGCAAGCGTCAGGAATAATTTCTTTTTCATAGAATATTGTTTTTTCGTTTTCATTGAAGCGCAAAAATAAGAATTTTAAGATATGGCGGCCGGAAAGAGGCAGTCCGGTGTAAAAACTGGCAAGAAATTTGCGCTAATTATCTCGAAAAATGAAACATTTTATCTGTAATTACCGAAAAACTTGGTAATACCTTAATATTTAGATAATTTTGTTAAAAATCAAAACAGAATGGAAGAGAAAGCAAAAAAAACAAATATCTGGCTGATCATCAGCATTATTCTTGCCGTTGCAATTGTAGGGTTGTTCATTTGGTTTTTGACAACCAAATCACACCTCGATAACCTGCTTGATGAAAAGGAACAATTAAGAACAGAACTGGCCACTGAGCTTGACTCACTTATGAGTGAGCACGAGATGGTTAAGGCTGCTTATGGCGACCTGTCTGATTCGTTATACGTCAAGGACAGTATCATCCAGCAGAACGCCAAAGAGATCAAAAGGCTGCTCAATACCGAATGGGAGTATTACAAGGTCAAAAAGAAGCTGTCAAGTCTTCAGACCGTTGCACAGGGATATGTCAGGCAGATGGATTCACTTTACAGGGTCAATGAAGAGCTGACACAAGAGAACATTGCTATGAAAAAAGACATTGAAACCCTGAAAGTCGAGAAGGACGAAATAGAAAAAGTAAGGCAGGAGCTGACCAAACAGGTAGAAATCGCTTCTGCGCTCAGGGCCTACAACATTGAGGCAATGCCTGTAAGGTTCCGCACATGGGGCAACAAGGAAGTGCCTACTGATAAAGCCAAAAGGGTTGAAAAAGTCAAGGTGTGCTTCCTCCTTAGTGAAAACGAGATCACCTCTGCGGGAGAAAAGGTTGTTTACATCAGGATAGCCCGTCCCGACAAAGAGATCCTGACTAAGACACGAGATGATGAATATACTTTTGAATACGATGGCGAAATGCTTCAATATTCAATAATGAAAACAGTTGACTACCAGAACCAGCCTGTTGACATTTGCGTTTACTGGCAGAAACAATATTCATCACAGGAACTGCAGGAAGGACTCTACCACGTTGATATCTTTTGCGATGGCGAGGAAATAGGCCACTCAACGTTCACGCTCAGATAGCACTTGAGAAATATCTTCTGATTTCCTAATTATTATACCGAAGTATTAGTCTTCTGTGTTTTCGGCATCAACCTTAACGGGCTT
The DNA here is from genome assembly GCA_964567785.1 of uncultured Bacteroidales bacterium. Classification (GTDB taxonomy): domain Bacteria; phylum Bacteroidota; class Bacteroidia; order Bacteroidales; family JAGOPY01; genus CAZMOK01. The sequence goes on along the minus strand of CAZMOK010000012.1, from coordinate 47,763 downwards.
CATTCGCCTGGTATAGAATTTTTCCACCCATAACACCCAGAGGGCGAAGATCACGACATAAAAGAGCGCCCTGATTATATAATCGTGAGCAAGGTCGAAATATTCAGGCCTGTTCACTACAATTACTGACAGCGACACTATCCTGAAAAGGTTAACACCGTGGATAAGGATTATCCCGAGCGGTATGAACCATGCCTTATGCTTCCAGGGGCCCGGATAAACAAGAAATAAGAGGATTACCTGCAGCAACTGCTTGAAACCGGAGCAGCTCATGTTAACCCCTATGAACCCGTTGTTATCAAAGAACATAGTCCGCTTTGCGTCGTCTGCATTGATACTGATACCTATCAGATCCCCAACGATCCATTTGCTCTGGAAATAGATCTGGTCGGCAAGCCACTGCCTTGCAGCCAGGATCTGGTCCGTTACGGGAACATAATCGAGCTGAATAGCCCAGAATCGATATGAATAGTGTATAATGAGGGTGATGGCCATGAAAAGGAATACTTCGCGAAGCGCATAAAGATTGTACACCTTTATTAACTGATTGATCTTCTTTAATATAGACATGGCCAGTCATTTAATGGGCATATGCCCGAACGAGGCACGAAAATAAAAAGATTTTAATATATTTGGCCGCAAATCAGACAAAATGCCAAGTTCCCACCACCGTCGCCGACCTTCAAGAAGAAAGTCCAGCTCTTTCAGGCGTTTCCTTGAGAACCTCGGGCTGGTGAAACGACGGTCGTCGAGACGGCATAGTGGGGCCCATCCCGGTATCAATTACGATGCCTACGAGAAATATAAAGAGGAGCGGAGCAGTTTTTCTGATAAACCCGCCAAAACACCTGAAGCAGATAGTTCCCGCCCCGGCTCCAGCGAAATGACCCAAAAACTCAGGGAGCTCAAGAAAGAAGACCGTCAAAAAGACAAGATCAGGAAAAAGATCAGGAAGAAGCAGCGAAAAGATTACAAGAAAAGAGAAGCCGGAAGGTCGTTGCGTCAAAAACTCCTGACTGTTTCAAAAGGAAGGGATGAGTTCGGGGAAAAGAAGAAAGCGGCTCTTTTTTCTAAGAGGAATGTTTTCTATCACAACTTCGTCTACATTATCAATTCCACGGCCATCTACATACTTACCTTCATCATCACCTACCTGGTTTACTGGCTGGCAGAAATGCTCATGGCGTCCCTTTACGGGCTTGATTCCATACTTTATTACTACGACCTGGAATTCAACGATTACTCTCCCCTCTGGACCCGGTTCAACATCCTTGTGATTACAGGTGTGCCTCCATTCCTGAGCCTTTTTGTCGGTCTGCTTATTCACAGGAGGATATTCAAGCTAAAGCGCTTCAGCAGTATCCAGAAGCTTTTCCTGTTGTGGTGGGGGCTCCACTCTATAAATCATTTCTTCGGTGCTTTTGCTTCAGGTATTGTGACTGATGAGGGATTTGGCTACGTAGCCGCCTGGTTATATATGAACACCGCCTTTAAGTTCATGTTTGCCATCATAGCACTGTTCATGCTGGGAGTGATCGGTTACTACTCCAAACAGCACATCCTTGAAACGTCCAATTCTCAGCACCGGATCAAGAGGGAAAATCAATCCTCGTTTATTTTCACCCAGGCGCTAATACCTTGGATTTTGGGAACAGTGATCCTTCTGCTTGTGAGGACACCTCATAACTTCGATTATCCCTATGAAACGCTCATGCTTTTTTCCATGGCGTTCCTTATCGTACCGGCGTTTTTCAACACCAAAGTGAAGCCAAAGCTGAATCTCCTGAAGCTGAAGAAAAAGTACAATATCAGCGCTTCTTACATAATGCTGATGTTGCTGTTGGTTGTCTTTTACAGGGTTGTGCTCGGCATAGGGCTTCATTTTATTATAAAGATCTCCGTATCCATATCACCGGCCAGTATATAGCCCTGTTATTTTCGTCCGAAATCAGCAGGTATCTCACCCCACACGGCTGTGTTCCACTTTCTTATTTCTGAAGAATAACTGTTTTCCCGGAGCCAGTTTTCTGCCCTTTCAACAAGGTTGAAGACCCTTGCATTTCTTTTTGTTGGGAGAAGTTTCGAATTTGCCTTTTTATCTTTTACCCATTTTATGGCTGTACGGGAATCGGAATAAATGATGGCTGATCTGCCTTTTTTCCCAACCAATGCCAGGGCATGCACTATAGCAAGGAATTCCCCGATATTTACCGTAGCATCTTCATAAACACCCCCATGGAAAATCTCTTTACCTGTATCGGTTAAAACTCCCCTGTATTCCATTTTACCCGGGTTGCCGCTGCATGCCGCATCCACGCTTATGCTATCCTGAACGGGCATCCCTGCCGCTTTTATTTCTTCTTTTGTCAGAGTTTTGAATGACTTCTTTTTACCCACGTAATCGGCAGCCCTGCCCTTCCATGCTTCTTCAGCCTCACCCTTTTCCGTAAAAGACTTGTACACAGCGCCCGGATAGTTCCTGATCTGTTCCTGGCAGTCTTTCCAGTTATCGTAAATTCCCGGCCTGTGTCCTTTCCAAACAACGTAATATTTCACTTCAGTATAATTTAGATACAAATTTAAGGTAATATCGGCCTGCCGCTGTCAAATTTTGTATTTGTAAATTTGCTTTCAATATATCGTCATATGAATACAAAGCGATTCACTTTACTGTTTATCCTTCCCATTATACTGCTGGCCTGCGGAAGGGGAAAGATCTTTGAAGAACATAAAAAGATCGACAATATGACCTGGGACCGTTTCGAGGTCATTAAATTCGACATTCCCATAGAAAAAACAGGTGTCCCCTACGACCTGATATTAGCCATGAGGCATCATAACGACATTCCCTTCGATGAGGTGGAGATCAATTTCACCATGCGGACACCCGGAGGGGAAACCAGGTCGAGGGACTATACCATCCGTACCAGGGACCGGGAAGGGAACCTTTTGGGTGACGGGATGGGCGCTCTGTGGGATATCAGGGTACCCATGAAAGAGGGTTATGTTTTTTCAGAAGAAGGGGTGTGCGAGGTCGAAATTGCCAACAGGATGCACAGGCTGAAAACTGTTGGTGTGATGGAAATAGGATTCATTGTCAGGGAGTCCGATGAGTAGTGCAAAGCTTCAGGGATAAGACTTGAGCATATCCACCACTTTTGCCTTGTCAGATATAAGCTGGTCCCTGAGCTCGTGAAGGCTGTCGAACCGCTTTTCATCCCTTATCCTGTCCAGGAAAAATATCTCGATCTCTTCACCGTAAATATCCCTGTCGAATTCAAAGATATGCACCTCAATGGTGAGCCCTCCGCTGTTTACCGTGGGCCGGTAACCGATGTTCCCCATGCCTTTGTATATTCTTTCCGAAACCCGGGTCTTACAGGCATAGACCCCATTTGCCGATATCAGCTTATAGCGGTCTTCAAGGTCGATATTAGCCGTAGGGAAACCGATGGTCCTGCCGATTTTGTTCCCCAGCACAACCTTTCCGGAAATGGAGTACTGGTATCCAAGCAATTTATTGGCAAGCCTTACATTTCCTTCCATAAGGGCATTCCTTATCTTAGTAGAGCTCACCGTGGTGCCATCGACCTGCTGCTCCGCAATCTCCCTGACTTCGAAACCGTATATCTTTGAAAGGCCCATCAGCTCGCCGAAACTACCCTGCCGATCCTTGCCGAAATGATGATCGTGGCCGATTATCAGGTTCTTCACTCCTATTTTGTCAACCAGGTATTTTTTGACAAAATCCGAAGAAGGGGTATTGGAAAATTCGCGGGTAAAAGGAATGATTACCAGGTGCTGGATCCCGAAAGATTCCATCAGCCTGATCTTTTTCTTCTGTGTGTTTATGAACTTGAGATCCTTGCTGTCGGGGTGGATCACAAGCCTGGGGTGGGGATGGAATGTTACCACCACTGTTTCGCCGCCTGTTTCGGCAGCAACCTCACCCATGACCCTGAAAATCGCCTGGTGGCCCAGGTGCACTCCATCGAATGTACCGGTAGTGACTACCGGTGAGGGTATATTCCTGCATTCCTCTATGTCGTGATAAATCCTCATGAATGTCATGACCTGCCGGCCAGCTTGTTATTGATTACATACAGGGCTATATCCACCGCATTGGTTGCCGCTCCCTTCCTCAGGTTATCGGCAACTATCCAAAGGTTCAGTCCGTTGGTAACCGTACGGTCCCTTCTAATCCTTCCGACAAAAACCTCGTCCCTGTCGTCGGCTCTCGCAGGCATGGGATACAATTCAGCGGAAGGATCGTCCTGCACGATCACACCCTCCGTTTCTGATAGCAGTTTTTTTATGTCTTCCAGTTCAAAATTACTTTCAAGCTCCAGGTTCACCGCTTCCGAATGGCCTCCTTTGACCGGAGCCCTTACTGCTGTTGCCGTGACCCTGATGGAGTAATCGTCCAATATCTTGTGCGTTTCCCTTACCAGCTTTATCTCTTCAGAAGTATACCCATCCTCTGAAAACTCACCTGCTTTGGGGATCAGGTTGAGATCTATGCTGTGCGGATAGGCTTTCTCCCCCTCAACACCAGCCCTCTCATCCTCGAGCTGCCGGAGGCCCTTGTATCCGCTGCCTGTCACCGACTGGTACGTTGCAACAACAACTCTTTTGATGCCATATTTTCGGTGAATGGGAGCCAGGGCCATCAGCATCTGGATGGTGGAACAATTGGGGTTTGCAATGATCTTATGCTCCCTGGTAAGAATGCCGCCATTTATTTCAGGAATGATGAGCGGTATCTCTTGGTGCATTCTCCAGGCACTTGAATTATCTATTACCGTTGATCCTGCTTCCGCGAAGGCGGGTGCATATTTTCTCGAAACTTCCGATCCGGCCGAAAAGATGGCAACGTCAGGCTTTAACTTTACAGCCTTTTCAATGCCTGTCACCCTATAGCCCTTGCCGTTGAAAATGATTTCCTTCCCAACTGAACCGGGGGAAGCAACGGGGATCAAAGATGCATTTTCTGCGTCTTTTTCGGAAAGGACCCTGAGAATTTTCCTGCCAACAAGGCCGGTAACGCCTACAACTGCAATTTTCATCATTCACACTAAATATGCTGCAAAATTAGGCAAATTGAAAGAAAAACCGATCTCTGAAACTTTTACACCGCTATCAGTGTAACAGCCGTTGATAAAAAAACTCCCTCATGACAGGTATTTTCAGGAGTCTCGCCGATCAATAGAGTTGATCAATAAAATATTCTGAAAATGAGAAACATAATACTGGTCTTCCAATTTCTTGTCTGCATCATTTGTTACCCCCAGGTTTCTGACGACTTCAGTGACTGGGATCTTTCTAACGATCCGGAATGGTTGGGAAACCAGGATCATTTTAAGACATCCTCATCTTCTGCCATACCTGAAGGACACAGGCCTGCCCTTCAATTGTCGGCGGAAGATCCCGGTGAGTCCTTCCTTTTCACCGCTATGGATGTGCCCGGAACGGTTGAGTGGCGGTTCTGGCTCAAGCTTTCGTACAACACCTCAGCCAACAATTATGCAAGGATCTATCTTGTTGCAGACAGATATCCCCTATCCATCGACCAGAACGCCTGGTTTCTGCAGTTCGGGGGCCTGGACGACAGCCTCTATTTCTTCAGGGAAAAAGAGGGGCTCGCAGAGTTAATGTTCACATGTAAAACCGTATTCACAGGAAACGGTACCAATTCATTTTATGTTAAAGTAGTTTACAATGAATACGAATGGAAAGTGTTTTCCTCTCAATCCGCTTCGGGGATTTTCGAAGCTGAGGGTTCTGTTACGGACACACTTATGGTTGACGAGGGCTTTTTCGGTATAAAATGCTTCTATACAAGCAGCAACAAGACAAAATTTTATTTTGACGAACTGAAAGTAAGAAAGTTTGAAAAAGATACACTTGCCCCTGAAATAATTGAAGTAGAAGCCCTGTCAGACAGTTCACTCAGGGTCAGTTACTCGGAAGCTATAGATTCTGTTACGGGCTTACATACTGTTAATTACCAAATCACTGAAACCGGAAAGATTCCTTTGTCAGTGCTGTGGAACGGCCAGGAAGTTTCAAGTGTTATACTTCTTTTCGATAATAATTTTTCGCAGGGTGAAGAGTATACGCTATCGGTATCAGGTGTTGAAGATATTGCCGGGAATGCCATCATAACAGAGAACATACCATTCCTTTATTACCAGGCCCAGCCATATGATATTGTGATAAATGAGATAATGGCCGATCCTTCTCCCCCTCTGCAACTGCCTGAAGCGGAATACCTCGAGCTGTTCAACACATCGGTCTACACGATAAATATGGAGGGCTGGAAGATGCTGACCGGGACTTCGGAAAAGGACATACCAAAATTGGCACTCGGGGCCGGTGAATACCTCATTGCCTGCCACGAGGATGATACCACATTATTATCGCTCTTTGGCAGAACCCTGCCATTCAGTTCCTTTTCATTGCCCAATTCAGGACAAGTCATTTCCCTGGTCGACAGAAAGGGCCGGACGATGTTCCACATGGAATATAACGACGGTTGGTACCAGGATGATAACAAGTCTGAAGGCGGATGGTCCCTGGAACAGATCGATCCTTATTCCCCTTGCACCGGAAAGATCAACTGGAAAGCCTCGTCTGGTCCTTATGGCGGGACACCCGGTAGTGAAAACTCCGTTATGTATGTAAATTATGTTTCTCCCTCACTGGAGAAATGCTGTGTCATAAACAGCAAGATGATCACAGTTTTCTTCAACCAGAAAATGGACAGCCTGACCCTTGGCGATAAGGAAGCTTATTCTATAAGCCATGGTATAGATAGTCCTTTGCAGGTTTACCCCGAGGGACCTGCCTTCCGATCGGTGACACTGGAGCTCGACAGGGACATCTCTTTGGGTCAGGTATATGAGGTTACCGTGAACGGTCCTGTAAGTTGTAAAGGTGATGTGCTTCCGGATGACAGGCTTGTATTTGGATTTCCTGAAAAAGCAGTAAAACGCGACATTGTCATAAACGAGATCCTGTTTGACCCTTCCGGGGATGGGGTTGATTATATTGAGATATACAACAGGTCGGACAAATACAAAGACCTGGAAGAAATACGTCTCGTTTCCGTTAAGGAAAAACACCCCCTGCCTCCCGACACTTCAGTCTACCGGGTGACCGGTTCCTGCAATCCGGTTGCCCCGGGCAGTTTCATTGTTCTTACCAAAGATCCGGAAACTGTTTGCAGGCAGTATTATTGCGAAACAACTGATTGCTTTGTGGAGATGTTACCTTTTCCATCACTGCCCAATGGCGGGGGAACCATTATGCTCACCGGAAGCAACGGAACACAGATCGATCTGGTTGAATACTCTGAAGACCTGCATTTCCCGTTACTGACAACAACCGATGGCGTGGCGGTTGAAAAGGTACATTACGATCTTGAAGGCATTAAAAAACAAAGCTGGCAAAGTGCTTCCTCGACATCCGGATACGGGACGCCGGGCTACAGGAACTCACAGTTCATAGAACATAATCAAAAGGAAATGCCCATATCGTTAACTCCGGATGTAATAACACCCGATGGTGACGGCATCGATGATAACCTTATCATTGCCTGGGGGTTTCCATCGGAAGGTTGGACGGGATCGATAAGTGTTTACAGTTCCGAAGGCTTTTTGGTCAGGAGGCTCATCAATAATGAACTCCTGGGAACATCGGGACAGGTCACGTGGCAAGGGGATGATGAAAGTGAAAGTTTGCTTCCTTCAGGCATTTACGTTATAAGGACGGATGTATTCAACCAGCAGGGGGACACGGAAAACTATTTGATTCCATGTGGTTTATTGAGATAATAAGGTTACTTGCTTGCAAATGCAATGGCGCCTGCCGAAAGCACTATGCCATCGATTCCCGAAAGAGCCTGCAGACAGGCCTCCATTGTTGCCCCGGTTGTGATTACGTCGTCAATCACCATAACGTGAAGTCCCTCGAGCCTCTCTTCTTCTTCCACAGTAAATATGTTCTCTACATTTTTCCATCTCTCAAAACGGCCTTTTCGTGTTTGCGTAGATGAAAAGGTTTTCCTCACAAGGACTTTGTCAAGAACATCCGTTTCCATAATCCTTGCCATACCTTGTGCAATAATCTCGCTCTGATTGAAGCCTCTTTTTCTTTTCCTGGCCGGATGCAGCGGCACCGGAATGATAGCATCAACCGTATGGAAAAAATCCGACCTAACCAGTTCGAGGGCAAACAGTTCACCGAGATACCGGCCGATCTGTTTTTTCCCTTTGTATTTCAGTTTATGCAGAAGGTGCTGTGTAATGGTTCCCCTCCTGAAATACAGAAAGGCTGTTGCTGCGGACAGCTCAACCCTTCCCCAGAACGACATCATAACAGGGTTTTCAGTATCGTCGTGAAAGCGCGTACGGGGTAGATGATGCTCGCAATCAATACAGATTATCTTCTCCCTTTCGGTAAGGGAATTGCCACAAACAACGCACACATCAGGATATACAAGCGCCAGAAGGTCTTTCAGAAGTGCAAACATGGTATTATACTTTTTGTCACCATTAATCGTAAAGGGAGGCAAAAATACCTGTCCGAACCATGCATTTCTTACCTTTGACATATGCCTGCGCTGTTGAAAATAGAGGACCTCACTGTTTCGTTCCCCGGAAACGGCAATAGGAATACCGTTGTACAGAATATTTCTTTCCATATTGAAAAAGGCGAAACCCTTGCGCTGGTGGGGGAATCCGGTTCGGGTAAATCTGTCACTGCACTGACCATTGCCGGTCTGTTACAAGGCACCCTGGCTACTGTTGATTCAGGTGAAATACTTTTCACCCCCTTTAAGGGCAGCGAAAAAAACCTGCTGAAACTAAAGGAAAAAGAATACAGAAAGATCCGTGGCAACCATATTTCGATGATATTCCAGGAGCCTATGACATCACTGAACCCTGTTATGAAATGCGGAAAACAGGTTTCGGAGGTAATCAGGCTGCACAAAGGGAAATCAGGACGGGAAGCTAAAAAGATGACCCTTGAGCTGTTCAGTGAAGTTCAATTGCCCCGCAGGGAAGAAATATACAATTCCTATCCCCATGAAATATCCGGGGGTCAAAAACAAAGGGTGATGATCGCCATGGCCATTGCCTGCCGACCCGACCTGCTGATCGCGGACGAACCAACCACTGCACTGGATGTAACTGTCCAGAGAAATATAACCGACCTTCTGAGGCAAATACAGCACAAGTACGGAATGTCAGTCCTATTCATCTCGCACGACCTGGGTGTTGTGGCCGAAATAGCCGATCAAATTGCCATTATGAAAGACGGCGGAATAGTGGAGAAGGGTGATACAGGGGAAATATTCACTAACCCGGAAGATCCCTACACAAGGGGTCTTCTCGCCTGCCGGCCGAGGACCGATATCAGCCTGAAAAGACTTCCCACTATCGATGATTTCATAAGGGGCATAAATAAAGGGTATTATTCAGAAAAGGCTTTTAAACCCGGGGAAAAGGAAGAGATCAGGGCAGCGCTGATGAAAAAGGAGCCGGCCCTGGAAGTAAGGCACCTCAAAACATGGTTCCGGGGAAAAAAGGAAGTGATTAAAGCCGTAAACGATGTGTCGTTCGATGTTTATCCGGGTGAAACACTCGGGCTTGTTGGGGAATCGGGTTGTGGTAAGACCACGCTTGGCAGGACTGTTTTGAAACTGGTCGATTCTACCGGGGGAAGTGTAAGATACCGCGGCCGGGAGATCCTTCACAATAAAAATGCCGGAAGATCTTTCCGCAGATCGGTCCAGATCATTTTCCAGGATCCCTATTCATCCCTTAACCCGAGAATGAGTGCAGGATCGCAGGTTGCAGAGCCGCTAGTTGTCCACAAACTCGAAAAGAAAAGGAAGCTTGTAAGGGAAAGGGTAAACCGGCTGCTGGAAAAGGTTGGCCTGGGGAAAGAATATTACTATCGATACCCCCATGAGCTTTCGGGAGGGCAAAGACAGCGCATAGGAATAGCCAGGGCCCTGGCTGTATCTCCCGATTTCATAGTTTGTGACGAGTCAGTATCTGCACTGGATGTCTCAATACAGGCACAGGTACTTAACCTCTTAAACGACCTGAAGTCTGAATTCGGGTTTACCTTTATATTCATTTCGCACGACCTTGCCGTGGTAAAACATATGTCGGACAGGATATTCGTAATGAAAGACGGTGAGATTGTTGAAACAGGTTCCGCTGAAAGTATCTTTGCAAGTCCGCAGCACGAATATACGAAGCGCCTTATCAGGTCTGTTCCGGGCACACATTAACATATCAATCATTATGGCAAAAAAAAAACAAGGTAAAAAACCGAAAAAGAAAAGAAGGCCAAGAGGCAAAAATGCTTTCACCGATGCGGTAATTGAAAGCTTCATAAAGAATCCCCTCCGGCCTTTGAATTACAAACAGATATCGGCAAGTTTAGGTGTGAATGACAAGGCCAGCAAGGACCTTGTGCAGACCATACTTGTTGAGCTCCTTGATGAAGGGGTAATCTCAGAGGTTAAGCCCGGAAAGTTCACCCTCAATGAATCGCACCGGCTTTCTGATAAACCAAAGAAATATATTACCGGGAGGGTTGATATGAAATCAACCGGAAAGGCTTATATAATCAGGGACAAGGAAGAAGAAGGCGAAGATATTTTCATTGCTGCCAACAATACCGATCATGCCCTGCACGGCGACAGGGTGAAGGTATTCCTTTTCCCTCAAAGAAAGGGCCGGAAGCGTGAGGGCCAGATCATCGAGATCCTCGAAAGGAGCAAGGAACAATTTGTTGGGATACTGGAGGTTTCAAAGAAATACGGTTTCCTTATACCGGATAACAAGTCGATGCCTATCGACATCTTTATCCCGGGGGAGGAGCTTAAGGGTGTGAAGAGCGGGCAGAAAGCCGTTGTGAAGATAACCGACTGGCCCGAACATGCCAAAAACCCTTTCGGGACAATTGTGGAGGTCCTCGGTAAACCGGGCGACAATGATGTGGAGATGAAATCGATCCTCGCCGATTATGATTTCCCGCTTAAGTTCCCCAAAAATGTTGAGAAAGATGCTGAAAAGCTCGACACCACGATTACCCCGGCGGAAATAAAGAAGAGAAAAGACCTTCGCAGCCTCTTTACCATTACCATCGACCCTGCAGATGCCAAAGATTATGATGATGCCATTTCATTCAGAAAGCTTGGCAACGGCAAATATGAAACGGGTGTCCACATTGCCGATGTGTCGCATTATGTAAAACCGGGAAGTGAGATCGATAAAGAGGCGTTCAAGCGTGCCACGTCAGTCTATCTTGTTGACAGGGTGATCCCGATGCTTCCTGAAAAACTTTCGAACAACGTTTGCTCGCTTCGCCCCGACGAGGAAAAACTTTGCTTTTCAATTCTATTTGAAATGGATGAAGAAGCGAATGTCCATAACCAATGGATAGGTAAAACGGTGATCAAGTCAGACCGGAGGTTTGATTATGATGAGATACAGCAGATAATCGAAACCGGCAAAGGAGAATTCAGCAAAGAGATCGGAGTGCTGAACAAGCTTGCCACAAAGCTCAGGGAGGAGCGTTTCCGCAAGGGATCGATCAATTTTGAAACGCAGGAGGTAAAATTCGACCTGGATGAAAAGGGCAGGCCGATAAGCATTCGCATTAAGGATTATAAAGAATCGAACAAACTCGTGGAAGATTTCATGCTCCTGGCTAACAGGAAAATAGCCGAAAAAATCGGGAAAACGAAGGGGAGTCAGAAAGCAAAAACCTTTGTTTACAGGATCCACGATACACCCAATCCCGATAAGTTGGAAGACTTCTCCAATTTTCTCAAAAAGCTTGGTTACGACCTGAACATCAACAACAGGAAAAACCTTACCAACTCATTCAACAAGCTTTTCAAGCAGATTGAAGGCAAAGGTGAGCAAAACATGATAGAGACCATCGCGATCAGGACTATGGCAAAGGCTGTTTATTCAACTGTCAACATAGGTCATTACGGGCTGGGGTTCCCTTATTACACTCACTTTACCTCACCCATCAGGAGATACCCTGACCTGATGGTGCACCGGCTCACAGAGGCTTATGCAAACGGGGCCGAATCGGCAAACCAGAATGTTTACGAAGACAAGTGTGAACATTCCTCCGAGATGGAAAGAAAGGCCATTGATGCAGAAAGGGAATCCATTAAGTACAAGCAGGTGGAATTCCTGGCCGACAAAGTTGGGGAAGTCTTCGAAGGGCTTATATCAGGTGTAAGCAAATGGGGTATCTATGTCGAGCTCACAAATACCAAAAGCGAAGGGATGGTAAGGCTCACCGATCTGGAAGATGACTTTTACTATCTGGACGAGGAAAACTACCAGGTTATCGGTAATCGCTATGGGCATCAGTATAAACTTGGCGATAAAGTTCATGTACGGATCAAAAAGATCGATCTTTCAAGAAAGGAAATGGATTTTGAAATGGTT
>CAZMOK010000012.1:12773-35169 GCA_964567785.1 uncultured Bacteroidales bacterium | reverse complement strand
TGGGTACTGGGTGCTGGGTTTTAGGTACTGGGTGCCTGGGGGTTCTGAGTTTTAATGGCTCTTGATGTTTTATTTGTAAGTAATGTGATAATAAGACCCAGTGCGGGGCTTAGCATGAAACAGGCAAAAAACGACCATTCCTCGCCTATTTTCCGGTGCCTGCCATACTTTTCAGATATCCAGAGCGAAAGTCCATACCAAAGAATAAATAATATCAGGAAGGTATAAATGTTCATGGTTTCAATTTCCGGCTAATAAAAATAAATCAACAAAAAGATAAGCGGGATAAGAATACCGAGTATTGTCATCCAGGCCCCCCTGCCTGTGATGCCCTTTTTTCCCCTTACCAAAAAGAGTCCGGTTATAGCCAGCACTATCAATGCACCCGCATAGAGATCAGAAAACCACGTCCAATATTTGATGGGATTATAGTGCAGGTAGTTTGATTCACGTATGAAGATCCTTCTCCGGACCTCTTCTATCAAACCGTTACCCGTGTTCGTATTTATGATCACAGAACCTTTGTCGAGAAAGATCTTAAGGGTGTTTTCAGAAGGGTTGTAATGGTTTTTATATTCGTCTTCCAATCCATATGACCCAAGAAATGAAGTAACATCCTGCTTCTGAGGTTTACCGGTGAGCAATGCCGGATCGTCGACTGTAATATTCTGCGTCTTTATAACATAGTTCGGATCCCAGTCGTCAAGATGATTGAGGGCAATACCTGATACAGCATAAACTATGGTAACTCCGAAAAAAAGGTACCCGAAGTCCCTGTGAATTATCCGGAACCATTTTCTCCATTTCATCAGCGGGGGTACAAATAAAAAAAAGAGCCCAATGAGTAATCTCATTAAGCTCTTGTTGGATAAGCTATTTCTTTATTACCTGGTATTCAGCGCAAGTAATTGAATATTGCGGCACGTGATAAATGTTCTTGTGGGCTTCGTCCTGCTCGTGCTCTTCATGCTCTTCTTCAACCACTTCCTGCATCATTTCCTCAACCATACCGTTCACCCATATGGTTTCACCTTCCAGTTCAGCAGGAAAAGAGGCAATATTATCGCCTGTGGTAATCTTAACCTGGATATCGGCATCGTCATCCATAATGAACATCTTTTTACCTCCGTGTTTGCAAACGTGGGTAACCATACCGGTTATGGAAACAGAATGCCCGATCATGTCAGGAGCATTTTCCTTAAAGCTGTTAACTTCAACTTTTTCTACATCCTTTGAGGATTTCATTTCCTGGCCGAAAGATGCCTGCCCTATGAGGAACAGTGCCATTACGGCCATTGATAATAGAACTTTTTTGATCATTGCTTTCAAATTTAAGTTTTGGTAATCGGAGAACAAAAATAGAAATAATTATTAGTCTGACGGTGTTTGTATCTTAATTCCGTCATATTTAATTTCCCTTCCCTGGTCGTAAGTTATCACAACAGAAGGTAATCCTTCGTAAGTATAGGATACCCAGTCGCCTACCTTCAGGCCCATCCGGTATTGGCCTTCATCCCGTTTATTGCCGTTATCCCAGTAATAAGTATGCTTTCCGTGGGGGTTGTCTTCTATGAACCTGCCTTCGAATATCAAAGTTTTTTCTCTTCCCGGGCCTTTAAGCTGCCATATCTTCCAGGTGCCGGTCCTTTTTCCTTCTGCATAGCTACCTTCAATTCTTACATCACCCACTTCATAGAACCAGTCTCCGTCTTCCAGGCCCTCGATGAAATCTCCCCGGGCAATCAGTTTTCCCTGTTCACCATATTCAGCCATTATGCCATCCAGAAGTCCCAGGTAATAGTTTTCTTCCCTGAGTATCTTGCCGTTTTCATAATACCAGAACCATTCCCCTTCCGGCTTTCCCTGTGAATTATATGCGCCTTCCTGCCTGAGATTTCCATTTTTATGGTAAAACTTCCAGGGACCAACCCTGACGTCCTTTTCATATTTCCCTTCGGCATAAAGCTTTCCGTCGTCATAGTATTCTTTCCAATAGCCGTCCCTTTCACCCTTTTCCGTGATAATTCCTTCGCCTATTATGATCCCGTTCTTGAAAATATAGGATCTTTCGATGGTGCCATCTTCTGCATATTCGCGCCTTATCCCTTCGGGTTCGCCCTCTTTGTTGTAGGTTGCAACAATTTTTGGGGTGCCGTCGGGGTAATAGTCTTTTCTAACTTCGAGCTTTGCCACTTCCCTGGCATCTTCCACTTTCTGGCCATTTTCGTACTTGGTGGCAGTCAGCAGGTTGCCTTCCCTGTCATACTCCTTGAAGTAACCGTGCTCCAGTCCTCTCTTGTAACTGCCTTCAAGCCTGACCATGCCGTTATCATAGAAATATCTCCATGGCCCGTGTTTTTTATCACCGGCAATGAAACGGTTTATTTTTTGAATATCTGTGATAAAACCATTCTTGTAAGTGATGAGTGTTATAACACGTTGATCTTCTGCATATTCCCTGGCCATTCCCTCCTCTAAACCATTAACAAAAAATACTTCCTTTTTCAGCTCCCCATTCTTGTAAAAGTACTTTGTGGGCCCGTTTTTGATATCATTTTTGAATGTCTCTTTTATTATTTCGTCCTTCCGGTAAGAGGTCCTTATGCCGTTTTTTTTACCTTCACGATAGTTCACTTCCAGCTTCAGGGATCCGTCGTCGTTATAGAATTTCCAAAGACTGTCGAGCTTATAATTTTTCCTGTTCCCTTCAGCTATAAGAATTCCATCTTCATTGTAGGTTTTCCAGTAACCATCCGGTTTTCCGTCAACCATATAGCCTTCACTGGAAACCTGTCCATTCTCATGATAGAAGATCTTATACTCTCCGGATCCCTCCTTTTTCTCCTGTGCAAACAGGAAAGAAGGCACAAGAAAAAGTAAAATGAGTATTCTCGCTTTCATATCAGCTCTTGATGAGTTTGTGTTTCCTGGAAATCTCAAGCATCTTGTCGATTGGTGCTTTAGCTTTTTCAATAACTTCCTTATCAAGATTTATCTCCGGCCTTTCGTTCTTAATGCAGAGATAGAGCTTCTGCATTGTGTTCAGTTTCATGTAAGGACAATCGTTGCATGAGCATGTTTCATCCGTGGGAACGATTATGAATTCCTTATCGGGTGAGTTTTTCCTCATCTGGTGAAGGATCCCTGTTTCAGTTGCGACAATATATTTTTTGGTCTCGTCATTCACTGTGTATTTCAGCATAGCCGATGTTGAACCGACAAAATCTGCCATTTCCAATACCACTGCCTTGCATTCCGGGTGGGCAATCAGCTTTGCTTCCGGGTTTTTCATCTTCAGATCAACAATTGCCTCTGTCTGAAGCACGTCATGAACTTCGCACGTACCGTCCCAGAGAACCATATCCCTTCCTGTAACACTATTCACGTAGGCTCCAAGGTTTTTATCAGGAGCAAAGATTATTTTCTGTTCTTTCGGAAAGGACTCAACGATCTTAACAGCGTTGCTCGATGTGCATATAACATCTGACATCGTCTTTATCGCGGCCGTACAGTTTATGTAAGAAATTACAATATGGTCAGGATATTTTTCCTTGAATTTTTTAAAATCATCGGGCGGACATGAATCTGCAAGTGAACATCCCGCATCCAGATCGGGCAACAGAACCTTTGTATCTGGATTAAGGATCTTTGCCGTTTCAGCCATAAAATGAACACCGGCAAACACAATTATTTCAGAATCAGCCTCCTCGGCTTTTTGGGCCAGGCCAAGGCTGTCGCCGACATAATCTGCAATGTCCTGTATTTCAGGGATTTGATAATAATGTGCAAGTAAAATCGCATTCTTCTCCTTCTTCAATTTGAGAAATTCTTCCCTGTACCTTGCATCTCTTTCGGTGGATATTTCAGATGTTAACGTCATTGTATTATAATATTCTTTAATAATAATATATAATATATTAAAGGGTTGTTAATTCCTTTAAAAGTATTTGCTCAAAAAGTTGCGTTTGTAAAATATAAGATTTTACCAACACATTTCCAAGTATTATCAATTATAGTTTATTTATTTTCAATATATTGTATAGTTATAAACTTCTCTTAAAACAAGTTATTGTTAATAATTTTGCACAGTTTTGAGATCCTTTGCTGTTAATTTGTCCTTAGTTAAATGTTACCCGAATGTTAAGTAAAAAGCTCCTGAGAGGTATTACCTCCATTTTTTTAACAAAGGGCACAATTTATCACACTCTCTACAACAAAATTAACAGAAATAAACAAGGATTTGTTGATAAATGATAAATGTTTGATCCATTGTTCTTTACTCAAAAATACCTGCAAATAAATGAACGAGAACGAAAATACTTCAAACAATAATTGCTTACTTTATGAATTAATTTAAAATAAGATTTACCAACATGCCTGAAAATACTCCTTCAGTTATACCGATCGCTTCTGATCATGGCGGTTTTGCTATGAAGCAATACCTTATTGAAAAATTACAGCAAAAAGGATACCAGATTAAAGATTTTGGAACTTACAACGAAGAAAGCGTTGACTATCCTGATTTTATTCAACCAGTTGCAAAGGCTGTGAACGGTGGTGAATACCCCCTGGGAATTATAATGTGCGGCAGTGGTAACGGGGCACAGATGACGGCCAACAAATATGATAATATCAGGGCTGCGCTTTGCTGGAACGAAGAGATCACGCGGTTGGCCAGGCTGCATAACGATGCCAATATTCTTTCGATGCCGGGAAGGTTCCTGGATTTTGATCTTGCCGTGAAGATTGCTGAGATTTTCCTTGATACCGAGTTTGAAGGTGGCAGGCATATTAGAAGGATTGAAAAGATAAAGAACAAGGAGTAATAAGGGATGAATGAACATCACAACAAGTTCCTTAAAGATTCTGAAAAGGTAGCCTTTGACAAGGACCACCGGAGGAAGATAAACAAGAATATGTCGGCCTATATGGCTGCGTTGGAAAAAGGTAAGGAACAATATAAAGACCTTGAACTGGCCAAAAAGAAAGCGGCCAATATAAAGCACAAAGTTATTTCTGAGCTTGATAAATACCTTATCGAATTTGAGATGAATTTTTCCAGGTCGGGAGGAAAAGTCATCTGGGCACAGAACAAGAGAGAGGCTGTAAAGGAGCTGGTAGATATAATAGGCAGGACCAAAGCAACATCCATCGTGAAGTCGAAGTCGATGATAAGCGAAGAGATTGACCTGAACGAAGTACTGGAGAAGAAAAAGATAGAAACGGTGGAAACGGATTTAGGTGAATATATTGTACAAATTGCCGGTGAGAAACCCTATCATATCGTCACGCCGGCTATGCATAAGTCGAAGGAGGATGTCACGGAACTTTATCATCAAAAGTTCGGGACACCTGAAGATTCAACACCTGAGGAGATCACGTCTTTCACACGGGAAAAACTGAGAAAGGATTTCCTCAGGGCCGACATAGCCATAACAGGTGCTAATTTCCTTGTGGCTGAGACAGGTTCGGTATGCATTACAGAGAATGAGGGAAACGCACTTATGTCGATTTCATTCCCGAGGATCCATATTGTTATTGCAGGGATTGAAAAGCTCATCCCTACACTCACCGACCTTCAACTTTTCTGGCCTATGCTGAGCACCCACGGAACGGGCCAGAAGGTAACAGTCTATAACCATATTATATCCGGCCCAAGGCAGGAATATGAAATTGACGGGCCCCAGGAAATGTATGTGCTGCTGATCGATAACGGCAGGTCGGATGTATTGAAACAGGAACGTCAGCGGAGAGCCATGTCTTGCATCAAGTGCGGTGCCTGCCTGAATGTTTGTCCTGTTTACAGGAATATAGGGGGCTATACTTACGGGGCGGTCTATTCCGGCCCAATTGGTTCGGTTATCAATCCTTACTTGCTGGGAATGAGGGATTACAAACATCTGAGCTTTGCTTCATCGCTCTGCGGGGCCTGTACAGAGGTATGCCCGGTAAAGATCCCCCTCCATGAGTTGCTGCTTCTGAACAGGCAGAAGGTTGTTAAGGAGGGCATGGCCACCCGTGGTGAAAAGATCGCCATGAAAGGGGCCACGAGGGCGCTGACACACAGAAACCTCATGAACATAGGTAATAAAGCCATTAAGCGCCGGGCCTTTAAAATGTTCTTCCAGAAATCATGGGGACCGAGAAGGTCAATACCTGAATTCCATTCAGCATCATTCAACAAGCGCTGGAAAGATAGAAAGCAGGGAAAATAATCTTCTATTCGCTAGACATTGGAAGCAAAGATCTGCTCCAGCTTTTTCCTCAGGTCATCACCGCGCAGGTTCTTATCTATTATGTATCCGTCTTTGTCGAGCAGGACGTTTGCCGGTATGGACCTGACTCCGTAAAGCCTTGCAGCGGAACTGTCCCAGCCTTTGAGATCGGATATCTGGGGCCATGTCAGTCCGTCATTCTCTATTGCCTGCATCCATTTCTCCTTGCTCGTGTCAAGCGAAACCCCGACTATCTCAAAGCCTTTATCTTTAAAATCTTGGTAGACACTGACAAGATAAGGGTTCTCTTCACGACAGGGGCCGCACCAGGAGGCCCAGAAATCAATCAATACATAATCATCTCCAATGAATGAGGAAACAGGAACATAGATGCCTGTGGTATCCTGCATGGTAAAGGTAACGTATGGTTGCCCTATTTCAACCCTTTGCAGGATGTCAATGTATTCGTTCAAAAGGGCGAGGTCGACCGAAGGCTTTAACGATTCACTTAAGTTTTCCGACATCTCTTCAAGTTCATCGAGCTCGAATTGGTAGGAGTTCCTGAAAGCAATATGGGGCGATATCACTTTATCATTGTTCTCCAGCACGAAATTCTTTATGTACTCCTTTTTTTCTTCAAAGCTGGCATCGATCACCGAATCATAAAAATCAACCTTATCAGCCTCGCCAAAATCATCGGCCCGTCGATAGAGGGAATAGGCCTCCCTGATATTATAGTCGTACTTTTTAAGGGAATTCAGGTATTCTTCATATTCATCCTGAGTTTCCGACCCCTTAATGGTTGAATTATCTACATTTTCAACATCCACCTCAATAATTATTTCGGATGGCTCGAGAAAAAAAGGTATGAGCGATTTCGTTGCCGGTATATTGATGTAATGCACTTCGGGAAAACCGATCTCACCGGTGAAGCTGAAATTTTGTTCCTGTGGTATGATGGAGTCAATGTTGGTAAGCACTCCTTTTTCCTTCTTCTGGAGGAACACATAACTGTCGACAGGTTTTGTCACGGAGCCGGTTACCACATAACCTTCCTGTTTTTTGTCAGTTGTGCTGCATGAGGCGATGATCAAAGTCAATAACAGTATCCAGATGTTTTTCATATTCATTTATTGTTTAATGTTCAAACTGTTAGGGTTTAAAAATATTGTATTTTTCGTTAACGCCCCGGTCCAATTCTTCTAATAAAAAGCAATTGTATGATAATGATCATGAAAATGGTCACTGCCGAACTGGCCAATACCCTGAGCAGGGTATTAAAGATCTCACTGAACCTGAAAACCTCTATGTAGAAAAGCGCCAGATGGTGGAGGAAGGTCATAAAGCTGACATAGGTAAAAAACCAAAGGAACCCAAAGTTCCTTATGTTTGGCTCCAGGTTCTGTTCTGCGTCTTCTTTTTCTCCTATAAGCTTAATAATGCCGGGCCTGATGAAAGCCATAAATACTGTTGCAGCGCTGTGTATGCCCAGGATGCCAGAAAAAAAGTCGATGCTTAATCCGGTAATGAAAGCCAGAAAAAGGAGCAACCATTTAGGGATATCAACCGGCAGCAGCAGGATGAAAAGAATGTAGATATAAGGGTTGAAATAAACATTCAACTGAACTTTATCGATGATGAATACCTGGAGAAATACCAGGAAAATGAAACGGATTATATTTTTGAAGACCTGGCTATTCATCTTCGGGAGGGTTTTTCAGTTGATCCAGCTCCTCAATATTGAGATTCTTGACCAGGTATACATAATAAAGGCTGTTGAAATCTGTAGCAAAGTCAAGCCCGGCGGAATTGAAAAGCTGATCGCGGTTTACGTGGTACTCATCTATGATTCCAACCAGCAAGCCCTCAGGAAAGATCAGAGAATTTCCGCTTGTGATAATAGTATCGCCTTTATTGAGTTCGAGGTGGGTGGGAATATCGATCACTTTTCCCTCACGGTAGTCCTTCCCGTCCCACACAATGTTTATCAGTTGACTGTTCTTTTTGATCCTGCCGCTTATCCTGGTATCTTTATGAAGCAATGACATCCCCCTGGCAAAATTTTCCGAAACCCCTATAATGATCCCTGCAACGCCCTCAGGGGATACGACTCCCATATCCACTTCCACCCCGTGCTTTCTTCCCTTGTTGATGGTAAAGAAATTATTCCGTTTATGAATAGAATTTGAGATCACCTTGGCGCTGATGTAGCTAAAAGCGGTATCCCGGATTGACTTGGGCACCGGATATTCTATGGTGTCACCGGGTATCATCGACCTGAGAAGGGAATTTTCAGAGGCCAGCATTTCATTTTCCCTGTTGAGCAAAAAATATCCGGCTACGTCGGAATAGATCCTGTTGAATGTACCGGTCACCGTGTTCGAGGAGCTGATCATTGAATGCCTGCGGTAGTAGCTTGTTTCGTAAATAAGATAAAAGCTCGCTGCCTCAAAAACCAGGAAGAGGATGAGGAAATAATTCTTTATTATGAAACCTATGAGATTTCTCATGTATAGCCGACCCCGGAAAAATTCAACCGGATATTCCCGGTTCTATTTTATGAGGAATGTGAATTTATCGAAATTCTTTAGGGCTATTCCCGTTCCTCGTGCAACGGCCCGCAGAGGGTCTTCAGCAACATGCACAGGCAGCTTGGTTTTCAGGTGAAGCCTCTGGTCAAGCCCCCTCAGCATTGAGCCACCGCCGGCAAGATAAATACCGGTGCGGTAGATATCGGCTGACAGCTCGGGAGGTGTGTTTTCCAGGGCATTCAGCACAGCCGCCTCAATCTTTGATATCGACTTGTCAAGTGCGTGAGCTATTTCAGCATAATTCACGGTTATTTCTTTAGGAATACCCGTAAGCATATCCCTGCCATGCACGGCATAATCATCAGGGGCATTTTCCAGTTCTGTCATTGCAGCGCCAACCTCTATCTTGATCCGTTCTGCAGTGCGTTCGCCCACGTTAATGTTATGCTGTTTCCGCATATACTCTTCGATATCGGTGTTAAAATCATTTCCTGCGATCCGGATTGATTTGTTGTTGACGATCCCTCCAAGAGCTATTACCGCAATTTCACTGGTACCGCCCCCAATATCAACAATCATATTCCCGGTGGGTTCCAGCACATCGATACCGATACCGATGGCTGCGGCCATGGGTTCATGAATCAATCTGACCTCTTTCGCCCCTGCCTGTTCGGCGGAGTCTTTCACAGCCCGTTCTTCCACCTCGGTAATACCCGACGGTATACAAATAACCATTTTAAGCGCCGGTGGAAAGACCGACGTCTTGAACCCGATCATTTTGATCATTTCTCGTATCATTACCTCCGCCGATTGGAAGTCGGCTATAACCCCATCTTTCAACGGCTTTATGGTCTTGATGTTTTCATGTGTCTTGCCGTGCATCATAAGGGCCTTCTTGCCCACGGCGATAACTTTGCCGGTATTACGCTCAACGGCTACGATAGAGGGTTCATCAACCACCACTTTATCGTTATAGATGATGATGGTGTTGGCAGTGCCAAGGTCAATTGCGATTTCTTTAGTCAGGAATGAGAATAACCCCATATCTTTTTGTTTAATTCTGTTACTTAATGTTTAAAATGACGGGTACCTGTAAATACCATTGAGATACCGTGCTTGTTACAATAGTCAATGGAATCCTTATCACGTATCGATCCACCGGGCTGGATCACGGCTGAAATGCCGGCCTTATGGGCAATCTCAACAGAGTCGGCAAAAGGAAAGAAGGCATCGGAAGCCATTACAGCCCCACTGAGGCTGAGCTTGAAAGACCCGGCTTTTTCTATAGCCTGTTTCAGGGCGTCAACCCTTGAGGTTTGCCCTGTGCCGCTGCCTACCAGTTGTTTGTTCTTTGCCAGCACTATGGTATTTGATTTCGTATGTTTGACTATTTTATTTGCAAAGATAAGATCTTCAATTTCAGAAGGATCTGGTGAATTATCAGTTACTGTTCTCAGGTCCTCTTTTTGTTCTGTCTCCACATCACGGTCCTGTTCCAATACTCCGCTCAGCAACGATCTGAAGTGCTTGTCGGGGAAACTGTACGAACCTTTCTGCAAAATTATTCTATTTTTCTTGCTTTTAAGGAGTTCGAGTGCTTTTGAACTGTAAGAAGGAGCAAGTATGATCTCAAAGAAGAGCTTATTGATCTCTTCAGCCGTTTTTTCATCCACTTCCCTGTTGGTTATCAACACACCTCCAAAAGCGGAAACCGGGTCACCCGCCAGGGCATCTTTCCAGGCTTCGGTAAGGTTGTCGCGGCTGGCAAGCCCGCAGGCATTGTTATGTTTCAGGATGGCAAAGGTTGTCTCATCAAATTCACTGATCAGGGCAATGGCCGCTTCAAGGTCACCCAGGTTGTTGTATGAGATCTCTTTTCCGTGGAGACGGGTGAATATTTCAGACAAGTCGCCATAAAAGCCACCTTCCTGGTGGGGATTTTCACCGTACCTGAGCTTACTGTAACCCCGGTAAGACCTTTTGAAGGTTTTTATACTTCCTTCGTTCAGATAGTTGAATATTGCCGTATCGTAACCCGATGAAATATCGAATGCAGCCGCAGCAAGCCGTTTTCTTTCTTCCAGGTCGGCATGACCGTTACCTTTCGTAAGGATTTCCAGCAGATCGCTGTAATAATCTTTTGAAGGAATTATTACGACATCCCTGAAATTCTTGGCAGCAGCCCTTATCAATGAAATCCCGCCGATATCAATTTTCTCGATGATCTTGCTTTCATCACGGGTTTTTGCAACAGTTTCTCCGAAAGGATAGAGGTCAACGACCACCAGGTCCATGGGAGGAATCTCATATTCTTCCATCTGGGCCAGGTCGTCATTGTAATCACGCCTGAAAAGGATGCCGCCGAAAACTTTCGGATGCAAGGTTTTCACCCGGCCGCCGAGTATTGAGGGATAAGAAGTCAACTCTTCGACGGGAATAGACTTTATACCGAGTTTTTCTATGAAATTATAAGTCCCCCCGGTGGAATATATTTGGATACCAAGCGCATCCAGCTTTCTCACTATCTCTTCAAGACCGTCTTTGTAAAATACAGATATGAGTGCGCTTTTGATCCTTTTCTTCATGATTATCACCTTCTTATCTTATTTCAACAAATCTTCAAATTTAAGTGATATTTTTCTAGTAATCGTGGGAATTGTATATTTTTATAAGATCAAGACACACAGTTAGCCCGGCTATATGTATACGTTAATTAAACTGATAAAAGAAAGCCTGATCTTTGCATTGCACGAGATCTCGGTAAACAAGCTGAGGACCGCCTTGTCGCTGCTCGGTATTACGATAGGAATATTCTCGATCATTTCAGTTTTCACAATATTCGACTCTTTAGAGATAGAGATCAGGGAAAGCCTCCAATCACTTGGAAATGATGTTCTTTACATACAGAAATGGCCCTGGACCGCAGAAGGGGGTGAATATGAGTGGTGGGAATTTATGAAAAGGCCTGAACCCCGCCTTTCCGACCTTCGGGAGATACAGAGAAGGTCAGTTGCTTCTGAAGCAGTAGTTTTCACGGCTTCTGTAAACCGTACCGTGAAATTCCGGAACAACAGCATAGAGGATGTTAGTATAGAAGCCGTTTCAGATGAATACGACAGGCTCATGACCATTGATATTGCTGAAGGTCGTTATTTTTCCCCTGTTGAATTTACCAACGGCAAAAATGTTGCCCTGATAGGCTATAATATTGCAGAAAATCTTTTTCCCGGAACAGGGGCGGTGGGAAAAAGAATAAAAGTATTCGGTAATAAGGTTGAGGTTATCGGTGTGTTGAAAAAAGAAGGGGAAGATATTTTTGGTGGTTCTGCCGATGAAAATGTCATATTGCCGGTCAACTTCGCAAGAAATTTTCTCGATCTCAGGAATCTTAACGGCACTACCCTGATGGTAAAGGCAAGACCCGGGGTAAGCCTGGAAGAACTTAAGGACGAACTTACAGGGATCCTGCGATCGGTCAGGAGCCTCAAGCCCAGGGCTAAGGACAATTTTGCAATTAACAAGATCGATCTGCTGACAGAAGAAATAAATGCGTTTTTCAATACCATAGCTGTAGTAGGGTGGATAATAGGCGGGTTTTCGCTTCTTGTGGGAGGCTTCGGCATCGCAAATATCATGTTTGTTTCTGTAAAGGAACGGACAAGCATAATCGGGATACAAAAATCCCTGGGATGCAAAAGATATTTCATACTCGTTCAGTTTTTATCGGAAGCAGTTTTCCTTTCCCTTTTTGGCGGTGTTGTAGGGCTTTTGGTAGTCTATGGCCTTACCCTTTTACCTTCCGATATGATAGGAATGGATTTTATCCTTACCCGGGGAAATATTGCCATAGGCCTGGGCGTTTCGGCGGGAATAGGCCTTGTATCAGGATTGATACCCGCCTTGCAGGCTTCAAGGCTCGACCCGGTTGAAGCCATGCGGTCGTCGTTCTGATGAAAACCGATAAAAATTCGCATGGCAGAGACTCAGCTACTTTCTTACAAAAAAAGTATGGATCACGACAGGTATTATCGGTGAATTCTTTGATAAATGATGAATATTTTTTAACTATATTTATCAAATCGTATGGAGAAGCGCTGGGTATTAAAGAAGCAAGGTGACCCTCAGGTAGTTAAGCGATTATCTTCAGAATTAAACATTGATCCTACACTGGCCAACCTATTAGTGCAGAGGGGGGTCAATACTTATGATGAAGCAAAAGCTTATTTCAGGCCTAAACTGGAGCACCTACATGATCCTTTCCTTATGAAGGATATGCACCTTGCCGTGGAGAGAATCCGAAGAGCGGTAACGGGAGGGGAAAAGATACTTATCTATGGTGACTATGATGTGGACGGCACAACGGCTGTTTCACTTGTATATACTTTTCTGAAGGATTTTTACGACGAGGTATATTTTTATGTGCCCGACAGGTATGATGAAGGCTACGGGGTTTCGTACAAAGGCATAGACCATGCAAAGGAAATCGGGGTCAGCCTTATTATAGCACTCGATTGCGGAATCAAAGCTGTGGAGAAGATAGAGTATGCAAGTACGCTGGGCGTTGATTTCATAATTTGCGACCACCACCGGCCGGGTGAAAAGTTACCGCCGGCGCATGCGATCCTCGACCCAAAGAGAGATGACTGTGAATACCCTTATAAGGAACTTTCCGGATGCGGTGTCGGCTTTAAACTGATACAGGCTTATGCCGGCAAGAACAACATCAAGTTCGAAAAGCTCAGGAAATTCCTCGATTTGGTGGTAGTCAGCATCGCAAGCGACATAGTCCCGATCACCGGAGAAAACAGGGTGCTGGCCTATTATGGGCTCAAATACCTGAATGAAAAGCCGAGGCCGGGCATAGAGGCTATTCTGAACGTAAGTAAAGCAGGACGGAACAATAATTCGGCAAAGGCTGTGAAGCGGGACCTCACGATCAATGACCTTGTTTTCATTGTGGGTCCCAGGATAAATGCTGCCGGCAGGATTGAGAGCGCCAAGAACTCAGTTGAACTGCTTATTTCGGATGATGTAGATAAGGCCTATACTCTTGGCCAGCAGATCAATTTAATGAATACCGAGAGAAAAAACCTCGATTCACTTGCCACTTCACAGGCACTTGAAATGATCATGGCAAATGAAGAAATGCTCAAGGCATCAAGCACTGTTGTTTACGATCCTTCGTGGCATAAAGGCGTAATCGGCATTGTGGCCTCCAGGCTCATCGAAACGTATTACAAGCCTACCATTGTCCTCACGTTGTCGGATGGCATGATAACCGGCTCTGCCAGGTCGATAAAGGGATTCGACATATACGATGCCGTGGATTCCTGCGGTGAATATCTTGAGCATTTCGGCGGCCATACCTATGCGGCAGGCCTGTCTGTCAAACCTGAAAACTTTGAAAAATTCAAAAAAAGGTTTGAAGAATATGTTGTTGATCATATTGAAGAAAACATGCTGATTCCTGAGATAGAGATAGATTCAAAACTCTATCTTAAAGACATTAACACAAAATTCTTCAGGATTTTGAAGCAGTTTGCCCCATTCGGCCCGGGCAATATGTCACCGGTATTCCAGACAGATAACCTTATCGATACCGGTTATGCCCGGATCGTTGGCAACAACCACCTTAAACTGACCGTTGTCCAGCTTGAAGTTTCAGGTTTCCCCATTTCATCAATAGCCTTTCAGCAGGGCGACCATATCGATTATATAAAAACCGGCGGGGCATTCAATATATGTTATCATATTGAAGAAAATGAATGGAACGGCCAGAAATCATTACAGCTTAACATCAAGGACATAAAGATCTCCGGCCGAAATAAAGAATAAGGCAATCTCCTGCTTTACTTACTTTTTGATCTTTTTCGAGGGCATTGATCGTAAAAGCCAGGCGGTATATATATTCCCACCCCCGCTGACTATTGCCATCACTGCTGCAGTCACCACCAGTATCCTTGGGCCGGTGAAAGGATTGAAAAACAAAATAATACCAAAAATTATGGTAAGCAGCCCGGTAAAAAGCATGACATTTCTGTGTTTCGGCTCGAACTTATACCTGAGTAAAAGGAACATTTCGATAAGACCTATGATCACAGCCCATATACCGAACAGGATAATGAACAGCGACAACGACTCAGTGGTAAAAAAGGCTATGAATGCTCCAATTACTATTGCCGCCACTGCAGTGATCATGAATGCGGTAAAGGGGGCGTCTTCCCTCTTTCGGTTCATTATGGCCATTATCAGTAATATGACACCTGCGGCAAGGATCAGGAAACCAATGGAGCGGGCCAGTGAAGTTACCGCATCATCCTTTATAAAAAGCACCATAATTCCAAAGAATAGCATGATGAGAGCACTTATGCCTAAAATGATCCAGCTTGAATTTTTCATATCAGGGGATTTTTAGTAAGACGGTGAAATTAATAAATTATCAGGTATCAAACCACACCGTTCCCAAGTTCGAATACAGTGCGGATTATCAGGTATATACCGAACAAAACAATTCCTACGCCGGCGATACGGTTGATCCAGGTTATGTAATGAGGCTGAAGGTATTTTTTGATCTTATAGGCCGAAAAGCATTTCAGGAGATCAAATGAAAAGATGGTGCCCAGTGCGGCAGCAAAGAAAATTACCAGCGAAAGGAGTGTGCCCTTATAGTTTGCCGTAAAGCCAACTACCACGCCCATCCAGAATATCCATACGAAGGGGTTCGTGATATTAATAAAAAACCCTTTGAGGATAAATGTCAGCGGACCGGGTTTATTTGCAGGCTCTTTTTCTTCACCGGTTTCCCGGTCTATTTTGACTTTCCTGGTTATTGTAACAATACCGAAGATTATCAGCACTATTCCGCCGAGTAACCCAAAAAGATACTGGTTATGGGGCTTGTAAAAGATCTTAACGGCCCCCACAAAACCAAAGCCAACAAGTAAAAGGTCACTCAGGAAAATGCCGAAGGCCAGCAGGGCACCTGACCAGAAACCCCTGTGAATGCTTGTTTGAATAAGCGCAAAAAGTGCCGGCCCGAAACCGAAGACAAGTGACAGGGTGAAACCAAGCGCAATCCCTTCAAGCAGTGCAGACATAGGGGAATTAGTATTTGTGTTCGCGGAGGTATTCCTCCCACTCTTTCAACTGATTCTTTTTCAATACCCTTGGGAATTTATTGGCCCCCCCTTCTTTGTCATGGATTTTCATCCACTTGCTGAAAGCTTCTGAAGGAAGGACCTCAATAAAAATTTCCTTGATGGCAGCGATCCGTTCCACACGGTAGTCATCGTTCAGTACCTTCAGGTATTCGTCTATTTTCTCTTTAGCTAAAGCGGGGTCAAGGTTTTCATCAG
This sequence comes from uncultured Bacteroidales bacterium, assembly GCA_964567785.1. Classification (GTDB taxonomy): domain Bacteria; phylum Bacteroidota; class Bacteroidia; order Bacteroidales; family JAGOPY01; genus CAZMOK01. Next base: position 19,068 of record CAZMOK010000012.1, on the reverse strand, counting down.
TGCCCAGGAACCACTTGTGTGCAAACATGGTGTCATAATCTATACCGGCAACCGTGAACTCCCTGATCTCAATATTTAATTCGTCGCTCAGCATCTTTACGGCCATGTTCATGTTGTCCTGCGAAAGGTGCTCTCCGCAAATGCTAAGGAAATGCTTTGTACGACCGGTTATCACAATTTCACCCTTCTCCCTTGAGGTGAATTTTATGGTATCTCCTATGAGATAGCGCCATGCTCCGGCACAGGTTGAAAGAAGCAGGGCGTATTCTTTGTTTTCCTCAACTTCTTTTATAGTGAGGGTATGCGGGTTTTCAACCATATTTCCATCAAGGTCAAAGTTTTCCTGTGTAAAAGGCACAAACTCATAGAAAAGGCCATTGTCCACCACCATCTTCATAACTCGTTTGTCAAACCTGTTCTGGTAAGCTATGTAACCTTCCGAAGCCAGGTACGACTCGTTGTAGATAATAGGCCTTGAAAAGAGCTTTTCAAAGGCTTTCTCGTATGGCTGGAAAGCTACCCCGCTGTGTACGTAAACCGAAAGATCGGGCCAGATATCGTGGATGGTTTCAACATTGTAATGTTTTATGATCTTTTCAAGGATGATCTGGATCCATGCGGGCACGCCGACAATCACACCTATGTCCCAGTCTTTTGCTGATTTTACTATCTCATCGAGCTTGGTCGACCAGTCCCTTTCTTTCGATATACGCCTTCCGGGTTTGTAAAAATGCTGGAACCAGAAAGGAATGTTGCTGGCCGAGATGCCGGAAAGATCACCTTCATAATAAGTTCCATTGTATTGTAGGTGAGTGCTTCCGCCTATCATCAGGATACCTTTTTCGTAGAACTCTAACGGAAAGTTGTATTCAACTGTTGATACTAGCTGCCTTATGCTTGTTTTACGAATGGCCCGGATCATATCCTGTGTAACGGGGATCTGCTTGCTTGAAGCCTCGGAAGTACCCGAAGTAAGGGCAAAATACTTTATCCTCCCGGGCCAGGTCACGAATGGCTCTCCCTGCAAGGCCCTGTACCACCACTTTTTGAACATGCTGTTGTAATCGCAGGTTGGCACTTTCGATTTGAAAACCTTTACAATATCATCCTGGCTGAGCATTTCGGAGAACCCGTAATGTTCTCCGAAGGCAGTGAACTGGGCTTTTTTGACAAGCTTCCTCAACACCCTTACCTGTGCCTTATACAGATCAACCCGCTTTTTTTTCCTGGCGGGCATGTGCTTTATTTCGTATGCCTTCTTAACTATCGAACCTAATATGGGCATGTTTCAGAATGCTTGATTCGCGGACAAAAGTATAAAATTTATTGGTTAATTTTAGGCCGCTTAAAGCAGCCCGGAAATGAGAAAAACCCTAATAATCATAGTTTTCGTTGCGGTATTCGTACCATTACTTTTTCTGGTGGTGACAACCCTGTCTGATTATAAACCAGAAGATGTTATTGATCTCGGGTCTGGCTCAGAAACGGTTGCCATCCCCATGGATGACACGCTTACGCTGGTGACCTGGAACATCGGGTATGCCGGGCTGGGAAGGGAGATGGATTTTTTTTACGAAGGTGGAAGACAGGTTAGGCCACCGGAAATCCTCTATAAGAAATACTGGCAGGGTATCCAAAAGAAATTGGAAGGATTTTCGGGTGAATATGAATTTGTTTTACTCCAGGAAATTGATGTTTCCTCAAAGAGAAGTTATTATAATGATCAATATGAGGTGATAAGATCGGTCTATACAGGCTATCATTCAAATTTTGCTTTTAATTACAGGGTTATTTATGTACCGGTACCCTTGATAAGGCCGTTGGGCAAAGTAAGATCAGGAATGGCCCTCATCAGTTCGTTTCCACCGGAAAGCTCAGGTAGGATTGCCTTCGAAGGTAATTTTAGCTGGCCCACCAGTCTGTTCATGCCCGACAGGTGCTTCATAAAGAACAGATATTCAACCTCCTCCGGGAAGGAGCTTGTGGTCATCAATACGCATAACTCTGCATTTGATAATGGCGAGCTCAGGACGAAACAAATGGATGCCCTTCATTCAGTCATGCTCGACGAATATGAAAAAGGCAATTATGTGATCACAGGCGGCGACTGGAATATGAACCCCGAGGGTTTTCTTGTCTATCTATGCACTACCGGTGATATGCAATTTAATATACAGCCCGAGATCCCACCCGGTTTTTTCCCCGATGGCTGGACCTGGGCTTTCGATCAGGAAATACCCACTAACCGGTTCCTGCAGGAATCGTACCTGCGGAGCAGGACCCTCACCACAACCATCGATTATTTTGTTGTCTCACCCAACGTTGAAGTGCTTGAAACTATCGCTTTTGATCTTAATTTCGAGGATTCCGACCATCATCCCGTAACCATGCAGGTAAGGCTAAAGCCCTGAGCCCTCGTCGAGGAAAAGGTCAGAAGTGATCCCGTCTGCAAATAGTTTACCTTTCGAAGTCAGGAACAGCTTGTTCCGTTCTTTATTTATTTTGCCTTGCTCTATGAAAATAGCTGCACGGTGTCCCAGTCCGGAAGAAACCTTTTTACCAAAGACATTTTCGATATGCTCCAGGTCGCAACCCCAGACAGTCCTGAGTGAAGTCATTACATATTCATTGAATTGCTGGACGGGGGTAAGGTATTCTGTTTCTTCAACAACAGAGGTGATATCTTTTAATCCTATGTATTTGGAGAGGTTTGAAACATTCCATTGCCTCTCCCTGCCGTTGAAAGAGTGAGCCGATGGGCCCAGTCCCAGGTAATGCCCCCCCAGCCAGTATATGCTGTTGTGTCTTGAATAGTGGCCGGGTTTGGCAAAATTCGATATCTCATAGTGGATAAACCCCTGTTCTTCCATCATCTTTGTAAGGATGCGGAAGTGTTTCACCTGGTCCTCTTCGTTTACAGGCTCAATTTTCCTTTTCCTGATAAGGTAGGCCAGCGCAGTTTTATTTTCAACTGTGAGCGCGTAGGCAGAAAGATGTTTCAAACCGAGACTGAAGAACACGGAAAGGTTTTCTTTCCACTTTTGCTCTGTGAGCGTTGGGAATCCGTAGATCAGGTCGATAGTGATATTGGTAAATCCGCCACCCCTCAGCATATCAATGCTTTTCTTCGCCTGTTTCCCGTTGTGAACCCTGTTGAGGTAAACAAGGTCGTGGTCGTGAAAAGATTGCACACCCAGGCTGATCCGGTTGACTTTTGTCTCCATCAATTGCCTGGCTTTTTCCGGTGTTATATCGTCAGGATTAGCTTCAAAGGTTATTTCAGCTTTTTCGTTAATCCGGAAATGCCTGGCCAGCCTGTCAAGAATAAGGTTTATTTCGTCTGTTGACAGCAGTGATGGGGTTCCGCCGCCAAAATATATTGTGGTGATATGCTGGCTTTCGAGGTAATTTTTTTTTAAGTCAATTTCTTTCAGCAGCGCCCGGATGAATTCGTCCCTGTAACGGGTAGTTGCCAGTGAGAAAAAGTTGCAATAATGGCACTTTTGTTTGCAGAAGGGTATATGTATATAGATGCCGGGCATGTTTGATCAGGGACGACGTCTCGGTAAATTTATGTATGCAGGTATTATCTATGTTGTTGAATTTAAATTATTTTTCAGGGACGACGTCTCAATTTTTGAGACGTCGTCTCCGGTTTTTCAAAAGTCACAATTTTTTAGGTATCTTTATGTTTCATAAATAAATAAAATTATGAAAAGAAGAGATTTCATTCGCTATAGCGCTGCTGCAACTGCCGTAACAGGGGCTTCCTTTTACGGACTGAACAGAATTTTTGGAGCCACACCAATAGTTCCCACCGATTACGATCTCGTTGCTATAAAAGGTGGCAGTCCGGCCGCCATGTTTGATAAGGCAATAGAATCACTGGGTGGTATGGGAAAATTTGTTTCTAAAGGCCAGACTGTTGTGGTGAAGCCTAATATAGGATGGGATGCCGTACCGGAACGCGCTGCCAATACCAATCCTTCGCTGGTGAAAAGGATCATAGAACATTGCTACGAAGCCGGGGCAGAAGAAGTGTTTGTGTTCGATAATACCTGTGACAAATGGAATAAATGTTACATTAACAGCGGAATACAAGGGGCTGCTAAGGATGCAAACGCTACAATAGTGCCTGGCAATACCGAAAGTTACTACCAGGAAGTTACGGTTTCAGGAGGCGAGAGCCTGAAATCAACCAAAGTGCATGAGCTGATCCTCGACTCGGATGTGTTCATCAATGTGCCTGTACTGAAGAACCACAGTTCGGCGAAACTTACTGTTGCAATGAAAAACCTGATGGGCATTGTTTGGGACCGCATGTACTGGCACAGGAACGACCTTCATCAGTGCATTGCTGATTATGCTTCTTACAGGAAGCCTGACCTTAACGTAATAGATGCTTACAACGTAATGATGAAGAACGGGCCCAGGGGCGTATCCACTGCCGACGTTGTAAATATGAAATCCCAGATCGTTTCGACCGACATTGTTGCCGCCGATGCCGCTGCAGCCAAATTATTCGGATATGAGCCGTACGAGGTACCTTACATAGACATAGCCCATGATATGGGTGCCGGCACCATGGAACTCGACGAACTCAACATCAACAGGATCATTCTGTAATGGATAATAAAGTGCTGAAAAGGGCAAGGGTTATCATAGCCGTTGTCTTTTTCCTTTTCACAGGATTTTTCTTTATAGACCTTCATTCCCTCCTCGGTTCAGGATGGATCAATACTTTTCTTTACCTGCAGTTCATACCTTCTTTCCTCGACTTTATGAAGGGGGTTGGCATTGGTACGGCAGGTTTTCTTTTCATTATACTGCTGACACTTCTTTTTGGCAGGCTATACTGTTCAGCCCTGTGTCCCCTGGGGATATTCCAGGATGTTATCTCCCGGATCAGTAAGAAGTTCAACAAAAAGAATGTAAAGTATAAATATCGCAAACCCTCAAACTGGTTGCGTTACGGCCTGCTTGGGATTACACTGATCGTTTTCTTCTCAGGCTCGCTGTTTGCCATAACCTGGCTCGATCCATACAGCGTTTTCGGAAGGATCGTAACGAATGTTTTCAAGCCTGTTTACCTGGGACTTAATAATCTTCTGGCCACCATACTTGTGGAATTTGGTATTTATGACGTTTATAAGATTGAGTGGAAAGGCATTAGCTGGATTGCATTCGGTTCAGCCCTATCATTCCTGATATTGATTACAGCCCTCGCCTGGAAAAGGGGAAGGCTTTATTGCAATACCGTCTGCCCGCTGGGCACCTTCCTGGGGTTGATATCCCGGTACTCTGCATACAAGATCAGGCTTGACAGAGCGGCCTGCACGAGCTGCGGAAAATGCTCTGTCGTGTGTAAGGCCGAATGTATTAACGTTAAAACGCAGGAGGTCGACTTCTCCCGGTGTGTGGGATGTATGAACTGCCTGACCCCATGCCCCGACAATGGCGTTAATTATGAGTTTGCATGGAAGAAAAGCACTTCACAAGGGGGTAGCGAAAAGCGTGTTTTAATTAAAGGGCTGGCACTGGTCCCGTTTTTGCCATTTTCCCTGAAGACTGCTGCAGCGCAAGGCCTTCAGGGAAGGGGCTATGGTCAGGGAAGGGGCCGTAACAGGAAGGAACCCATTCCCATCGACAGGCAGAATCATGCCACGCCTCCCGGTTCACAAAGCCGGGAGCATTTCAATGAGTCGTGCACGGCCTGCGGATTATGTGTAAGCATTTGCCCCACCCAGGTTTTACGACCCTCAACAACAGAATACGGCATCTGGTGGATGATGCAGCCTTTCATGGATTATGATGCCAGTTTCTGCAATTACGAGTGCACCGAATGCACCGAAATTTGCCCAACAGGGGCCCTGGCCCCAATATCCCTGGAAGAGAAAAAGCTGGAGCAACTTGGAAAGGCCAAATTCATAAAGCAGAATTGCATAGTGCATACCGATGGTACCGATTGCGGCGCCTGTTCGGAGCACTGCCCCACGAAAGCGGTTGATATGGTGCCATACAGGGGCAACCTTTTCATTCCGAAAGTAGATGAATCCATCTGCATAGGATGCGGCGCCTGCGAGTATGCCTGCCCAACAGATCCATTATCCATTTATGTGGAAGCCAACCTGGTTCATGTAAAGGCCGACGAGCCGGTAAGGGAAGAGATCGATAAGGAGATTGATCACAAGGAGGAGTTTCCGTTTTAGCCCGCACCCACACCCCACGCCCCACACCCCATACCCAGTACCCAGTACCCAGTACCCAGTACCCAGTACCCAGTACCCAGTACCCA
>CAZMOK010000012.1:0-12673 GCA_964567785.1 uncultured Bacteroidales bacterium | reverse complement strand
TACCCAGTACCCAGTACCCAGTACCCAGTACCCAGTACCCAGTACCCAGTACCCACTTTAATTAGTAACTTTGCATACTATTTGACCGACATGAGCATGAAGGATGTAAAACACAGAAGAAAACCCGACTGGCTAAAGATAAAGGTCCCGAAAGGGAAGCAATATATCAATGTTAAAGACATTGTAAAAGGCCATAAGCTCCATACTATCTGTACAAGTGGAAAATGCCCCAACATGGAAGAATGCTGGGGCAGGGGCACAGCCACATTTATGATACTGGGCGATATCTGCACCCGTTCGTGCAAGTTTTGTGCAGTGAAGACAGGAAGGCCATTGCCGGAAGATTGGGAAGAACCTGAAAGGGTTGCGGAATCTGTAAATCTTATGAAGCTGAAGCATTGCGTCCTCACTTCGGTCGACCGGGACGATCTTACAGACGGAGGAGCCGGTATCTGGGCTGCCACTATCAGGAAGATCAAGGAGGTTAATCCTGAGACTACAATAGAGGCGTTGATACCTGATTTTCAAGGAAAAAAGGATCAGCTTCAACAAGTTGTGGAAGCCAGGCCCGATGTGCTTTCACATAACCTGGAAACAGTAAGGAGGCTTACACCCCAGGTACGTGTTGCGGCCGATTATGGCAGGAGCCTGCAGGTAATAAAATGGATCTCGGAGTCAGGTATAAGATCGAAATCGGGGATCATGCTTGGACTCGGAGAAACCGAAGAGGAGGTGATCGAAACCATGGAAGACCTGAGAAAAGTTGGATGCGAGGTTATGACGATCGGGCAATACCTGCAGCCCACACCAAAACACCTGGAAGTTCAGGATTTTGTTTCACCGGAGCAGTTCAGGAAATACGAACAAATCGGGCGCGAGAAAGGGTTCAGATATGTTGAAAGCGGCCCGCTGGTGAGGTCGTCTTACAGGGCTGAGAAACATGTATTGTAAACCTTATTTTTAAATCAACCAAATAATCTTATTCTTCAAATGATCTTCAGAGAACTGGGATTGATCGAATATAAAGAGGCCTGGGATTACCAGGAAAAGCTGTTTGGCGAAGCACAGGAAGAAAAGAAAGCAGGGAGGAAGCCTGAGAACCATCTGTTGTTTTGTGAACACCACCCGGTGTTTACCCTTGGAAAAAGCGGTGCAGGGCAAAACCTGCTGATCAATGAAGAGATGCTGAGACAAAAAGGCATAGGTTTTTACCGCAACAACAGGGGAGGGGATATTACATTTCACGGCCCGGGACAGATCGTTGGTTATCCCATACTTGACCTTGAACAGTTCGGGATGGGGGTAAAAAAGTATATATTTTCACTTGAAGAAGCTGTGATAGAAACGTTGCATATGTACGGGATTAAATCCGGCCGGCTGGAAGGGGCAACCGGGGTGTGGCTTGACCACGACACACCAAACGCCAGGAAGATCTGTGCCATTGGCGTTAAGGCCAGCAGGTTTATAACCATGCACGGCTTTGCTTTCAACGTAAACACCGATTTGTCTTATTACCAATACATTAACCCCTGTGGTTTTACCGATAAGGGGGTGACTTCAATGGAAGCAGAGCTCGGAGGAAAACAGGATTTCGAAGAGGTAAAAAGCTTACTGAGGAAAATACTGACAGAGATCTTCAGGGCTTCGGTCACGATACAATAAAAGCTACACGAATAAAACGGAGAAACTAACGAGAAGCACAAAGACGTTATCTGAGGATTTCATGGAGTACTTTGTGTGATTTGAAATCTTTTGCCGTAGGGATATGCGCCTGGTAATACAGCAATATTTTCTCGAGCAGTTCCCTTCTGACGGCACCTGATACCTTTATCCCCTTCAACATTCCCCTTTCCGTTCCGATCAGTTTATTAAAAAGCACGGCAGGTTCGCCCGTAATGAATTCTTCAGCAAACATGCCAGGATCGGGGCAGAATGACCCCCCGCCGAGATCAAATGCAGGCCGGGAAGGAGTCAGCTTGCCTTCAGGATAAAAACCCAGGTATTTCGACAGTTCAATGCTGAACTTAAGATGGTACAGTGAAGAAAGATCCTTTTGCTCATCCATCCATTCCAGCGAATTGTAAATGAAATTAAAAAGCTGGGGATTAGACTCTTCTTCCTGCAGCGATTTGAAAAGGAGTTCATTGAGAAAAAGGATGACCGAGTTTTTTAAAATATTGGCTGAGGAATTGAATATCCTGGCCGGTTTAGCTTCCCTGATATGCTGAAGGGAGGCTTTTTCTTTATGGCTTACTATCAGTTCCAGCATCGAAAGAGGCTGAAAAAGTGCCGGCTTCAGTTTCGATTTTTTTTGATGGAGGCCCTTGACCATATACGCTTGCAACCCGAATTCCTCGGTATAGATCCTGAGCACAGCGCTGGTGTCGGAGTACCTGATCTGTTTGAGGAATATGCCGCGGGTTTTGTGATGCATTACAAATAGTAAATAGAGGGTTGGTCAGGGTCTATGTTTACTGCAGGCGAATATACAACAAAAGCCCCTCCGAAACGGAAGGGCTTTTAAAAGTCAAGGATTATATCAGGATCTTACAAATTACGCTCTTGAGATACGTGTCATCCTGAACCATATGGCTCCGGCAATAAGCACGGCACCGATCAGCAGTGACCAGGGTGAGAGAGGTATTTCAGGATCACCCGGATCCGGGCTGAAAGACTCTGCTTTGATAAATACCCATGAATCTAATTGATTGTCAGAAGCATCGGCAATGGCAATCTTCATAGTGTTGGTTACCCCTGAGTTCACTACTGCAAAATCGGTGAATACAGTTGTGAAGCCGTCGGGTTCAAAATCAAAGAACGGTCCGCCATCACTAAGGTCGTTGTTAACGTAAAACTGTGGAAAGCTATTAGGAGTAGAACCAAAAGGATCCCCGTTATTCACATTGTTGATGGTAACCGGAAGGGCAGTACCGGGCACGAGAGCAATATTCGTTCCATTTACAAAAAACGCGAAAACATCGTTGAAAGATGAATTTACAAATTCATTGTACTCCTCTGAAGAGAAAACGAAGGTGATAAATACTGTATCCCCGTCAGGTACAAAATCGAATTCCAGAACGGTAGCATCACCTGTAGTAAAACCAGCCAGAGTTGTCAGATCCGGATCCCCTCCGGTTCCAAGAACATCGGTTGAACCATCGGATCCGTTTGGTCCCCTGGCATTAAGTGCATATCCAGAGCCTAAAAGGATCCCGTCATCAATACCTATTCCGGCGTCATTTCCGTTTGAGAAAATACCTGCTGAACCAATAGTTGCACCAATGGTCCCCGTGTAGGTCACATTACTATAGCTGATACCTGTTCCTACTATAGATTCAACAAGATCACCGGCGGTTACTGTTGAACCGTCAATGGGTGTAACTGATATAGTGGCCCTTGAAGGTGACCAGTTCAGGTCGGACTTGCTTTCGCCTTCCCTTTTCTGGCTCTGGCCAAAGATCATTCCTGCGGTAAGCAGGAGCGCTAATGTTAAGAATAAACTTTTTTTCATGGCATTAATATTTGAATTATTTGATCCCAAAGATACCTTCGTTCATCATCTGCTGCAACAGTAAAGTTGTATGAATATGTGCGCATAACTGTATGTATTTATTCGTACAAATGATAAATAATTGATATACAAACAGATAAAAGCCCATTTACGGATCAGTGATAACGGTCCACAAGGGGCAGTTTGAACTTATTCGTACATCTTTTGCATTTATCCGTACAAAAAGCAGGGTGTTCGGGTCCTCCTTCACTTCGCTACGGAGGATAAAATGTTACGGTCCTCCTTCGCTTCGCTATGGAGGATAAATGTTAGGAAAAACTCCTTTGTAAATTGCAAACCGTAAAATGTAAATTTCAGGGTGGTTGTTTTTTTTATATTTAATTCACGAAGAGGATCTTGGTTACCATGGTTTCGGATCCGTCATCATTGGAAATGAACACCAGGTATACTCCTGACCTTGCCCTGTCGCCGTCGAAATCGTAACCGTTCCAGACTGCCTGTCCGCCTTCTGCCCGGGTTTCATAGATCAGGTTTCCGTTCACATCTGTGATCTTCACACTTGCATTGCCCACCATACCTTTGATGGCTATTGGACCTGTGTATCCTGGCCTGACCGGGTTTGGATAGGCGTAAACATCAGAATTTTCATCGTCCGGTTCAGTGGCTGTTCCTTTATAGGCCACCATGCCCCTTGCCGTAGCCATATACACATCGCCGGTTTCACCGTTTATCGCAAGGTCTGTTACAGTATTGGAAAGCAGGGGGCTGTTGTCTTCCGTAAAATGAAGGAGTTGCTCTGTTCCGTCTTCCGAAAGAAGGAAAACGCCAGCCCTTTCTGTTCCGATCCACTTGCGGTTGTTACCGTCAACAGCGATGGCCCGCACCGTTTCTGTTTCAAGGAGATACTGCACATACCCGTCAAAATCTACAAGCGGCCTCACGGCTTCCCGCTCTTCTCCCTGTCCGGTCAGCACCCCCTCGGGTGAATAAAAGATTGCTATGCCGTCGTCGGTACCGATCCACACTTCACCGTCGAGGTCTTCGGTCATGCTGAAGACAGCATTCCCGGGCAGGTTACCGCTTCCGGTTCCTGATTTCAAGCCCCGTACCTGTTGCCCCGGCGGGTTCTTTTCGTCAAAAACATAAATGTAATACGGGTTGGGAGGGTTTGAGGCTGTAACTCTGCATATCATCCACTTTTGATCGTACGAATCCACCATAAGTTGCCTGACATATATTCCTATGGTGGAGGAACCGAGGTTAAACGATTCCCATTCCGGTGTCCCGTTGCTTCTTCTTACCGAAACAATATCTTCGCCCCCTGAATTAGAAAACCACACATTATTTTCGCTGTCGAAATCGATCCCGCCCACTTTGCAAATGGGATAGCTTTGAAGTTCGTGAGCATTGAGTGAGCTGTTATCAGAAGTGTAGATGCCGGCTTTTTCACCGTCGCGGAACTCCACAACGCCCAGCCACCATGAAGCCGTGTAGACATGGTTTGGGTCGAGAGGGTCTACCTTAACAGCAACCATATCACGGAGCGAGTCGAGCCCGTCTGTGTTGAAAGGATTGTACTCAGTCCATGTTTCATCAATGAACGAATAGGCAACAGCAGATTTAAAAATATTGTTCCAGGTGCTGGTCATGCCGCCCGGCACAACCCAAAGGTTTCCTCCTCCGGTCGACATGTCGTAGATCTCGGCTGTAGGAGCCCCTGATGGCATTATGAATTCCCTTTCAAACCCATCGCCCCATACTTTCACCAGTCCGCGGTTCATGTCGGCTATCCAGTAGTATTCACCATCCGATGACAGGACAGCATCATTTGGTGAAGGTCCGCCTTCCCCATAGGTAAAGATCTTGAGTGTAAGCTCAAGATCCTGAGAGTATTCTTTTACAAAGTAATTGTAGGATACGATGAGTTTGTTGTTATCTGAAGTTCGGATACTTTTGGTCCTGTTGTTTGATTCATCATCAAAAACCATCCATTCATCATTTTTTCTAACATAGAGCTGGTCAGTTTCATCATCCGGGTTCATGTAATTTATTAAAAGGTCGCCATTGAAGACATGAACATGGTTGTAGGTTGAAAATCCGTCAGGAAGGTTCTCGATCCTCTCCCAGTTACCGAAAAATGCCAGGTTCGGATCATTTTTATCTGCATAATAAATACCCTCCTCTGTGCCCGCATAGATGTATTGATCGTCAAAAGCAATATCATAGACCTGTACCGGCGCACCCTCGTCACCAATATAGTAAGTATCCTTAACCTCTTCTTTATCAACATCAAGCACTACAATACCAAAGCCACAGGCCAGGTAGGCAAAGTTGTCGTTGTTCACCACCCTGTTTATGGTTTTATTGCCGAGTATTTCCTTGCGTTTGATATCGGGGATATTTATGTAGACAGATCCTTTTATCAGGTCGATGTTTGTATTGGTATAAGCCACAACAAGGGTTTGCTGGTCATCATTGTAAGCCATATGGCTAACCCCGATATCCGAGAGCCCGTTAACTTTGCTTATCCTCTGTATACTCAGGTCCTGCCTGTCGTAATAGAACATGCTGTATTGGGTGGCGCAATACATTCTGCTGCCAACCTCCTCAACGGCAATGGTATTGTCATAAGGCAGCATATCGCGCCATTCGCCTATGCCAACCTGCTGGGCTTTTACCTGGAAGATAAAGGCTGAAATAACAGCGAGCGTAAAAAGGTAAGAAATTCGCTTCATAAGGGATTCAATATATTGAAGTAACTATAGAACTGCAATTTAAGGATTTTATTGTCAGAAATTAGTCCGGACAAGGCCATACACCGAAAGCGTTGCAAAGATAAGTCTCTTGATTATATGTTAACTTTGGAAAAGGTTAGAGCCTTATGCCTGGGAATACAAATATACTATCCTTTCCGGATAAGTACAGAAGCCGTGTTGTTATGATCGGCGGACTTTCTGTGGGGGGCAGCCATCCAGTGAGGGTGCAGTCGATGGTGAACACCGATACCATGGACACCCGGGCTACGGTCCGGCAATGCACCAGACTTTTTGATGCAGGTTGTGAGATGGTAAGGATAACCGTTCCGTCGAAAAAAGATGCCATGAACCTTGCTAAGATCAAGGATCAACTTTTAAGGTACGGATACAAGCAGCCTGTTGTAGCAGACGTGCATTATGTTCCGGCGGCAGCCGAAATTGCTGCCGGGATCGTGGAAAAAGTGAGGATCAACCCGGGAAATTATGCCGAAAGAAGGTGGCTGAATACATTTAATGAAGCTGACTATGACCATTCACTTGATCTCGTCAGGGAGAAACTTTTTAAACTGGCGGAGATCTGTAAGATCAACCATACAGCACTTAGGATTGGGGTGAATCATGGGTCCCTTTCTTACAGGATCCTTCAGAGATACGGAAATACAGTGGATGGAATGGCTGAGTCGGCCATGGAATATCTCAGGGTATTGAAAGAAATTGGATTTGGGGATATCCTTGTGTCATTGAAGTCGAGTCATGCGGCCACCATGATAGCTGCCAACAGGCTGATGGTGGCAAAAATGGTGGATGAAGGTATGGCATATCCGCTTCATCTCGGTGTAACAGAAGCCGGTGAAGGTGAGGACGGAAAGATCAAATCGGCCCTGGGAACAGGAACATTGCTTGAAGAAGGCCTTGGTGATACCATCAGGGTTTCCCTTACCGGCAATCCGCTTGATGAGATAACTTTTGCAAGAAAGCTGGCAGCACGATATACGAATGAAAGAAAACGCACTTTTCCGAATGACGGGGAACCTGCTTTCAATCTTTATGGAAGCCCTACAGCCCGGAAAAAAAAGGATTATCCTTTCAATGAGGAATTCCGGGTGACAAAAGTGGTACACCCGCTGCCCCGCGATCCCTCTCCGGTATTACAGGCTGACCGCTTCGTCCCCGATCTTATACCTGCAGGGGAAAATAGCCTGGCTACTTCCGGGCTGCCACAAAAAAAGTACATCTATTCGTTACTACACGGCAAAACAAAAGGATCAGACCTGACCGTTTTGGAAGCGACCGCAGATAGTCCGTTACATTTTTTCAGGAGAGAGATAAGAAAGGTCAGAAAGGAAAACCCATCTATTCCGGTCATTCTCAAAAGACGGATTTCAGGCACTGATTACGATGATGCACTCATAGATGCAACCATAGGTGCAGGCGGTATTTTAGTTGATGGTGAAGGAGACGGATTGTGGGTTGAAATGAAGGGTTTTTCGTTAGTGGAATTGATGTTTGGCATTTTACAGGCTACGGGGCGGCGTATTTCAAAGGCCGAATTCATTGCATGCCCATCCTGCGGCCGTACCAAATTTGATATCAAGTCGGTGCTTGATGAGGTACGGAAAAGGACCTCGCACCTGAAAGGCCTGAAAATAGCTGTGATGGGGTGCATTGTTAACGGCCCGGGAGAAATGGCAGGGGCCGATTACGGCTATGTTGGATCAGGAAAAGGAAAAGTCAGTCTGTTCAGGGGCCCCGATGAGATAAAAAGGAACCTGCCCGAAGCAGATGCTATAGATGAACTTATCAACCTGATAAAAGAGGATGGTAACTGGGTTTCGTCCTGATTAGGGCTAATCTTTCTTTTTTTGTTTGTGATCCCAACTTTTATTGATCACAAAACGGGCTTTTCTGCCTGGGGTATCGAAAAAGAACGGGCTATTACCAAGGGATTCACCGTCAATTTCGAGTTGGAGAAATTCGCCAGCCACACCAGTGATCTTTACTTCCTTACCCCTTGCAGTAATGACTTTCGAAAGGTTTACAAAAGACCCGTCGAAGACCTTATGGAGATGCCGCAGAATATACCTCCTGGTTGTTTTTTTGATGATCGTGACATCCAGCAGTCCGTCATCAGGTATTGCGCGAGGCAGTTGCATCATACCACCTCCATTGTACCTGCACACTCCCACATTCAGGGAAAAAACGCCTCCTTCGTAAACGGTTGCATTGTCCACTTCCAATTTCATCCTGACCTGGCGGTATTTTAAAAGTCCTTTAATGAGTTGGTAGAGGTAAGACATCAATCCTGCCTTGCCTTTTTCTTTCAGTTCATTGGTTCTTTTCGTTACTAATGCATCATAGCCGGCTCCTGCCATGTTCACCAGGTAGCGGACCACCTCCTCATTTTCCACGAAGTACCTTACGCGGGCAATGTCCTGCATGAAAGTTTTTCCTTTTGTTATGGCCTTCACCGACTTTTTGTACTTTGAAGATATCCGGTACATACGCCCCCAGTCGTTGCCCGTTCCTACCGGGACCATTCCTGTGACCACTTTGCCGGTATCGATCTTTCCGGCAAGGTTCATAATACCATTGACCACTTCATTCAACGTGCCGTCTCCGCCTACGACAATGAATTTCTTTTCACCTTGCGACAAGAGTTTTTCGGTCAGTTCGATGGCATGGCCCCGGTATTCAGTAAAGAAAGGCCTGAAAATAAATCCTGCCCCCTGCAGGTGCATATTGATAGAAGGCCAGTCGCGCTCACCTTTTCCCGCCCCTGACCTGGGGTTGATTATTGCTGTCCAGTTATTAAACCAATCATCGGTTAGAGGCATACCTTGACCTTAATCAGAATGAATCGTGAAATTTTTTTGCAAACAGGTACAATGACGAGAAGAAGGCAAAGATAGTGACCCCTGCCTGGGTTTCTATGGTATCTTCAGCAAACATCGAAAACAGGATTACGAGGAAGAAACTGAGGTAGAAATAATCGGAAAACCGCTGTGTCACAATTGGAGGGTACAGCAAGCTGAATAGGAACCAAACCAGTCCCAGCAGCCCGAATCCCACTGAAATGGCAAGGAACTGGTTATGTGATCTCCACCTGAACTGTTCATCAAGGAGTGTATTCATTTGCTTGTATTTTTCATGAAAAGCAAGGTTCAGGTCGCCTGTACCCACACCGAACCAGGGTTTTTCTTTTATGATCGAGACGGCTGTTTGTGCATACACGAACCGTTGCATTACCGAATGCCCTGAAGCATTGCCGGTAAGCTGGTATTGCTGGTATTCCCATATTATCTTGTACAGCCTCACATACAGATGTGGTCTTTCATGATAGAGGATGCTGGCTTCACCCTCTTCCACCAGGGCAATCTCCTCATCAGTCAGTTTGTTAACTCCTTCTGCATCTTTTCTGTAGCCTTTTGATGTAAGGAACCTTACAAGAGTGTACCTGAGTTCCTGTCCGCGTTTGTCGGGTCCGTCAAAGTCCATGTCGCTCCGTTCATTCCATGCTTTCCTCATTTCATCAAAATTTATATAGAGCCAGACATAATACCCGTTTTCGATCTGTTCATTTGTAAGATCGTGCCAGTAAGGGTTCCCCTGTGCTGTATTCTTGTCAAGCCTGTCAACATCGATGGGGTGGACTTTGTAAACATCGTTTACGATGGATACAACAAAAGAAATGACTGTAATCGGAATAACTACAAGGAATACAAGGTACAGGCTCTTCATCCACCAGCTTTTCGTAACCTGGAAAACAAGTACGATCAGAAGTATAATCCCTGTTGCAATCAGAATGACGAGCCCCGTTATGGAGGTAACAATTATCAGGTAAGCGATGAACCAGGTGTTTACTGCCAGAAAGACCAGCTTCCATTTCAGGTTGAAAATGCTCTGTTTCAGTATCCAGTAGGTGAGTATGAAGATGGCTATGCAGATCAGCAGGCTGAACCTGATATGAGAAATGAATTTTGATATTTCACGAATATCGG
Organism: uncultured Bacteroidales bacterium; assembly: GCA_964567785.1. GTDB lineage: Bacteria > Bacteroidota > Bacteroidia > Bacteroidales > JAGOPY01 > CAZMOK01. The sequence goes on along the minus strand of CAZMOK010000012.1, from coordinate 2,408 downwards.
CAACAGGTTCCGACAGGAGAAAATATATACTGATAAGGGTTGCGACCAGGACAGCGCCGGCAAATATCATCATTAGCCTTCTGAACTGAGTTCTGTCGAGTGTGGGCATTGTTGAGAAGATAAGAGGCAGCAGCAGAATGGGAAGCTTGATCCGAAGGTCTTTCAGCGCATAATCAAAATCGACAGTATGTATCAGGCCCAGGATATGAAGAAGGTACAGGGAGCTGAACACTACTGCCGGAATATTATCGGAAGAGAAAAATCTTTTAAATTTCCTTATGACCGCTTCTATTGCCCATGCGATTGAGTAGGGAACAATCAGCAGAATAATGGATTTCCTGTCTCTTTCACCGAAAAAATCGAGTACTTTTTCACGGTCAATTCCGTCGAGGATAAAAACTCCCACCAGGTAGAACTGGGAAACGCTCATCAGGAACTTGGACAGGGGCAGAGCTATAACCAGCAATGCCAGTCCGAAAAAATACATCCACGATAAGATCTGATTTGCTCGCATAACTACCCGGATAATAACCGCCAAAAATAATAAAATAAAAGATGAAGGGCTTATTTTAAGCTTATCAGCTACTGCTTCATTGATTGATCTCTTTCAGTTTCATCGCTATCTGTCGGGGAGGAATACTCCTGAGGCATTCGCAAATGTTTGTATTGCGGCACTCGTTACACTTTTTGTCTTTTACAAAGAAGAGGGCATTTTTTCCCACCGGCGCCCAGCGTCCGGGGTGCATAGGCTTTATTGGCGGGTATAATCCTATGGCATGGATGCCATAAGCTGCCGCGATATGAAGCGGCCCTGTACTGCCTGCAACCAGGGCATCTGATGAGCTGATCAGGGAAATGAGGTCTTTCAGGCTGAGTTTTCCCAGGAGGTTGTGCACACGCCTGCTGATATCAAAAAAACCCTCCTTCTTCAGTATTTCGCCCTCAGATTCAGTACCGGTAATAAAGACATTGAACTTCTCTTCTTCAAGTGAATTTGTCAATGCACGAAAATTATCGGTACCCCATTCCCTGGCGCTCCCTTTGGATTTTGGGTGGATGATCACATTCAGTCTTTCACTGTCTGACAATGCTGCCAGGTTTTTTTGTGGAGGCTCCGGCTTTTTTAAACCATAAAGGTCAGGCATGGCTTCAAGTGAAGGTATTTCTCTCTTCCTGCATAACTTTTTGATAAGCTTAAGGTTTAATTGGGCTTCGTGCAGGTTGGAATTCTTTCTTGAAAGGCTTACCAGCCTGTTACAGGTTGTCCAGTGGTAAGTTCTGTTGGTCGTCCCGAGCCGTTCAGGTATACCGGCTTTTTTTGCCAGCCTGGCGATCTCGCTCACGGGGTAAACATGGATAATGAGATCGGCATTGAGTTCCCTGAATGCATTCACCTGCTCTCTGGTTGGAAGTTTTCTGATCTTGTCCCAGTCGATGAATTCTGTTATGTTTTCGGAAAGACTTACCACGGGTTTTGTATAGGATTTACCGAGAAAAATAATATTGCTTGAAGGGAATGAACTTTTAAGCCATCCCAGGACGGGCAGAGTCAGGACAACGTCCCCGATGCTGTCAGTGCGGCTTACGATGATCCTATTCATTTGCCGGAAGATGCAGATTTGGTTTTTATTTGCTTGTGAATTTGCCTGATCTTGCTGTATTTAAGAAAAGTTGCAAAGGCAGAGATATGGGCAACGAGAAAGCCGTGGTAGCCATCGAGAAAGCCGGCCCTGAGAAAGAAATCCCTGAAAAACCTTAAAAACGGGTTTACCACTACTTTGGCCAGCGGCGCTGTCTTGCCCCTGGAGAATGCAACTTGAGCGGTGAGGGTTGTAAAGTGGTTTGCCTGGTCAACGTGTTCCTGGATTGAATAGTATGAGAAATGAAGTATATCGCCTTTCAGGAATTCCGGGAAAATACCTTTGTCGGGCCTGAATTTTTCATGGATCTTTTCACCGTCCCAACGGCCTGAAGTACGGTTGAAGAGCCTTAGTTGCCTGTCGGGGTACCAGCTTCCATATCTAATCCATTGGCCGCAATAATTGGTCATACGATTCATCTCGTATGCATGTTTAAGGCCTTTTTCTTTCTCTTTCACTATTTCCTTCCTGAGGGTTTCCGACAGGGCCTCATCGGCATCGAGTGATAATATGTAATCATGTGAGGCCTGGGCATTGGCATAATTTTTTTGTCCTGAGTATCCCAGCCATTTATTTTGCATGAAGATCACTCCGAAGGATCTGCAGATCTCTTCTGTCCGGTCAGTTGAATACGAGTCGACCACGACCACTTCATCGGCCACATCTTTAACAGACTGGAGGCACCTGGCGATGTTCCGTTCTTCGTTAAAGGTTATTATTACGGCCGATATTTTGGTCATGGTGTTTTCAAAGGTAGTAATAAAAGGG
>CAZMOK010000011.1:0-67301 GCA_964567785.1 uncultured Bacteroidales bacterium | reverse complement strand
AGTGGTTTAAAGATAAAACTGAGGGTACAAAATTATGAATATCTGATGTCCGATGAGTAAGTTAATCCCTCTCAGAAAGAATAATTAACGTTAAAAAAGAGTTAATTTTTCTCTTGTCGGAAAAACTTAAAGGACCTCCCCCTTCTTCTGGTCCGGATCATCCACATCCTTCACAAAGATCACCATGACAGCAGCAATTATCATTGAAGCGCCGCCGAGTACCAGCGCCCAGACAGCATCACCTCCTGCTATGGTCTTTACGAAGAAGCCAAGGATACTGGCAGCCAAAATCTGCGGGATTACAATGAAGAAATTGAAGATCCCCATGTAAACCCCGAGTTTATGCTGTGGCAACGACCCGGTAAGGATAGCATAGGGCATTGCAAGAATGCTGGCCCAGGCAAGCCCAACACCAAGCATCGAGATATTGATCCAGTGTCCGGGTGCATTGAAAAGGTAGATCGAAGCCAGGCCCACTCCACCGGCAACAAGGCTGATGGCGTGCGTGATCTTCCGGTTGGTAAGTTTGGCCAGGACCGGGAGCAGGAAAGCTACCAAGGCAGCAAAACCGTTGTACACCATGAACATGACCCCAACATAATCGGCTCCGTCGTTATAAAGCACCGATTCTGTATCGGAAGTGCCGTAAACGTGATTGGTCACCGCGGCAGTTGTATAGATCCACATCGAGAATAAGGCAAACCAAGAGAAAAACTGCACCACGGCAAGCTGCTTCATGGTCAGTGGCATTTTATACAGGTCGTTGATTACCTCTACAAAGCCATTCTTTTCCCTTCCTGATTTGACCAGGCTTCCTGTGATTACCTGTATTATCCCGAAAACCAACAAGCCAAAACCAAGTATGTAAAGTTCAGCCTGAAGCTTATAATAAAATACGAGGAAAGAAAGGACAGCACCTGAAATGATCCAGTATACACTCCTCGAAAGAAACTTCTTTGCCGGCAGAATGGAATCAATCTCTTTCCTTATTTCATCTCTTTCCTCAATTCCCGAAGCTTCTTCAAATTCCTTTATTTCCTCAGGGGAATACTCCCTGGTCCGTAACACCGTCCACAGGACGGCAACGAAGAATACCGCTCCCCCCACATAAAATGAAAACTTCACTGATGGCGGGATCACTCCTTCTGGCGCCGTATTGGCAATGCCAAACCAGTTGGTCATCATATAGGGCAGGGCCGATGCGATCACGGCACCCGTCCCAATAAAAAAGCTTTGCATGGCAAATCCGGCCGTTCTCTGATCGGATGGAAGCATATCCCCCACAAATGCCCTGAAGGGCTCCATGGAAATATTGATGGAGGCGTCCATTATCCATAACATCCCGGCTGCAACCCATAAAGCCGGAGAATTGGGCATTATGAAAAGTGCAATGGAAGCCAGTATGGCGCCGACCAGGAAATAGGGACGACGTCTCCCGAGCCTGTTCCAGGTATTGTCGCTCATATGCCCGATGATGGGCTGTACGATCAAACCAGTCACAGGTGCGGCGATCCATAATATCGGGATGGCTTCTATGTCGGCTCCCAAAGTCTGGAAAATTCTGCTCACATTGGCATTCTGAAGGGCAAAGCCGAACTGTATGCCCAAAAAGCCGAAGCTCATGTTCCAGATCTGCCAGAAGGATAGTCTAGGTTTCTGCTTCATAACGAACGGATTGGAAAGAATTGACAATATTAGGAAAAAAATAGAGAAGAATATCACCCCTCCGGGATGAAAGATAATGATTAACTTCGGCTTGCATCGTCAGGTGAAACTAAAACAAAGTCCTTTAAAGGCTGACAAATGAAAAATACTTTAGCCCTGATACTCGTGCTTGCACTGATAGTTACCGGCTGCAGCACAAAGAAAATCGAAGAAAACAAAATAATTAAGCTTCACCAGGGCTGGGAATTCAGTGAATCAGGATCTGATGTATGGCGCCCTGCCGGAATACCGGGCTGCGTTCACCTCGACCTTATGAAAAATGAACTCATCCCAGACCCTTTCATCAACGACAACGAAGAAAAAGTTCAGTGGGTCGAAAATTCGGACTGGATCTACAGAACAAGTTTCACCGTAAATGATTCAATACTTTCCAAAGAGAACATAGAACTGGTATTCGAAGGCCTCGACACCTATGCTGAGGTAATGCTGAACGGAGAGCCTGTGCTGAAAGCAGAAAACATGTTCAGGGAATGGGTAGTGCCGGTCAAACCCGTCCTCAGGTCCGGTCAAAACAGCCTCGAAATAAAGTTCCTGTCGCCTGTAAGGATCAACGCTGAAAAAGCATCAGCCCTTCCTTACCAACTGCCTGAAGAAAGGGCATTCTCCCGCAAGGCGCCCTACCAGTTTGGCTGGGACTGGGGCCCGCGGCTTGTGACCTCCGGTATCTGGCGGCCGGTCTTTTTAAGGGCCTGGAACAAGGCCCGGGTAAATTCCATTCAGGTAACCACTGAAAAGATATCCGAAAAAAATGCAAGGATCACTGCAGGCCTGGAAATACAAGCAACGGATTATATAAAAGTACGCGTTGACCTGAAGATTCACAGCCGTGTAATGGGATCAACAGAGGTTGATCTACGACCGGGCCAGAACCTGGTCAGGATACCCCTGAACATTGAAAACCCCAGACTGTGGTGGCCTTCAGGTTATGGCACCCCCTTTCATTATGATCTGACTGCTGCCCTTAATTTTGAAGGATCCCTCCTGGAGAGGTCGGGCACAACTTTTGGCATCCGCACAGCAGAGCTGATAACGGAACCGGACTCCGCGGGAGAAAGTTTTTACTTTCGCATCAACGGCATACCGGTATTCGCCAAAGGGGCCAACTACATACCGCAGGATAATTTTCTTCCCAGAGTTACTGTAGAAGATCATGAAAAGATCATTGAAGAGGTCCGTTTTGCAAACATGAACATGCTCAGGGTATGGGGAGGGGGCATTTATGAGGAGGATACTTTCTATGACCTGTGCGACAAGAACGGTATCATGGTGTGGCAGGATTTTATGTTCGCCTGTACCATGTACCCCGGCGACAGCGCCTTTCTTGAAAATGTGAGGCTTGAGGCAGAAGACAATATCAAGAGGCTCCGGAACCACCCCTCCATTGTGCTCTGGTGCGGGAACAACGAAGTTGACGAAGGCTGGCACAACTGGGGATGGCAGGAACAATTCGGATATTCACGTGAAGATTCAACAGAAATATGGGAAGGATACAAGAAGCTCTTCCATGAAGTACTGCCGGAACAGGTTGCAAGGTTTGATGGTACCCGTGCTTACTGGCCCAGCTCCCCTTCCATAGGCTGGGGGCATCCTGAAAGCCTTTTAAGCGGCGATTCCCATTACTGGGGAGTGTGGTGGGGCGAAGAACCTTTCGAAGTATATGAAGAAAAAACAGGCCGGTTCATGAGTGAGTATGGGTTTCAAGGTATCCCCGCCGTCGATTTCCTGGAAAAATATATCGGCCCTGAGAAACTCTCAATTGATTCACCACTGCTCAGGGCCCACCAGAAACACCCCAGGGGAATGGAATTGATCCGGATGTACATGGAAAGGGATTACCCCGTACCCGGCAATTTTGAGCATTATGCTTATGTTAGCCGGTTGGTCCAGGCATATGGGATCTCCAGGGCAATTGAAGCCCACCGAAGGGAAAAACCATACTGCATGGGCACCCTGTACTGGCAACTCAACGACTGCTGGCCTGTTATCTCCTGGTCTTCCATCGATTATGAAAAGAACAGGAAAGCCTTGCACTATTTCGTGAAAAAGCGTTATAATGACCCTCTCATTAGCACGGTGGTCAATGATGATAACCTGGAGATCCATTTGGTGAACGACAGTCCATATCCGCTTAATAAAACCCTTTCCGTATCACTCCTGTCTTTTAACGGAGAAACGATATGGAGTGAGAACATTCCTACCAGAACAGACAGTAACACAGCCAGAAAAGTATTATCAAGACCTGTTGCCGGGGTGCTGCAAGGTCATGACCCTTCATCTGTTTTACTATATAGTTTTCTCATTGATGAAGGATTATACGCAGAAGATATTCATTACTTCGTCAAACCGAAAAACCTCCATCTTAAAAAACCTGAATTAACGACAGACATTTCAAAACGATCTGTTGATTGGCTGATAAAGGTATCTTCTCCAACCCTTGTTAAGGATCTGTTCCTGAAAGTTGAGAACTTGCAAGGCAGTCTTTCAGATAATTATTTCGATGTTATTCCGGGACAGGAAGTGAAGGTATATTTTACACCCGATGAACCTCCCCTGGAACCTCCCCGGATCAGGCATATCAGTCTTTACGATACACTCTAAATTAATACCTGAACTAAGCACTCAACCCTAAACAGTGAAAAGCGCCCAATATTCCTTATCTTTGAATCGTTAATTCACCGTTATGAGGAAAATCGCATTATTAGCTTTATTAGTATTCTCAGTTCAATGGCTCGCAGCCCAGTCGCTCAGCCAGACTACCATCAAGAGGTTCAGTTTCGGAGCCGATGTTTTTACTGATTTCTGGATAAACCCTCCTGAAGGAGCTGATGTAAGGACCATAAACCAGGGAGCCAATTTTTACGGCATGTATAATTACCCCTTCGGGGAGAGCGACTTCAGCTTTGCTTTCGGTGTGGGAATGGGCTTCCACAATATGTACTCGAAAAGCCTGATCGATGATATTAAGGCTGACACCATCCGCTTTACCCCTCTTCCCGATTCGTTGCCGATGAAAAGAACTAAACTGGGACTGGCTTATATTGACGTACCGCTTGAATTCAGGTTCAAATCCCCTTCAAAGTTCAGGCTTGCCCTGGGAGTTAAGGTAGGTTACCTGATCGATGCAAAGGCGAAATATAAATTTGCCAAGGGCGACATACAAAAGCTGAAACAGGTTGAAAATGTAGAGAAATTTCGTTTCGGCCCTACACTGAGGATTGGCTATAGCTGGATCAGCGTCTATGCCTATTACTCGGTATCAAAAGTATTCAGAAAAGGGAAAGGACCCGCCGATCTGTACCCTGTATCGGTCGGTTTTACGTTCCTGCCGTTCTAGCTAGAGGAAAAAGAATACCCCACTCATCACTACCAGGCCCAGGAAAAACCCGGCATATACCTGTGTTGGATGGTGAGCATTTAATTTCAACCTTGCATATGCTATAAATCCGGCTACCAGTATCACTGCTATTATCAAAGGAATGAGGTTGATGTTAAGCAACAATGACAAACCAATTATTGCACCTGTCATCGACCCTATCGAGATCATGTGCCCGCTGATCTTCCAGAAAAGATTGATCACCAGTACAAGTATCACCAGGAGAGTGGCCCCTGCCATGAAGTAATAAAATACAGGCGATATCTGGATCTGCCTGAGGAGATAAAAGGTTAGATAAAAGAATACCAGCGTAATCATATACGGAAAAGTACGCTCTTCCCTGCCATGCATCTCCATTGATCTTGCAAGCCCCCTCCTCACCATGAACAGGCTGATAATGGCTGGAAAGAGGAATGTAGTGATAAATATAAGCGAGATAATAAGCCACTTCTGGGGAGAAGGGATGATCATCGCAAAATAGACATTCAGGTGCAGAAGTATGATATAGGAATAAGTAGGTATCAACAGCGGGTGAAAAAAATAGCTGATGACTTTTGCGAGGCGGGATTCCATTTATCTGTGATGGTATTACAAATGCAAATATACTTTTTTTACCTGCCCATATAGAGAATCAGAAAATCTTGTATTGCTGAAAGGACCAATTACGGAAAAGCATTAAAATATATTGAGCAAAAAGCCATCAGCCAGCAGCTAACAGCCATCTAAAGTTCCTTCCTGAGCCTTGCCACGGGAATATTGAGCTGTTCACGGTATTTAGCCACGGTGCGGCGGGCGATATTGTAACCCTTTTCCTTGAGGATATTGGTCAACTGCTCATCGGTAAGGGGTTTCGATTTGTCCTCGTTCTCCACGCAGTTCATCAGTATCTTCTTGATCTCCCTGGTGGAGACCTCCTCACCGGTGCTGGTCTGCATCGATTCGGAGAAAAAGGTCTTCAGAAGAAAAGTGCCGAAAGGGGTCTGTACGTATTTACTGTTAGCCACCCTTGATACAGTTGAAATATCCAGATTGACTATCTCGGCGATATCTTTGAGGATCATCGGCCTGAGCTTGGTTTCATCTCCTGTGAGGAAGTACTCTATCTGGTAGTCCATGATCGCCCTCATTACAGTGTACAAGGTATTCTGGCGTTGCTTGATAGCATCGATGAACCACTTTGCAGAATCGATCTTCTGCTTGACAAACATGATGGCCTCCTTGTCTTTCTTCTTGTTTTTGCTTTCGGCGAAAGAAGAAAGCATTTCCACATACGTCTTGTTAAGTCTTAATTCAGGAGCATTCCTTGAATTGAGCGTAAGTTCCAGGTTCCCGTCAATGTTCCTGACATAGAAGTCGGGCACAACATAATGGTTGGTCTTTGAGGTCTCGCTCATCGAATTTCCGGGCTTCGGGTTAAGCATGAGGATCTCATCCATGGCTTCTTTGAGCTCCTCTTCTGCGATCCTGGCCCTTTTCATTATCTTTTCGTAATGCCTTTTGGTAAACTCGTTAAAGAACCTCGATACGATCTGGATGGCGATATTCGTCCCTTTGGTCTTGTTCTCTTTTTTCTTAAGCTGGATCAGCAGGCACTCCTGCAGGCTCCTGGCACCAACCCCTGCAGGTTCGAGATCCTGTATAATGGAAAGCACCTCTTTGATCTCTTCCTCTTTTACTTCAATATTCTGAGTAAAGGCGAGGTCGTCGACCATGGCATTGAGGTCCCGTTGAAGGTAACCTGCGTCATCAAGATTACCAATTATATTCAGTCCTATCAGGTACTGCTTCTCATCCTTGACCCTCAGCCCGAGCTGTGAAATAAGAAAATCATGAAAGGTGGTCCCTGATGCGAAGGGCACATCACGCTGTTCCTCATCGCTTCCGTTGTTTCCCGCAGAAAGACGGTAAGAAGGTATATCATCTTCATCAAGGTAGTCGTTTATGTCGAATTCCTCCTCTCCGTTCAGTTCTTCCGTGTCTTCAAGGTATTCGTCGTCGAGTGATTCATCCTCAGAGCTGTCAGAATCTATCTCTTCATCTGAGGTATCTTCATCATTTGTTGAGAGCTCCTCCAGGGCAGGGTTTTCTTCAATTTCCTGCTTGATCCTCTGCTCAAGCGCAATGGAAGGGATCTGCAGGAGCTTCATCAGCAAGATCTGCTGAGGCGAAAGTTTCTGTAACAGCTTTTGTTGTAACCTCTGGTTTAACATTTTATCCCTTCCGGTACAATTAGTGAATCAGATAGGAAAAATACAAAAAAACTCTTTCAGTTACAAGAATGCAAAATAAATATTCCCTCTTGTAACTAAATAATAATACTAAAACTCTGCATTCTGAGGGGTACGCGGGAACGGGATTACATCCCTTATATTCCCCATACCGGTTATGAACAACATAAGACGTTCAAAACCCAATCCAAACCCGCTGTGTGGAACGGTGCCAAACTTACGTGTTTCGATGTACCACCAGAGGGTTTCTTCCGGGATGTACAGCTCCTTTATACGGCTGTACAGTTTCTCCAGCTCCTCCTCCCTCTGGGAACCACCGATGATCTCGCCTATCTGCGGGAAGAGGACATCCATCGCCCTCACAGTCTTCCCGTCGTCATTTTGCTTCATATAGAAAGCCTTGATCATTTTGGGATAATCAGTGATGATGACTGGTTTTTTATAATGCTTCTCAACAAGGTAGCGTTCGTGCTCCGACTGCAGGTCGGTCCCCCAATCCTCGATCAAGAACTGGAACTTCTTCTTTTTGTTGGGCTTTGAGTTTTTCAATATATCGATGGCCTCGGTGTAGGTAATCCTTTTAAATTCACTGTCGAGCACAAAATGCAGCTTCTCGATCAGGCCCATCGGGGAGCGGTCCTCCATCTTCTTGTTCTTGTCTTCATCCTTCAGTCGCTTGTCGAGGAACTCAATATCCTCCATGCAGTTGTCGAGTGCATACTGTACAAGATATTTCGTCATCTCTTCGGCAAGGTCCATGTTATCGTGGATATCATAGAAGGCCATTTCGGGCTCGATCATCCAGAACTCGGCCAGGTGGCGGCTGGTGTTCGAGTTTTCCGCCCTGAATGTGGGGCCGAAAGTGTAAACATCCGAAAGGGCCAGGGCTCCGAGTTCGGCTTCAAGTTGCCCCGAGACCGTAAGGTTGGTTTCCTTTCCGAAGAAATCCTCCCTGAAATCCACTTCACCTTGTTCGTTAAGGGGAGGATTTTTGGGGTCTAGCACAGAAACCCGGAACATCTCCCCCGCCCCTTCTGCATCGGAACCGGTGATGATGGGTGTGTGGATGTTGTAAAATCCTTTGTCGTTAAAGAATTTGTGTATGCCGTAGATCATGGCGTGCCTTATCCGGGTTATGGCGCCAAACGTGTTGGTCCGGAACCTAAGGTGGGCCTTTTCCCTAAGGAATTCAAGTGAATGCTTTTTAGGCTGCAGCGGGTATTCGTCGGGGTTTGCCTGACCATAGATGTGGATGTCTTTTGCCGCCATCTCCACTTTCTGTCCAGCTCCGGGCGATTCTATCAACTCGCCTTTCACCGATAGCGAAGCCCCCGTGTTTATCTTTTCAAGTTTTTCGCGGCTATGGGTCCCGGGCTGCACCACCACCTGTATATTACGAAGGGTGGACCCGTCGTTCAGCGCAATGAACACAACGTTCTTACTTTCCCTTTTCGTCCTCACCCAGCCTTTCACAACAACTTCGGCAAGGGGCTCCCCTTTATCGAGCAGCACTTTGATCTTTGTCCTTTTTCCGTGATCCATAACAAATCTATTTCGCTGCAAAAATAACATATCGTCATCAATATCCGGTAGAATGGGTAAGATTCCTTCCTGAATGCTATCTTTGCTACAGAACAATGAAATAAAGATGCTGAAGATAACACCCATAACACAGGGGCCGGAAAAACCTCTTTTTATTGCCGGTCCGTGCAGTGCCGAAAGCGAAAACCAACTGCTCACCACTGCAAAAGAGATCAGTAAAATACCTGAAGTGGAGTATTTCCGCAGCGGGATATGGAAAGCCCGTTCGAGGCCCGACTGGTTCCCCGGTGCTGGCGACATCGCCCTGCGCTGGCTGAAGACCGTGAAAAGCGAAACAGGACTGAAGACCTGCGTTGAGGTCGCCCTGCCCGAACACATAGAGCTTTGCCTGAAGAATGATATAGACATGATCTGGCTCGGGGCAAGGACGGTTGCCAATCCCTGGGCGGTTGATGAACTTTCCGTTGCGCTGAAAGGTACGGATATCCCTGTTATGGTCAAGAACCCGATGCACCCCGACCCTGACCTCTGGACCGGTGCACTGGAAAGGCTCAACAGGGCCGGAGTGACAAAATTGCTTGCAGTTCACAGGGGCTTTTCCGCCCATCGCTCCGAACCTTTCAGGAACATGCCACTGTGGGAATACCCCATCGAGCTGAAACGCCGGCACCCCGACCTGCCGGTGATCGTCGACCCGAGCCATATCTGCGGAAAGCGGGAACTGATACCCGTGATCGCCCAGCTTGCCCTTGATTTTGCCTTCGACGGGTTGATGGTCGAGGTGCACCCCGATCCTGACAAGGCGCTGTCTGACCGCGACCAGCAACTCACCCCGGAGGCTTTTGCAAAACTCATTTCATCACTTTCCATACGGAAGGCCAGGGACGGGGAATACATCAAGGAACTGGAATTGAAGAGGCAGCAGATCGACCGGCTCGACAAGGCCCTGATCGATGTGTTGTCGGAGAGGATGAGGGCTGTCAGGGAAATCGGTGAGATCAAGCGGCACGAAAACCTTTCGATCCTTCAGATGGAGCGCTGGAAGAAGATCCTGGAAGAGCGAACGATCGCGGCCGAAGAAGCCGGGCTCGACCCCCATTTCTTCAAAAAGCTGCTGGAACTGGTACACAAGGAAGCATTGCGGCAGCAAGGGGAAGAGTACTGAGAGTTGAGATTTGAGATGGAGCGAAGCGGAATCCCGTGAGCGAAGCGAAACGGGAGTTGAGAGTTGAGATGATGAAAGCCAGGGAGCGCAGATATTTTCATGTGCGCATGTTCGCAGAGGATCATTCCACCACAAACTTCCTCACACCCAATATCCTTTCATTATTTCTGAGGACAGCAGTGTAAACGCCGGGGGGATAGGCCGAAACATCCGAGCTGACAATATCCCTGCCACCGGGAACAGTCACAATCTCAACCCTTTTCCCAGCAGCATCCCATACTTCAATCGTACAATCCTTCAATCCACTGTTAACTGATAACTGATAACTGATAACTGAACCCGCAGGATTGGGAAAAACATCGAACCCCTGCCGGAATATATCATTAACTCCCGCCGTGCCGGACCTCCAAACCGCTTTCCAGCCGGGGCCAACCGTAAGTCCGTCGGAGCGGAAACGAAGGGTGAGCATTTTTCCTGCGGACTGGATGACTGACGGAGGGTTTGCCCCTGAGAATCCGCCCAGCAAAGGCGAAAGTGTGTCCCCGCCATCAAACACCCAGAGTGAATCATATCCGTCCTCGATATTGAATTCCAGGAACTCAAGGTTGACGGGAGTATCGTCAAAGCTCCTGATGGTAAGGGTGTAATCTTCATTGTTGTAATAAGGCCGGAAGGGCCCCCCTGAATCGTACAACGTATCGGAATACATTGGTTCCACACAGGTGGAGAATTTGTCTGCAAGAACGTTCCAGAGCTGGTCGTAACCATTGTCGTAACCCAATGCCCAGATGCCTATACCGGCCAGCCCCCTGTAATTCACCAGGTCGTACCGCTCCTCCAGGTCCATCGGCTCTGCCACAAAACACTGGTACCACGAGTCATTGACACTGAACGAATAATAAGATGATATGCTGGCAGGTTCCCAGTACCTGTTCTCCTGGTTGTAATAGTTAACACTGCTGTTCCGAACATTGGCATAGGTGAGCGCCGTTCCATATCCGGCAACCGGCGACGGGGCCACCGGGTATTGCGTGGGCCACTGCCGGGCATAATAGGGCAGCCCGAGCAGGAATTTTTCATCAGGGATGCCTTTCTGCTGGTAATCGGAAACTGTTCGTGCAAGGCTGTAATTATAACCCGCAGTCATCGGGTAAAGGGGCGAAACCGGTCCCGCCATCGCACTGCCGTTCCAGTAATAATCATAGCCCATGATCATGAAAAGGTCGAGGGCCTCATCAAGCTGCTCAATGTCGAATATGTTTGTCCAGTCGACCGCCGGAATGGCCATGCTGATCATGCATCCCGGCAGGGTGTCCTTTACCTGTGCGCTCAGTTCCAGCACATAATCAACCATGGCTGCCCCCTGGGAAGATGGCACTGCCTCAAAATCAATGTTGATGCCATGGGCGTTGCGTTCTGAAATGAGATGTATGAGGTTGTCTGTTAACGTTTGTTTTGCATCTTCGTTCGAAAAAAAAGTGGCATGCCCGTTGAAAAGGGTGACGCACAAGTGGACCCTCACATTATTTGCCAGCGCCGAATCGACCACGGGCGCCGTAAGCCAGTCGTGGGTGGTAACGGGATCTCCTGTTGCAGCATCCACTTCGTAGGAGAAGAAGCACAGGTCCGACAAGAGGTTCCAGTGATAACCAAGGTAGCTGTCGCCCATCCAGTAGGGGTGATAACCGAATACCATCTTGTCGAGGGTGCAGGTGTCGAAACTTGCGTTTCTTGCAGGGCTGACGCTGATCTCCGGCCAGGGTTCTGTCTTGTAGTATTCAGATTGTTCCCGGTGGATCGACATAAAGGCATCATCCTGGGAAAAAAGTGAAAAACCGGTCCCTGTCAATAGCGCAAACAGGAAGATGTTTTTAATGGCCGGCAAGGAAATTCTTCTCATAATCAATATTGCCGCATCCTCAATCCACGTAGATCTTCTCGATGAATTTTGAGTTCAACAGCCGGGCCACTGCCAGGTAATTCGGCCTGAAAAGGATGGTGTCGCCCACCCTGAACCGGTCCTGCCCGTTACTGAGCTTGTTCTTTCCGATATCCACCACTGTCATGTCGGAAGTGATACCGACAAATTTTATGTCCTTGATATAGGGCTCGATATCCTTATGGTCCACATCCAGCAAACCAAAATCAAGGATTGCCTTACAGGTCATTTCGCTGATCTGTTCTTCGTCGTATTCGGCGGTATGACCTATGTTGGCTTCGTTGATGATGCCATCAGGCACCGTGCCTTTCTCTTCAAGTTCTATGATGTTGGCCTTGAACTCAAAAGTCCGGGTAGCCAGGTCCATGAACCTTTTGTTTTCAAGGGGGCTTGTCCCGAAAAAAGCGGCCTCACCCACCCTGAAGTGGTTTATTTCAGGGGGAACCACCCCCTTGCCCATTAAGGGAAGGGTAATAGAGCTTCCCCCTGAAATAAGCCTGAGGTCTTTTTTGAACTTGGCGGAGATCAGTTCTTTGTACAACGACAACTGCAGCAACTTATCGTACGTTGGCTCAACACCGTACATGCAGCCCAGGTTGGAGCCCAGCCCGATCACCCTGATGTTGGACATTTGGAAAACCTTTTCATAAAAATCGAGGACAACCTCACGGTTCACCCCTTCACGCAGCTCCCCGAGTTCGATCATGATGATGATCTCGTGGACCTTATCCTGCTTTTTGGCAGCTTCATTCAGGCATTCAATGGTTTCATACGAACTGTTCAGGGAAATATCGGCAACACTCACAATATCGTCAGCATACACGGCAGCCGGTGGCTTGATATAGATGGTACGCATATCCGGGTTGACCTGTCTCAGGTTTTTCAGACTCGACAACCTCGAATCTCCTACCGAATTGATATCCTTTATCACATCATCGGTCAGGATGTTTTCGAGGAAACCCAGGTCGCCTGAAAAAACTTTGGTCACCAGGCTCCACTCAACATTGTGTTTTTTGAAAAAACTGCTGAGCTTCCTTATGTTATCTTTAATCTCTTCGGTATGTATAATAAGTTCGGCCACAAGTATTTACTTTTGATAACGCATTTCGGCGTACTTATTTGTAAAGCCTATTCTTTCGTACAGTCTTTTTGCCGGATTGTCATATTCAACGTGGAGTTTCACCCCGTCGTCGCACATATCCAGCGCCTCTTCAACGATCTGCCGGCCAAAGCCTTTACCCCTGTGGGTGGCATCAACGGCTACATAAACCAGTATCCAGTCGGGGATGTAGTTTGCCATACCTGTCTTGTTCATGATCAGTCCGCCAACCAGCTTGTCTTCATAAAAAGCCGCCAGAGCAAACCCACCCTCAGATTTTTCATCCGAAAAGGCGTAATTCAAACATTTGTTGATGTCTTCCTTCGGGTCCCCGAAACGGTCGAGGTGATCGTAAAGGAAATCGATGAATTCTTCTCTGGTGATCTCTTTAAAATCGTCGTTACTGTAAAGTTTTTCAATTCTCATATTATAGTTATTTAATATCGTCCGGGATTATTTTTCTCTGAAGTCTGACTTAATATGCAGGTCCACCTGCGGGAAGGGGATGGTGATGTTGTTCTCAGTGAACTTGCGGTTGATGATCCTCCTGATCTCTGATTTCAGGTTTTCGATCCTGAAAACATTGTCGCTGAAAAAGAGCAGTTCAAAATCCAGTGAGGAGTTACCGAAATCCAGGAATCGCGCATTTATTGATGACCTGTCGGAAATATCCGGATGTTCAAGGGCGCTGTCCTTAAGCACTTTCAATACCAGCTCTACATCACTTCCGTACGCAACGCCCACATTTATCTTGAACCTGGTCTTTCTCGACTGATGCGTCCAGTTTATGACCTTATTGTTCGTAATAACGGAGTTAGGTATTATTATCACGATATCGTCACGGTTCAGCGCCTCGGAGGTCCTCAGCCCTATTTTCCGCAGTTGCACTACATCCCCGTCAATTTCGAGCACATCGCCCACTTTTATGGTCCCTTCAAAAAGCAATATAATGCCGGAAACAAAATTATTGAACGTGGATTGCAGGCCCAGGCCTATACCCACCAGCAAGGCTGCTGAACCGGCAAGGAGGACGTTCAGTTCCAGTCCCAGTATCTCAAGGATCATGAGAAAAGCTATGATCCAGAGAACATATTTCAGGATCTGGTATAACGAATAGATATTGCTTCTTTCAAACCTGGATTTCCCTTTCTTTCGAAACAATAATTTCTTCACCACCCATAGCACAACTATTGCGATCAGAATAGTCATTATGGCAGATACCACCTTACTGACTGTGAAGGAATAGTCTCCTACATGAAAGATCTCGAAGGTTAAAAAGTCATTTATTCGTTCCATAAACTATTTAAAGGAAATCTCAAAACTCAAATCTCAGATCTCAGAACTCAACTCTAATCAACAATATTCATTTCCTCGACAAGGTGTCCGGCGCCTGCAAACTTATCGATGAGGAAAAGGGCATAGCGGATGTCGAGGGTAATGTTGCGGCACATGTCGGGATCGTACATAAAGTCGCTCATGGTACCCTCCCAGTTACGGTCGAAGTTGAGGCCTATGAGCTGTCCGTTGGCGTTCAGCACAGGACTGCCCGAGTTCCCTCCTGTGGTATGGTTCATGGCGATAAAGCAGACCGGCATGTCACCGTCGGGACGGGCATAGGAGCCGTATTCTTTATCACGGTAGAGTTCCTTCAGCCTGTCGGGCACATCATAGTCGTAGATCTCCGGATTGTCTTTATCCATAATGCCTTCGAGGGTAGTGTAATGGCGGTAGTAAACTGCATCGCGGGGATAGTACCCGTTCACTTTGCCATAGGTGACCCTGAGGGTGGCATTGGCATCGGGATAGAAGAGCTTTTCGGGCTGGAATTCCATCAATCCGGCCATATAGATCCGCTGCAGGCTGTCCTGCAGGCCCCCGAGCTGCGACAACTGCCCTGCAATGTTCGCTCTATAATAATCCAAAAAAGTCATCATTGCCGAATAAACCGGGTCTTTTTTGATCTTTTTGGCCTTGGATGCTTTGTATTTTTCTAAGAATGACATCAGATCTTCCTGGTTTGTGAGCATGGATTTCTTATAGACCCAGTCGGCATATTCCTCAAAATCGTAGTCGAATTTTTTTCCTATCATTTCATACACTTCAGGGAGCTGCTCTTCCGGCACTCCTTCATAGAATATCTCCATCATTGCCGCGAAGAGTTTCTTGTCGGTGGGGCGGTGATAATCCTTGAAAAACCGCTGCGTGGTGGAGGCCAGTTTTTCAATTTCCTTTTCAATCTCTTCTTCCTGGTCTTTTTCAAGGCCGGCCAGGTTCCTGAAACGGTAGGAGAAATTCAGGATGTCGGTACTGTAAATGGCTTCCGAGAAGTAATCTGACCAATAAGCCAGCGGTTTCATCTCATCTACCACATCCTCATATTCATCCAGTAAGGTCTTGTATTTTCCACCATCGGGATCTGTTGCAGCCCATTCGTTGAATTCAGCTTCAAGTTTTTCTTTTTTCTCCATGGCGTTCAGCCTTTTCAACCCCTTGATCACGCCGATCCATTTTTTCCATGCATTCGCTATCCGGGCATCTTTCGATGCATACTGTATCCTCACCTGCGGGTCGGAATTCATGGCAGCCCCGATAATGTCAAGTTTTTCCTCCCTGATCTTTATCCTTTCGGGATACCGGTAATTGGCATACATACCGACCATATAAGAGGGGTAGTATTCTGTTGTGGTGTAAGGATAGCCGTAAACCATGGTGAAATCGTCCTTTTCAACCCCTTTGATCGAAATGTCGAAGTGCTTTTTGGGTTTATAAGGCACGTTGTCTTCCGAATATTCGGCAGGTTTATTGTCCTTATCGGCGTAGATCCGGAAAACGGAAAAGTCGCCGGTATGCCTGGGCCACATCCAGTTATCGGTATCGCCACCGAATTTTCCGATTGCTGAGGGCGGGGCGCCCACCAGCCTCACATCCTTATAGATCTCCATTACATAGACAAAATACTGGTTGCCCTGGAAGAGGGGCCTTACCACGGCATCGTAATGAGTATCCTCGGTGACCTCTTTTATGATCTCTTCGCTGTTCTCCCGTATTTTTTCGCTGCGTTCTTTCTCCGTCATGTCATCCGTAACCCCTTCCATGGCCTTTCCGGTCACATCGTCCATATAGACCAGGAAGGAAACAGTGAGTCCAGGGTTGGGCAGTTCTTCTTCCTTCGACATAGCCCAGAACCCATCGGTGAGGTAATCGTTCTCAAGCGAGCTGTGGTACTGGATCTGTCCGTATCCGCAGTGATGGTTGGTCAGCATCAGCCCTTCGGGCGATACGACCCCGCCGGTGCATCCCCTGCCAAAGAGGACGATGGCGTCTTTAAGGCTGTTGCTGTTTATGCTGTAAAGGTCTTCGGCACTGAGCCGCAGGCCTTTTTCCTGCATATCTTCAATATTGTATTTCTTAAGAAGGCTTGGGATCCACATCCCTTCATCGGCTACGGAAGCCAGCGGGATAAAAAAGAGAATTGCAAGTGCTAGTGTTAAGGTTTTTTTCATAGTAAAGTTATTTCATGGCAGCATGGCGTAATAGCACCACCGCATCATTTATCCTATTCAGAAAAAATCAACAATCGAAAATCGACAATCGACAATCATTTAACCGCTATCGTCTCTATCTCGATCATCACTCCGAGCGGGAGCTTCACCACACCAAAGGCCGCCCTTGCCGGGGGGTTCTCAGGATAGTACTTGCCGTAAACTTCGTTCATGGCGGCAAAGTTGTCCATGTTGCTGAGCAGGCAGGTTGATTTCACTACATTCTCATAAGTGTATCCGGCTTCTTCAAGGATCGCCCCGATATTCTTCATGACCTGGTCTGTCTGCTCTTTGATCCCGCCTTCAACAACCTTTCCGGTTTCCGGGTCTACAGGTACCTGTCCTGAAATGTATAAGGTGCCGTTGGCCTCAACTGCCTGGCTGTAAGGCCCGAGTGCAGAAGGCGCTTTCAATGTGTTGATGATCTTTTTCATTGGTTTTTACTCGTTAAATGGCAAATTTAATCAATTTCCCGCTCCTGTTCTTATTCCTGCCCCTACTCCTAATCCTATTCCTATTCCTATTCCTAATCCTGTTCCTGCTCCTTCTAAAAGTCTCTGAAGTCTTTCTTCTTGGTCAGCTTGAGGTCCTGAAGGATTGAGGCCTTGGCGTTGATGGAGAAGTTCCAGCTTTTCCTGAAACCGGTGGGTATCCAGTTGAAGCGCATTTCCCAGCAGTGGAGGTCGCGGTAAATGCTGATTGAAGTGTAGGAAAGGTCGTTATTCTCAAAATCCCAACCTGTGGTGAAGCCGATCTTCCATTTGGGTGTGATACTTACATTGCCCGAGAGCGCCAGTGTCTGTACAATAGTTTTCTCCTTTACGTTTACGAAGTTCGGGTACTCATTCCTTACAGTGTAATTAAACGAATATCTTATGCTAAGGTCCCAGGGGATGTCCCAGTCAATATACTCTTCAGGGTTCAGGTTGATCTCTTCCAGCTCCGCCTCAGTTCCAGCATCAGATTCGAATTGTTCAGGCTGGTCCTCCTTTTCTTCGTCCTTTTGAAAATCCTGGGAGGTAAGCCGCCAGTTAATGGATATATTCCAGTTGGTGTTGTCTAGCCTGAGAAGCCTTTTGTTCTCAGTCCACTCAAACCTGTTCAGGTTCCTGGTACCTGTCGAGTCAAGGACATACGGATCCCAGCTGCTCCTGTACTGTATGCTCAGGTTTTTGAAGAGAGTGGTGGTACCACTGAAGGTTATGGATGACAGGTTCAGTGAATCCCTGGCAAGGTCATATGAACCTGAAATGGTAAACCTGTCTATCAGCTTGATCTTCTTCATACCGGTTACTGTATCTTTTCTTGATCTTACTTTTATTTCAAGGTTGTTCCCTAAGCTGAAACCGATCTGGCCCGATCTCCTGCCGGGCGGAGTTCCGTAAAGGGCGCCCTGGAACTTGGAATATTCAACCGTCTCGCCTCCGCCATCAACATAGCTTCCATAATAGCCCCAGTTTTCATTTCCAAAATCGGGTGTATAGCTGAAACTGAGGGAAGGGGTAAAAACATGTCTTATAGCCTGTAAGGGAAACTTCTTACCGAATTGCAACATACCATAAAGCTTTGTACTCATCGATGAAGAAACCCTGAAATCGAAAAGATTGTAAAAACCCCTTATGGTATCGGTATTTTCATAACCAACAAGAGTATCGTTTCCGGTAAAAAGCGTGTCGCTCGACCAGGATTTCTCCAGCTTCTTGAAATACATCCTGTCAGTGATATTAACGGAGTTTGTCCATGTGACGTACTTTAGCACCTGCACCGAACTGCTAACGGGAATGCTGTGCCTTATACCGTTCTGGGCCATGGCGAGTGTCTGAGTGGTGAAGAAAACCGAATCGGGGTTGGAGAGTTTATTTGCTGCGTTCATCTTATAACTCACAGAAATATTGTCGTACCATTTAGGCCCACCTACCCGGTTCTTCTTGCGTAAGGGATAAAAACGGTTCACCGAAAAGCTGACTTCGGGCAGCGTAACATTGATCTGCTTGGTAAGCGTATTCTGCTCATGCCCGGCATTTAGAGTAAGAAAATACTTCCCGGCAAAATTGGTCTGATAGGCAATGCTCGACCGAAAGGTATTTGAAAGGTAATCCTCTGTACTCGTAGGGTTGAACCTGTTGAAGGTACTCGATTTAATGTTGACATCGGCCGAAAAGTTACTTCTTGGCCGTGCTGCCCTGTCCTGTTTATGCGACCAGCGAATGGAAAAATCCTTACTTTTTTCAAAATTAGGAGTCTCAGGCACACCGGTCTGGTTTATGGCATAGCTGAAGTTGAGGGTGCCGTCGTACTTATACCTTTTCCTGTAACGCATTGTAGGTTTGACTGCCCAGCTTCCCCTTGTATAAATATCGCCCACAATCCTAAAGTCAACCTTATCGCCCAGCGCAAAATAATACCCTCCATTTTCAAAATAGAAACCCCTGTTAGCCGATTCTCCATAGGTAGGAAGTATGATGCCATTTCGCCTTCCTGTTTCAACAGGGAACCAGCCAAAAGGAAGGGCAACAGGGGTGGGCAGCTCTTCGATCACCAGGTAGGCCGGTCCGGTAACTATTCTTTTCCCCGGCACAACCTTCGATTTCTGGTAATGGAAGCCGAAATGGGGAGGATCATGATTACAGGTTGTATAGTAACCTCCCCGGATATTCAGATTGTTGTTCTCAAGTTTCTTTACCTTATTTCCCTTCAGGTACCCATAACTGTCTTCGGTCAGCACCCCGTTGATCATACCCTGCTTGGTCGTGAAATTATACCGCATGGTTTCAGATTTAAAGCTCTGGTCTCCTTCCGTAAAAACAGGAAACCCGGCCATATTCCCGGCAGAGTCTTCCAATCCACTGGCAAACAGCTCGTTACTATTGAAGTCGATCTCAATGAAGTCAGCTTCCAGGCTTATTTCCTCATAATCGATCTCAGCGTCGCCATACAGATAAACTTTTCTTGCCGGAAGATCCAGGGTTATTGAATCAACACATTTATATTGTACCTTTGAATCCGGAGCGTTATCGGACGTTCTCACGGGAAGGGCCCCTGTGATCAGGGAATCAGGTTGTGAAATTGTGTCTGCGTTCAATGTATCGGGAGGAAAGCCCATATGACCGGTAATAACTTCCGGAAGTTCACTCCCGGGCAGATCAACAGAATAAGAAATTCCAGGCAGTATAATC
Source organism: uncultured Bacteroidales bacterium (assembly GCA_964567785.1). Lineage (GTDB taxonomy): Bacteria > Bacteroidota > Bacteroidia > Bacteroidales > JAGOPY01 > CAZMOK01. Next base: position 47,512 of record CAZMOK010000011.1, on the reverse strand, counting down.
ACTGCAAGCAACACGAAGAAATTACGCAGGCATATCGTCAAAGGCTTTGGTGACAATGGATACAACAATATGTTAGTGAACTGTAAGCAATAAAAAGCTTGCTATAATATGTTTTCTAAGCTTTTCGTTATAATTTTCACTAAATTAATCAATTCATATAACGTGAAATCTACAGCAATAATATTTACCCTTTTTCTTTTCCTCCTGGCAGGGTGGTACCAGGCATCCGGCCAGGTAAAGTTATCCAAGGTGGTTATCGACGCCGGCCATGGTGGAAGGGACCCGGGCGCAGTGGGCACTTACTCCAAAGAGAAAGATATTGTGCTTGACATAGCACTTAGAACGGGTGAATACATCAATGAATACCTTCCCGATGTTGAGGTGATCTACACGCGTGCAGACGACACTTTTGTTGAATTGCATAAAAGGGCGAGTATCGCAAATGAAAGCGGAGCCGATCTCTTCATTTCAATACATTGTAATGCAAACCGTTCCAGTTCTCCTTACGGCACGGAAACATATGTTATGGGACTTCACAAAACGGAAGATAACCTCGAGGTGGCAAAACTTGAGAACGCGGCCATCCTGAAGGAAGAAAACTACGATGATATGTATGAAGGTTTCGATCCGACTGAAGATGAAGATTATATTACTTTAACAATGTTCCAGGACGCCTTCCTCGATCAGAGCACTGTTTTTGCCAAGCTGCTCCAGGATCAGTTCAGGGATAGGGTAAAGCTCAAAGACAGGGGAGTGAAGCAGGCTGGATTCCTCGTTTTATATAAAACAGCCATGCCGGGTGTCCTGGTAGAGTCGGGGTTCCTTTCTAACTCACGTGATGAGGCCTTCCTGAATTCTGAAAAAGGAAAGGTTTATATCGCATCGGCGATATTCAGGGCATTCAGGGATTACAAGCAGGAAATGGAACGGGAAGACAATAAGGCCAAAGCGGTAACAGCCCCTCCGCAGCAAGAGATTAAAACTCCCAAACCCGAAATATTGTTCAGGGTACAGATTGCAACTTATAACAATCCAAAGCCCCTCTCACACCGTAAATTCAAGAATCTTGATTACGTAATGGAATATTACCACAACGGTATTTTCAAATATACCGCAGGTAAATTTGATAATTCCGAAGATGCCATAGAATACCAGAACGAATTGCGTAAACAGAGGGCATTCAAAGATGCATTTGTGGTTGCTTTTAAGGACAATGAGAGAATTTCGGTGAAAGAGGCAAGAACCCTCTTAAAAAATCGTTAAGTTTGTAGTAATAACAATGGAGGTTTGAGCTTTGAAAATCCCCCGCGAACTGAAAGTTGGTTTTTTCTTCGTTTTGGCCATTGCAGGCTTTATCTGGGGACTAAACTTCCTGAAAGGGAAAAACATCTTCTCTAAGGAGAGGTATTTCTATGCTGTTTACGACGATATAAACGGCCTGGAGAAATCAAACCCTGTGCTCATCAACGGAATGAGGATAGGCCAGGTAAGCGATATGTACTTTGACCCTTCCATGAACGGGAATGTGATCATTGTACTGGCTGTGAAAAACGAATTCCCCATCCCCAAAAACTCTGTCTCCAGGATATTCAGTTCCGACCTGATGGGTTCCCGTGCCATCAGCATAGAGCTTGGTAGCTCAGGTGAGCTTGCCGTCACCGGCGACACATTGATGTCGACCATGGAAGCCACTCTCAAAGAAGAAGTCAACAGACAGATCCAGCCCCTGAAACGAAAGGCAGAAAACCTAATACTGTCGATTGATTCTATGGTGGTTGCCGTTCAGGGTGTTTTTACCCGGGATATAAGGGATGAGATACTGGCCAGTATACAGAGCATACGCATGACATTCCAGAACCTTGAGACCACCACTTCGAATATCGACACACTGGTGGTGGAACAGTCGAACAGGCTTGCCAGCATCCTTTACAACCTGGACATGATCACGATGAACCTCCGCGATAATGGTGAAGAGATCAACAACACCATCGACAATATTTCAACCATCAGCGACTCCCTCGCGATGGCCCATATACCGCAAACATTCCAGAACCTTAACGATGTTGTGTCAGATATCTCTGAAATAACACAGAAGATAAACAGCGGGGAAGGTTCAATTGGCATGCTGCTCAACAATGATCAGCTATATATTGAACTGGAAAAAACAGCCTACGAGCTTAACCAGCTTCTGGAAGACGTAAGAACAAATCCGAAACGTTACGTCAAATTTTCACTTTTCTGAGTTATTCAAAGATTTCCTGTTTGGTCTTCGGCCTACGTTCTTCTATCCAGATAAACCCTTCCAGCTTTAATTCACCCCCGAGACTCTGTATATCCGGTACCAGGTTTGCATCCGGCTTTTCAAGGTAAGTGATCTGTTTGATATCGTTATCCCGGAGCTTTATTTTCATATAGCTCGAGACAGACTTGTTTACACCTATCAGTGCACCGTCCTCCTCCCTCACATAATAGAGTGTTTCTGCATTGCCGCTGACCCTTATTCTCCAAAGGTTGTTATCCTTGAAATAACCTGTCATCTCGCGGCCCTTTATCTGATTATAGCCGGACACCGTATCTTTTGATATGATAAAGGCAGAACTGTATAGCCTTAGCGAGTCAATATTGTTATGGCTCACAAAAATATGAATGGAATCAGAGGTCAGTTGATTCTCATCCGACCATAGCACAGGATCGGTATACATATAGATAGTCGAATCGGGTACGCTGTAGATCATCGAATCACATGCCCCCTGGAAATCATCCCTGAAAAATTTCATCCTGTTGTAGGCAAGGAGTTTTTCCGCCCTGTCGAGCGAATCATTGAGTACCTTAATAGTATCCGCATGCAGGAAAAGTGAATCCGGTCCGTCTATAAATATGGCAACTGCCCGCTGGGTAACATATGACTCCCCCTTTTTCCTGTCAAACTCTCCTGAGTCACCTTCAACAACTACGTCCTGGACTGTATCGGTAAGCGTTATATTACCCAGTGCCCGGCCATAATCTATCTCCCTGTTATAGAAAATGGTATCAGCCTTGATCGACTGCTCCTTTTTCTGCACAAGAGCGTTCTTTACCAGTTTTGAGCGGTTTTGCTTTGTATCGTACCAGCCGTATTCGCAATAAATCGAATCCTCTTCGCTCGTGATATTTGTTGGCCCGAATATATACGCTATTTCGGTATCGGTGTTATACTTGAGAGTGTCTGACCTGAGAATGTAATCCGGGTTTACCAGTACCACAGTATCCTTGAAAAAAAACTCCTTATCGGCAGTGTAATAATGACCGATCCAGCTCGTCAGCACGTTCTCCTCATCCTCTATCTCGCCACCGGTATTGTAAGTTGCCTGCTTGTTGTTCCTGTCATATATCAGGTGATCGGTCCTCAGGGTGGCCTTATCATCAACAAGCAGCACATTGCCATCGAGTTCAGCTATCCGGGTGTTTCCGGTATAATCCAGAAAGTCGCCGTAAATATCGAGTGAGTCGGTATAGTTGATATGAACATTGCCAAAGGCCTGCATATTGTTGCTGGTATTTTCCAGGATGGCGCTGTCGCAGAAAAACAGCGTACTGTCCTGGCGGAGCCTTACATTGCCTATAAGCCGCTGGATCTCTTTATCGCCTTTCTGTTCGAACCTCAGGACATCAGCATTGTCAATAAAGACTTTGGTCTTATTCTGTGAAAAAGAGTAAAAAGAGATGGAAAATAAAACAACTGCAATTAAAAGCCGGTTCTTGACGGGGTATTTCATGTCATCCTTTGATTGATACCGGAGCGCCGTCCGATACCTGTGTATAGCCCCTGGTAATCACCTCATCACCAAGTTGGAGACCTTCGATCACCATAGATTCATCATCGTATGTCATCCCGGTTTCAATATAAACCTTCCTGGCAACCTTTTCACTGTTTTCTTCCCTTATAACGTAAATATACTGCCCTTTAGCATCTTGCTTGATGACATTTGAAGGGACTATCAATGCTGAAGGTGTGGTGAAATCATTGATACGCATTACCGCAAGTATGTTCGGCTTTAGCTTGTTGCCTGGGTTCTTGATCTTGAGTTGCATTTTGAATGTTCTGTTGGCGGGGTTTATCACGTTTCCTATCCTGTGAACAGGTACTTTCATTTTTAAATCGGGATAAACAGGAAAGCTTAGCTGCACAGAATCACCTTCTTTCACACTGGCAAGATATGTCTCCGATACATCCGCGTTGATAAATAATTCATCCAGGCTTACTAATTGCATCATGGGGGCCCCGGGCATGGCCAGCTCACCCACTTTCATATCTATCTCATCCACAACCCCGTTTATGGAACTTTTAATGTAGGCCATTTCGAGCTGTGACTTCAGGGTTTCCAGGTTCTTTTGAAGTCCGTCACGCCGGTTTTTCGCCTCGAGGAACTGCATTTCAGACCCGATCTTCTTGTCCCACAACCTTTTTTGTTTTTCATAAACTGTTTCTGCGTATTCCAGTTGTGATTCAACTTCCTGTATGCTGTTCTCAATGATCTCAGTAGAAAGTTTGGCAAGGAGCTGGTTTTTCCTGACCCTCTCTCCTTCCTTTACATAAATATTTTCGATCGTGCCACTGGTCTCAGGACTGATCATTGATTCGTTGACCGCTTCTGCTGTCCCACGCACTTCAAAATAGTGGTTGAATACCTCGTAATCGATCATTTTTACGCTTACAGGTACTGAGAACCTTTCATCACCGTCAAACTCATCGAGTTTATCTTCTAACTCATTAATTTTTTTATTGATCTGGTTTATTTCGCTTTTATATTCGCTTATCTGCTGCCTGATGGACTCTTCATCCTCTGGCGTCTGTCCGCAGGAGATAAGGCCAAGAATAATGACTAACGTCAGTATTTTTTTCATTATTGAAACCTGTTAATTCGGTTTTATTGATTTATTATTCCCTTTTCTTCTAATTGTAATTACCCAGGGTCTTATCAAGTTCGATCTTTGCATTCAACATTTCCAGCACGGTCTGGAAATAATTTGACTGTGCATTGAAATACTGCTGATGCTGTTGGGTCAGTTCCACACTTGAAGCAACCCCTTCCCTGAATTTTATTAATGCCTTTTCATAGATCTTCAGTGCCAGTTCAACATTGTCTTCTTCCCTGAAAAAGTTTTCAACCGCGGTCCGGAAAGCAGCCCTTGCCTGAACTACGCTCAGGTTGAGATTCTGCTCCATTTGCCTTCTGGATATCTTCACCTGTTCAAGTTGAATTTTAGCCTGCTCAAGCCTTGCCTGGCGCTGGCCGCTTGAAAAGATGGGGACACTTAGTGAGGCACCTGCCGAAGAGGTGGGCAACCAGGGGTAACCATCCCTGAAAATGGTAAACTGGTCGCGCTGTGCACTGGTCTGAACATTAATGAAACCATTCAGCCTTGGATAATAAGCCGAACGTTCATTCTTGACATTCAGGAGCGACATCTCCTCCTGAGACTTAATTATCCTGTAATCTATGTTATTATTTATATCGAAATCCTGGTTCATCACCGGTTCTATCTCAATTCTGGTGAGTATATCATCGAGCGATTCAGTAAGTTCAAGGGGATGTTCCAATGGTAAAGCAAGCTGGAACCTCAGCAGGTCATAGCCAAGGTCCCTTAGCCTCTTAAGTTCGTTGATCGAATTATCAATATCGGTTATAGTAAGTGTTAGCTGATCGTAATCTGTTTCTTCCGCAAAACCTGCCTTGAAAAGTTCTTCTGTTTCATAACGGGTTTGCTGGAGCACTTTCTGAAGCGAATCGAGAATGAGAAGGCTTTCTTCATTCACAAGAATCCTGTAATAGGTTTCTGCAACAAGGGCTTTTACATCAATTTCGGTTTTCAGGAGCTCCTCTTCTGTTTTCTGCTCCATGGTTTTTGCATAGCGAAGGCCAATGAAATAACGTGTGTCGAATATGAGTTGGTTGAGGTTTAGATTAAGAAATACGTTGTGAGGTTTTCCAAATTGTGCCCTCAGGTCGGGGCCCGGATTGAATTCATTTTCCCCGGGGATGATAGTTGTGGGTAACTGGATATAATAAGTGTAGTCTACGGAGCCATCTATCTGTGGAAGCCCCCGGGCAATATTTTCCATAACCTGGTACCTTGATGCTTCCACCTCTGCATTTGCGCTCCTGACATTGTAGTTATTCTCAACGGCATAGTCCTGTGCTTCTTTCAATGAAAACTGCTCGGGCTGGCCATATAATGAGACATTGAATAATACGACCAGGAGCAAGATCACTGTAATTCCATAATTCATTTCTTGTAATGCATTTTAAGATTCATAATCCAAAACACCTGGTAAAAACAAACACCTAACAACAACGCACGCCGGATAGTTCTTTAAGGGCCACAACTAAATTAATAAACGATCCGCTGAGTGATTATTACATCAGACAGCTTGAAATTTCAACTAATTCAGAACTTATACTCTTTTCTCCTCTTTTCAAAGTATTCCAGCCCCCCCGGCTTGGCAATACCCCTGATGAAGTTTTCAAACATCGTATTGAAAATGGTTTCAAATGAAAACTCCTCAGAAGGGAAAAAATCGGGGTTATGAAGATCTATAAGCCTTGAAAGGTAAAGTCGTGCTACCAGCTCAATACTCAGGTCATCACGATAAATTCCCTGGTTGATCCCCTTTGTAAGGTTGATCTTTATCTTTTCATAGATAAAATCCCTTCTGAAATCAAAATGCTTTTGATAGATCTCAGGGTAATGGTTTTTCAGTTCAAAAGTGATAGAAGGTGAAACATCCGGAAAATTCATGGCTACTTCCCTGCTAACAGTGAGCAAGATTTCAATAGCATTTACTCCTTCAAAATCATGTGTTTCAAATATCCTTTCAAACTGTTTCCTTTCATATTCAAGCACTTTTTCAACCAGCTCTTCTTCAGTAGAGAAATAGCTGCTTACAATTTCCCCGTCAACTCCTATCTGACTGGAAAGCTGACCGAGCGATAGGTTAACATATCCTTTCGAAAAAAGAAAATCCCTGTACTTCTTTATGATATCCTCGTAGTTCTCGTTCATTTAAGGTTCGAGTAAAACCGCGACAAAAGTATTCAACAAGATGATAATAACCAAATCTAATTATGTTATGGTTTGAATATGAATAAGAAAGAGATTGAACCTGTCATTTCAAAAGGATCATCTTCTTCTTGACCGCATCGTCTCCGCTGACTAATGAGAAATAATAAATTCCCGGGACTAATCCTGAATCGCTTGCATTGAACTTCTCAGTATACCTCCCTGCCGGAAGCCTCTCCGAATCAATTATGGTTGCCATAAAACGGCCATACTGGTCGAATATCCTCAGGGAGGTAACGGCAGGCTCCCTTAGCTTGAAGGAAAAATAGGTGTTTTCTGTGAATGGGTTCGGGTAATTCTGTTCGAGCGTTGCCACAGGGGCAAGTGGTTGCTCTTCTTCTACACCGACCATAGTAAGGTCGACCAATGATGTCCATACACTCAATTCACCGTTCTGCAGGCGGGCCCATACCGGTCGTACCACATCATCGTATGCCGTTATATTTGTATAGTCGCCGAAGAAAATAGATGAATATGGTAGAAAAGGGGATTCACTGATCCTGAAATTCTCAAAAGTCTCACCGCCGTCGGTCGATCTGGCCATATACACGTCGGTGTTGGAATTTGAATAGTTCCTGCGGTCGTAGAATACAAACCAGAGGTTGCCGTTTGCCTGGTCGACCGCCATCCAGGTAAAGAACTGGTGTTTCCCCGGCGGATCATCGTTGACCCTTAAAGGCCCGGTCCATGTATCCCCTCCATCGACAGATTTTACCAGCCATACATCAGTATCGTCAATACCGTTGCGCTGGTCGGTCCAGTTCACATAGATAGTACCGTGAAAATCCCCGCCGCTGGTATCACAAACTGTGACGGGCAATCCGTTAGCCCTGTATATCCCGGGAATGTCATAGTCCCATCCTTCGGGAATATCGCTTATGAAGATGTCATCCTCGAGCCATGTTTCACCCTGGTCGGTTGAACGGTCGAACACCAGCCCCTCAGGCCCTGCCCAGGCCACATAGATCTCGCCATTTGGACCTACTGCAGGCACAGCTCCCTCCGTTGTATTGTCACTGTCGATGCAGTCGCCCGAAACCTGGTTGATCTGAAGGGCATCGGTCCAGGTTTCCCCGCCGTCTGTAGATCTTGAGAAAAGGATATTGCTGAAATCGTTGGGATTGCTGCTGCCGTAGTCATCAAACTGGCTCCAGGTAACGTAAATGTAGTTGTTGGACCTGTCTACTGTGGCCCACTCTTTATCCTGGGCCTTAGTCCCGTTGAGCCCCATATAGGTTCCGTTATTCCACGAGCCGGAAATATTATCGAGCTTCTGGCACACGATCCGGTCGATCCAGTTCCCCACATCCGGGTTGCTGAGGTGGAAGAAGTAATAACTTCCGGCGGTATCAACGATCAGGACCGGATCACCCCATACGCCATAAGTGGAAGAAAGTGTGCCTTTTTCCCATGTCTGGCCTCCATCGGTCGAAATATAATAGTTATCGATGTTCGAACCGGCCACCAGGTGGTCGGTGTTTTTCGGGTCAATAATTATCGATGGTTCTTCGGGAGGATAAAAACTGCCCACATCATCTATAAGAATGTTGGTATGCTGGGCAAGAGAGGCACAAGAAAACACAAGTGCCAGAAAGTTTACAAACAGAGCTTTCATATATAAATATTAATCCCATAAAGTTAAACAAATAGAATGAACTTCTGGCATCCTGTCTTATCCGCACATTTTTACCTATTTTCGTAAGCCGTTCAAAAGCTTATGAAGAAAATAGCCCTGCACTGGCAGATCCTGATCGCCCTCGTACTGGCAGTTTTCTATGGGATCTTCCTGGAAGACCACATTCATTATGTCGACTGGATGGGCACTATCTTTCTGCGTGCGCTGAAGATGGTGATCATCCCTCTCGTACTCAGTTCTATAATATCAGGCGTGACCAATATTGGCAATGCCGAGAATCTGGGCAGGCTGGGGATAAAGACCATATCATATTATGTGTTGACCAGCACTCTTGCAATAGTGACAGGGCTTGTGCTGGTTAATATTTTTAAGCCCGGGGTCGGGGCAGACCTCAACCTCAGCAAGGAAGTGGATCTTGCGGTGGAGGGAGGATCTCTCAGAGATACTCTCATCAACATAATCCCTGAAAACATTTTCAGTGTTTTTTCTGACAACAGCCAGATGCTTTCGGTGATCTTTTTTGCGATCCTGTTCGGGTTTTTCATTACCCAAGCCCCCGGCAAATCGAAAAAGCTGCTTACCGATTTCTTCAACGCAGCTTTTGATGTAATGATGAAGGTTACCCTCTTCATTATAAAATTCACACCCCTTGGTATCTTCGGGCTTGTGGCCGAAAAAGTAGCAGAACAGGACGACCTGGGCGCCCTCGTCGAAAGTATGGGAATGTATATGCTTGTAGTGATCATGGCTCTTTCTGTTCATGCGCTCATAACACTTCCCACTCTCTCAAGGGTAATTGGAAAAGTAAATCCGTGGAAGCATTTTCTTGCACTGAGAACCCCTGTCTTAACGGCATTTTCAACATCCTCATCCAATGCCACCCTTCCCCTGACCATCCAGGCCGTAGAGGAGAACGACGGTGTTTCGAACAAGATCTCCAGCTTCACGCTTCCGCTTGGCGCTACCATCAACATGGATGGCACTGCACTTTACGAATGTGTTGCCGTAATGTTCATTGCACAGGCATACGGGATAGACCTCAGCATAGGGCAGCAGATCATTGTTGTGATAACCGCTCTGCTGGCGTCCATTGGTGCGGCCGGTATTCCAATGGCAGGACTGGTGATGATCACTATTATCCTCACTGCGGTGGGTCTGCCCCTGGAGGGAGTGGGCCTCATCCTTGCCGTCGACAGGATCCTTGATATGTTCCGCACAGCCACAAATGTATGGAGCGATTCATGCGGTGCGGTTATAATTGCCAAAAGTGAAGGAGAAACCCTTAATGTATGACACTCTTTACCAATGTTGAAATCCTGTTCGCAAAATCCTTATTATCAGCTACTGATTATAAATGGCCCTTACCATTTTTGATTACATTTGATATTACAACCAAAAGAACAATATTATGGGATCATCCACAAAAGGGATGAAGATAGGCATTCTCAGCGCAGGTGGCGATTGCCCCGGTATCAATGCAGCGATCAGGGGGGTTGGCAAAACAGCCATCAGAAGTTATGGTATGAAGGTATACGGTATCTCTTCGGGCTTCCTGGGTCTGATCAACCAGGAATACCAGGAGCTGACTGAAAAACATCTGTCCGGTATCCTGACCCTCGGCGGCACTATTCTTGGGACTTCAAGGGAAAAGCCTTTCAAAAAATCCAAGAACGGCCTTCAGCAAATCGATAAGCCAAAGCTCATCAAAAAGCATTACAAGGAGATGGGTCTTGATGCACTGGTCTGTATTGGAGGCAACGGAACACAGAGAACTGCCACCAGGCTGGCCGAGGCGGGGCTGAACATTATAGGCCTGCCAAAGACCATCGACAATGATGTCTGGGGAACGGATGTCACCTTTGGCTTCGATTCTGCCCTGAGCATAGCCACCGATGCCATAGACAGGTTGCATACTACCGCCAACAGCCATAAAAGAATCATGGTGATCGAAGTGATGGGTCACCACGCCGGATGGCTGGCACTTTATTCAGGAATCGCGGGCGGTGGGGATGTCATCCTCATACCCGAAATCCCCTACAGCAAAAAAGTGATTGCCGAGTATCTTGAGCGCCGGGCAATAGAAGAGAAATCCTATTCCATTGTAGTTGTGGCTGAAGGTATCGACAAACCCAAGAACAAGTCGGCCGCTTCAACCATAGCCGAGATGATTGAAGACAAAACGGGCCTCGAGGCCAGGAAAACTATCCTGGGCTACATTCAAAGAGGGGGAAGCCCATCAGCCAATGACAGGGTGCTTGCAACCCGGTTTGGTGCCAAAGCGGTTGAACTGATCTCCAAGAAAAAATTCGGCGTCATGGTGTGTAAAAAAGGCGACGGAACTTCTCATATACCCCTCAGTGATGTGGGCGACAAACTCCGCCTCGTCCCGCCCGATCACTCTCTCATCAGAAAAGGGCGAAACCTGGGGGTCTGTCTCGGCGATATGGAAGTAAACAATATCTGATATTTTCATTTAAATAAACCAAAAAGTATATTCACTCTCTTTTTTAGGCTGGATCAAGACCTAACTTCATATTTTTGCTCTATAATACAATGCAAAACCAAATGAAGAAGTACGCTTTTTTATCCATTGCCCTGCTGTTCGCATTCAATATTTTCGCACAAGACGACAGATGGCAGACTTATTTTGAAAAGTCGGGTGGAGTTGCCACACCTGATTACGAAACAACCATCACTTACTGCAAGGCGCTCGCTGATGCTTCCGAAATGGTAAAGCACACCACTTTCGGAGTCAGCCCCCAGGGCAGGCTACTGCCTTTGCTGATCATTGATAAAAAAGGCAATTTCACCCCTGAAAGTGTGAAAGCTTCGGGTAACGCCGTCCTCTTATTGCAGGCCGGCATCCATCCGGGGGAGATAGATGGAAAAGATGCAGGCCTGATGTTCTTCAGGGACCTTGTGATCCATAAAAAGTTCCCCGGATTGCTGGATGGTGTTACATACCTGTTCATTCCCATATTCAGTGTCGACGGCCATGAAAGGTCCGGCCCGTACAACCGTATTAACCAGGACGGTCCGGAGGAGATGGGCTGGAGGGCAAACGCCCTGAACCTTAACCTCAACCGTGATTACCTGAAAGCTGATTCCCCGGAAACAATTGCCTGGCTGAAACTTTTCCGGGAATGGCTCCCCGATTTTTTCGTCGACTTTCATGTAACTGATGGTGCCGACTACCAGTATGTTGTTACATATGCGCTGGAAACGAAGGGAAATATGGATGAAGGGCTTACCGAATGGACTGAAAACACTTTTATCCCATATATGGAATCCGGAATGGAGGAATTGGGATACCCGGTTTTCCCTTATGTGATGTTCAGGCGCTGGCACGACCCCCGCAGCGGGTTGAGAAGCTCCGTTTCACCCCCCAGGCTGTCGCAAGGCTATACAGCTCTGCAAAACCGAATCGGAATGCTTGTTGAAAATCATTCATTGAAAGATTTCAAAACAAGGGTCTATGCCACGTACGAACTATACCGGATCATTGCCGTGGTGGTAAAGGAGGAAAAAGAAAACCTTAAAGAACTGAACCGGAAAGCCGATCAACGCATTGAGGCAGAAGCTACCGGGGGCTATGAGCTGCCTGTCGACTGGGAGGCAGGCCCCGACAGTGTAATGGTGGATTTCAAAGGGGTTGAGTACGATGTGGTGGAGAGTGATCTTACAGGAGGGCCATGGTTCAAATATCATCCCGATAAGCCGGTAACTTTCAGTGTTCCCCTTTTCAATGACCTCGCACCTTCTAAAACAATTTCCCTTCCCTATGCCTATATTATCCCTCCTGAGTGGTCGGAAGTGATCCAGCGTATTATCTGGCATGGGATCGATTATTTCAAGATAGATGAGCCGGTTGAGATCGAAGTGGAAACATACAGGTTCAAAGAACCCGTATGGTCGAACTCTCCTTATGAAGGACGGTTCAGGGTGAACGCAGAATACGATGTTGATACAGAAAAGATCGGATTCCCTGCCGGCAGTGTTGTAATACCCGTAAACCAGCGTGCGGCGAGGGTAATTGCCCACATCCTCGAGCCTGATGCCCCTGACTCGTACCTCGGCTGGGGCTTTTTCAATGCCATCTTCGAACAGAAGGAATATTCCGAAACCTATGTAATGGAAGGCATTGCAAGGGAAATGATAAAAGAGGACCCGGAGCTGCTGAAAGAATTTGAGGAATGGAAAGAAAACCACCCCCAGGCGGCACAAAGCCAGTGGGCCCAGCTCAACTGGTTTTACAGCAAGTCGCCCTGGTGGGATTTCAGGAAAAACCTCTACCCGGTCGGAAGGATCACAGATAAAAAAGTACTTGATGATTTGCAATAATTGAGACGTCGTCTCATTTTTTGCAAAAATTAAAATCCGTTAAGGTCCATTGTGACGGTCGGGATAAGGAGCAAAAACCCAAGTATCATCAATATCAGGATAAGTGGCCAGACCCACCTCACCCACTTGTCATAAGGAATTTTAGCAACGCCCAGAACACCAATTAAAACACCGGAAGTTGGAGTTATCATGTTGGTAAAGCCATCGCCAAACTGGAATGCCATTACGGTTGCCTGTCTCGAAAGGTTTATCAGATCAGAGAAAGGTGCCATAATGGGCATGGTGATAGCGGCTTTAGCCGATCCGGAGGGTATGGCTATATTGATGATCGTCTGGATGACGTACATGAAGGCTACCGAACCAACCTGGTTCACGCCCCTCATCGATTCGGAAAGGCTGTGCAGTATGGTACCAATGACCTTCCCCTCTTCAAGTATCACGATTATGCCACCGGCAAGCCCTACCACAAGAGCGGCTGAGACGATATCCTTGACCCCCTCGAGAAAAAGCTTTACGTTCATATTGTCGTCGTAACCCATCGAAAGTCCGGCGGCAAGGCCCATAGCAAAGAACAGGGTGGCAATTTCCATAATGTACCATTCGTATCCCATTACGCCTATTATCAGAAAGACGATGGTGTAGAGAAGCAGTGAAAGAATGTAGAAATGCACGGTCTTTCTTAAGGTCAGGATGCCAGTAAGCGCAAACAGCCCGGTGACTACCGGAACAGCAGGCAGGTTGATCGAATAGTTCCCAACCTTCAGGTCTGTGAAAGGGTAAAACCATGAAAAGACGGCAAGCGCTGCAAGGGTTACAAAAAAGGATACCCAGGCGCTTGCCGGAGTATTGTACTCGATAGATTCGATCTCAGCAGTCCCTCTCTCCCTCCAGTATTCATCCTCTTCCCTCACCGGTGATTTTTCGGGGTGTTTCCTGATCTTATGGGCATAAATAAGGATATAACCTATACCCACAATATTGATCACAACCCAGCAAAAGATACGGTATTCAAAACCTGAGAAGAGGGGAAGTTCGGCTATGCCCTGTGCTATTCCGATAGTAAACGGGTTCAGCACAGCCCCGGCAAACCCCAGGCCTGCAGCCACAAAGCACATCGAAACACCCACTATTGAATCATAGCCCATTGTGATTGCCAGCGGGACAAGGATGATGATAAAGGCAATGGTCTCTTCGCTCATCCCGAACACGGCACCGAAAATGCTGAACATGATCATCACAAGGGAGATGATCACATTGTCGATCCCAATGACCTTGAAAAGCTTGTAGTGCTCGAGCTTCCGTGTGAACCTGATAAACGAGAGAATGCCCACATCAATGGCCCTGGTGCTGTTCATGATCCAGAAAGCACCTCCTATCATCAGGATGAACACTATTATCCCGGCCTGGTTCTCGAAGCCCTTGAACATGGCAGCAAAAACCTGCCAGGTCTGAGGCTGGCTTTCCACATATTCAAAAACTAGTTCGGTATCCGGCCCGCCGTCTTTAACTATAGTTTTCTCTACATATTCGCCTCCCGGCACAATCCAGGTAAGAATGGCAGCAAGAATGATGATGTAGAAAATAATGGCATAGGTGTGCGGAAGTTTTCGCTTCTTGAACATAATTCTGTTTTAGTGTTATTAGCTGGTTGATTTTAGTATTGTGGATTTTGGAGCAACAGGGAATTGAAAAGCAGTTTGTAAGTAGCTCCCGTTGAAGCCCTAAACTGGGGATGGAACGCAAACAGCACCATCTGGCCTTTTCCCTTCTTCAGCCAGACAAGGGCAACCTTATCGTCAAGCTTTTCCTCATTTTCGATATAGCCGCTCACAAAGACCTCCCCTTCGGGAAAAGTGCCCACTACACGCCTGTCCATATCGAACCTGGGCAGGGACGTTTCGAACACGGGACGGCCCCGGTAAAAAACATTGGTATGGTCACCCATTCCCAGGGTAATGGGAGAATCTTCATCCAGTTGCACCTTTACCAGTGATCCAGGGCAATACAATCCTTTCAGTTCTGAAGAAATATCGGAAAACGGCAACTGGAATTCCTCATCCTCCCCTTCTTCCGTTTCAATTTTCAAAGTACCGTCGAACAACTGGGTTGACCTTTCCCAGGCCACTATCTTGCCTCCGTCATTTACATAAGCCATAAGCTTTTGCAGGCCTTCCTTTTCCATCCCACGGGCATATTCAGGAGGATAACTGCTCATGTAATACTGCTTGCCCGACTTGTATTTTCCCGACATCAGAATGTCTTTGTTGTTTCCGGGAAGCACAACAACATCATATTTATCAAGTTCAGTGTCCTTAACCTCATAGGGCCTTATTACGTCATATGGGATGTGATATGTGTCGAAAAGGTACCGGGTCCATCCCGCATCCATATCGTGCAGCCAGGTTTCGATAAGTGCAATTGAGGGAACACTGAACTCTCCGGTTTCAACACCAGGCCTTTCATCCAGGAAAACCGGGTCGACGGTAAGTTCCCCGTAAAAATCAGCTATTTTCTCCTCGTCCCTCAGTCCGGAAACCATAAAGCTGCCACCGGGGATAACAGGGCCATTAATGCGGGTACGGATATCCTCCAGGGTTCGATGCACAGCAAACCCTTTTTCCTTCGCGGAGAAAGCTGCCTTGAAACTTTCATTATTGTTCACGTTGAAAAGCATGCCCCATGATTCTGTAGGCATTCCCCTTTTGAGACTGAAACCTTCATCAATTGCCACAGTAAAATGCATCCACTCCTCGAATCCTTTCTTTTCGCTGATTTCAATACATTCAACCCCATTGTGCAGAGGAAGCGACCAACTGGTAATATCATAGGGTTTTATGATCTCTCCATCCGGGGTGTAATGCCTCAATGGAAATTCCTGGGTCTCCATAACTTCTTTAATAAATGCCCTGTATGGCTGGGCAAGTGGCACTATGAAATCACCGATCTCAAATATTTTTTCATCTGTTTTAACCTGCTCAGTGATAAAATAAACCTCCACACCATGTTCCATAAGCAGGTTCAACAGTTTCACAAGCTCTCCCTGGTCGTGCTGGTCGCCTGGCAGGATATAGAAGTAGGGAGGTTCATTCAATCCCTTCATAAACTCTTTCCTGCACAATTCATTCCTGAACTTCAAAATATCTTCCTTGTGTGAAGAGGCGGTCTTCAGTATAGAATAAGTGCTTTGTTTTTCGTACTCGATGATATCTGACAGCTTCCACCAGCCACCCGGCCAGGGATCGGGCATCTTGATGCTTTTCTTGTATTCTGCCAGGCCTTTGCCCCAAACCTTTATTTCATTGGGTTCAATATAGATGGGAGTGGCAAGCCTGGCACTGGCCGCTTCGGTAAGCATCCCTATCGCCCCTTTCCAGATGCAGGTTTCTGTTGAACCCGGCCAGTAATCATCAAAAAGATAGTTCTGCGCTATTCCCTGCAACCCGTTATTGGTCATGTCTTTCATCATGTTTGATCCGAAAATGCCGATCCAGGTCCATACGCCCGCATCAATGTTTTCGGCTATCGGATCGTGAGGCGGCGGCACAAAGTACCTCACCCCTGTAGAGCCCATCTGGTGTTTTTCGACCATCACCTGGGGAAACCATTCTTTGTTGTAGATTGCGGCAATGACTCTTGTATCTTCCTGCGTAAGGGCAACAAAATCGCGGTTATTGTCATGACCGATATATTTATGGTAAACACCCGGCATAGAACTCCCCTCGTACTTTGTATCCCTGTACTTGTTGTAATGCTCCACGATCATGTCCATACCGTCGGGATTATGGCAGGGGACCATCATATAAACCACATTTTCCAGCCAGTCATGCATCCTGTGATCTTTACCCGTTATCAGTTCATAAGCAATTGCCGGGGCCGATTGTGAGGGCCCCACTTCGGTGGAATGCATTGAGAGAGTGGCAAGAAAGAACACCTTTCCTTCCGACGCCAGGTCTGCACGTCCATCCTCCGTAAAGAAAGGGATTTGGGCAAGCTGCCTGTTGACCTCCTTTAGCCGGTCGAGGTTTACGATATTGGCAGAATCGGAAATAAAGGCAATGTATATCTTTTTCCCTTCAGGCGACTTACCTATCTCTTTAAGCTCAAGCATTGGTGAGGCCTCATCCAGTATCTTAAGGTAGTCGATGAGTTCCCCGTAGTTAAACAACATTCTGTCGGCTCCCGGTTCAAAGCCGAAAAAATCAACGGGTGACCGGAGATCTTCCTGTGCAATTGCATATAACCCATAAAGGGCCAATGCGAAAATGATAAGAAGCTTCTTCATTCAGGTTTTGGTTTAATTAAGAAATTTTCTTGAAATGGTCAGAATTTCTCATCGTACTTTGTCCAGAGAAAATCTCCCAGTTTCCAGGCTTTATCCACAACCTCAGTACCCCAGCGGTGGGTGTAATCAGTGAGATATTTTACTGCTTCTTCCCGGTCTTCTTTCAACAGCTCAATTGCTTCGGCTTCAACCTCATTTTGCCTGGTGAAAAGTTCTTCCTGTATCGGGTCCCACAGAGCATCCACATCATGCCTCATATCGCCCCAGCGTTGTGCTGTAAGCGTACCCAACCTGTTGAAGGCCCACCATGCTGATTCGTATGTAAAACCGTTTGGCCGTCCAGGAGTCTTGTAGGGTTCCGGAAGATCTGTGACACAGCAATATACAGGTATATAAACAGATGTGGCAACATTGTCCATTGCCAGCCACACCACACCCCCAACTTCATCGGGGAGCCAGTCGCGGCTCTGTATTATGGTCGCATACATGGTGTACCACCTGGCTATCGTCCTTTCACCGCGCCATCCCCATCCGCCGTTGATATCGTGCAGCTTGTTCGCGTCGTAGGGCATATGAGGATTTGCCAGGGGTGATATTACCGTCTTGCCATTTTCATCTGTAACAGTGAGGTTTTTGGTCATATCGAAGGGAGTGCCTTCATAATAATCTTTAAAAACCATGACCAGGTCTGAAAGTGTAACCTTATCATCGGGCTTTACGGAGAAAGGATAATTCTCTGCATTGGGATCCAGGCCCAGCGATGGTGCCAGCAGGTCAAACACCCTCCATTCCCTCCTTCTGGCAGCAAGTGAGGTGCGGCTTTCAGGTGCATAGGCATAACAGAATTCAAAATCATCTTTCGATTCACACCATCCGCTGTCGAGGGCCATGTCATAGATGTTATCCGAAGCCATGAAATGATCCTTGTCTTTGAGGTCGATCTTCATGATACGGCTGGCATTCGCATTGACAGAGATCTCCTCGTCGGGGACACGCTGAGCCACCCAGATAGATCCTGATTTTCCCTTGCCCGGTCCAACGATCTCAAGATGCCACACTTCATTCTTATCTGATATGGTCAGGCATTCCCCTGCGTCATTCCACCCGTATTTCTTTGTGAGCTCACCGGCAATCTCAATTGCCTCCCTGGCCGTTCTGGCCCTCTCGAGCATAAGCTGGCAAAGCCTCTGGCAGTCGATAAGCCCTTCATTGGACTGCAGGGATGCACGCCCTCCGAAGGTGGACTCTCCGATAGCAACCTGGTACTGGTTCATGCAGGGGTAGGCCGTATTGATGTACCCGGATGTTTCCTCAACCTGGGGTATACTGCCGATCATCTTGTGATGATAGGTTGGCATGGCAAAGGTGTCGGAGCTCATCCTCTTGTACATGGGAACAGTAGCATCCTTTCCGTGCTTTTTGGGAGGCACAATGTCGATCCAGGACCGGGTCCTGTGGCTGTCGTCGGTGTGGGATGTGATAACTGAACCATCAGCAGTGGCAAGCTTTCCTGCCGTGATGGATGTACAGCCTTCAGGGACACCCCCTTCCCAGTCAGATTTATCTACCTGGGCGGAGAGATAATTTTGGATATTCAGAAAAAAAAGAACTGATAGAAAAAGGGTGATACAGTTGGTTTTCATGCGCAATAGTTTTTGTTAAAAAAATTATTTATAGGGTAAAAACCTTGATATCCCTCAAATTTCTGATTTTTTTATGAAAGGGGAGGCAATTACCACAAGAAATATACATTCTGCAACAATATTCATAACTTTGTACACTTTCCAGAACAACCGGCTTCATGAGTGAACAGATCAAACATGAATGTGGAATTGCCCTCATTCGCCTTTTAAAGCCTTTAGAGTATTACCTTGGAAAATATGGTACATCATTCTACGGACTGAAGAAGATGCACCTGTTGATGCAGAAACAGCACAACAGGGGCCAGGATGGAGCGGGGATTGCAACCATCAAGTTTGATCTTGAACCCGGAAATAAATTCATCAACAGAATCAGGTCGAACTCGAGTTCAGCCATCACTGAGATTTTCCAGGAAGCATATACACGCATTAAAAACACTGTAGAGCCTGTTTCTGAAAGGTATAAAGATGTAAACTGGCTTAAACAAAATTCAGAATTCACAGGTGAGTTATTCCTCGGGCACCTCCGGTACGGCACATTCGGCCGGCATGGGATCGAACTCTTGCACCCCGTGATCCGCCATAATAACTGGAAAACCAAGAACCTTGTACTTGCAGGTAATTTCAATCTGACAAACGTAGACGAGCTTTTCGAGTACCTGATCGATCTGGGTCAGTATCCCATAGAGACTTCGGATACCATAACTGTACTAGAAAAGATCGGCCATTTTCTGGACGATGAGAACGAAAGGCTTTACAGGGAATTCAAGGAGCAGGGTTACCAGAAGCGGGATATTTCGCCCATGATCGCAGGAAATCTTGATATTGGCAGCATTTTATCCAGGTCGGCCCGCGACTGGGACGGGGGCTATGCCATAGCCGGGCTGATAGGGCATGGTGATGCATTCGTAATGAGGGACCCTTCAGGTATTCGTCCGGCCTATTTTTACCACGACGATGAAGTAGCTGTGGTAACCTCAGAGCGTCCCGTGATACAGACCACTTTCAACGCGCCATTTTCAATGATTGAAGAGATCAGGCCGGGTCACGCCCTGTTGATCAGGAAATCGGGTGAGATAAAACAGGAGATGTTCAAGGAGCCCATGCCCAGGAAATCCTGTTCCTTTGAAAGGATCTATTTTTCCAGGGGCACTGATGCAGAAATTTACAAAGAAAGGAAGCAGCTCGGTAAATCACTGGCCGGCCCCATATTGGAAGCTATAGACTTTGACCTGGAAAATACTGTTTTTTCATACATTCCGAATACCGCTGCCGTAGCCTTCAGGGGACTTGGTGAGGAACTAAACAGGTATTGCAACAAGATCAAAAAAGATAAGATCAGAAGGTTGCCTGCCGGCTACAACGATGAAGATCTTGAGAATATCCTTGCCATAAAGCCCAGGGTTGAAAAAGTTGCGGTGAAAGACCAGAAACTCAGGACATTTATCACCCAGGAATCGGAGCGGAACGATCTTGTAGGGCACATTTACGATATAACTTACGACAGCATAAGGAGTGGATCTGATAATTTAGTGATCCTGGACGACTCCATAGTTCGGGGCACTACACTTAAGTATAGTATTATAAGAATTCTCGACAGGCTGGGGCCAAAGAAGATCGTCATTGCCTCTTCGGCACCTCAGATAAGGTACCCTGATTGTTATGGTATTGATATGGCCAAACTTCACGACTTCATTGCCTTCCAGGCCGCAATAGAGTTACTGAAAGAGACAAGGCAGCAATCGATAATAAATGATGTTTACCGGAAATGCCTGAGCCAGGTTGGAAAGCCCAAGGAAGAGGTTGTGAACTATGTGAAGCAGATCTATAAGCCTTTTTCTGCGGTTCAGATCTCTGAAAAGATAGCCCAGATGCTAAAGACCCCGGGCATTAATGCCGGGATCACCGTTATTTATCAAACGATAGAAGACCTTCACGATGCGAGCCCCGGGAATAAGGGCGACTGGTATTTTACGGGCGACTATCCTACCCCGGGAGGTAATAAAGTTGTGAACAATGCCTTTATTAACTATATTCAGGGAAAAGATATAAGGGCTTACTGATAAAGTTTCCTGTATGACTGCCTGATCTCCTCTGCAAGCTCTTCAAATTCTCCTTCGGTCAGTTTAAGTTTCGGCTTTTTAAAATCAATATCATAAACTGTATTGATAGGAACCAGGTGTATATGGGCATGCGGAACTTCGAGGCCTAACACAGTGAGCCCCATTCGCTCGCATGGCACAACTTTTTCTATTGCCAGTGCAACTTTCCTGGCAAAAGCCCAAAGGTCTTTGTAAAGAGAATCTTCAATATCGAAGATGTAATCCACTTCCCTTTTGGGAATAGCAAGTGTATGTCCCTTAGCCAGGGGATTGATATCCAGAAATGCATAAAACCTGTCGTCCTCGGCAATTTTATAAGAAGGGATCTCCCCGTTGACTATTTTGGTGAAAATGCTGGCCATAATGAATATGTTTATCTTGAAATTTCTATTACTTCAAATTTCATTTTGCCGGCAGGAACATCAATTTCCGCCACATCACCAACCGACCTTCCAAGTAATCCCTTTGCTATGGGTGAATCCACACTGATCTTGAATTCTTTCAGGTTTGCTTCTTTTTCAGGTACAATTGTATAAGCCATGGTAGCCCCATTTTTCAGATTCTTAAGTTTCACTTTGGAAAGAATAAGAACTTTGGATTTATCCATTTTGGATTCATCTATTATCCGGGCATTACTGATCTCTTCCTGGAGTTTTGCTATTTTCATTTCAAGCATCCCCTGGGCATCCTTGGCAGCATCATATTCTGCATTCTCTGAAAGATCGCCTTTTTCCCTCGCCTCTGCTATCTGCCTTGAAATGGCAGGCCTTTCAACAGAAGTGAGGTGCTCCAGTTCCTTCTTCAGCTTATAAAGCCCCTCTTCTGTAAAATACTTCACTTCTGACATAACTGCCTCCTTTTGGACATAAAAAGAGATGAGACCCTCCGGAGAGGGCCTCAAATGAATTTGCAAATATAATAAATTTCTTAGCGTTTTGCGCTATCAGAGACCAATTTTTACCCCGATCACGTGCGTTCCCTTGAAGTGGGAGGTTGTCTGATAGGAATAATCGATAGCGAATCCTGCGCCCGTTTCCTTGTTGAAAGGAACCTGTACGGATGCACCGAAACTTGGTCCGTTGTAGACGTTTGTCCTGTTGGTGTTTTCGATATCTTCAGTGATATCCGACTCATAGGTATATCCGGCCCTCAGCATCAGGTAATCGAAAAGGCTGAATTCCGCACCGAGTACAAACTGGTCTTTGGTGAACGAATTGGAGATGAATGATCCGGCCACAGTGAGCCTGTTACTTTCACCGAGAAGGAAATCGTAAGAGGCACCGATACGGAGCTGGGTTGGCAATTCAAAACTTTCCGACCTCTGGTGAACTGTCACTGAATAATCACTGCTTTCGAAGAGGGCTTTGATGGAAAAGCCATCACCTGTATACTTCATCTTTGGTCCGATATTTTTGAGTGCAACACCAAATCTTGCCTGGTCCCTCTCACCGGTCACATACATAACGCCGGCATCAATGCCTATTCCACTGGCACTGGCATCCGGGATTGAGTGGGATATCACCTTAAAGTTAATTCCACCATATATGCTGTTCGAAAAGGCCTTTGAGAAGGAAACATTAACGTTCAGCAGATTAGGTTTGAAAGTTGCTCCTGTACCTTCGGGTTGTTCTACGGTAGTGACATCAAGATCGCCAAACGACATAGACATTACGTTGAATCCTATTACGCTGCTTTCTCCGAGCCGCTGGGCCAACCCAAAATTGATGACGTTGATACCAGTACCTTTAAGCCAGTCGGTATAAGTAAATGCAACTTCTGTCTTTTTAGTAAAGGCCATTCCGGCCACATTGGCAAAGAGGCTCTCAAGGCCTACCACACGTGAAGTGCTGGCACTGGCCCAACCGGAGCTTCTTGACCAGGGATTGATCAGAAGCTCCGGGGCTCCTGCCTGGCCCGATCTGTCCTTATTACCGGCATAAACCTGCGAGACTGGAAGTATCAATGCTATGATCAACACTGAGGCAATGAGCGTTCTATAAAAGTTCTTCATATCAGGATAGGTTTATTTTATCGCAAATAGTTCTTGATTCGTAGTTTTATTAAAAGACGTTGAGATCAGGAGGACGCAGACCTCCGAACCATTTCACAACTTTTTCTCCATAATCGGACTTAACATGAATAATGTAGACCCCACCGGCAACAGGGACACCTGCAAAATTCTTCAGGTCCCAATCGATCGATGTTTTGGCATCGGTTTCAACGCCCGCAGTGGCAGACCTCGGGTTCACAATGCCGCCTTTATCAACTTTATACTGCCTTACAAGGGTACCGCTCACATTGTAAATGGTGATTGTACACTGTTCAGGGATATTTGTGATCTTGACCCTGTTATCAAGGGTATTCCTCTCATATCCCGGCCCGCCTGCATAAGCATAATAGGGATTCGGGACAACCTTGATAAGGTCGAGCTCGTTCTCTGCAACTACCTCCTGGCTGATCTCGGTGAAGCCTTTTGTTTCGAATTCATACAATGGAAAATGTCCATTCTCTGAATTTGCAATAGCAGTAGAGTCCAGTGGCTGGGAGTAAAACCTCTCATAGGATTTTCCGAGCCTGATCCTGATCTTTGCTTCATTCGACAGCCAGAGTTCCTCATTTAAAGGCAGAGGCATACCAACCCACATCACTGTGGAGAACCACGTTATCTCATAGAGAAAGTCAGGTAATTCATACAGATCGTATCCGTAGCGGATGAACCTGCCCGCGTCGTAGGGCGGGAAATTGTAAACTGAATCATTGATATCCCTGGTGGCAGAAGCCATTACGTAAACATAATGCTTCCCTCCGAATACAGGGTTAAAGTCAACCGGGTCGTATAATTGGCTTGTGGGATTGAAAACCATATCCCTGCCGTTCTGTCGCGACAGGTAGCTGTCTTCACCATAGGCAATATTAAGCCTCTCACCGGTTTCTACATTGATAGCATATCCGGGGAACCATCCCATACCGGTTTCTGCTATGTAGTTCGGGTCGTCAGGATCTTCGCTTGGCCCGCTGCCGATTTCTGCGGGATTTCCATCCTTATCAACAGACTGGCCGGCACGGAACTTGAACCTTTCAACGTTTCCTTCGGAGAGTGTTTCATCCGGTGACATTTCCAGTACCACCGCCCTGGTCCATTTGCTCCTGTCGGAAGTCATAACAATGTCGACACTTGAGAGATCTGCCATAGGCATGGTTTTCGACTGGAGACTGTAAGCCGGACCTACATCGCTCTGTTCTCCGGCTGCTGTCAGGACATAAGGCGTCCATGTACCGTTAACGATTTTCTCGTAAGCACCATTGGGATCGAGTGGTTTCGAGGGCATGTTCCAGTCGCCTGAACCTGCAATACCACCTGTATATGTACCGGCCCTTATCCAGTTCTGCGGGCTTCCGGGTACATCATTGTCCTGCACCCCGGTGAGCCATTGCCTTGAACTATCGGCAAAAGTAAGGGAAGATTCAAGCAACCCGTTGTTTTGGGCAAGATTGTCATAAATGGAAATAAAGCTCGACTGATCCTGCTTTTCGCCTATCTTATAGGGCCCCGGCTCATAAATCGATTTCATGGAAATCGAGATTCCCAGGTCAGGGAACAACTGTTCGTTCTGATCGTGGATCGGGACGTCACCAGGCACCACTTCGTTCGTATTCATATCGATGAGCTTCCATGTACCTGAAGCATAGCTTGCTGTATCTCCTCCGGCAACAAGACCTTCAGTACCGGTAACATCAAAGTTCTTCTCCATGAAGAGCGAATCGAACATTAGTTTGTACTTACCCTGCTTGAGGTTAAGAGGATCAACGACCTTTATGGATATTGGCCCTTTTCCTTTTACATATTTAGCCTGATAGGCCAGCGGATACTCAGGATCACCAAACTTAACGGTATCTCCGTCAACCACAGCGCCGGCTGGCTGCCTGGAAAGGATATCTTCAATGGTCTCTTCGCTAAGGTCGATAATGACCCCGTCATTGCCCTGACCTTCGAGTCTTGTTATCTCAACACCGTCGCCATACTGTGCGTTGGAAGAAGTTGTACGCTCCGAATAAAGCGGGATATGGGGAATACCGGTGTAAACCTTGATGTTCTTACGACCAGCAAGATAGGGTGTTTTCTGCCCGAGTTTACCATTTACGTCTTCAGGGTCGTAGGGCAGGTATTCATTATAGGCATAAGCCACTGCGGTATAATAATACTGCTTGTGGTTGACAAGCCTTTTATCACCGGTGGCAAATGCATCTTCAGTTATCACAAATGAATGGTTGATGCCTTCATCACCACCTTCAACCTCCACAACCGGAACATTAAAGCCAATTGCTTTGTTGAAATAATGGTTTACAATTTGTGTAACTCCGTTATTAACATCAAACTGGGCAACGAGCCTTACAAGGTCGGGGTTATAATTTCCGAACTCATCCTTGGCAGCACCGAGGGTTACATTGGCATCCCTGAGCTGGAATATCTGGTAACCTTCAAAACGATATACTGAGTCGCTTCTTTCGTCGGGCTGGCCGGGCAGCGGCTGAATGATATTCGGGTCAAATTCTTCGTATTGTTCTTTATAATTGTTTGACAGAGGGCTGTTTGTCAGATAGAAAATGAATTGCTTGTCAAGTTCCTGGATCACGAGATCCGGTGCACTTGGGCCATCAATAACTTTAAAACAGTTGTCGAAGAGCGCCTGGCATTTGTCATCGACAATCCTGAGTAGCTCAACAGAGGCTTCCGGTCCGCCTGAGGCAGCGCGTGCCCAGGGGATACCTACGGTAATATAGTTTACGGCACCCGGTTTCAGGGTGAAAGGACCTGCCGACTGCATAAACCGCCTGTCGTCGGGATTGTTCCCGGCTTCCACTTCAGTCCAGTATTTACCGTTCTGATTGTAACCATCACCGGGAGGCTGGAAGTTGGTTCCCCAGTTACAGGGGTCGGAATCGCCCGGGAACATGAAGTCACATTCCCTTCCTGAAGCACCTGAATTAACATGTGCGTTACCTCCATAAAGCATTTTGGTGTTATCCTGCCAGATACCACGCAGGAAGTTATAATATTCGGGTGCAATATCAGGATCGCACCAGGGAGAGCCATTACAATTAATATGATATACAAAACGGCGCATACCATATCTTTCATCATCTACAATATCATTTCCGAAGTTCACGCCGTTAATGGCCATCTGGTCAACTTCAAAGTTTGGGCCCTGTCCGAGTGCTGCGCAACCTTCGGGTGTTCCTCCCTGGAAAGCAGGATTATCAAAGCCATCGGGATCAATATATGGCCCCTGAAAGAAGTCAACTCCAACAGCAGGTGGTTGTGCACCATATGATTCCGGCTCACCGCTGCCGTCTATATCGACACCGTTATAGCAATAGCCGAGCCCTCTCAGTACATCACAACCTACAAAGTCGTCAAACGCATAACCGAGGTCGGTGTCAACCCATGGGCTGAAGAATGTATTGGTCAGCTCAAAAGTTGAACGGTTGATGATCTCATAGCTGTAAAAGGTCATGTTATTGATCACATCGTTAGTTGCGAAGGCAAATGCCTGGCCCCTGATCTCCATACCAATGGGAGCCCCCTGGGTTTCTGTATGGGCGTTACCTTTGTCGTTGAACACCCACCAAAGGGTCTGGTCCCCTTTGATCACCTGGTCGACGAGGATGCTTCCCTTTAAAGGCACCGGGTATTCGGTCAGTTCCTCCTCCATAGTCCTTGCCGGAACGTAATTCGGGTCATCGGCATAGTTGATCGGACAAAGTTCGTTGTCGAGGTCATAATAAGGATAATCCCCGTTATTTGGATCGTAATTGCCATCACCATCTGCATCGAAGAATGGTGCCAGATAGTAACTTTGTCCCAGGGCAACATCACCATGGGCGGGCCAGTCAAGGATCGACTGCGGGATGGTATAACCGGGGAAATCTTCTGCCTTATTATCACTGTTGTACCATTCAAGGAACAGGTCAACTTCGGCCCTGGTCATGATAAAGTGCTCGTCATATTTGGCACATGTTTCCTGTTCAATGGCAGCAGTTCCGTCGACTGTCAAAGGTCCGGGCCAGTAATCATTACCTACCTGGCGGTACCTGACAGCAGCCAGTTTCAGCTGGTTATTGATGTCGAGGCCACCGATCCATAATGAACCAGAGAACATAGAGGTGGCAGAGCCTGTCTTGGGGATGTAATACTGGGCACCGATACCGCCCGGGAGGTCCCACCACATGTCTCCACCGGTGTTTATCCTCGCCCTGACATTGTTGATGTCGAGGAAGCGGAAGCCTGAGGCGGCGGAACATCCGGCAGCACTGGCCTTCACTTCTTTCGATTTCTTTTTGTTAAATCCAATGTGCTCTTCAGCAATAGTAACTTCAGTTATAAGGAAGCAAAATAAGCCGAGTAGTAATACTTTGAATATGTTCCTCATTTTGATCATTATTTTAATAGCTGTATATTCTGTTATTCAAAAAAGTTTAGAAATTCAGGATCATCCCGAGGCGGATCGTTCTGGGTGACGCATAGTTCCAGGGCCTGTTCACCGCAATAGAGTAAAGGTCCCTGTAAGCTTCTTCACTCAACTGCTCGCTGATCTGTTTTTGCCATTCGGGGGCTGTGAGGTAACCATCATCATCAGGATTTCCAGTATATGGATATACACTCAGGATATTCTTGGAGTTGAGGAGGTTATTTACACGCAGGTAAACATTAAGGGATGCCTGCCTTTTGTCCTCGCCTTTTCCAAGGTTGAAATAAATATCCTTATCAAGAGTTAAGTTGACCCTGAAGGACCATGGCAGTCTTGATCCGAAATAAGAACCTTTTACAAGGTTGTTTCCGGCCTGATTGATTCCGGTCACATTCCTCGCTTGAGTATAAGGTGTTCCTGAACCACCGGTCATGGTGACTGTGAATCCTGTGTTCTTCAACCACTGGATAGGCGGTTTTCCTGATCCTTCCCTCCTGGTAACAGGTCCGTTGTAGTCAGCTCCGTCGGCCCACCTGAAATCGAGGAAAATGTTGAAGTTATGACGACGGTCATCCTCGATCGGGAAGGTTGAACGAAGATTTGGAAGACCTGAAGCAACGAGAGCTGCTGTTGTTGTTTCTGATGAACCGGTTGCGTCTGCAAACTGAAGTGTGTAGAATGCCTGCAATGCCACATTACCTGTTCTCCTGAGGTCGTACTGAATGGTAAACCCTTTCACAGTACCGAAGTCAATGTTGTTAAATGAGGTGTAATCCTTCGGATAAGCACCATTGAAACGGAAGATCTGTAGCATCCCACGTTGCTCCCTGTAGAAAGCAACAAGTTTAAGGGATGATGTATTCGTCAGCTTCTGCTGGAAACCAACCTCATAGTCGATCGTCTGTTCCGGTTTCAGGTTCGGATTGTTAATTGTACCTGAAATATTATCAAAGAAATAGTAAGTTGACGGGTTGGCAAAGATGTTGCCCCTCGGGCGCTGAGTAAGAACATCGTAATGGGCAAAGAACAGCGCCTCATCAGAGATCGGGAATGAGAATGAAATACGCGGCATCCAGTTCCACTGTGGTTCATAGTCCTCGAATGCGTCGACGGTTGGCCTTTCGATCGACGGGTCGACTATGTAAGGTGAAATACCTGAACCTACATCAAGCACGTTGGGATCAAGGATCTCATCACCGGCAGCATTAAACCAGACTCCTTCACTGCGATAACCAACCACCCTGGTGGGATTATTCACGTTATCTATATAAACCACATGGTCACCACCGATGTTATCGGGGTGTTCAACAGGTGTACCACTTATTTCAGAAACTTCACCAGCGGTGTAGGCTTCGTAAAGCAAGTAAGGATCTTTGAGAACCATCTGGTTGGCATCAAACCTGTCGACCCTCAAACCCACATTAAAGATAAGGTCACGGAATGCGAACTTATCCTGGATATAACCGGCTACATAAATAGGCTCATAAGCGCCAATGTCGCGGGTAAAATCACCATTCTCGTCGGTTTTCGTAAAGAAGTCTTCAAATGACGGACGGGCTTCAAGCTTATTACCCTTATAATCATAACCCCTGTAGTTGGTATAAGATGAAATACCGTCGTTCCAGAGTTCGTCGGCGCTAAACATATCTATGGTGAAAAGATTCTCACCATAATTTATAGTGTGCAATTTTCCGTTCTTATCGTAATAATTAATGGAGTGGGTGTTATAATCATAGGAATCGATATCAATAAAATCGACACCATCGACCGGCAGTCCAAGCTTTTTCCTCAGGTTGATGTCGAAAGTCCTTTGGGTTAACTGGTCATAATTCCTGTAATATTTTACAGTGTCGAGATCTGAGCCGGGCACGATGAAAGGATTTTCAATATCCAGCTCCCTGATATGGAAGTTTGTGAGCTGACGCATGAGTGTCCAGAAACGCTGTGGGGCATAGGCAAAGAACCTGTCGATCCTCTGGTCGTATTGAATACCGAATTTAAGCTCATGATTTCCAAAGTCGGCCGCACCTGAGGCATTTATACCGATCTGGGAATTATCATACTGGCTGTAACCTGTCTGTATTGTTCCGGGGGCACCCCAAAGGCCATATATGCTTCCGGGCGACTGACCGTTGACCAGGCCACCACCAAGCTGTATCTGGTCGAGGTTCTGATAATTGCCGAACGGATCGTCAAACAGGTCGTAATAAGAAGTTGTATAATTTGCAATGATCTCGTTGTAATCATAAGGATCAAAAGTTACCAGCGTATCGAAGTCCCAGCTATTTAAGTAAATAGCTTCGGGGATAGCTTGTCCGTTCACTGTATCGTTCTGGCGTGTTTCATAAGTAGGGGTCTTATAGGTTGTGAATTTGCCCAGGTAGCCGTACTTGAAGTAATCGTCCTTATGGTCGGGATCTTCCTGGTATCCGGTATTCTTCGTGTAGTCAGCCTGTATAGTGTAGTAGAAGTTCTTTACGAAGGCATCGCTCTCACTCTTGGTTGGGAAACGCTGTGTAAACTTACCGAATACCCTCCAGGTCTTATCTACATCATGGGCGTTTTTGTCGTAATTGTACAATGAGTGGAAATAATTCCAGTTATACCTGTCTCTGTGGTAATAGCTACCACCGAATGTCAGGTTAATGGTTTCGGTTGTCCTTACGTCAATTTTACCCTGAAGGTTAACCTCCCACGAAGGGGTATTCTGGTTAGTATTTATCTTTTCAAGGCTGTTAAAAGTTGTATAAGCTGCATTGGGGAATGTTCCGCTGCCTAAACCGGATGGTCTTAGGGGGTTGTTTTCAAGGAACCTGAGTGAATCATCCTTTACCTTGTATATATCGCTTATGACAGGCCTGCTGTCCCGGCGGTAAGTGAAATCGCCGGCAAGGAAGAATCCAAGGAGGGATGTCGTGCGGTTTCCTTCCTCGTCTTTCCTTGAAAAGAGCGGACCGTTAAGGTTGAGCCCGACCCTGTTATATCCAAAGGCATCGAGGAACTGAGATGATTCTACTTCTACCCCCATTCCAAACTTCCTTGAGGGTCCTTTGGTTGTTACGTTGATAATACCACCCGTGGCATCCCCGTATTGGGCGGGCACCCCACCCAAAACCACATCCACCTGCTCGATGGCCTGGGCCGGCAGGTTTGAGGAACCTCTAACCCTGATACCATCGATAAACATAACGGTGGCATCACTACGGGCACCTCTCACACGGCCTCGCTCACCGTCGCGTGAGAATACACCACCAACGGTTGTGGCTATTGAGTTGGCATTACGGTTCGGCATCTTGGCGATCTGCTCTGAGGTAACCGATCCACCAGAGGTGGTCTGGTCCTTCGAAATAAGAGGCACTTTATAATCCACTACCTCAAAAGTTTCCAGGGTCTGGGCAGTCGACTCCATCTGGATGTCGTAGAAAGTGATCTTGTCGGCTGCAATACCAACACCCCTGATAAGCAATGGCTTATACCCAACATAAGTGGCTTTTACGTCATACCTGCCCGGGGGCAGGGGTTTGATGACATACTTACCATCAAAGTCGGATGATGCACCACCCATCTGGGTGCCCCCCACTTCAACAACTATGTTGACGAAGGGAAGTGGCTCTCCGGTTTCTTTATCAGTTATTTTTCCTTGAAGTGCTCCCTGTTGAGAAAAAGCGTAAAGGCAGGATAAAAGTACAAATCCAGTAGTTAAAAGTAAATTTCTTAACATACCCACAAAATTTATGTTAGGTTAAACACTGCGCAAGTTTGAAGTCGGTAAAGTTATAAATAAAAAAATTTAATCTCCAAATATAATTAACAATAATTTAACAAACCCTAAATACTTCTAAAAGTAGCGAGGATTAAGGATTTCAGAATATATCACAGCTGTTCGGAGATCAAACTCGAAAGCCTCGTTTTGGTCTTCTTCAAATGCGACCACCTGAAGATTTCTGCTGGCTTTTTCATCCTTATCTGATTCGACTTCACCGTTTTCCAAATCGAGCTCCTCAACCGAGGTAACACCTCTCTGATTATACTCGTCATCAAAATCCACCGGCACATTTTCTTCTTCTGCTCCGGGTGTCTCGGTATAGATCCGGCTTTCACTTTCCGGACTTTCCGATTCAAAATATGGTTCCTCAATAGTTCTCTCTTCCTGTTCTCCCAGCAGGATTTCCTCGAGCAAAGAACCCGGGCTTCCCTCTTCCTGATTCTCTTCTGGATCAGGCTGCTGTTGAGCGGCTCTTGTCCTCTGGGCCTCTCTTTGCTTTTTCTTCTGGCTGTTCCTGTAAAAGGCAAATGCAGCCCAGGCAAGGAACAGTAATAAATATATAAGATCATCCATGCTTTAGGTTTTGAGGCCTAAAGATAAAAGTAATATATTAAAAATGGGAAGGGGCTGATCAACAAGTTTACGGCAAAAGTCAATCAGTTTACGGCTTTCAGGGTGTTATGTAGAATCTTTATAAATTCATCAGGATTTCCATAATCTTTTCTTTTTTCCTTCTCGAAACAGGGATCTTGCTGCCGTCATCCATTATAATGTAACCGCCATCCTGTTTCACAAAGCTCTTGATGTAGCCGGCATTTATCAGGTGCGACTTATGAGGCCTGATGAAGTTGTGGTTACTGAGCAGTTCTTCGTTCTCTTTCAGCGTTTTCGAAACAAGGAGCTTTGAACCGTCAGTAAAATAGAAATGAGTGTAATAGTTATCCGATTCACACCTTACAATATCTTTTACATCTATTATGTGGATCTTCTCAGATGTGGAAA
Source organism: uncultured Bacteroidales bacterium (assembly GCA_964567785.1). Taxonomy (GTDB): domain Bacteria; phylum Bacteroidota; class Bacteroidia; order Bacteroidales; family JAGOPY01; genus CAZMOK01. The sequence continues at coordinate 15,172 of CAZMOK010000011.1, read as the reverse complement.
GCACTATTTTGTGAGGATCTTCTTCGGGTGACTTGATATTGTCGAGCAGCGCTTCAATACTCTTGTTCTTATCGGAGGTGCGTTTTTTGGAATCGACTTTTTTGACCGCCTCCATAAGCTCTTGCGGATCAATTGGTTTTAACAGGTAGTCAAGGGCGCTGTATTTGATCGCTTTGATTGCAAACTGATCGAAAGCAGTTGTAAAGATCACGTCAAAATTCATTTCTTTCAATTCTTCCAGCACTTTAAAACCGCTGCCATCAGGCATCTGGATATCCAGGAAGATAACATCAGGGCTATGAAGCCTGATCTTTTCGATACCCTCACGATACCCTCCTGCCACATCTAACACAGTTACCGAGGGGCAATATCTTGAGAGGAGCCCTTTGAGCGTATCCACCGACTTTTGCTCATCTTCTATAATGATAGCCGTAATCATTCTTTGCGTCTGTAAATTATCAAAAAACGGGAAAATCCCAGCCCGGAAATCCTTTTGCCTTATGCTAAATTAAGAAAAAACAAACTCAATTCCCAGGGCAAAATGATAATATTTATCTAAAGGCCGGTTATTCAATATATAGCTTATTCTATGCCTCAAAGTAGTGGAAGGTAATTTCCACCCGCGTACCGGCCGGCCGGCCTTTCTTATCCTTCAGGTCTATGATCTTAACACCAAAATCTTCTTTGTACTGGTTCTTTAATATATCCAGGCGTTCACGTGTTATCATCATACCCCTGGGCTGTCTTTTTATGCCCGACTGCTCTCTCAGTTCATTGGCCTTTTCACGTCCTATACCGTTGTCCTGGATAAGGCATTTCATCGACTTTTTCTCCAGGCTCACTATTATTTCAAGCTGTCCTTTCTTTTCGGCATGGATCAGCCCGTGTATTATGGCATTTTCCACATAAGGCTGCAGGATCATCGGGGGGATCTCAATGAACTCCTCATCGATATCATCTTCAACCGAGATCTCGTATTCGAATTTATCATCGAACCTGAGCTTTTCAAGGTCTATATAATACTGTACGGCTTTTAGTTCATCCTTAAGAGGGATGTAAGCTTCGCTCGAATTGGCCAGTATCATTCTCATCAGGTGAGAGAATTTTGCCAAATAGGCAATGGCTTTGTCGGTATCATTAGCTATTACAAAACTCTGTATGGCATTGAGTGAATTGAAAATGAAATGGGGGTTCATCTGAAGTCTCAGTGCTTTCTGCTCTATTTCAAACATTTCCTTTTCAATGTTGAGCATTTTCTTTTCCACATCATGCTTCTTCTTGAGTGTTTTAAAGCGGCTGTATATGATAATCCAGAAAGAAAAGATGATCACTATTGCGAAGAGTATCCTGAAAGCCCAGGTTTCCCACCATGGAGGTCTTATCACGAGGTTCAGGGTAATGCCCTCCTGGTTCCAGATACCATCATTATTGGCTCCTATTAACCTGAAAGTATAACTGCCCGACGAAACTTTCTTGTATTCCGCTACCCTGCGGTTGGCTTTTGCAGTTATCCAGTCTTTGTCATAATTCTCAAGCTTATACCGGAATATATTCTTGGAGGGATTTGTATACTCCAGGGCAGCAAACTTTATCGAGAAAAAATTATCGCGATAGCTGAGAAAAATAGTATCACCATCATAAAAAGGGCCCTTGAGAGCTTCATTGAATACCCTTACTTCTGTGATCACAAGCCTGGGGATTGATTTGTTGACCCTGATGTCTTCAGGGCGGAAGGCATTAAGGCCATTCATACCGCCAAAAAACAGCTCTCCCTGTTCATTCTGATGGTAAGCACCTGCATTGAACTCATTCCCCTGGATCCCATCCTTGGCATCATATACAACAAAGCTTTCATTCCTCTTGTCGAACTTTGCAAGACCTTTATTTGTAGTAATCCAGAGAAAGCCGTTTCCATCATCCAATGCAGCATATACGACATTATTGGGCAGGCCCTCGTTCTCCCCGAAATTCCTGAATTCTCCCGTCAAAGGGTCGTAGCGGCTCAGCCCTGAACCAATAGTCCCGAGCCAGTAGTAGCCATCCGCGTCTTCACCTATGAACATTATCCTGCTGCCTTTTAAAGCTTTCGGGTTATCCGGTTGGGGATAAAATGATTCAATCCGGTTGAGCTCCATATCAAAAACATGGACCCCGTAATCGGTCCCGACCCACATATCTTCCTTACTGTTGAGATAGACCCCCAGCACAACCGGGCTTACCAGGGAGGCAGTATCTCCGGGCTGAAAGGTTATGTGATTATGAATACCGGTTTCAGGGTCGAAAACGTTCAGGCCTGACCTTGTCCCTATCCAGATCCTTCCAGAATTATCCGATTCCATCGCAACGATCCTGTTATCAATAAGGCTGTTGGTATCATCGGGCGAATAACTGTAATGAGTGAATTCTCCTGTCTCCTTATTATAAGAATCGAGGCCCGAATTTTCAAACCCTATCCAAATAACACCACCGGGATCTTCAACGATAGCCCTTATCTTATTGCTGGCGATACTGTTCGGGTCATCAGGCCGGTGTTCAAGAACAGTGAATTCTTCCCTGGCGCGGTCCATTATATTAAGGCCACCGTATGTGCCAACCCAAAGATTGTCATCGGAACATTCGTTTATCGCATAAACAATATTATTTGAAAGGCTTGACGGATCATCGGGTATATGGCTGTAGTGAGGAAAACGGCTCGAGTTCTTGTCAACTTTGTTGATCCCTTTGTAGGTCCCGACCCAGATCGTTCCTGAAGGATCTTCATAGATCGAAAGGATGTTGTTGTTGCTCAGGCTCACACTGCTCATCCTGTTCATCAGCCTTCTGAACTTCCCGGTTTCAGGATCCAATATGTTGAGCATATTTGAGGTGCCTACCCAAATGTGGCCCTTATTGTCTTCATACAGGACACTCACATGGTTGTCACTCAGGCTTTCCGCATCTTTCTTATCATTCATATACCTGACAAAACCATCGCTATCAGGCTCCATTTTATTGAGACCATTGGCCGTTCCGATCCAGATATTGCCTTCACTGTCTTCAAGGACATCATTTACATTATTTGATGAAAGGCTCCTCTTATCGGCAGGGTCGTGGTAGAAGGGATGATATTCGTCCTCCAGAAGATCATACTTGTGAAGGCCATATCTCGTTGCGATCCAAAGGTTCCCTGATCTGTCGGAATAGGTCCTGTTAATATAGCTGGCCATATCCGGATCTCCCTCACCGTCGTAAAATTTGATCCTCTTAAAGGTGCCGGTCTCCATATTATATTTATTAAGACCATTCGCGGTGGATATCCAAAGAACGTCCCCCTGGGGGTTGATGTCAAGAATATAGCTGTCGCTCAAAGAATTGGGCACAGTAATGTCCTTTCTATAGATCACAATTTCACCCGTTTCCATATCGAGCCTGTCGAGCCCTCCTTCAGTTGCAATCCAGAGATAACCGTTGTCATCTTCATACAGGTCCCTTATTGTATTATGGCTCAAACCACTCTCCACATCATACTCTATGAACTCATACCCATCGTACCTGTTCAGCCCGTCCCATGTACCGAACCACATGAAGCCTCTTTTATCCTGAAGGATGGCATATCCTGAGTTCTGCGACAACCCTTTCTGAACAATAATGTTCTCGGTAGTGATACGGTCGAATTTGATGGTAGCCTTTTCCTGGCTTGGTAATGAGAAACTGGTAAAGAGAGATAGCAGGCAGATCGCAGTGATCTTTTTCATATGGCAGGTGTTTATTTATTTCTTCTGAGGGATCTGTTAAGCTTCTTAGCTCGTTTCTTTGCCTGCTTCATCATTTTCCTGGTGGATTTTGACTGCAGCTCAAAATGCTTTTTGAGTTCTTTCTGATAAAGCCTGTCCGCTTCCTTTTCGGCCCGCAGCATTTCCTTCTCAACTTGTCGCTGGGCCTTTGATGTATGATTACTGCATGATAACAGGGCAAGCAATGAAAGCACCAGCAGCGAAGATATCAGCAAATGTCGGAACAGTTTTCTCATACAGTGCAACGAAGTTACTAATCACTGTTGAATAAATCCTTATTTAATAAGTCAAAAAAACAGATGAAACTAATTGGTCAGCAATTTCGATAATAATGGAACGTTTACCTTTGCAGTATAATATTATTGAATGAGCAAGAGGATACTTTTCATATTTCTTTCGGCATTCATCACAGCTTATTTGATCTTTTCCTCAAGCTGTAAGAAAAACAGGGAGCTTCCCCCTGATTTTCCTGAATTCAACATAAACGTGGTCATTGATCCGAATTCCACTATATACCAGCAGTTGAATGTTGTGGGTGGATGGATGTACCTTGGCTATAGCGAGGGCATTGACCCTCCCAGCAGGGGCATTATCGTTTACCGGTGGACGAATGACCAGTTTGTCGCTTTTGAAAGGACACCTCCTTATGAATGGAACAAGTGCTGCTACCAGAACGTTTGCACGCACCTTATAGTAGAAAACTATTACCCGTTTGTATTCGATACATGTACAGAAACCAAGTTCCTCCTGATAGACGGGTCGGTTACGGAAGGTGACTCCCCATACCCGCTGTTGCAATACCAGACACAGTACGACGGAAACCGTCTGTATATCTTCAACTGATCTTAAGAAAGATAATCCTAGTACCTGTAATGGTCAGGCTTAAACGGGCCATTTTTCGGTACGCCTAAATATTTAGACTGATCATCAGACATCTTGGTGAGCTTTACTCCTATATGTTCAAGATGCAGGCGGGCAACTTCCTCGTCAAGCTTTTTGGGCAGTCTGTAAACATCAATATCATACTCATTGTTCCAAAGGTCCATCTGTGCAAGCACCTGGTTCGAGAAAGAGTTGCTCATCACGAAAGAAGGATGGCCGGTTGCACATCCCAGGTTTACAAGGCGCCCTTCGGCCAGCATGTAGATGGAATTGCCGTTTTTGAAACGGTACCTGTCGACCTGCGGCTTGATGTTTTCCCTCTTTATTTCAGGATCTTTGTCAAGCCCTGTCACCTGTATCTCGTTATCGAAATGACCGATATTGCAGACAATGGATTCGTCTTTCATCTGCTTCATGTGCTCAACTTTGATCACATCTTTGTTCCCGGTTGCAGTCACGAAGATATTCCCTTCGGATAAGGCATCCTCCAGGGTAGTTACCTCGAAGCCTTCCATGGCTGCCTGGAGTGCACAGATTGGATCGATCTCTGTAACGATCACCCTGGCACCATATGAGCGCATTGACTTGGCACAACCTTTACCAACATCGCCATAGCCCATTACAATAACTACTTTACCTGCAATCATCACGTCCGTTGCCCTTTTTATGCCATCGGCAAGGGATTCGCGACAGCCGTAAAGATTATCAAATTTAGATTTCGTGACCGAATCGTTCACGTTTATGGCAGGTACCAGCAACTCGCCGGTCTCTTTCATCTGGTAAAGCCGGTGGTTTCCGGTTGTGGTTTCTTCCGAAACACCTTTCCACCTTTCGGTAAGATTCCCGAACCTGTTCTTATCTTCAACAAAGATCCTCTGCAATAATTTAAAAATTGCAACCTCATCAGGGCTTTCAGGCTCCTTTTTGAGCATGGAAGGATCTTTTTCGGCTTTGAATCCGGTGTGAAGCATGAGTGTGGCATCTCCCCCATCATCCACGACCAGGTTTGGGCCCTTGCCGTCAGGAAAAGAAAGGGCCTGGTAGGTACACCACCAGTACTCATCGAGCGACATGCCCTTCCAGGCAAAAACAGGGGTACCGGTCTTTGCAATGGCAGCGGCAGCATGATCCTGGGTTGAAAATATGTTACAGCTCGCCCATCTTACATCAGCACCAAGTTCCTTAAGAGTTTCTATAAGTACTGCGGTTTCTACAGTCATATGAAGTGAACCTGTAATTTTTGATTCCTTTAGGGGCTTTTGCGGACCGTATTTTTCCCTTATCGACATCAGGCCCGGCATCTCTTTCTCGGCAATTTCAATGGCCTTCCTGCCCTGTTCGGCAAGGCCGATATCTTTTACTTTGTATTTCAGTTCTTTGTCAATTACAAGATTTTCCATTTCCATCGTTTTAGGCGTGCAAAGTTACGAATTAGTATTGTAAAAAAGTATTTATATCGATATTGTATCAATGTATTCAAAAAAAGAATTCTTTTGAATAGCCTGAAAAGTCTACAAGGTTACAAACATCTCTTACGGCAAAATGTTCCTGCCTTGGCAATTAATTCATAATTTTATCATTTATTAGCAAGACATGTCGGTACGATTAATAAAGAAAGTAGGGAGAGGGGCCTATATAGGGTTATGGCAGATCGACGAAGACCTCGATAAGCTGGTTTCAGGTATTGAGCTGGATGAAGAGGAGAAAAAGATTTTTGCCGGTTTCAAATCCGACCAAAGAAAGAAACAATGGCTTGCATACAGGCATCTTCTGAAAGAAATGACAAGTGAAAGGAAATTGAAAATACACTACAGCAAGGAAGGCAAGCCATATATACCGGGCTCGCTGTCGGGGATATCAGTATCACACACTGAAGATTATGCAGCCGTGATCATTGCAGAAAATGCTGAAGCCGGGATCGATATAGAATTGCCTAAACCCAGGATACTGAAGATCAGGAACAAATACCTCCACCCTGAGGAGGATAAGATCATTTCAGAAGGTGATATTAAAGAACTGACCCTTTACTGGTGTGCCAAGGAGGCTTTGTACAAACTTAACGGCAGGAAAAACATCGACTTTAAATCACAACTGAAGATAGAGAAAAACAGAGACCGGAAAATTCGGGGAAGGCTTTATGCTAGTGAAAAAGAGGAAGCGTTTGATATTTTTTCAGAGCTGATTGATGACCTCATATGTGTTTATGTGATTAAAGAAAAACAGGTTTAAAGTGCCGATTGTCTTATTTTTGCAATTCAAGCTGAGTTTATGAACTTATATGAACAGATCAGGAACAGCGGTAACAAGCTCTATGCTTTGCTTGTGGATCCTGATAAATACTCACCCGGGCATTTGAGGAATATAGTTTCGGATGCCCACGCAGCAGGTGTTGATCTATTCTTCCTGGGGGGCAGCCTGATCACTAAAAACCAGCTTGAAGAGTTCGCTATCTTAATAAAGGAAAACACCGATAAGCCCCTCGTTTTGTTCCCCGGAAGTATCCTCCAGATCACCGGCAAAGCAGATGCCATCCTGCTGCTTTCACTGATATCAGGAAGGAATCCCGACCTTTTGATCGGCCAGCATGTGGTTGCTGCACCGTACCTTAAGGAGAGCAGCCTGGAGATCATTCCTACCGGATATATGCTAGTTGAGAACGGGGCTGTAACCACCGCACAATATATGAGTAACTCAGCTCCCATCCCCCGGGAAAAGGATGATATAGCAAGCTGTACGGCTATGGCCGGTGAAATGCTCGGATTAAAAGCCATTTACCTGGATGCAGGTAGCGGGGCAAAACACCCTGTGCCCGAAACAATGATCCATGGGGTGAAAGAAAATATAAATATCCCTCTTATAGTCGGTGGCGGGATCAGGACAGCAGAGCAGGCATCATTGGCCTGCCGTGCCGGCGCCGACCTTATAGTTACGGGTAATGCCATCGAAAAAGACCCAAAACTCATTAATCATATCTCCGATGCGGTACATTCTTCATAGAATCTCCTTTTTTTTTCTGTTAACACTTTTCTTTCTTGGCAATCCTCATTCAAGTGCGGCTCAGCAGGATCTGTCGCAGGTTCCCCTCGAAATGCGTGACAAGCCATGGCTCGATAACGAAAAACACCAGATATGGGAGCATACCGTGACCCTGCTCTCGGGACAAAAATTCACCCGTTACAAACACATGAATGTTGGTGAATTTACAACGGCAGGCTACCAATCGTTTGAGCAGATACTTGATTCACTTGAACAGAAAGCAGATGAAGAATCGTGGACAGAAGAGAAGATCATAGAGAAAACACGCTACTACACTGAAAATGCACCGGGAGGAAGGCTTATGTTCTTTATCTCCAGGTATGATGAATCAGAGGCAAACACAAGATGGTACTTCGTGATCCTCAGGGATTCAAACGACCGTGAAATACTGGAAAAAGACCTTGACTATCAAGCTCCCAACAATCCTGAAGGGCTGGGCTGGTGGAATTATTACGAATTCCTTATCGGTAAAAATATTGAGCTGCCTTTTTACGTCTATCTCAATAACAAAACATCGGACCATTTAACCGATTTCAGGTACTTGATCAATACTTCAGAAGAAAAATAAAGTAAATCAAAATGAAAAGATCATCCCTTTTAACAGTTTTACTGATTGCGTTTTATTTTATAAGCTTTTCGCAGGATAAAAAGCTCACCATTGAAGACGCCTCCTACATGACCAGGAGTCTTTTCCCCTCCTCAATAAAAGGCCTGGGCTGGAGGGCTTCAACCGATCAGTACACTTTTGTGGAAAATAACTCGCTGGTGGTTACGCCGGCGGGAGCAAAAAAAGGAGACACGCTCCTGAAACTTGACGACCTGAACAATTCCCTGGAAGATGCAGGAAAAGAGGAAATTAAAGGCTTTCCGAGGATTTCCTGGACAAGTGAAAATGAGTTCACGTTCACCCATAAAAACACTCTGTACTCCTACAATACAGCTGAAAAAATGCTTTCCGAAAGGAACAATTACCCGGAAGAGGCACAAAACACAGACCTGAGCCCCGATAACGTAACAGTTGCCTACACCATTGATAACAATCTTTATCTGGCCAGGAACGGCAGGCAGGTACAGGTAACGAATGATGAAGAACCGGGTATCGTGAACGGGCAGGAAGTGCACCGCCGTGAGTTCGGGATCAATACCGGGACTTTCTGGTCGCCTAAAGGCAAATACATCGCTTTTTACAGAAAAGATGAAACCATGGTCACAGACTATCCTCTTGTTGATATCAGCAAGAGGATAGCAGAACCTGACCTGATCAAATACCCTATGGCCGGGATGACCAGCCAGGAGGTGACCCTGGGGGTTTATGACCCTGATAAAGGCAGCACTGTATTCCTCGACACAGGAGAACCCTCTGACCAATACCTTACCTGCGTCACCTGGGGTCCGGAAGAAAAGTATATCTATATAGCTGTCCTGAACCGCGACCAGGACCATATGAAGTTGAATAAATACCGGGCTGAAACAGGTGCTTTTGTGAAAACCTTATTCGAAGAAAAGGACGAAGAATATGTAGAGCCCGAAAACCAACTCTACTTTCTGAATGAAACCACCGACAGATTTTTATGGATGAGTGAACGGGACGGTTTCAAGCACCTGTACCTTTATGATATTGAAGGGAACTTCATTGAGCAGGTTACCTCCGGCGAATGGCTGGTGAAAGGATATTTTGGCACCGACAGTGATGACGATCATGCCTATTTTACATCAACTAAAAACGGCTCGCTGAATAATGAATTTTACTCGTTAAACCTCAGGAATTTAAAGATCAGACGAATCACCTCCCACGATGGCACCCATTATGTGATCCCATCGGATGACTACGAATATTTCATCGATGTTTTCAGTGATACGGTCACTGCAAGGACTTACAGCATCATCGACAACAAAGGGAAAGTGAAGAGAGAGCTGATGAAGTCGCGCGACCCGTTAGAAGAATATAACATTGGAGAAACAGACATCTTCACGCTTAAAGCTGAAGATAACACCGACCTGTATTGCCGGATGATCCGGCCGCCGGTTTTCGATCCTGGGAAGAAATACCCTGCTATAATTTATGTTTATGGTGGCCCCCACGCCCAGCTTGTGACCAACTCATGGATGGGTGGGGCAAGCCTGTTCCTGCACTACCTTGCTCAGCAAGGCTATGTAGTCTTCACCCTCGACAACAGGGGGTCGGCCAACAGGGGGCTTGAATTTGAACAGTCGGTTTTCAGGAACCTGGGGACCCTGGAGGTACAGGACCAGATGAGAGGTGTTGAGTATCTCAGGTCGCTGCCTTATATTGATCCTGACAGGATAGGGACACATGGCTGGAGTTACGGCGGGTTCATGACCATTTCCCTGATGCTGAAGCATCCGGAAACATTCAAAGCAGGAGTTTGCGGCGGTCCGGTCACCGACTGGAAGTATTACGAGGTGATGTACGGAGAAAGGTACATGGACACCCCGGAAGACAATCCTGAGGGATATGAAAAATCTAGCCTGCTCAATCTTGCAGGGAACCTGGAAGGGAAATTGCTGATCATCCACGGGACTTACGATCCGGTAGTGGTATGGCAGCACAGCCTCGACCTGATCGACCGGTTTATCAAGGAAGGAAAACAAGTGGATTACTTTGTTTACCCCGGGCACGGGCACGGCGTCGGCGGGCGCGACAGGGTGCACCTGAACCGCAAGATGGCTGATTATTTCATGAATAACCTTTAAAACAAGAATCCTATCATCATTTTATCAGACAGAACGAAAAGGATCAATTACCACTATATCCTAAAAGTATTTACAACACTTTTCCTTGCGGGTATCTGTTTTTTTTCAGAAAGCAGTATGGCCGGCGACAGCCTCACACTTGTCGTGGATGGGCGTTCGGAATATTCAATAGTGATCCCGTCGGGTGCCACGTCTCACGAAAAAAAAGCGGCTGAGGAGCTTTCTTATTACATTGAAAAGATCAGCGGAGCCATGCTGCCCGTTGTTACCGGTGATGAAAAGAAAGGACAAAAGGAGATCCTGCTAGGCAACAACCGGCATCTTAAGGAAACAGGCATAAAGGTCAACTTCAATAAAATTGATGAAGACGGCTATCATATACTTACCGGAGGTGATTACCTCGTCATTGCAGGCGGTGAAGCAAAAGGGACACTCTATGGCGTGTACCGGTTCCTTGAAGATTACCTGGGTTGCAGGATGTATACTCCTGACGACATTTACATTCCCTCGCAGGAAACGATTTCAATCCCCGGGATCGATCTGCTGAGCAACCCGGCCTTTGAGATGCCAACACTTTACTTCCCCGCGAAAGACCACCAGGATTATGCCGACTGGCATGGGTTCGACAGCCATAAGGACAGGATACGGGAATGGGGAAGCTGGGTCCATACTTTCAAAGACCTCCTTCCGGCAGAAGAGTATTTTGATTCTCACCCGGAATATTTTTCGGAGATCGGGGGCAAGCGAATAGAGGACGGCCAGCTCTGTCTGAGCAACCCGGATGTACCGGGCATCCTTATTGAAAATCTTGATAAAAGAGTGAAAAAGAGGAGGAAATCCACCTATTTTTCAGTTTCCCAGAACGACAATTACCTGGCCTGCAGATGCGATGCATGTTCCACCCTGATCAAAAAATACGGTTCTCAATCAGGAGTGATACTAGAGGTAGTCAACCAGGTGGCTGAAGCATTCCCGGATAAGAAGATCTCCACCCTTGCCTACCAGTATTCAAGGTCAGCACCGAAAGGGATTGAACCGGCCGGCAATGTAAACATCATGCTCTGCACCATTGAGTGCAACCGCAGCCGGCCCATTGCAAGTGATTCGCTGAGTGAAAGCTTCAGGGCCGATATGAACGATTGGCGGAAAATTGCCAGTGACATTCTGCTCTGGGATTATGTGGTCCAATTCAGGAATTATATCAGCCCTTTCCCCAACCTGAGGGTACTGCAACCCAATATCCGGTATTTCCGCGACCAGGGGGTGAACATGATGTTCCAGCAGGGCAGCGGTCATGTAAGGAGTGAGTTCTCAGAGCTGCGATCCTACCTTATTGCCAAACTACTCTGGGACCCCGACAGGGATGTGGATGAACTGATGGATGACTTTCTTGCAGGCTATTACGGCCCGGCAGCCCCGTATATCAGGGAATATATAGACCTGATGCATGATGCCCTGGAACAATCAGGTGAAACCTTGAGTATTTACGGGTTCCCTTACGACGGTTTTGACAGCTATCTTTCACCGCGGATGCTCAAAACGTATGAAGAAATTTTTGATGAAGCAGAAAAAACCGTTGAAAGCGATTACAAATACCTGGAACGGGTGATCGAGGCCAGGCTACCGCTTGAATACGCTGTTTGTGATATCTCCGTAAAAAACCCGTACGGAGAGTTTTCTTATTTCAGACAGGAAGACAGTGTGAGGGTCATCAATTCCGATATGGTCCGAAGGCTCATGGATTTTGTGGAGATGGCCGATGCGGCAGGCATAGAGGAGCTAAGAGAAGGCGGAATGTCCCCATTCAACTATTACGACCGTGTGATGAGCTTTGTATCATCGGGTATTTACCACAACAAAAGCGTGGGCAAAAAGGTAGTACTGAAAGATAGTGCCAGCGCCAGGTACAGCAATGGCGACCCGCAGGTTTTAACCGACGGGCTGAGGGGACTGGCCGACTATAATTACAACTGGCTTGGTTTTGAGGGGAGTGATGTGGAAGCTATGATCGACCTGGGAAAGGTCACGGACATCTCGCTTATTGAAGCCAGGTTCCTCCAATGGAACAGGGTCTGGGCCTTCCTTCCGGAGAAAGTGGAATTCCTGGCCTCGACCAGTGGTATTGATTTTGAAAACATTGAAACAATCGAGCACAGGATACCTACGGATGCCGGAGGAATGATCCCGGGGGACTTCAACACCAGCCCTGAAGGACTAAAAGCACGTTACATTAAAGTGAAGGCCAGATCAATAGGAACCTGTCCTGAATGGCATATTGGAGCGGGAGAGCCGGCGTGGATGTTTGTGGATGAAATCGTTGTCAAATAGTAGATAGTAAATAATAGATAGTAAACCGGAGGTTGCTATTCTGAATCTAAACCAAATCTGCTCTTATGAAAAAGATCATTTTGCTGCTGGGTTTTGTTGCATTAATATCCTGTATTGGTGAGGATCAGAAGGGATCGGTGAGGACGATGACATTCAACATAAGGTATGATAATCCGGATGACGGGGTTAACAGGTGGGACAACAGGCGGGACCTGGCAATTAAGACAATTATTGAGGAAAGCCCTGACCTGGTGGGCATGCAGGAGGTCTTGCACCACCAGCTTGTACAGCTTGATACCCTTTTGCCTTGGTACGATTACGTTGGTGTTGGACGGGATGACGGGAAGACGGGAGGAGAGTATGTGCCGATCTTTTACAAGATGAACCGGCTGGAGCTGAAGGACTGGGGCACATTCTGGCTGTCGGAACATCCTGATTCCATAGGTTCGGTTGGCTGGGACGCTGCCCTGCCGAGGATTGCAACCTGGGCGAAATTTTGGGACATGCATACCCAAAAGTATTTTTATGCCCTCAACACTCACTTCGATCACAGGGGGCTGGATGCAAAGGACAGGAGCATCGACCTCATAGAAGATTTCATTGAGAAAAATTGTGAAGGTTTACCCGTGGTGGTTACCGGCGACCTGAACTTCAAGCCCCTCACCAAAGAGTACAATTACCTGACAAGGGAAGGGTCCCCGTTAATCGATTCATATAACCAGACCGTGCTGGAGCCCAGAGGGCCGGAGGCAACTTTCAACGCCTTTCAGTTTGAGGAAGGCCGTTCGCGGATCGATTACATCCTTGTAACCGGCGAATGGAAGGTTTACGAGTATGAAACACTGAATGTGATTGAGAATGGGGTGTATATTTCGGACCATTACCCGGTGGTGACGAATATTAAGCTCAGCCCGGTGAGGTAAAAATCCCAAATTCCAGTATCCAAATTCCAAACGTTTGTAATTTGGGATTTGAGGATTGGAATTTGATTGGTGCTTGGGATTTTGGAGTTTGTCATTTGCTATTTCCCCTGCGATAGTTAACTTTAGGATTTTATTCACGTGATGAACAGGATCATATTGAAGTTACATACAAACCAGGTCTGCTTCAATCAGATATTATCTGTTCCCGTTGCAGCTTCCAACCTCCCTGAAAAAGAAATAAACTTTGGTAAGATCAGGGAAGTTTACTGGACAGTTGAGCAGCTATCTTTCGATAAATCGGCAGGAAAGCTCTTTGTTAATATAATTGATCTCTTTCCCAGGAATATAGCAGGATTTGCAGACCAATCCCCGAAGTACCCGGTAAATGAAATTCAATTCGCCAATCTTCCAAAGCCCACGGAATTGAAACAATGCCTGGATTATTTCAATAAAGGAATGGGTCTGGTGGATAAAGCTCAGGAGGATGCACTGAGTGATATCGTAAAAGAGAAATCCACTGCCGGCAGGCCTCAAAGTAAAAACCCCTTGTTCAGATCGGCTCCTGAATCGGATAAGATCAGCTTGAACTTCAGTGTCAACCTAAAAGACGCACAAATAAAACTCGGATATGTTGTTTTTGAAAGAAATGTTCCTTCATTGCGCCAACTGGCAAGGTTTAAAGTTGAAAATGATTTTCTGCTGCCCGAATTTGAACTGATCAAAAGCTACCTGATCAAAGCTCTGGGGACAAAGAAATTTGACGTCCGGGCAACAGTTTTCGTTGAAAAAGGGGAAATCACTGCTACAAAGGCACAGTCGGATATTATAAACAGGATCAACGAAGACCTTATTGAAAGCATAAAGAATGAAAGGACACTTAAACTGGCTGCAACCTCTTTCAAAGGGGGCATCGACAAACAGTTGTTCTCCTCCGAAGAGATCTTTGACATGCCCTTTGATGAAGGGGAAAAGGGCAATGTTTTCGACCAGTCTGAAGAGGAGATATTGCGTCTGATCCTGGAAAAAGCCAAAGTCAGGAACCGTAAACAGCTTGAATATTTATCGGGGCTGGAGCAGGCCAGGGGAACCAGGCTTAAGTTCACGCTGCATCCCTTTTTCGGATTTTTATTTGCGGTTGAAGGTGAGAGGATGATACATTTCATCTGGGAACTGTTGAACTCTCACGCCACCTATATCTGGAGCCTCGATAAGGGCGGAGATGAAATAAAGCTTCAATACCGGCGTATTGAAGACGCCATCAATCTTGTACGAAACAGTGGTAGAGACAATTATAAGCGGGCATACCATGATTCCCACATCGACCAGGACCTTGTTTTCAACGTAATCAAGCACGAGGATGTGAATTCTCCTTTTGTGGAAGGCTTCGTGAAATGGAGGCACCGGCTGAATGAGCTGTTAATTTGAAATTTTACGGTTTTAAAGATTCTTGATAGCCTGTAACAACATCGAAAACCGACAATGCAGAATTGACAATCGAGGCTATAGTCTAAATAT
>CAZMOK010000010.1:52648-68717 GCA_964567785.1 uncultured Bacteroidales bacterium | reverse complement strand
AAGGGACGACGTCTCTAAGAAAAATCATCTGATTAAAATATCAAATAATTGGAAATAAGATATTTGGCAAAAAGAACAGGGACGTCGTCTTTAATTCAAGACGATTCCCACCCCGGTCTTCAGTTTAATAAACTAATCCGGAAGTGCCGGGTGCAAGAGTGTCCCGGTATTCCGCCTCTATTTTGTGTTTAATTAATACGTAGACATACAATGTGTCTTCCGACCGGTTTGTAACGATCTCTTAGTAACTGGTCAGACCTTCGCATCCTGTTAATAGCAATAATGCGGAACCAGAAAAAAGTAAAGGCTCTTTCTTTTCTTCAAACCGGTTTTTTGGTAAAACGGATTCTTTTTATTTATTGATCAGGATCTTTTGGCTATAAGTATCCGGTCCCGAAACAATTTTAACCACATATTTACCTGCAGGCATTTGCCTCAGGTCCAACTGATAGGAGCCATTTATGTTAGAGTTGAATTCCAGTTGTTCAATAAGCTGACCTGCCAGGTTATAAACCCGGATTGATTCTATTTTTTGAGAATCCTCTGTTTCCACATTAACTAAACCGTTTGATGGATTCGGATAAACTTTAAAACCAGCTTTGCTTATTTCATCTGTCATCCCTGTGGTAATATCCCAGGTTGTATAAGCCAGCCCCCTTCCGTGAGTTGCTGCAAGTACAGTATAATCCGATTCACGCATCTGCAACATATCTACTCTTACATTTGCGAGACCTTCATTATCAGGGGTCCAGAGCACCGTCGGCTGGTGAATGCCGTTGGTTGTCCAGATACCAGTTTCCGTGGCCAGCATTACATGGTTTGAGTTATCGGGGTGGAAAAGTGACCAGCGTACCGGTATATCGGGCAGATCTGATTCTTTTTCTTCCCAGTTTTGACCGCCATCAGTTGTATACCATACTGATGAAACACCGTAATTACTGAAAGTCACCAGCAGGGTGTCTTCTGAACCTCCGATAGATACGGAAGAAAGGTTTGCTTCGGGGAAATCTCCCCCGGTGATGTCTTCTACCTGTGGTGAATCCGACTCAGCTTCAGTCACTTTGAACAGGTTGCCTGATAGCGTACCGACAAAAAGATTTGTGCTTCCAGGAGGGGAGTAAGATGAATATTTGATGTGTGAGAACCAGACAGTTGTCCCTGTACCCAGGTTGATGTAATCACCATAACCATTGAAAGGAAGTCCATCCAGCTTCAGGATCCAGTCGGCATAAGTGCCCCCGAATGAACAGGCGTTGGCAAACATCACATCATCGTCATCATCCAGATCAACAGGATTGATGAATATCCCGCTCGACCAATCATATAGATAGTCGTATGGTGAGCCATTGACGAAAACAGTGTATTGATTGTAATATACCGAAATATACATGTAGTCGGGATTATCATCATCAATAAAGCAGTAAGCGCCGTCGCCACCGCCTATCATATCAAAAATTGTGAGTGGTGATCCTGTGTAATAGAGAGTTCCATTGTCCTGTAAACCTCCTACAAAAGTATTGTTGCCTGCAGTGGGGCTGAGATCGCAGGTATAGAACTGCAGCGATCCGAACGAAAGGTTTTTCTGCTGAAAATCGGGATAATTATTGGTAGCCTGGTCAGTGTAAAAAACACCCCCATCGGTAGAAATGATCAGCTCATCTGAAGAGCCAAACCTGAAATCTATGTCATGGATATCGGCATGGACATAATCTTCCCCTCCACCGCTATACATTCCACGCCAGTCGGATACCTGGTCCCAATCGTTCCCACCATCCTCAGACTTATATACATCAAGCCCCCCTATCCATACATGATCGGGGTCATTCGGGTCAACTTCCGCAGTAAGGGCATGCCAGGCTAAAGTAGCCCAGTAGTAATCTCCGCCGGTGGGGTAGGGGCGGTAATTCCAGGTCGCTCCTCCATTATTGGTGCGTGCAATATGCCTGCCCCTTGAATAGGTAAACCCGTTGCTGCTGCTTACATATCCGGCTCCGAACAAAGCATACACAACGTCTGGATCAGAAGGCGCCGGAGCAAGCATAACCCTTCCCGGCACATAGTAGTCAGGATCGGACTGTATGATCGAAACGTAGTCATCGAATATGGTCCAGCTGCCTATCACCCCTGAGTCTGAATAAAGGATTGTTGCGCCCCCTTCGTCGTTGAGGTTTCTTTTGGTGCCGACGAATATCCTTCCATTGGATGCAATTTCGATATCTGCGGGTGAATAGGGAGTGTTTGTGCCCGGAATGTATGGAAGGACCTGTAGCCAGGTATCTCCACCGTCAGTTGAGCGATAGAGGCCATCAGATGGTTCGCTTTGATGATTCACCCCTTTGTAAACGCCTGACACTACACCCGCGTAGATCACACTTACACCGTTTTCATTCCTTATTTCAATGTCGGTTACATACTTGAAATCTTCCGTTGAAGGGATTAACTCCCATGTATCACCGTTATCGTATGACTTGAATATTCCAACACCCAGTCCGGAAGATTCACGATAAATGGTCGTAGATGTGAAGGCTTCACCGGTACCAACATACATGATCAGCGGATCCAGCGGGTCGAAGGCGATGCTGCTGATAGCAAGAGAAGGCCAGAAGTCATCTACGGGACTCCATCCTGATAGATTATTTGTAAGATCTTCATTTATCCATAAACCACCGGTAACTGATCCGGCCCATACTCTGTCGTCATTGGGGTAATTAGGGTCATACTCAATAACCCTTACACGCCCACCCATGTTGGAGCTAACGATGTTCCAGTCGAGAGTGCTTGCTGTTGATTTCAGGCGGAGGTCGTTTTCACGCTCTTTGGTGAGTTTATATCCGGTTTTAAGTCTCTCGAGAGGCACTCTCTTTTCGACCGGGTCGAGGGTCATAAAATAGTTCTGTACTGCAGCCATTTCGGGCTGACCGGGCTTTGGCAATCCTTCAAGTTCAGTAACATCATCCATTATTCTGGATGACTCCCCCAGAAGGAATTCTTCATATTCTTCCCTGTCGTCAGTATTGTTGTTCAGAAGGGAAAAAACAAGGACAGATGAGATCAAAAGTAGGAGAGAAGGTATAACAATAACAGGCTTGAGTAAAATATTCTTCATGGTGATTGATTTAGAAAAGTTACATTGATGCAGTTGTGATTAATATGTAGACTACAAAGTTAGCCTTAAAGTTGCATTATTCAAGTATAAATCAGCTAACGGAGTTTATGGATAAGCAATCCGGGTTAACAGACAGCAAAAAATTGTTCTTAGCAAAGGTCCACGAAAAAGAAGAACAGAAAGCAAATGGTTCCGGATCAGTTTTCATTCATGAATACTTCTCTTGAGATAACCTCAATTGTGTCCATGTTCTCCTTTTCAAGCAACCTGTTAAGGCTGGCAAGTTCTTTTTGTTTATATCTGTCAAGTTTTCCGGAATATTCCTCAACCTCACTTTCAAGGTTTCTCAATCTATCCATTTGTGAATCTGTCGGCCTTCCGCGATATCCCATTACACCTGAATATATGTCACCCAGCCTTTCCCGCAGCCTTACCTGGCCTGATATTCTTCCTTCCCTGGTAGCCAGTATCTCGTCCCTGATGCTGTTCATCTCATCAACTGCACCCAGGAGGTCTTTCTTTAAAGAAATAATTTCAGTTTTCCCGGCAATGATGGTAGCCTTATCCCTGATATCGATGAGTTGCCGGTCGATATAGGCAAGGCTCTCCAAAAGGTCGTACGACTTTTCAAGTATCTCCTGTCTCAGTTCCCTGTCTGCAATTGTATGTCTTGATTCGCTCTCCCAGGCAATTGTTATCGATCCTTGATAAGTATTGTCACCTTTTGTTATTTTAACTTTATAATCTCCCGGCGGATATGTAGGCCCTACCAGTGCACCACCAAGCAACTGCACAGATGAAGGCACCTTTGGAGGGTCCCTTCGCATATTCCATGCTACCCTGTTAATGCCCTTCCGTTTACCTGCCGGCATTTTTTTAATCAATTCGCCTTCCTTATCGAATATTTCAATGTACATGTCACCAAAAAGGTGTCTTTTCAAAAGATAGTATGTTATGTAAACAGCCCCGGGTGGATTGCCTCCTGTAAATCCGTCATCACCCTCCATCCGTTGCTGAATACCGAAGGAAAAAGGTTCAAAAGGCCTGGAGCCCAAAAACACCAACTCTTCTTCCAGCATATCAGATTTCAGGGCCCTTATAGGTGTAAGATCATCGAGGATCATGATTCCCCTGCCATGTGTACCTATTACCAGGTCATGTGTTTCAGGGTGTATTTGTATTTGCCTTACTGAAACTTTCGGGACATTGCCTGAATACCTTGCCCATTTTTCCCCCCGGTCTATCGATATATACAGTCCGAATTCAGTTCCCAGGAAAAGCAGTTCGGGATTGACCGGGTCTTCTCTTATGGTATGGCAATAGATGGGAATATCATCACTTACTATTGATTCCCATGTTTTTCCGAAATCAGTTGTCTTGAAAACATATGGTTCTTTATCCCCTGAACGGTGTCCGTCGAAGGTTACATAGGCTGTACCTTCCTTATGGCCTGAAGGTTCAACCCATGAAACCCACGTAGCTTCCGGAACACCGGGAATATTTTCGGTGACGTTTTTCCATGATTTCCCTCCATCAGTGGTAACCTGAAGGTTCCCATCGTCAGTTCCGACCCAGATTATGTCGGGGTTGAGTGGTGATTCACCAATCCAGTAAATAGTACAATGGTTTTCAGCAGTGGAATTATCGATTGTCAGTCCTCCAGTGTTTTCCTGGTTTTGCTTATCAGGATCATTGGTTGTGAGGTCCGGCGAAATAGTTTCCCAGGTATCCCCGAAATTGGTGGATCGATGTAAAAATTGCGATCCCACATACATGGCTCCTGAAGCTCCCTGAACAAGAGGTGTGTTCCAGTTGAACCTCAAGTCTTCATTGCCTTCCTCTGTATAGGGCTTGATATCTTTGAACTCTCTTGTATCAATATAATGCCTTTTAATATTTCCACCCTGGTATTGCCAGTAAATGATATCGGGGTCTTTTTTATCGCGCAGGACATTGAAACCATCACCATATCCTATATTTTCCCAGTCGCAGTTGATTATGCCGCCTGCGCTTCCGGACGGACCAAACCATGAGCCGTTATCCTGCAATCCGCCGTAAACATTATATTTATTATTATGGTCGATGGTAACCCTGTAGAACTGTGACAGTGGAAGGTTCCTGCAGAACTTCCATGTGTTGCCTCGATCGTGTGATATGTAAAGCCCTCCATCTGTTCCAACATAAATAAAATTGTTATTATTATTGCTTATATACATTGCATGGAGGTCGACATGGATATTTCCTCCATTAATGAAAGGTGTTGTGAACGTTTTACCATGGTCGTCGCTAACATTTAATGTAAATCCGGGCTTGTAGATCCTGTTTGTATCGACTGGGTCTGCTACGAGGTATGCAAAATAAAAAGGCCTTTCTCCAACCACAGGTTCATCGTTCATAAGTTCCCAGGTCTTTCCTTTGTCTGCCGATCTGTATAAACCAGTTTGTTCCGATTCAATGAGCGCCCATACTATATCAGGATTAGCAGGTGAAACTGCTACTGCTACCCTGCCAAGCATACCAGTGGCGATATCTATATCAGCCTTATCCCAGCTTTCACCTCCGTCGCGACTTACATAGAGCCCGCTTCCTTCTCCGCCGGACCTGAAAAAATGAGGCTTTCTCCGGAAGTTCCACATTCCGGCATAAATAATATCAGGATTTTCAGGATCCAGGGCGATATCGCTACAGCCTGTATTCTCGTTAATATAAAGGACTTTTTCCCAGGTTTTACCCCCGTCGGTTGTTCTGAAGACGCCTCTCTCTTCATTTGGGCCCCAGAGGTGTCCAAGGGCTGCAACAAAAACGATGTCGGGATTTTCAGGATTAATGGCAATCCTTCCGATACGTTCGGTTTCCTCCAACCCCATGTTTTTCCAGGTATTACCGCCGTCAATTGTCTTGTATATGCCATCTCCCACCGATACACTATTTCGGGTCCATGGCTCACCTGTCCCGGCCCACACTGTGTCAGGATGTTCCTGGTCTACAGCAATGGCCCCGATACTTTGAATATGATCATCGAAGACAGGTTCGAATGTTGTCCCTGCATTGTCAGATTTCCATATCCCGCCGGATGCTGCTCCCACGTATATTATTCTGGGGTCATTATTTACCGCATCCAGGGCAGCGATCCTGCCGCTCATGGTGGCAGGGCCTATATGGCGGGCTTCATATCCGCCGAAAGTATATTTATTTAAAGGGCTTCTCTTTTGTGAATTAACTTCCCGGCAGCTAAAAACAAAAAAGAACAGCAGGACGAAACAAAGGGCTTTTCTGGCCATGGCTCTTTAAAAATTAAAAAGGAATACTTTATTGTCCTTCTTCGGTTGGGGCTGCATCAATAGGTGCAGGTTTTTCGAAAAGACTTTCGTCAACTTCAGGGTCGTAATCAACAGTTTCGATATTTACTTTCCTCTGGCCCTGCTCACCCATATCCACTTCAATGGAGTGGGCCATAAGTATCCCGTCAACAGGCTTGTAATCACTGTAAAAAGACGTAAATTCCACTTCAGCCCCCTGCATTATCATAGTACTTAAGGTCTTGATCAGGACGTAACTGTCAGCATCGATATAATGCTTGTAAACATCACCCTCTTCGCTTTCCTGCCTGATAACGTACACTTCTGAGCCTTCGAAATCCTCTGTACCGACGAATTTGGTTTTATAGCCTTTTTCCTCGTAATTGTAAAGCATACCATCCATGTCGGCCTGCATTTTCAATCCCCTGAGTTGTTCACCTGTAAGTTCAACAGGATCGAGACTTCCGGTCCACGGTGCGATCATCCATCCCGTTTCCCCGTCATAGGCTTGTTTCATTAATTGCCCCTGAACAGGCACTTCGAGGTAGAATTTATCTGGCCTCATCATTATGTTGGTGAATGGCGTTTCCATACCCATCTGGAATGATTTTCCGGTAATTTTTATTGCTTCGATCTTCTGAAGCTCTTCCATTCCGTTTACTTCGTAATGCTTGGCAAGAATTTCATCAAGGTCCTGCGCATGCAGGGATCCTGCAAGTGAAATAACAATACTTGTTAAAATGATAGCGATACTTTTCATGATTATTTTACTGTTTTTAATTTGATTAGTATAAGTTTTTTAATTGATATTCAGAGAGATAAACGATTGGTTTTCAGTTTTACCAATACGCTGTTTTTTTTAGCCACATCTAATATAGCAGGTTTTAGTTATTTCAGATGGTGCGTTTAACAAATATTATGTTTTTCCTTTTCACTCAGTGACTATAGTCACTCAGTAAGTCATTTAACATAATATTTCACCCACTGACTATAGTCACTCAGTGAAAAACAGAAATCCTATCTTTGCGCCAAAGCCTTTTCTAATTATGAACGGTGATCCCAGACTTTACGAAATCCTTGATGAACTGAATATTTCTTACGAATATCACGAGCATCCTCCCGGCCCCACTATAGAGGAAGCACTTAAATACTGGAAAGATATCGATTCGGCGCACTGCAAGAATATTTTTTTCAGAAATCACAAGGGAAACAGGCATTACCTGGTCATACTCGATTACCGCTATCCATTGGATATACATGACCTGGAAAAACGGTTGAAACAGGGGAAGCTCACTTTTGCATCCCCTAAAAGGCTGAAGAAATACCTGGGCCTTGAGCCTGGTTCGGTATCGCTTTTCGGACTGATCAATGATGAAGAGGACCATGTACATCTTTTTATTGACGAAAACTTAAAGAAAGCAGATAAGATAAGTTTTCACCCTAACGTCAATACAGCAAGCCTTGTTATCAGCCTTGAGGATATGATGCGTTTTCTTGAGTGGTCAGGAAATTCATATGAGTTTTTGAAGTTGTATGATTGATGGTTGTTAGCTGTTGTCTGATGGCTTATTGCTGATAGCTTTTTGAAAATTCCATCGCAATATTCAAAAATGAATTTCTTACATTAGTAGTGTGTTGAACAAGGAATTAAAGTACTTTAAATCATAAAGTAATAGTGAGAGTGCTGATAATCGAGGACGAGAAGCATACTGCTCAAAACCTGGTCAATCTTCTAACTCAGATTGAGCCACAGGTAAAGGTAATGAGCATCATAGGAACCGTAAAAGATTCGGTTTCGTGGTTGAATTCAAATGAACCGGACCTGATCTTTATGGATGTTACACTTTCTGACGGGTTCAGCTATGAAATATTTGATCATGTCGATTTAAATATCCCGGTAATTGTTACTACTGCCCTTGGAAAAAAGGATGTACGACTCTCAGAATTACATGCCATGTATTATCTGCCAAAACCGATAGATAAGCGGGAACTGGCAAGAAGCATTAATAAGTTTAAAGAGATGGATGGGCTTTCTATGGGTGTAAAAAGAAATACTACTTCTTTAAAGGGTGGCGTTTCTTCTGGTAGCAGTTCAAAAAATGGCTTTTTGTCCAGGATCTCCAAAAAGATCAGGAGAAAAGATTGACAATTATCTTCGTTGACGAATACTTTACTTTAAAAGTTATGGAAAAGAAAAATATAATAGTCACCGGTGCTCTTGGTGCGATAGGAAAAGCCATTGCACGGAAGGTAGCATCGATGCAAGATTATGCCGTGACCATAATTGCCAGGGATGAGAATAGAGCTGTTAAAACTGTTAAAGAGTTAAGGGAAGCTGCCGGAAACCCTGATATAGATTATCTCCTGGCCGATCTTTCCCGTGAAGTGGATATCAGGAAAATTGCTGAGCAGTGGGACGAACCGCTACATATATTGATGAACAATGCTGCCACAACACCAAGGCAACGTATGGAAACCCCTGAGGGTATTGAAATGCAATGGGCGACCAATGTACTGGGCTATGCCTGGATGATCAGGTATTTTAAGGTTCATCTTGCGAAGGCCGGTTCGGCCAGGGTTGTGAATGTGGCAAGCTACTGGGCCGGTGGACTGGATTTCGATGATCTGGAATTCAAAAGGCATCATTATGACAATGACACGGCTTATCGTCAGTCAAAGCAAGCCGACCGGATGATAACGGTTGGTTTCGCTGAATCATTAAGGGATGAGGGGATTACAATTAATGCCGCCCATCCCGGTGATGTGAGATCCAAGCTTAGCAATAACCTGGGCTACGGTGGTCACGAATCACCCGATGAAGGGGCTGATACTCCTGTTTGGGTCGCAACTTCACAGGATCTAGAGGGGATTACAGGTAAATATTTCGAAAACCACCGGCAGATGTCATGCAGGTTTGGGGAGGACAGGGAAGCAGTTAAGAGGTTGATGGAGATGCTGTGAGCGGGTCATGTACGATGTCCCGAGGAACGAGGGACGTCGTCTGACTAAATGAGACGTCGTCCCTGATAAGAATTTGACAATTCACGTTTTAATATATAGAGCGTGATCATAAGATAAAGGATGTCCTCTCTATGTTCATTGTTCAAGAAGGATATCCTTTCCTAAGGCAATTTCCTTTTTTGATTTATGAAATTCCACAAATTCTTCCACACTGTAATTAAACATATTAAGAACATTTTTACGATATACGATTCTTTCATTTCCATTGACAATATCTAGGTATGAACTAAATGCATATGATTGATAATTTTCAATTACATTATGTTTAAGAGGGTTAGTGTTTATATAGTATATCAAATCCTTGAAATAAGTTTCATCTTCCACAGGAAGACGGTTTACAGGTCTAGTGAATAGAGCTCCTGTTCTATTCTCCTGCGAGTTTATTTGCAAAACATATTTGATCAGCCATCTTCGAAGTTGTATGTTAAAATGTTTATAACTAGTATCTTCATTCAATCGGATCAGAAAATGAAAATGATTTGGTATCAGACAATAGGCAAATGTATCTACAAGTGTATTAACTGTTGAACTATAAATATTTAGGAAATTTTCATAGTTTTTATTGGTGAAGAAAAGCTTTTCTCTATTGTTTCCCCTGTTATAGACATGATATGTTTTACCTGGTTCAAAAGGGATTCTGGTTTTTTTTGCTGGCATTATTGTATTTTTTTGTCTAGGTATTGAACCTATATGAGATTTTACTTCCTCGTATTAATATGTGAGAGAGGAAAAAATACCTGTTGTGTTAGCAAAAAATTTGAGACGACGTCTCATTTTTTCAGACGTCGTCCCTGAAACCAAATAATATCCTTATTTTTTAAAGGCAGGCTAAGTGCTGAAAATGAACAATTTAAGTGTTCCAATCTAGCTACTTGATAATAAAAAATCAGTGTGAGACGTCGTCTCAATTTTTCAGACGTCGTCCCTAAGGGACTATATCAACCCCTTCCTCCTCAGCATCGGCTCCGTGGAAGGCTCCTTGCCCCGGAATTTGATGTAAAGCTTCATCGGATCATCAGTGCCGCCGCGCGAAATTATGTTTTCCCTGAATGAAGTCGCAGTTTCTTTGTCGAAAAGGCTTGTTTCCTTAAAGGCCTGGAATGCATCTGCATCTAAAACCTCCGACCACATGTAGCTATAATATCCTGATGAATACCCACCGGCAAAAATATGGGCGAAGTAAGGACTCCGGTACCTGACTATTATCTCCGGAATCAGACCGATCTCATCCAATGCATTGTTCTCAAATTCCAGCACATCACCATTGTAAGGCTCTGTAAGGCTATGCCAGTCCATATCGAGGTAAGCGGCAGAGGTATATTCTACTGTTGCAAAACCCTGGTTAAAATGCTTTGCCTTCTTCAACTTATCTATGAGCTCATCGGGGATTACCTCTCCGGTCTTATAATGAATGGCAAAGGTTTTCAACACCTCAGGCTCAGCCGCCCAGTTTTCCATTACCTGCGACGGAAGCTCAACAAAATCCCTGGG
Organism: uncultured Bacteroidales bacterium; assembly: GCA_964567785.1. Taxonomy (GTDB): domain Bacteria; phylum Bacteroidota; class Bacteroidia; order Bacteroidales; family JAGOPY01; genus CAZMOK01. Next base: position 57,800 of record CAZMOK010000010.1, on the reverse strand, counting down.
TACGGATGTCCCTGATAACGTCCTGTAGTTGCAATCCGATAATAAACCGTGTAAAGCGTGCCCGAATTCATGGAACATAGTACTTGCTTCATCGAAAGTGAGTAGTGAAGGCATATCGCCGGTTGGCTTTGAAAAGTTCATCACCATAGTTATTACTGGCGTTACATTTTCCCCGTCCATACGATACTGTTTCCTGTAACTACTCATCCAGGCCCCGCTTTGCTTGCTGGCCCTCGGGAAAAAATCCATGAACAGGATACCTATATGGCTCCCATCAGCCTCCAGCACTTCATAGGCTATTGCATCCGGGTGGGGTGTTGGGATGTCGTCTCTTATTTTGAAGTTAATCCCGTATAATTTATTAGCAACATCAAACATTCCATTCCTGACATTTTTAAGCTGAAAATAGGGTTTCAACACTTCATCACTCAGGTCATATTTTTGTTTTCTCAGCTTTTCGGCATAATACCACCAGTCCCACGCTTCAAGTTTGAAGTTACCACCTTCTGCATCGATCATACCCTGAAGTTCTTCTGCCTCCTTTCTGGCCATGGGTAATGCGGCTTTCCATACCTCGTCAAGGAGATTGTAAACCTCAGCAGGTTCTTTGGCCATATTTTCCTCCAAGATATAATGTGCATGAGTTTCATAGCCAAGAAGATCAGCCCTTTCAACCCTCAGGTTGGCCATCTTCTTTAATATGTCTTTATTGTCGTATTCATTTCCGTGATTGCATCGGTTTGCATAGGCCATCAACATTTTCTCCCTCAAATCCCTTTTTTCCGAATACTGAAGGAAAGGGATCAAACTTGGCTTATGCAGGGTAAAGACCCATTTGCCTTCTTCTCCGGCTTCCTTTGCAGCATCAGCAGCGGCTTTGATAACGAAATCGGGCAGGCCTGACAGATCATCTTTATTATCGATCACCATCTTAAAATTATTGGTCTCTGCGAGCAGATTGTCGTCAAACTGAAGCGACAGCACCGACAATTCCTTGTTTATCTCACGCATCCTTTCCCTGGCATCACCTTTGAGGTTCGCGCCACCCCTGGTGAACTGCTTATAGGTTTTGTCAAGCAACTTCTCCTGCTCTGTAGAAAGGTCAAGCTCATCTTTTTTATCATAAACTTCCTTCACCCTGGCAAAAAGAGCCTCATTCAACCTGATGTCATCATTATGTTTCGACAGAAGGGGTGCCACCTCCCTGGCAATCGATTGTAATTCATCACTTGTATTGGCAGATGTGAGATTATAAAATACATTACTTACTTTTCTGAGCAGCATACCCGAGCGATCAAGTGCAGCTATCGTATTTTCAAAGTCCGGGGGAGCAGTTGCAGCAGCTATCTTCTCAACTTCTCCGGCATGTTGCTTCATGCCTTCTGTGAAAGCCGGAAGAAAATTCTCGTTATTGATCTTGTCAAATGCTGGCACTTCATAAGGAGTACCGTAATCGGTGAAAAAAGGATTTGTGTTCATTTCTTCCTGGTTCAAATTACACGAACTGATAATAAATGCGCCTGCAAAAAGGGGCAAGAAAATTTTTTTCATCTTAATCTGGTTTTTAGGGGTGTAAAGGTAGTAATTGATTATGATCTTTCGGCCTGTTGCAATCGCTCTCTCATTTTATTAAATTTGGGAAAACCAAAAATTCTGTCTGATGAATATTTCCGGATTGTTAAGGTATTTGGGTCTTGCTGGCGGCCTGGTAGGTGGCTTGCTGATACTTGGTGGAGTTATAGGATTCCTCGTGGAAGGGGAGTTTCTCGGAGTAAGGAACTTCTATAACTGGTTCTATATTGCCAATTCTTTCCTCTTCTTTGGGATATTTTGTTTTGTAATGAGGCTGAATTGCAAGAAGGACGAGAAAAAAACGGGAGCTTGATCTAGCCCAGGCTTCCTCCCCTGGACTTTCTCAGGTTCTGAAGAAAGGGCTTCCCGAGGAAGCTTTTTTCGTCGAGCCTGCAAAGTCTTTCAAACATGGGCTTGTTTACTGTAAATGCTATGATGTCAGGCGGAAGATATTGCCGCATGGCCATGTCCATGGAACCGATCATCGCTTTAGGCTCCTTATAAGGTGAAACCAGTGTGAGCATCTCCATGCAACCAGATCCAAACTCTGCAACAACAGGCGCAGGGTCCGATGGCTTACTGTGATACTGTGCACCCGTAAAAAGTACACTGAGCTGGTCGGGATTAACAAAAAATGTTACCGTTTCAAGCCTGTCATATGCCTCCTTTACCAGGGGGCCTACATACAGGTAGCGATTTTTCGGCCTGAACCTCTTTACTTTGTCAAACCATTCACCCATCAGTTCTTCCGATGCTTTCAGGCCTTCCTCATTCGCCAGGAAATCAAGATACTCTGCCCTGCTGCGGGTAGTCTGGTCGAACCACCAGGAACCGCAACCCCCACACCCGTAACTGGACTCGCTTAAACGGGTCATTTTACCGTTTATCCATGATTTATAATAGGCAAAAAAGCATACATGCTTTGAAGGATCAGGTTCCTTGTAATTAGTGAAAAGAGGGTCTTCATTGGTGTCATATACCCCGATCAGAGGGGTGGTGAGGTCTAGTTTTTCTTTAAAGTAGGTATAGTCAGGTTGCATAAAAGGTCAATTTTGGAAGATCAATAACTAGTTTCATCCAGTTTCACCTTACCCCAGAAAGTCCTGTAAACGAATACGGTATAGACGATCACAAGAGGCCCGCCAATAGCCACTATAGTTAGCATTATACCGAGAGCCTTGTCAGATGACGCGGCATTGTAAACTGTAAGGTTATAAGCTTGATCAATTGTTGAAAGTATCACAATCGGGAACAGCTCAATAGCTACCAGAATCAGTAAAAAGCTGATAGACAGGGCAGAGAACAGGAACGATTGGAGGTACTTCTTCTTGCTGGCAAGCCTGGGAACATTAGCTATGCTGAGAAAAGCAAGCAGCGGTACAACGAATAACACCGGGTTATCGATGAATTTATCGGTCAGGTGCGGGAAGAACGCAATCGAGAGGATAGTGACGACAACAAAAGTGGCGACAAGAAAAAATATTGCTCTCCATAACAACCTCTCCACCTTTTTGAAAAGCCTGCCTTCTGTTTTCATAGCAAGGAAGATTGCTCCATGCACCATGAACATTGCCAGGGTAGTGAGGCCAACCATCAGGGCGTAAGGGTTCAGGAATTCAAGCCAATGGCCTGCGAATTCGAAGTCTTCGCCCAGTGATATTCCCCTGAGTACGTTGCCCAGGACTACCCCCAGGAGTAAGGCAAGAGCTGCACTGGAAATGCTGTAGCTTACATCCCACAGGTTTTTCCACCACTTCATTGGCTCTTTACCTCGGAACTCTATTGAAACAGCCCTGAAAATGAGGAATCCCAGGAACAACATAAACGGGATGTACATGGCTGAGAAAAGTGATGCATAAGCTTCGGGAAAGCCTGCAAAAAGTGCGCCTCCTCCAATTACCAGCCATACTTCGTTGCCGTCCCAGACCGGGCCTACAGCATTAAGCGCAATGCGTCGGCTTTCCTCTTCCTTGAAAAACAAATGCCAGGCCCCTGCTCCTAAATCAAAGCCATCCAGGATGGCATAGCCGGAAAACAGCCCTCCAACTACCAGGAACCATAATGTGGGATAATCTATTCCTAAAAATGTACTCATTTCCATGCGGTTTTTATGCTTTAAATTGATTCTGCCATTTCCTGCTGCTTTGACCTTGAGATGTCGACACCCTCATCATATGGGCCTTTACGTATCTTTTTGTCGAGCAGGTAAATGAACAGTGCAAAAAGTATCACGTAAATTATGGTGAACATTATCAGAGAGAAAACAACATGGCTTGCATTAACTGAAACTGATAGAGCATCGGAAGTCCTTAAGAGTCCATAGACTACCCAGGGCTGCCTCCCCATTTCAGCGGCAAACCATCCGGTCTGATTTGATATTTGCGGAAGCAGTACGGCGATGACAAAGACCCATAGCAACCAGCGGTTTTTGAACAATTTACCCCGCCACCAGAAGAATGATCCCAGCAGTGTAATGGCTATCAACAACATTCCGATCGATATCATGATATGGTAAAACTGGAAAACGGCATTGACTGCGGAAGGCCTTTCATCTTCTTCAAAATAATTAAGGCCTTTAACAGGTTCGTTGAAATCCCAGTGCGTGAGGAAACTCAGTCCGCCGGGTATCCTGAGGCCGTATACTTCCTGCTCTGATTTGTTTACCCATCCGAAGAGGTACATATCTGCAGCGGCATATTTGTCGTAATGTCCTTCGAGGGCTGCAAGCTTTGCAGGCTGGTTTTCGGCAACACCGTGGGCCGACTGGTGCCCTGTTATAAGCTGTCCTATTGAGAAAATTGTGGCTATTACCAGGGCTATTTTAAATGCTTTTTTAGAGATCTCCACATGACGGTTCTTAAGAAGGTAGTATGCATGAACACTCATTACGAGGAAGGTGCCGGCAAGGAAAGCCCCCATCCATACGTGCAGTAACCGGTCAACACTTGACGGGTTGAATACCATAGCCCAGAAATCGGTTATCTCTGCACGGGCGTTCATTCCTTCACCAACAATATGATAACCGGCAGGGGTTTGCTGCCAGCTATTGGCTACAACTATCCATATTGCAGAGAACATGGAACCGGCGAAAACCCCTATTGTGGAGATGAAGTGTACTTTAGGACTGACCCGGTTCCATCCGAAAAGCAGCACTCCAAGGAACCCGCTCTCAAGGGCAAAGGCAAAAATGCCCTCCGCGGCAAGGGCGCTTCCAAAAACATCGCCTACGAATCTCGAGTAGGTTGCCCAGTTGGTCCCGAACTCAAATTCCATGACAATACCGGTTGCCACCCCTATACCGAAAGTCAGGGCAAAGATCTTTGTCCAGAACCTTGCCATTGTTTCATAGATCTTATTGCCGGTTCGGAGGTACTGGCCTTCCATAATGACCATTATAAGACCCAACCCAATGGTTATGGGAGGGTATATGTAATGAAATGCAACGGTAAAGGCAAATTGCACCCGGGAGAGAATTTCAACATCCATGGTAATTTGGTTTTAGGTATTACAAAGATGTTAAAAAAATTAAAACATTTAGCGGGGGTAAATATTAAAATTTCAACCAGTGACTATAGTCACT
>CAZMOK010000010.1:0-52548 GCA_964567785.1 uncultured Bacteroidales bacterium | reverse complement strand
TTAAAACATTTAGCGGGGGTAAATATTAAAATTTCAACCAGTGACTATAGTCACTCAGTGAAGTGCTGAAAAAACTGTTCCGGGAATTTTTTCACCCAGTAACTATAGTCACTGAGTGAAATATTATGTTAAATAGCGGGCCTAACCCGAGTAAAACATCCTAAGGTGCTAATAATCAATAGTTAATGTTTCAAAATCCTCGTGTAAATCCGCTCACCACTTTTATCAGTTAATAGAATGACGTACTGCCCCTGATCCAGATTGGCCAGGTCGATTTCATCTTCAACGGTATAACTTCCTATAAACTGTCCATAAATATTATAAACGCGTGCACTTGTAAATCTGCCGTCATATTCCGGGTTAATCCTTACTATATCCTTTGCCGGGTTGGGAAAGAAGAGGTTATCTATCTTATTACCGGCACTTTCTGAAATGAAAGAGGGACCACCTGTCAGGTTTGCAGACTTTTCTGCTTGCAGGATATCGTTTGTAGATGATTCCTGCAGCATGGCAAGAACATACATTTGTGTTTCACCCCATTGAGGGTCGAGAGTATATGTTTTTTCTACAGTTGTGCTGTTCCCTGCTGAAGGAAGTGATACAACCTCGTCGGCAAGAACCCTGCGAAAAACATTATGATGGCCGTCTTCACCATTGGGAGAGGTATAATCAATGAATTCTTCCACAATGACTGCATAAAGATTCAGGTTGTCAGACGAACCGCTCACTTTTTCAATTTCAATGGTTACATCCACCCCTGCACCATCCTGTTCTTCCTGTTCTATAGTAATCGAGTAATCAGACATCATTCCAAGTTGTGCCTCAAGCTGTTGCTGAGTCAGTATAGGGGTTTGAAAACCAATCACATCGCCTTGTAATATTACTCTGGGCGTTCCTCCGTAAATCCCGTAGTAATTTGTTCTGGCATCATTTTCAACCGGATTGTGTTCTGAAAAGATGCAGTTTGAATAAGGGGAGCTGGGATGGAAAGCTATATGTAATACTTCAGGGTTATCATCAAGAAGTTCGAATAGTGCCGGATTCTTGGATGCACAAACACTGCACCTTGTGTTCGTAAAGTGCTCAACTATGACCTTACGGTCTACCTGGGATAATAAAGGGATCGTTAAGAGGGAAAGGAAAATAAGAGTAAATAGTTTTTTCATGACCATGTTTTTTTTGGTTAGTCGTTGATATCCAAAAATCCTGACAGATTTTTATAAATTTCTTTTAACCAAAATAAACAGATCGGAGGGTAATGTGTTCACAATGAGGCACCTGGAATCCAATGTGAAATCCAGTTTATTTTTTTGCTTTGATGTTATTTAAAAGATTCGGCTACTTTTTTGATCCCTTCTGAGTAGGGAGTGGGTTTCATATCGAATTCCTTTTCGAACCTGGAGCTGTCGAAAACATAGTCTCTGTCGTATTGGTATATCATTTCGGTCATCTCTTTCATTAGCGGGTTGAAAAGTCCTAAAACACTGATAATGAATTTTGAACCTACCTGGGACTTAGGCTTCACACCGAACTCATTGGCAAATGCTTCTATCCATTCCCTGCCTGTTGGTGGATTGTCGGCAGTTGGCAGATGCCATTCCTTTCCATATGCCTTATCGGTATTGCCTAACAGGGCTGTTGCTTTTGCTGCATCCGGTGTATAGGTGAATGAGTGTTTTTTATCGAGCGAACCGAACCAGTTAGCTTTTTTACCTTTTGAAAGAGGTTTTACGGCTCCCTCCTGAAGGATGCTATTTCCTATCCCCGGGCCATAAAAATCCGCGCTTCTTGCAATCAGTGCTTTGACATTGCCTGCCTCTATTTCGTCAAGCAACATTTTTCTGATCTTGGCCTTGACCTCTCCCTTTTTACTGGGAGGATTGACCGGTGTTTTTTCATTCATCCCGTTAAGGCTGGTTTTATCGTACATGTAAATGTTGTCGAAGAAAACCAGTTTGGAGTTGTGTTTTTTACAGGCCTCTATTGTATTGTGCATGATCTTTGGCCAGGTTTCCTTCCATACCTTTTTACTGTAAGGGAGGCCAACCGTCAGGTATACGATGTCGGAACCCTTTACTGCATTCATTACCTGTTCTTTGTTGGTAAGGTCGGCAGGGAAAAGTAGATCCGTTTCGTTGACCTTCTCAGGATTCCTGCTTACAAGCCTGATGTCTTTAGTGAAATTCAATAATTCTTTTGCCAGGCCAGCGCCGATGGCACCGCCTGAACCAAGTATAGTCTGCATGTTGCTGATTCTTTAAATTTTAAAAGAGTCCGTTGACATATGGGAAGCAGCAAAGGTATTAACTGAAGGAAGGGAGGTCAAGTCTTATGACACATAAATTATCTGTAATGGATCTCTCCTACGAGGTAAAGCTGTGCATGTCCCCCTATCTTAACCCTGTCTCCGCAATCTTCACAATGTATAATACCCCCTCTTTTCGACAGTTGTCGTGCGGTCAGCTTTTTCTTTCCAAGTTTTTCTGACCAATAGGGTATCAGGCAAGTATGAGCAGACCCGGTTACGGAATCTTCAGCAATCCCCGATTGCGGAGCAAAGAACCTGGTTACAAAGTCCTGTTCATCGCCGTGGGCTGTAACAATGATTCCTCTGGCATCTACTCTTGAAATGGTATCGAAATCAGGTTTTATTAACTCTATTTCTTTCTGGCTCCTGTATACAAGCATATAATCTGATTTTCCACGATAAGTTTCCACCGGGATCTTTCTTACCCCTTTCATCAGGCTTTCGGGTAAGTTTGTTTCGTGTACCTTATCGGCTGGAAAATCGAGATGGTAAAGCTCGCCTTCCCTTGTGACCTTTAGCTGACCGCTTATATGCGAGTGGAAATGAATTACATCAGAATCCTTTTCATAAAAATTAAGAAGAACATATGCCGCTGCCAGTGTAGCATGACCGCACAGGTCTATTTCAACCGTTGGGGTAAACCATCTTATATCATAATGAGTATGATTTTTTAGTACAAAAGCTGTTTCGGATAGGTTGTTCTCGGCTCCAATTTTCTGCATGACCTCATCACTGAGCCATTCATCCAGCATTACAATTGCGGCCGGATTTCCCGAGAATAATTTTTCAGCGAAAGCGTCAATCTTATAGATCTTGAGGGTTTTCATTATTAGATTCCTCCGGTACCAGAATTTTCATGCAAATATATAAGCATTAACGACAATATTTACCGTAATTATTCTTAGGAGAATCATACATAGCTAAAAATATAAATGTTTAAAATATGTAATAAAATGTTAAACAAAAATATTACTTGGTATGTTAGTTTGTCATCTGAATCAACAACTTAACTGTTAAATAATAAAAATATGATCGCTATGATGACAGACGCAGGACTTGGAGCTGAGCTTCTTACCAATCCCAGCTCCCTAAACTCGATTGTAGCCTTTACTTTTTTTATAGGAAGTATGGCTATGATGGGTGCAACAGCATTTTTCTGGCTGGAAATGAGAAATATCAATCCAAAGTGGAGGACATCACTCCTGATTTCAGGATTGATCACATTCATTGCAGCAGTGCATTATTATTACATGCGTGGATTCTATATGGACACGCAAGAATCTCCGACATTTTTCCGTTACGTCGACTGGCTCTTAACTGTCCCCTTGATGGCTGTTGAGTTTTATCTTATCACCAAGAAAGCCGGTGCCAGGCTTGGATTGCTCTGGAAGCTTATAGCTGCCAGTGTGATTATGCTTGTCCTTGGTTATATCGGTGAAGGAATTTATAAAGATGAAGCTCAGAGCTGGATCTGGGGTGCACTCAGCGGTGTTGCTTATTTTTACATCGTTTACCTTATCTGGGGCGGTGAAGTTGCCAGACTTGCCAATAAGGCTGGTGGCGCTGTAAAGAGAGCGAACAGGATACTTGCCTGGTTCGTACTCGTAGGCTGGGCTATTTATCCGCTGGGTTATATCTTCGGTACGGAAGGAGGACTATTCGGAATGAGCCTTGGTGTGGATGCAGCATTCATGGATGTAGTTTATAATATCGGCGATGCTGTTAACAAGATCGGATTCGGCCTTGTGATCTATGCTCTGGCAGTATCCGACCAAAAGGAAAAACCAGTGAATGCTTGATAATCCTAGTAAAAAACTAATGAAGCAGTGTGGACCCTGTATCTGCACTGCTTCTTCTTAATGATTGTGAATATGAAGGATATAGAATATTCTAATAAGATCTCAACCAAGCCATTTTTTGATCTTACACTCAGAATGCTCAATAATGTAAGAGACCATAATTTCGATGACCTGGCGCAGGTTTGTGATGATGATTTTGGTATAATTGATATCAACACAGAAGGAGGGAGTGAAGTTATACGAAACCGTGAAGAATGGGAAAAGTGGTTCCGGGGACTCTTCAGGCAACTGGAGGAGATGAAGGCACAGACCTGGTCTGAAATTACCAGATACGAAAGTCTCGTAATGACAGATATGGGTTATAGTGTCGTTGATTTTGACCAGATATTCATAGCATTTGGCAAGAGGATGAGATTTTCGGTGATTGCCACGATTATCTGGAAAAAGGTTGGCGATACATGGAAAGAATCGAGGTACCACAGCTCATTGCTGGGCGTGAAAGAGGAAGAATCTGAATAGTCGTGCTCAGAGTAATTTTCTGTCAGTAATTAGAGTCACTAAACAGGTATGCTAATTGTACATTCTAAAAAAACAGGGGCCACTTTATCCCAGCACTTTTAGAAGTTTTAATACAAGGCCGTGGCGCCTGAATATGAATTCTTTTTTGATTTCAAGTTCTTTTAAACCGGTTAGTCTTTCAAGTCCCCCGTTGGAGTTATATTTCCGGAAATTCCTGTAATGGTCGCCTCCAACCATCCATTCGACAAAAGAAGTCAGTTTGTGTGAAAAGGGTGATGTTCTTTCCGAAAGCTCATAGTCTATAAGTAGAAGGTAACCTCCGGGATTAGTGACCCTGATCATTTCTGAAACTATTGATTTTGCTATTTCCGGATCAGTTTCGTGAAGCGACAGGGTGGTAGTGGAAACGTCAAAGCTGTTATCAGGTATATCAAGGGCAGAAGCATCCTGTTTCCGGCACGGTGGTGTGATAAATCCCTTACCTGATTGTCTGAGCATATCTTCATTAAGGTCTACGCCAGTTGCTTCGAAGCCATGCTTCCGCAGCAGTTTAACCTGGTGACCGGTTCCACAGCAAACATCCAGGATTGTATTGAAACCATAATTATGGGAGATTTCAACAACCTTCCTCCTAATTTTGGTGATATAAGGCGAAAGAAAAAAATCGTAAACCGGTGCAAATTTGTATTCGTTCATTTGATGGCTATTGGCTGTTAGCTATTGGTTGTTGGCTTATTGCTTTTGGCTCTATTTTAACACTCGACTCTCATTTTATCGCAATATGTACTGCTGCCACGCCAAAAGTAAGGGGAATACTTTTTACTCTAGAAAAACCTGAATCAAGGAGTAATTTCTCTACCTCTTCCTTTGAGTAATAGTTAACGACAGAATGGGCAAAGTAATGATATGCTGCCTTATCTCCGGAGATCCAGTAACCAAGCCATTTTACAAATCCTTTCATGTATATTTTGAGGAGGTTTTTCATCAATTTTGAATCCGGCTGGCTGCTTTCAACGATTACGAACCTTCCTCCGGGGCTAAGCGTGCGAAGTATTTCAGCGATAAACTTAGGAGTATCGGGGTTTTTAAAAGTGAGGTTCCTAAATGCAAAAGCTATGCCGATAGTATCGAAATGATCATTTGCAAACGGCATGTCCCCGGCATCACCATGCACAAAATCCACTTCACCTTTTCCCCTCTTTTGCTGCTTTACCCTTGCCTCGTCCAGCATGGTATGGCTGAAATCAAGCCCGGTAATATTGGTATTTCCGTTGGCTTGTCTTGACAATTTAACTGCAAGGTCGCCCGTGCCTGTGCAGAGGTCAAGTATTTTCGACGGGTTGTTTGCAAGGCATTCTCTGGCAGCCCTTTTTCTCCAGCCTTCGTCCAGCCGTAGTGAGAAAAGCCTGTTTACCAGGTCGTACCTCGGGGGTACTGAAGTAAATATTTTGTGGAGGGGCCTTCCTTCGAAGTTGTTGTCAGCAGACATTTTTTTGATTTATGGTGCAAAGATAAGGAGGTGGAACAATTATTCACCCACTGACTATAGTCACTGAGTAAAACATTATGTTAAATAACTCACTGAGTAACTATAGTCACTGGGTGAAATATTATGTTAAATAGCTTACTGAGTAAAAATCCAGCAAAAATCAGCTAATTGTATTTTTACAAATCACTTCCCACGCCTCTTCAATATGTTTTTCCTCAATTTGAGTATTCCCGGTTACAAGTCGTAAGGTATAATTCCCTTTCAGTTTTGTGTGCGATATAAAAATCTTCCCGGTTTTGTTAACCTTTTCAAGCAGCTTTTGATTGAGATCATTCAACTTTTCATTATCAGCCATGCTTTCAGGGCGGTACCTGAAACACACAAGGTTGAGGGATACAGGTGCCATGAGTTCGAAGTCATCGCTCTGCATAATCTTATGAGCAAACTTATTGGAAAGGTAAATATGATACCTTAGTTTCTCCTGTAAAGCCTTTACCCCGTAGCTCCTCAAAACGAACCAGAGCTTCAGGGCCCTGAACCTTCGACCGAGTTGTATTCCCCAGTCACAGTAATCATTAACCTTTCCAAGAGTTGCAGTTTTCAGGTACTCGGGGATGATCTGCAAGGTGTTCAAGAGTGCTTGCCGGTCTTTAACAAAATAGGCTGAACAATCGAAGTTGGTGAAAAGCCATTTATGAGGATTGAATACATAGCTATCGGCTTGATCCACACCTTCGATAATCCATCTGTACTCGGGGAGTATGAGCGCACTTCCTGCAAAAGCAGCATCAACATGAAGCCAGAGGCTATATCTTTTGCAGATTTCGGCAACAGGTTTTAGTGGATCAATTGCAGTGGAACCGGTAGTCCCAATGGTCGCAACCACCGCAGTGGGCTTCATACCGTCTTCAATGTCCTGTTTTATGGATTCTTCCAATGCTTCATGGATAAGGGCATATTTGTCATCCACTTTCACCTTTACAAGATTTCGGCTTCCGTATCCCGCAATTTTGGCTGCTTTCTCTATAGATGAATGGGTCTCGGAAGAGGCGTAAACCCTCAGTTTGTCATCTGTTGAAAAGCCCTCTTTGTTGATCCTGTAACCTGTTATTTTTTCCCTTGCTGTCAGCAGAGCCACCAGCGTGGCTGTTGAGGCGGTATCCTGGATTACCCCGTGAAAATCCTCCGGCAGGCCTGTCATCTTTTTTAGCCAGTTTATAACCATTTCCTCCAGTTCGGTAGCTGCAGGTGAAGTCTCCCACTTCATGCACTGTGCTCCTAAAGTGGCAGTCAGCATCTCTGCCAAAAGTGAAGGGTAGCTGGAATTGGCCGGGAAGTAGGCAAAGAACTTCGGGCTCTGCCAGTGGGTGATCCCGGGCATGATGACCTTCTGGAAATCCTGAAAGATTTCATCCATTGCTTCGGGACCTTCCGGAGGTGAGGAAGGCAACTGACGGTAGATATCCCCGGGTTTAACCTGCGATTTCACCGGGTATTCTTCAATGTTTTCGAGATAATCAGCCATCCAGTCGACGAACCGGTGTGCATAACCCCTGAATTGTTTGCTTTTCATATTAACTCAATTGTCTTTATTGTCTCAATTGCCAGAATGTTTTTCTCATGGTCTCATTTAGAAAATCCGGAAGAACCCGGAACAATCTAGGCTCTAAACTTTCAGATCTATATAAACCTGTCGTCAGAGTGCGGGTTTTCTGGTTTTTTATCGATCTTGTCGTACCAGCCGGCATGGGCAAGGGGGAAGGAATCGAAATCCGGGACATAAGGCTTGACGTCAAGTAATGGAGTGCCGTCAAGCATATCAACATTTGCAAGATATAGTGTCCGGCCTTCGATCTTTTCCAGTTCAACTACCGATATCCCTATGGGATTGGGCCTTACGGGAGCTCTTGTGGCAAACAGTCCGTGCGATGTATTGTCGAGGAAGGGTGTAACGATCAGTTCCTGCCTTTTAATACGGTGCAGATGGTATAGAATGATTATGTGGGAAAATCCATCAAGATCGAAAAATCCGTCGGTAAATTCAGGGAAAATTATTGCCCTGCCTTTGGCAGCCAGTGATGAAACCGGCTGTATCGGCATGTTTTCGGGATTGTCAAAGGGAGTGTGCAAAACCCCAATAGGCTGAAAAGTAATAATTTCCATGTCATCAGGATTTATTGTAAACCTTGATCACATTTTCCCTGAGGCTGTCACCGGTATCCGAAAGGATGAACTTCATGGTATCTGCCAGAGCCTCTCTGCTGACCCACTTATTGAAATCAGCATCCGGCATAGCCTTCCGGTTAGCCGGTGTATCGATTGTGCCGGGAACGATTACACTTGCATTTACACCCGTTTCATTATTGTCGGCATTAATAGCCTCTGCCAGCCTGAAAAGCAGTGATTTGGAAAGGGCATAGGGCAGCATGATCTTTGATAGGGAGGGGGTGAAAGCCGGTTTGGCGCCAATGAAAATCATTTTACCGCCGTTTTCCTGTTTTTCCATCCTGATGAAAAGCTGCCGGGCCATATAGTAAGCAGTTTCGAAGTTCAGGGAATACATTTTCCTGAGCGCCTCCCCGTCAGACTCCCTGATATCGCCCATTCCAAAGCCTCCTGCTATGAGGATCCCGGCATAGATTTCACTGTGTTCCTTTATTGCTTTTTCGTAAAAATCTTCAACCTCTGATTCATTCGACAAGTCCAGGTTATGCGTTTCGACTTTTTCGTTGGTAATCCTCTCAGGCTTATCATTCGGCCCCAGGGTTGCGATGATATGGTATCCTTCATCAACAAGTTTGTCTACAACTACCTGTCCGAGGTTTCCGGCAGCGCCGGTAATAATGATATTTTTAGGCATATTTTGATGTTTTTTAATTAGCTGAAATCTGCAATTGACAAAATACGAATAAATGGCAAAAGGACAATAGTGTTTCAATTGTCATAATTGTCAAATTACCCTTTTCTTTAATTTATGATAAAATCATTGATAATCAGTAAGATAAGAGTTTGTTTTAATGACCATACTAAAGTGATAAAAATATTATGTTAAATAGCTTACTGAGTAACTATAGTCAGTGGGTAAAATATTATGTTAAGTGACTCACTGAGTAACTATAGTCACTGGGTGAAGTGATACACCCATCACCCAACCCCAATAACCTCCTCCCCCGTCACCACATATACCCTGTCCCCTTTTCTGGGCCTGATGACTTTCGACCCGGTAAAGCTGCCAAAAGAAGGCAGCACCATCATGCTGTCGGTCACATAAAAGCATGGCAGCTTGAGATATTGCTTCGAAGAACCCCTGAGCTTTACAGCAGGATGAAGGTGCCCGCAGATCTGAAATTTGGAATTGCCCGGTTCAGAGGGCTTGTGCTGAAGTGAAAATTCACCAATGGATGCTTCGTTCAATATTTCAACTCTCGTCTCAATCCCCCGCAGGAATCCGGGAAGATCATGGTTGCCGGTGATCAGTATAAAGCCCACCCCAGGATACTTGTCAATAAACCCTTCAAGTAACTTTATCTCCCGGTTGTAATCGCTATGGAAAAGATCTCCCAAAAAGTAAACTTTTTCCGGCTTGAATTCTTCCATCAGGCGATCCATTTTCACTACATCCTCCAAAGCCTTCTCGCCCGGCACGGCTATCCCCGACTTCCTGAAATGGGTCACCTTGCCAAAGTGCAGGTCGGCAATGAGCAATGCTTCCTGGTTTACCCAGTAAGCCGCCTTTAAAGGGTGAAGTATGAAACTGTTGCCGTTTATATCTGCTGCCGCCGGTTTCATTTGTCGTACTGCAGTACCATCTTTTTGATCCGGTCTTCCAGCTTTTCCGAAGAGAGCTTCTCGCGCAACCGGTCCACTAAGATAGGAAATGAAAAGGGGGAAGGCTTTTCTGTTTTTTTCAGGACCAGTCTCTGTCCGTTGATCCTGTTCAGCGCTTTCCTTAACCTCACCTCCTCCAACTGGTTCTCGAAGGTTTCTCTGAATGCCTGCAGGTACAAGAGGTTGTTCTCCTCGTAATCCCTGAAGACATCAAAGAACAGTTGCGAGGAAGATTGCAGGTGCTTTGTGGTTTTCTGACTGCCCGGGTACCCCTGGAACACCAGACCTGCGATCACGGCAATATCCCTGAATTTCCTCCTTGCCATCTCCGAAGCATTCAGGCTCTTCTGAAGGTCCTCCGTAAGGCCGCCTGTATTGAAAAGCCCTTCTTGAATGGCTTTTTCAAGAGGTATCGGGTTGGATGAAAGCAGTTCAAACCCATAGTCATTGAAAGCCAGTGAGAATGAAATAGGCTCCATCTGAGAAATCCTGTAGGCAAAAAGCGCCGAAAGGGCTTCATGCACATACCTCCCCTCAAAAGGGTAGAAAAAGGCATGGTACCCCTCCCGTGTTTTACAGGTCTCGACCAGGAACTCATCAACGGAAGGCACCACCGACCGCTCAGCCTGTTTTTCCAGCAGGGGCCGCAGGAGTTTCAGTTCCACATCACCTGAAGATTCACCGGCCGCTTCGTCAAGCTTTGCCCGCAATACTTCGCTCATTTGCGACGACAGGGGCATCCTTCCCCCAAGCCATGCGGGAATCCGGCCCGTTTTTTCTTTCGACCTTTTTACCAGCACCTGCATGTCCTTGATCCGGTAAAGTTCCAGGCTCCGCCCGGCAAACCAGAACACATCCCCGGGCTTCAGCTTAGAAATAAACCACTCCTCGATACTGCCCAGCTTCCCACCCTTCAGGTATTTGACCTTCAGCATGCTGTCGCTCACAATGGTCCCGACCGACATCCTGTGATACATGGCGACCCTTCTGCTCAGCACCCTGAACACCCCGTCTTCATCAATCACAACCTTCCGGAACTCGTCATAGGCGTGCAGCGACTGGCTGCCTTTTGTGATGAAATTCAACACCCAGCCCCACTCCTCGTCTGTAATTGAATTGAAGCTGAAAGTTTTCCTGATTTCCTTCAAGATCTCCTCAGGCCTGAACCCGTCTGAAACAGCCATTGTCACCAGGTACTGTGCCAGCACATCGAACGACCTTACATAAGGCGTCCTGGCTTCGATTTTTCCCGCATTCACTGCTTCTCTCAGACCGGCAGCCTCAATGAGCTCAATTGCATGGGTAGGAAGGAAATAAATGCGGCTGGTGGCCCCGGGCTGGTGCCCGCTTCGGCCTGCCCGCTGCATAAACCTTGCAACCCCTTTCGGACTGCCTGCCTGGATCACAGTTTCAACAGGTGAGAAATCCACACCCAGGTCGAGGCTGGAGGTGCAGATGACTGCTTTGAGCCTCTCCTCCCGCAAAGAGTCCTCCACCCATTCCCTTACCTCCCTGCTTAAGGATCCATGGTGCATGGCAATAAGTCCGCTCAGTTCCGGCGCTGCCTCATGGATCCGCTGGAACCAGATCTCTGTCTGTGAGCGTGTATTTGTGAATAGCAATGTTGTCTTGCTTTTTTTGATGATGGGAATGACTTTCTCAAGCAGCTTGATACCCAGGTGGCCACCCCAGGGAAACCTTTCTATCTCATCCGGGAGGATCGACCTGACCTCGATTTTCTTTTTTATTTTCGAACGGATGAGGGTGGTTTTCATCCCGGCTGTATCAGTGCCGAAAAGCACCTCACGGGCCTCATCGAGGTTGCCAATGGTAGCTGAAATGCCCCATACCCGCATCTCCTTTGAGATCGTTTTCAGGCGTGATAATGCCAGTTCTACCTGGACCCCTCGTTTTGAGCCAAGCAGTTCGTGCCATTCGTCAACTATAACCGCTTTCAGGTTTTTAAAGGTTTTGTCGTATCCTTTTTGTGCCAGGAGGAGGTGAAGGCTTTCAGGTGTGGTAATCAGCAGTCCCGGCATTTTCCGTTTCTGCCTGGCCCTCACCGACTGGCTTGTGTCGCCTGTCCGGATGCCTGTTTCTATGGGGATACCAGTTTCAGTGCAGAACTCAGTGGTTGCTTTAAGTATTTCCTTGCTCAGTGACCGGAGCGGAGTGATCCACAGCACCTGCAAACCAGCTTTTGAGATCTTTTCGGCATCACCTTTATATTTATTCTGAACATCCAAGGCTGCCGGGATCCATAGTGCGAGCGTCTTGCCCGTCCCGGTAGGGGCATTGAGCAGCCCGTGATAGCCCGATGCATAGACTTTCCATGTATCGAGCTGAAACTGCTTGGGTTTCCAGCCTCTTTTTTCAAACCAGTTATGGGCTATCGAGAGATCCATATTTTATAAATTCCAAATCTCACTATCCAAATTCCAAACAAATCCCACTATCCAAATTCCAAACAAATCCCAAACTATCTAAATTCTAAGCTCTTACTCCATTATCAACCCCTCCAGGTCCTCCAGCGTATTTGCCTCCTCTGGCTTTTTGTCTCTCCTCCACCTGTGTATCCGCGGGAATCGTACTGCCACCCCGGATTTATGGCGTTTCGACCTGGCAATCCCTTCAAAGGCCAGCTCGAATACCAGTTCTGGTTTTACCTGCCTCACCGGACCAAACCGGTCGATGGTGTTGGACCTGATAAACCGGTCAACTTCCCTCAGTTCATCGTCGGTAAGACCTGAGTATGCCTTGGCAAAAGTGATCAGTTCCCCTTCGTGCCATAAACCGAAAGTATAATCTGTGTAGAGGTTTGCCCTCCTTCCGTGGCCCCGCATGGCGTACGTCAGTACCGCATCTATGGTGTAGGGGTCGATCTTCCACTTCCACCATCCGCCTTTCTTCCTGCCCACTTCATAGGGTGATCCAAGCTCCTTCAGCATGATCCCCTCGCAATGCAGTTCCCTTGACCGTTCACGTTCTGCGGCAAGTTCATTCCATGTTGTGAACCTTACCAACGGGGAAAGGATCAGCGGACTTTTTTCATCTTTTAACGTATCAAGTAAATCTTCCAACCTCTTCCTCCGCTCTGCGAAGGGCACAGCCCTCATATCCTTGCCGTCATCTTCAAGCAGGTCGAAGGCCATGAAAACAACAGGGGTGGTTTCGAGTTGTTTTTTCGAAACGTTTTTCCGTCCGATACGGGTCTGTAATTTCTGGAATGGAAGAGGGACGTCGTCCCTGTAAGGGAGTATTTCCCCGTCGATGACCGAACCATCAGGTACAATATCAGGAAGGGTCTCAAATTCAGGGTACTTATCGGTAACCAGCTCCTCACCCCTGGACCATATATACACATTCCCCTGCCTCACTATGACCTGACCCCTGATGCCGTCCCATTTCCTTTCTGCGGACCAGCGGGCCGGCTCGCCAAGATCATCGGGCTTGTCTTCGAGGGGATAGGCCAGGAAAAACGGGTAGGGTTTTGAAAAATCATCTTCTACCGAACCTTCGAGAATGGTTTTGGTGAAATCGTCTTTCTGAGGGTCCCAGTTGCCCATCAGCCTGTGGGCAAGAAGGTTCTCTTCTATTCCCGTGGCTTTCGAAAGCGCCCTGGTCATCAGCTTCTGGCTCACGCCCATCCTGAAACCGCCCGTGATTATCTTGTTGAATACGAACCGCTCGTCCCTGCTGTACCTTTTCCACTTGCCCGTTATAAATTCCCTTTTTTCATTTTCTTCTTTTCTGGCAAGGCCGATGAGCTCGTTGATGACACTGGTGAGTGTATCGCTTTTTTCCGCTTCAGGTTCTTCAGGTTCGGGGAGCACCAGTGTAATGGTTTCGGCCAGGTCGCCTACCACGTGATAGGTTTCCTCGAAGAGCCAGGCAGGTATACCAGCCTCTTTCGCTGCCCACACCCTCAGTAGCGTTGTGTTTACCGGTCTCTTCGGCCTACGGTGCGACATGATAGCGATAGCCCATAATTTATCCCTGTCGTCAGCTTTGCTGAAAAAATCGACCAGGGCTTCTACCTTGGTGTTGGTTTTGTTCGACTCATCGATCTTCCTGAAAAGTTCGGCAAACTTTTTCATTCCACATCCTCCACGGAATCTGCATCAACAGATTCACCTTCAAATTCAGTAGATTCGATCACGGCATCATACCCTTTTTCTTTGAGCCATTCGGTGAAGATATCGGTATACCCGTGAGTAGTGATGATCTTTTCGGCGCCGGTCTGTTCAATGGCTTTGTTAAGCCCTTCCCAGTCGGCATGGTCTGACAGGACGAACCCCCGGTCGGCGGCCCGCCTGCGCCTCATTCCCCTTAATGCCATCCACCCCGATGCAATTCCAAGTGAATATGGATTGAATTTGCGTATCCAGGGGGAAGCAATCGCCGAAGGGGGTGCGAGCACCAATTCACCCCTGAAATATTCTTTTTTGACATCCCGGGTGATCCTTGTAGTAACAGGCAGTTCAATACCCATCCCACTTATCACTTCGTTCATATTTTCAATGGCGCCGTGAGTGAAGACCCTGCCGGCGGAATGATCAATGCCTTTGAGCAGCCTTTGTGCTTTGCCCAGTGAATAAGCGATCAGTATAGATGTAATGCCTTTTTCCCTGTTTGTTTTCCACCATTTGTTGATCTCTTCCAGTACTTCAGCCTGCTCCTTCCAGCGGAAAACAGGCAGCCCGAAAGTACATTCGGTAATGAAAGTGTGGCATTTGACAGGTTCGAACGGGACAGAAAGGCCGTCACCGGTCAATTTATAATCCCCTGAAACAACCCAGACCTCGCCCTTATGCTCAACCCTCACCTGGGCAGAACCGGGGATATGGCCGGCAGGGTGCAGCGAGAAGCTGATACCATTCACAGTAAAAGGGTCATCGTATTCAATCCCGCTGATGTTTATTTCGCCCAGCCTGTTTTTAATGATTGGCACAGAGTGGAGGTGGGAAATATATTCTTTGTTGCCCCACCTGGAGTGATCGGCGTGACCATGGGTAATGATGGCTTTATCAACCGGTTTCCAGGGGTCGATGTAAACACCGGCTTTTTCGCAATAAATACCGTTCTGCGTAAAACTGAGTAGACTTTTTCCCATGATAAGATTGACAGCTTTCGAAGATAAGGAAAGCCTGGCTTATTTGCTGAAAATATGGCTTATAAGCTCGTCAAAGTCCTTGGGCGACTGGTAATCAAAGCCTGCGTAATGGGTAGCCATAATTTTCAGGTAGGTTACCTCCTCGTCTATCCTGTCGACCTCAAGAGTTAAATTACCATACTCCTGGGCAACAGGCAGCTCATAGCTTGAGGGAATGGGCTTGAAGTAATACTGTTCTTTTGAATGAATTTTCCCCGATCTTTCCTTTGCTTCATAGAGGCTGCGGTAGAACCTGTAATTGAGCGACGACACTTTTTCCTTAATATAGTCGAGCAAAAAGCTGTAGATCTCGTCACTCACCTTTGGCTCACCCTCCAGGTAGAAACCTGACATCCCGTTGCCCTTGTAAGTGCCAATGGGTATACCGGCCCTTCCGGAAATGATGTAATTGTTATAACCCTGCAGGATGTTTAAGATAACCTGGCCGGCCTGTTCCGAATCAACCCATTGGTCATACTTTTCCTTGAATTTGTTGCTTCGTTTGATCGGTTCGGAGATCACAGGCTGGTCGCCCGAGGTTATCTTCTCCGGCTTAGGGAATATCTTAGTGATTATGGCATTGAATAAACTCATACTATTTCGTTGTTATTGAAATAGAACAAGCCATCAGCGGATAATGTTTAGAAGATGGATCCTTCCTGGGTATAAATTCCAAATCCCAAAACCAAAATAAATTCCAATTTCCGGGCACCAAATTCCAAACCCATCTAAGCTCTAAACTCTATTTCCCAAGCCAGAACCCCAGGGTGAGTTCAAAATAACCATCGGCGCGGAACCCTTTATTGCCAACACTGAGCATAGGCCCCAACGTCAGGCCAAGGCTGAAGTGGCTGTGGTAATTACGCTGGATGCCCCACACCGGTCCGGCTGCCCAGTAAGGTATATAATCTTCGCTTGTAACATTGCCTGACCAGGCGGCATTCCAGAAGCTGAAGCTCATCATTGCCCCGAAATAGTTTGCGGAGTTCTTGATCGTTCTTTTCCCTTTTGCGTTTCGCTTATCAAAGTTGTAGTAATACCTGTAGAAAGAAGTGAGCTGCATGGTAGGGTAGGCGGCGCTACTGGAGATCCAGTTAAACCCGAAAGAGGGCTGGACCATAAAAGTCTGTGCCTGTGCAATCCGGGCTTCGTATGAATAGGCAAGCGGGATGAAGTTCAATTTATGAATTCCCTTCTCCACATCGGTTGCTTGTTCACTCTGAGCATTCAACGTGCCAAAAGAAATAATAGCAATAATCAGTACTACGAGTTTTTTCATGATACTGGAATTTTGGTTTGTTAGTGTTTAATAATCGGGTTGTTAAACCACTTTTCACTCGTAATGACAAAAAAAAGAAAAAAGGGTTGCAAGTTATCAGTGGTTTAGAAAGATTTTTTTCGAAATTTTTAAACCTTTTGAATTCATGACCACCAGGTAAAGGCCGGATGCCGGTTTCCCTGTCAGTCCTGTCCCGTTCCATGTGATCCTTGTTTCACCCTCGAGGCTGCCCAGGTCTATGACGGGAACACCATGCAGGTTGTATATTTTGATGGTATACCTGGTCCGGGCAGGTGCTTTTGCGTGAATGACCATGTTTTGGTCTTGATCCATGCAAAAAACATTCATCATCAAGCCATCTTGTGCGAAAGGATGATCAACCCCGGTAACCAGACTTGACGATTCAAATGAAAAATAATTGAAAGGGGCTGTTCGTGGAAGCATCTCTTCCCTGTCTGATGAATCTGCCGCAGAAATATAATATTCCACTACCGTACCGTCAGGAAAAGAAGGCAGCATAACGTTGAATGAATCGATGCCATAAGCCGGTGAGAATAGTTCCTGGTTCCAGGAAAAACCGCCCTCTTCCCTCCAATATACCATCAGTGAGTTTTCAATAAGCCCCGATCCGCTGCGGTCATCTATCAGGGCAACGATCTCTACCGGTTCGTCGGCAGCTACTTTTTTTCGGGGCTTATGCCAGATCCGGAGCATTTCATGATCGAATATTCCCATGGTACGGCAATGCAACGCATCGTAATAATACCAGTCATCATAATAAAACCCAATTACTTCATAGCCCGGCATTGCCTCTTCATAGGTTTCGATCGCTGCTATATCGGTTTCTATTCCGAACGTAGGTACCAGGACTTTCCCGTTAAGGATGAGACTATTGGTATATGCGGCCACTTCACTGCCGTTGTATGATCCGCAATCGATCCTGATAACGTTGTATGGCCTGCCATAGCAGTTATTCAAACTGCCCAAATTAACTGCAAGTTCCTCAATACAGTTATATTCAGGGTGCCATGTCTCTACCGATTTCACCAGTACCGTTTCTTCATCAAGGAACTTAGCGTAGCAATCGATGTGCTGTATTCCATAGATCTCAGGGTTTTCGACAATGGTATAACCGGTTAGCCCCATGGAGTCGGCAGTGGTATCAAAAAAACAATCCTCATCGCAGATTGGGGTGTTTTCGCCGAGCATTTGCCTTGTGGATACAGCCTGTCCGTGCCCGTCGGTCATGATATTACCCCCTGTGAGGTACAACGGCATTGAGATAAGCGGCAGGCCTAACTGCTGGGCCAGGGCCATGTTCACTGCATCATCCTCCTCGTATCCCCGCCAGTGATCGCTTCTTGCCACGGTGGTTGTGTTGCAACCCGGCACCCACGGGTAGCCGTCGAAAACGGGATCGGCGATGTGTGCTGTTCCTTGTTCATCAAAAACATAGTGCGGGCCCCAGTCGCGGGTCCAGTGCGAGTAAGTGTCGGCAAAAATGAACCTGCAGTGATCCATATTGACCCCAAGGGAGTTGAAATGCGCTGTTGCCTGGTTTTGCTGAGACGTATTTTCGACCAGGACATACAGGGAGTCGTCCTGTGCAAGCTCTACAACAAGCATTGCCGGAATGCCAAGCGGCCATCTTATGAGCGTGCCATAGGCCGGTTCCCATTCGGCTACTGTACGGGCCGGATACTGGGCAAAGCTTCCGTAACAGAGAACGAACAAAAGCAGAAAGAGAAAGGCACGCTTCATAAAGGCTGTTTTCGAACACTACAAATTTAGTCAATTATGATTGGATTTTTGAACTACTGGCTTTAAGGGCGGTGGGATGCAATCTTTTTCTCCAACAGGAATAACGGGGGAACAAGGGCAACGAATTTGTTTATTGCGGATTGGGTAAAATAACAGATTTGAGATTTGAGTGTTGAGATTTGAGATGAAATCGTAATTTGTAAACCCTCAATCGCAAATTATCTTAGCTCTAAACTATCAACTCTAAGATCTAGGAATATAGATCCTTTATCTGCTCCTTAACCTTCTCCGTGTCGGGGTTGATGTCGAAAACCAGTGAAGGTTTAAGATAAAAGAGTTCCTTGTCATGGATGAACCTTTTTTCCCCACCGCCCGTAGCGTTGAACATGATCAGGGCTTCTTTTTCCACTTTCCCTTCTTTTGCTGCATTGATAAGGGTTGCGGCAGCCACTTTTGCAGCCGGGTGAAGGTCTATACCTTCAGTTTCTTCAAAAATATCTCCGGCGGCAAGAGCTTCTTCATTTGAAGCTATGAGCACCTCTCCGTTTGTGTCTGTCAAAGCGTCGAAAAGCCCCCCGGCAATGGAGTAGGGTGGTTTTCTGTTGGAAAGCACCTTGGCCATAATCTCGGCAACCTGTTTCCTGGAAACATTTTCATCCTGGTGAGGGATATCCCTCGATTTTGCCGCCCAGGCTTTATGAATGGGAATGAAGGGCTTGTTCTGCGATACCATCAGTTTCATCTTGTTGTTCCCGAAACGGCCGTCTTCAATGAGGCGGAGATTGGCTTCCCAGGCGGCAATGGCGCCTGTGCCGCTGCCGATGGCCTGGAAGTAGTAATCAGGGATTTTGCCTATCGTGGTGACGGCCGAAAGGGTTGTGGTCCCCATGCCATCGCGGCGGGCCACATTCTTTGCCCCACCTTCGGCAATAAAACCATCCATTTCAATTGCAAGGTTTGAAAGATGGATAGCGTCAAAGTAATCACTCCCCCTGGATACGATCAACTTTACGGAATCGTTCACCGGTGAGTCAAACCACAGGGTGCTGATGTTGTCTTCAGGAATGCATAGCAAAAGGGGTATGTTGTTGTCGGAGCATACCCGGGCAAACGAACGGGCGGTATTCCCGGCCGAAGCTACCACCAGGACTTTCTTTTCCTCCGGGTCCAGCCTTCCGCAAACAGCATATGCCTCCGTTTCCTTGAACGAACAGGTACTCATGGCAGCACCTTTTTCCGGCCAGTAGCCGCTGAAAGTAATATATAAGTTTGAAAGGCCAAGGTATTTTGCAAGCCCTTCACTTTTATATGTAACAGGTGGTGATGAGCCTTCAAGCATCCTGATAATGGGGAGCCAGTCGGCAAAAATATAAAGCCCATGGTCCTTGTCTTTCAGGTTTAGCTGTTTTTCCTTGTAGATGGCACGCACCAATCCGGGGGTTTCTTCACCGGGTGCCGACAGGAGCCAGCCTGTATCTTCGAATATCCTGCCCGAGGCAACTGACTGGAGCTTGTATTCCGTCATTTTGTTGGTGTTGGAGGTTTATGTTGTGCAAAAGTATGAAAACCAAAAGAGTGAATAAGCCAATTTTTTCAGATATTTGAAATCATCCAAATCCAGGTTTTATGAAACGAATGGTGTCTTTTGCTGCTATCCTGGGCCTCATTGTCACAGCATGCTATACCGGCCCTGAAGAAAAGTCTGTTGAAAGTGAATGGCCGGAAGGAAAGCTTTTTATAATCGGGGGAGGGAAAAGGCCTTCCCACATGATAGACTCGCTGATAAAAGAGTCGGGCGTCGACAGGGAGGGAACTATTGTTATCCTTCCGATGTCTTCCTCCGAGCCTGATACTTCAGCCTTTTATGCTTCAAAGCAGTTCAGCGACAAAGGCGTAGAAAGCATCGTTGTGTATAACATCCCCGATGGTAATCAGGCGACGAAGTCCCAATTGGATTCGGTAACAGAAGCGTCCATGATATACATCACGGGCGGGGACCAGCGGAGGTTCATGGAAGCGGTATTGAACACTCCTTTGTACGATGCGATGCATGCAGCTTATAAATCAGGGTCCACCATAGCGGGAACAAGCGCCGGTGCAGCAGTGATGAGCAAGTTGATGATCACCGGTGACGAGTTCAAACACCCCGAATACACGGGAGATTTCCGTACGATAGAGTCTGAAAACCTGGAACTCATTGAAGGAATGGGTTTTTTGGATAAAGTGATTGTTGATCAGCACTTTATCTGGCGGATGCGGATGAACAGGCTGATAACTGCGGTAATAGAAAATCCGGGCCATACTGGCATTGGCATCAATGAGTCAACGGCATTGCTGGTAAAGAACGGGCAAGGGATTGTCATCGGCGATTACCAGGTCATTGTCATTAAAAACACGTGCGACAGCGTAAGGTCCCAAAACGGCCTTCTGGGTGCCAGGGATATGGAACTTGAAGTGTTGCTGCCAGGCGACACACTCTATTTGAATT
The DNA here is from genome assembly GCA_964567785.1 of uncultured Bacteroidales bacterium. Lineage (GTDB taxonomy): Bacteria > Bacteroidota > Bacteroidia > Bacteroidales > JAGOPY01 > CAZMOK01. Next base: position 31,925 of record CAZMOK010000010.1, on the reverse strand, counting down.
AGTCACGAAAAAAAACGCAGAGGAGAATAGATATCCCCTCTGCGTTGGTGTTTTTTAATCAGGCCTTATACTATTCCTATTACCTGATGATCAGTTTCTGGTTCTTGAGAAACTTGTTTTCGCTCATAAATGTGGTTATATACATTCCCGGTGTGATCCCGGTGAGGTCGATCTTCTGGTTACCCCTGATCACCTGGTTGATCACAGTTTTGCCTGTAAGATCAGTTATGATAAGCCGGTCGGCCCTTACAGAGTTATTGACCCTGACAAAGCCGGTGGCCGGGTTGGGATATACTTCAATCAACCGGTCTGCCTGGGGGCTTTCCGGGGTTTGCAGGGTCCAGTCCTCAAAGCCGCCGTTTGCAACGGCATTGCTCTGACCGTCTTCAACAAAAATTGCATTGTCGAGCCATTGGTCGGCAATACCTGTGAACAATTCCGGATCCTGTGTATAGAATTTGATCAGAATGTAACCCACGGCAGCATCAGCGGGAACAGTACCGGTCCATTCAATTGTGCGCCAGTCCGGGCTGTCATCTTCAATGAGTATGGGATCTTCACCAAAAATATCACCTCCCTGGTCGTCCCTGAAATCGCAATAGAATTTGAGCACACCATCCGGGTCATTGTCGAGGTAATCAATGGAGAAGGTATAGGCAGCACCTACATTTACCGGAAAATCATCAGATATCAGGTAAGGCACATCAGCAGAATTCATCTGTGCGTGACATGATTTCGCTCCCTGTGTAAAGTTTTCTTCATCAGGCATCAAGGTGATGTCCTCTCCTGGATTGAGTTCGTCCACATACCAGTTCAGCGGCATCTGGGCAACCAGGCCCACTGATGCCAACATCAAAATAATAAAAAGTAAATTTCTCTTTTTCATAGGCTTTCTATTTTAGGTTAATAATATGGTTTCAAATATTTGGTTGCTATAAATATACAAAGATTATACCTTGTTACCTAGGCTTATCGATGGCAATTGCGTGCGGGTCGATCTCAGTGATCCAGTCGGTGGGATTGCTTCCATCCAGGTTTGACCTTACAATTTTATCCAGCGCCTTATCGCTCCAGTAAAGGTATCCTGCATCCACATCCAGGGCAAGGCCCCATACAAAGGTGCCGTTGGGCTCGGTAGAGATCACTGTTTCGGTGCCTGAATTGATGTCGTACATACAGACGCCCTTCAGGTAATCGGCATAATAAAGTGTCTGTGTCTCAAGGTCGATGTCTATGGCACCTCCGTCGGTCCCCTCGACGAGCTGTGTAAGTCCCGAACCATCCATGTTGACTGCGTATACACCGCCGCTGTAGTCATACTTGTCGTTGGTGAAGTACATCACCTGGTTATTTGGATCGTAAGCCAGGTCGATGGCCATTTCAGGTGCACCGGATGACATGTCGAGGAAAACCTCGCTGTTCGATCCGTCAAGGTCACTCCTGTATATTCCGAATTCGTGGGCCCAATATAATTTTTCTTCAATGATGATCAAGCCAAGCGGGGCTTCTGCATTGGGATCAACAGTGCCGTCGATGATCGTTTCGAGCCCGCTTCCGTCCAGCTCATACCTGAATATCAGCCCCTGGCTGTAGTCGCTGACGTATACTTTATCGTTCACGGTATCGATCACTGCGCCGTAAGGTTTGACCAGTCCGGTGTGGCTGAACTGTTGCACCACCGGCGGCTGGTCATCCAGAACAGTGTATTTAACCGTACTGTTAGCTCTTTCGGTGAAGTAAAGCGTCTTTTTCGGCAGGGCCAGGGGATCTTTGATAACGACCACTTTTTCTTTCACAAGGTTGTTGTAATGAACATCATGGGTCGGGCTTACTGTCAGCTTTACACTGTAATTTCCCGGTTCCTGGTAAGTAATTGAAGGATTTTCCTGGTTGGAAGTTTCCCCGTTGCCGAAATCCCATGAATAACCCGTAGCCAGCATCGACTGGTTTGAAAACTGGACAGTGGAGGGGGCAAAATACTCATTGTCGCCCTCATAGGTAAAATCAGCCTGTGTACTGGGAAGGGGTTCACCCATCTCCTCCTCCTGGCATGAATGGAGGGAAATAATCACAGAAAGTGATATAAATACCGTATAAATTATTCTCAACTCTTTCATAGTCAGAACTGTTTTAATAACCGGGATTCTGGTCACCCTGGTTAATTGCTTTATTTGTCAATATTTCGGATAATGGTATCGGGTATAATGTTTGATATTCCTGCGTAACAGAGCTTACAACTTCCATGGCCCTGTTAGTCCTTACCAGGTCGAACCACCTGTGCCCTTCAAAAGCCAGTTCAAACATCCTTTCGTTCTCTATGGCAAGGAGCATTTCTTCTTTGGTATCGTAGAAGAGAGGGGGGACAACCGCACGTTCCCTTACGGTATTCAGGTCGCCTGCTGCGTTGTCAAGATTTCCGAGTTGTGCTTCGGCTTCAGCCCTGATCAGGTAAACCTCGGCAAGCCTTATAACATATACCCTGTCGCTGCGGGTTCCGATATCCCTGTATTTATAACCGTAGTAATCCTCTTCCTGGAGTTGCAGGGCCGCATCAAATCTTTCGTCGTTAGGGTCCCAGGCTTCCACAAATTTTGTTGTGGGAGCGATCTCCCTTCTTCCGCCGATTACATTGGGGTAGAAATACTCAGCCAGGCGTGTGCCATCCTGTTCTGAGAAAGCAACCTGGAAGATCGCTTCACTGCTTACTCCTCCCGGTCCATACAAATCATCATAGTTGCCTTCCAGTGAGAACAGTCCGCTTTCTATTACTTCAGCGGCCTTGTCTATGGCTGCCTGGTAGTCCTCTCTGTAGAGGTAAATCCTTGCGAGCAGGGCCGTGGCTGCTTCCGGGGAAGCCAGTTGCCTGCCTGAATTCGTGATATGATCTTCAGCAAACATGAGGTCATCGATAATGAAGTCATAGACATCAGATACGGAACTGCGGGCCACATTGAGTGATTCCCCGGCATCAAGCGAAGGAAGTTCTTTAAGAGGGACACCGCCAAAGAGGCGCACAAGGTCGAAATACATCAGCCCCCTCAGGAAACGAAGTTCCCCAGTGTAGCTGTTTCTCTCGGCCTCAGTTATATCAGTCACATTGGGCATGTAATAAAGCACATTGTTTACCCGGTTGATCCCGTCATAGATGGCTGCCCACATTCCGTCCACAAGGATATTATCGGCAAGAAGAGCGTTATTGTTTATGTCATAATACTCCTTGATGGTCCCGGCCGCCTGTCCCAGGTCGGCTGCGAGGTCGGCATTGATGATGTAATTCCTTCCATAATAGGAACTCGATTGCAGGGCATCATAACACCCTGTGACGGCCGTTTCAAGGCTCTGACGGTCCTTTACCGCATCTTCGGCCGGTATCGACTGCTGAGGCTTGACATCAAGCACATCGCACCCGGTGGTACCGAGCAGAAGGAGAAACGTAACTATGCTTGCAATATATTTCATGTCGTGATTATTTTAAAGATTAAGATTCAGTCCGATAATGAATGACCTCGCCTGGGGATAGGTGAAAAAGTCTGTTCCCATCCTCAGGGGGTCCTGTCCTGCATAATTCACTTCGGGATCCATGCCGCTGTAGTTGGTAAAGGTGAACAGGTTCTGCGACATCACATATACCTCAAGGCTGCTGATGCCTTTTACATTGTCGAACATTTCACCAAAGTCATACGAAAGCTTTACATTTTTGAAACGTAAATACGATCCGTCTTCTATAAAACGTGATGAGGCACGGTCGTTGCTGTTCGGGTCGCTGAATGTGGCCCTTGGCACCTGGGTAACATCACCCGGTTCACGCCACCTGTCGAGTATGGCTGTAGTCTGGTTGTCGGGACCCTTCATGGCCTCAATGTACCTGCGTGTTCCGTTAAAGATATCGTTGCCGTAGGAGAACTGGAGGAAAATATTCAACGTGAGCCCTTTGTAACTGAATACATTGGTAAATCCTCCGTAAAAATCGGGGTTGGGGTCGCCAATGATGGTACGGTCGTTGGCAGTGATGATCCCGTCTCCGTCAACATCTTCAAAAACGATGTCCCCGGTTGTAGGATCCACGCCCAGGGCATTCCAGTTGTAGAACACTCCCAGGGGCTCTCCTTCCATTACCCGGTTACCACCCCTGCCGATGTCGTCGATCGGCTGGCCTTCGTAGAGCTTTGTAATCTTATTCCTGTTGGCTGAAAGGTTAAGGCTGGCGTTCCAGTTGAACTCTTCCAGCTTAACCACATCTGCCCTGATGCCCAGCTCAATACCGTTGTTGGTGAGTTCACCAATATTTGTTGAGATAACACTGAAGCCTGATGAAGAGGGTATGGGTGCATCGAAAAGCAGGTCGTAAGTGTATTTATTGTAATAATCAAGGGTGAGTTGGATCCTGTTGTCGATGAAACCGGTTTCGAGCCCGAGGTTGAACTGCTGCGTGGTCTCCCATTTCAAGTCGGGGTTGGGGATTTGCACGGGATAAACTCCCGGACTTTGAAGGTAATTAGCCCCTCCCTGATACAGCCCGATGGTCCTGAAATCGCCTATGGCGTCATTACCGGTGAAACCAAAGCTACCCCTGATCTTCAGGTCGCTGAAAACTTCAGAACTGAACCAGGGTTCTTCTATGATCCTCCAGGCCGCTGCTACAGAGGGAAAGAAGCCGTACCTGTTGTTCTCACCAAATTTTGAGGAACCGTCGTACCTGGCGCTGAATTCCAGCAGGTAGCGGTTCGAGAAGTTGTATTTCACCTGTCCGAAGAAGGAATTCAATCCGCGGTCGAGTGCCGAGGCGCTTCCTGATGTGATCGTAGCTGCCGAAGCGATGTATTCCAGCTCAGGGCTTGGGAAGTCCTGGCCCCTCAGGAAAGTTGACCTCCGGTGGTATTGCTCAAAGCTGTATCCCAGGAGGAACTTAAGGTTATGTTCTTCCTTTACAGTCAGCAGGTAATTCAACGTATTGTTGCTTACAAGGTTGGAAACCTGGTTGGTGGTCTCGAAGCCGAGGCCGTTGTACCGGGCACCCTGCCTGGTGGTAGGCGGGTCGAAGGAGTGCTCGCGGATGTTGATGTAGTCGATGCCCCATTTTGTCGAAAACGTGAGCCCTTCGATAATATGGATGTCCAAATAAACATTACCGAGGTTCCTGAAATTGTATTGTTTGTTGATCTGCTCATTGGCTATTGAAACCGGGTTTGCAAAAGGCCCATCCTCGTTGTAGGTCCCGTCTTCATTATATATCGGGTAGATTGGTGGGAGGGAAATGGCATTTGCCAGCGGCGAATTCAGTGACTGGTCGCCTTCTTTCCTGTCGTTGCGGGCATAGCTTATCCCGTAATTAAGTCCGATCTTCACCCTGTCGCTGATCCTGTGGTCAATATTGACACGACCGCTGATCTTATCATAGGCTGTTCCAAGCAGGGTTCCTTCCTGGTCGAAATAGGTCATTGAAGTGTAGAACCTTGTTTTATCCGATCCCCCTGCTGCCGATAGCTCAAAGTTGCCTATGGGTGCGGTCTGCAACACCTCATTAAGCCAGTTTGTATTGACCTCATTGGCCTCGATATCTTCGTCGGAGTAAATAGGCAGTCCCCCGGCTGCGACACTGGCTTCGTTCCGGTAGATCTTGAATTGCCTTGCGTTCAGCATGTCGAGTTTATTCGGGACCTGCTGCCAGCCGTAGTAGGCCCTGGCATTGATAGCAGTTTTGTCGGTCCTGCCCGATTTCGTTGTGATCAGGATGACCCCGTTTGAGGCCCTTGCGCCATATATGGCAGCTGCTGCCGCATCTTTCAGCACGGAAACACTTTCTATGTCAGCAGGGTTCAGGTCGGCAAGGGCGTCGGTACCCTGTCCGCCATATCCCAACTGGCTGAAATTACCGGTGGTAACCGGAATGCCGTCGATAATGTAGAGAGGTTCGTTGTTCCCGCTGATGGAACTATGCCCCCTGATCCTGGTGGAGTTGGATGCACCGGGCGTACCTGAATTCTGTGTGATCTGCACACCTGTTGTTTTACCTTGAAGTGCAGCATCGATAGACGACACAGGAGCCTCCCTGATATCTTCGCCTTCTACTTTTCCCACCGAGCTGGTCAGCATGGCCCGGCTCTCCCTGCCGTAACCCACCACAACAATTTCCGAGAGGTTTTGCACTGATTCCGACAAGGCTATGTTGATGACTGAGCGACCGTTTACCGGAACCACGGTTGTTTGCATTCCTACGAAAGAGATCCTGAGGCTGTCGCTGGCGCCGGCCTTGATGCGGTAATACCCGTTCACATCTGTGATGGTGCCTTCAGAGCCATCCACAGTCATCACCGTAACACCAGGCAGGGTCTGCCCGTCACCAGCAGCAGTGATTACTCCGGTGACTGTCATTTTACCTTTTATAAGGTCATCGGGAAGTAATTCCTGTGATAGTAAGGTAACGGGAATAAAAGAAAGGATCAAAAACAGAACAACTATTCTTTTAGCTTTCATATTGATTGGTTTGGGTACGAAAGTGTAAAGTTACTAAGAAGAAGAGATGGATGCCGTTTTTCGCAATGTTTAAAGTTAATTTTTACTCGTTATAAATTTTTATATGACTGTCTTCCCCTTCCTTTTTCCACCCCCGGTACATTCCTTCTGAGTTGAAAGGAAGTTCAATGTTACCGTTTTTGTCGATGGCAATAAGGCCTCCGTCACCGCCAAGGGAGGCCTGCTTATCGTGGATCACGATACGGCAGGCCTCTGCCAGGCTGAGCCCTTTGTATTCCATCAGGCAGGAAACATCGTAGGCCACCACGCCACGGATATAGAATTCACCGTAACCGGTTCCGGAAATAGCACAGGTATTGTTGTTGGCATAGGTGCCTGCCCCTATCACCGAGCTGTCGCCGATACGTCCGTATTGTTTATTCGTAAGGCCACCCGTTGAGGTTGCCGCAGCGAGGTTACCATCCCTGTCGAGGGCTACGGCGCCCACCGTGCTGTATTTTTCGTCACCCGATTCAGTGTGGTCGAGCTGGGCGCGGTTGTGGGCAATGGCCTCTTTCAACTGGTCGTAACGGAACTGCGTGAAGAAATATTCATCAGGCATGAATTCTAGTCCCTCTTTTTTCGCGAAATCTGCCGCACCTTGGCCGCTGAGGAAGACAAATTCAGATCTTTCCATGGCGGCCCTGGCAAGCCTGATGGGGTTTTTTATTCCCTTGACAAAGGTGATTGCACCGGCCTCAAGGTCCTTGCCCCACATGATTGACGCATCCATCTCATGTTCGCCGTTGTTTGTAAATACAGCCCCCTTTCCTGCGTTGAACAGCGGGCAATCTTCAAGGGACACAACGGCTGCTTCGATGGCATCCAACGCCGAACCGCCTTTTTCAAGTACTTCTGAGCCGGCTTTCAGGGAAGCCCCCAGTGCATCCTTGTATTCCTTTTCTTTTTCAGGCGTCATCGATTTTCTGCTGATGGTGCCTGCTCCGCCGTGAATGGCAATTGCGTACTTCGACATGTTATTTATTCTTTATGGTTAGTTTGATGGTTCGTTCCAGATCGTTTTTCCCGCTTGTCAATTTCAAAAGATAATTGCCTTCCGGAAATCCTGAAGTTATTACCACAAAGGTTTCATTAAACCAAAATGGCCCGGCGACCTTTTGACCGGTTATCGAGTAAATCGACAGGTCACCTGAATGACCGGCCCATTCAACTGTCACTCTATCATTCCCGGGGTTTGGATACACTTTGGCAGTGACGGGATCTGCCGGGTTTTCTTCAGAAATGTCAAAAGTAATATGGTCACCAACCAGCATACGATAGGGATCATCGAGAATTGAAAGGATCATGGCATTGAAACCTGCGATCTGGCGGTACTTTGTGCCTGTCCCGGTGGGTGTCTGGTCTGCAAAACCGGCAGTGCACCCTTTGTTTTTCAATACCATCATTGGAAGGCCACCGTACGACGTAATATAGGTTTTTCCGTCTTCTGGCTTGTAAAGGGCATAGTTCCGGTCGTTCAGCCAGATACCGTAAGCCAGTGAATCCTTTATCATGGCAAAGGGCACGCCGGTGACAGCGTTCTCGTACATATCATTGTCATCGAAAGTGCGGGGCATCACAACAGTGGTTTCCAGGACGGCCAGCCCGGGGTCAAAACTGAGGTTGTTGTTGTACGAGGCATTGGGGGTAAGATAATTGTTCACCACTGTCTTTCCTGCAAAGCGGCTGTTATCGCCTACAAAGGCGCTTATCACGCCGTCTTCCCGCAGCCTCTCCTGCAGGTATCCGCCGTTTTCAGTGTTGAATACAAAATCGCTGAAGGTTTCGTAAAGATTGTTGACGATCAGGATCTTGGGGGAGAATTTTATTGCGCCGGCAAGGCTGGCATCATTTCCGTTTTCCGGCAAAGCCGAATATAAATAGACCGGTGAAGCGCCCAGGTCTTCCAGGTAATCTTTAAAAGCATTTCCCTGACTGGTATTGGACCCTGTCAACAGAAGGATGGCATCATCGGCACTACCCTGAACACCATAGAAATTATCAAGCATGGCCGTATTGTCGCCAAGGGTTTCCCCGCCGCTCAACAGTACCGTGAAATTCCCTGTTTCCTGCATTACTGCCGGGATTATTTCACTATCAAATCCGTTGACTTCTCCGTTATTGAAATCGTAGGTGCAGCCATGCAGTAACTGGATCACTCTGACGGAATCGGCTATGAGCTTATCCCCGTTCTTGTGAAAAACATCTTCCCCGGAAGGGATATAAATATTGGCACATCCCGTACCGTAAACAGTACCGATATTGTTTTCATCAATGGCAAGGGCAGTTTGTTCGTCCACGCCTATTCCTGATATAGTTTCACCTTCATCAAATTTCCAGTTTGCCAGGAAGCCTGTCAGGCGTGGAAACCTGCCCCGGTGCGAGAAGTGCGAGTCGAAAATATATCCTCCGAAAAGCTGAAGGAAATCATTGGCAAGGGTTACATAATAATTATCGGGGTCTTCAAGGCATTCATCAGGATAAACCGTTCCGTTCCTTGCAGTAAATAGTACCTCGCTCATCACGGCCAGGCCGGCAGAAGTACCGCAGATCACTCCCCCTTCTTCGAATTTATCCTGTATGGCCTGGTGGGTCAGGGTATTCTTGTAGGTGCTGTAGTAATCATATTGGTCACCGCCTTTGAGGAAGATTACGTCATAGGTCATGAGGCTGTCGTAAGTTTCCTGTGAATCAGCAATTGCCTGAGATGACAGGGTAAAATTCTTTGCTGCAACAGCCCCGCATTCGTTCATGAAATAATCCGGTATCCAGTTGGTAGCTGAAGAATAGGCTATTACGGCCACCCTTTTGTTTGAAGACTGATCTACCGCCCATGTGTATGGGGCTTTGTTCCAGGCCCCGGCCGAACTCAGTTCGGAGCCGCCACCAATGATAAGGAGTTTTCCTGCGAAAGCAGAAAAGAAAAAAAAGGAGAATGTGAGAGTGAATAAGTAATATTTTCTCATTTCGCAGATTTTTCTGCAAAGATAAGAAGGTAGGGGTTTATAATTCTCTATTTTATTTTTGATAATGAATCATCCGGGTCCTTCCCTCCCTTTCGAAACCTCACCCCCTAACCCCCTCTCCAAATTGGAGAGGGGGGATAAGGAAAAATCTTATGGCAAGAGATCAGGGACCGTAAAATTGAAGGAAAGAAATTCAGAAGGCAACATCCTGTAGGACAGTTTATTGTTGATTTCTATTGCCCTGAAAAACGACTGGTGGTTGAGCTTGATGGAAATATTCACAAGGGGAAAGAAATAAAAGAATACGATGAAAACAGGACTTATGAATTGGGAAAACTGGGACTAAGGGTGATAAGGTTTACAAATGACGAGATACTCAGCAATCTGAACAGTGTCATTCAAAAACTAAAAAGTCACCTCCGGTAACCCTTGCCGGGCTTCCCCCTCTCCAATTTGGAGAGGGGGACTGAGGGGGTGAGGTATAATTTGGAGAAGGGATAAGATTTAATGGCGAAAAATGTCTTTATAAAATCAATCCCCTACAGGCTTTACCGGGAAATACGCCATGATCCTGGCAACGGCCTTGTTGATGTTCCTTTCTCGGCTTTGTGGGTTGTCATCAACTGTGCTGGTCCCTATTCCCTGCCATACCAGCTTTTTTTCTTCCCTGTCGAAAACATCGATAATAAGCGTGCCCTGAAGGTAATCGTATTCATGATACCTGGTCACCGAATGGCCGTAGCCCCATCCCCATCCGGGACCGTACCTGAAGGTACCGTATGGACTGCCCATGGAGTAGTGGTCGGTGTAGGCAGAAACTCCTGTTTTCTCATCAACAACAATGAAAAGGGAAACAACAAGGTCGCCTCCGCTTTCTACATATTCCAGGCCACGGTCGGCGAATTCTCCGCCAACAGCTTCTTCAATCCGCCGCTTATCGAATTCGTTCAGTATCTTGTCGCTTTCTTTTGCCCAGCCATAATATTCAAATGTTTCGTATTGTGCGAAATCAACTTCCTTGTCATAGTCATATGATACAGTAACACTGCTGCCGCAGGAGAAAAGTAACAGAATGCTTATAAAACCCAGGATCTTTTTCATTTTATCTGATTTAATGATGGAAATTACTAATGATTATCTTTTCAGTTTCAGGCAAATATAATTACAAACCGTTCCCAACGCGAAGCAATTGATCAATAATTTTCTCTTTCGAGGCTGTTTACATAATTTCTTACCGACTCATCAGCGGGCAACAATTCGAGCAACATCCTCCCATATTCCAATGCTTTTCCCTTATCTTCCCTCTGGGCATAAAAGGTTGAAAGGGCATAAACAAAACGGGGGTTGTCAGGCTCAAGGGAAAAGGCATCCAGCAGGGCTTCCTCTGCTTTTCCGGTTTCTCCAAGCTGGTTGAGCAGCAGCCCGTAATTATAGTATGCCCTTGGGTTTACCGGTTTTTCCCCGGTTGCCTTTTCTAGAAATAACAGTGCTTCATCGTATTTTTCCATTTCAGCATACAGTAAGCCGAGCGAATAGTTTATCCCTTCCAAATCCGGATTGTCTTTCAGTACTTCGGTCAGCAATTTTTCCGCTTCGTCATTTCTTCCCTGCCTGTTCAGAAGGTTTGCAAGGTTCACCTGTGAGGGGTAGAACTTGTTGTCGATCGCAAGCGCCTGGCGGTATTCTTTTTCTGCCTGCCGTATGTCCCCCAGGTTAGTGTAAAGGTTCCCCAGGTTATGCCTGCTGGCTGCAAAATCCCCTGTATAGAGCATGGCTTCTTCGTACTCTTCAATGCACTTTTCGAGTGCCTTCTTATGGATGGTATCCCTTATTTCGGCATATGCCTGCGACAGTTTCATGGCAGCTTCCATCCTTACCGGTTTCACCGGGTCGTGAAGCAATGGGAAAAAGGTTTCTTTGAGGTCCGGCAGGCTTGTGGCATTGTAGGACCTTGCAGCATAAGCACGCAGCAGCGGATCTGTATTCCCGAGGGTCGATTTCAGGGTTTGCCTGGCGCTGAAAGAGGTGTCGTTTTCGAGGATGGCAGTTGCAGTGGCCCTGACCATTGGGGGTCGCAATTCATCGAATACAATGGCCGCCAGCTCTTTTTGATCTGCTTCGGCTCCCTGTGCAAAAAGGGAACCATAATGGGGTGCCCGACTGATACCATACCACTCCTCAATATAGGATTGTGCCCATTGAGGGTCTTCGTCCTTATGGCAACTGTTGCAGGCATTGGGGACGCCCAGTTCGATAGTGAGGTCGGGGCGGGGGATACGGAAGCTGTGGTCACGACGATAGTCCACACCCATGTAATACCTTCCGTCCATATGGCAGTTGATGCATCGTGCGCCTTCTCCTTCTTCATACAAAGGCGGACTGTTGAAAAGCTGGGGCTCATGCTCCCTCCCGGTTTTCTTATGAAAATGGTGTGAGTAGGTATCATAGATGTCGGCCCGGTGACATTGCAGGCATAGGCTGTTACCCTCGTTAATGAATTCCAGGCTGTGTGAATTGTGGCAATCCCCGCACCTGACGTCCTTCATGAACATCTTGCTTTGCAGGAAAGATCCATATACGTAATTTTCCTCCAGGATCTGACCGTCGGCAAAATACACCGGGCTAACAGCTACCTGGGGCATGAAATAATCGAGGAATTCGTTGGAGCGGTTGTCGTAGTCACGGAGTGCAGAACGGCGGGCATGACAGCGGGCGCAATTATCCACGTATTCCCTGCTGCTGATATTACTGGTCATTACAGTCAGCCCGGTATTGACATCCACCGGACGGTCACCCTCGGGAAGCCTGGCCCATTCGATATGCGCCGAACCCGGCCCGTGGCAGGCTTCGCATCCCACATCAATGTCGGACCAGGTTGTGTTGTAGTGCTTTGTTTCAGGATCGAAATTCTTCTTCAACTGCGTGGAGTGGCAGTCGGCGCACATCCCATTCCAGTTTTGCCCGTTGTTGGTCCAGTAAAGCCAGTCATCTGGTGTTATTTCTTCATTTGCATATACCGCCGGCACAAGGTGGTACCATTCCTTTTTCTGGGTGTCCCAGGCCAGCGGAAGGCATTGCAACCGGCCTTTGTCAAGTTCAACCAGGTACTGCTGCAGGGGTTTTACGCCGAAAGTGTAGGAAATTTGAAATTCACCGGGCTCGCCACCCGGCCCGTGTGTGTAAACATAGAACTTATCGTTTTTCTTATAGAACTTATGGATCAAACCCTCGGATTCAAACGAAGCATCTTCAAAATCCCCGAGCACTGTCTCTTCTGTAGCATGGTCCATGGCCAGGTCGTGGTCCGATCCTTCCCAGAGGTTATACTCCACCTGGTGGCACTCCAGGCAACTGGCGGTACCCGTAAAAACCGGAAAGACATCCCCATCTTCAGCATGTTGAAGGCTGAATTTGAAGAATTGCAGCGGAAAGACCGCAACAATTATGGCGGTTGACACTATCCCGGTGATCTTCCATTTTCTTTCCATATTAAACGTAGGTGACCACCGAAGGATCAAATTTATTTTTTACAATAGCATTCCCGAGATCGACCAGTACCTGACCTTTGTCGACTGTTACCCGGTAGTAATTCAAAGCGCTGGTGGCAGGTGATTTGATCACATTGCCCAGCCTGTCGAACGAAGAAGAATGGCATGGGCACTTAAAAACCTTTTCAGCCGCGTCCCAGTTAACGGTGCACCCCAGGTGTGAGCAGACCATAGAAACGGCCATAAGGCCTCCGTCTTCCAATCTCACAAGATAGAACAAGCCGCTGCGGAAAGGCATGATGGTCCCCGGGGGGATATCTGACAGGCCGGCCACCGGCCGGAGGTTACTTCCCGCCACGTTGCCTCCGGTTTTTCTTGACCTGAAAAAGGTAAATGAAACCAGCAACCCCTCGGCAATTGCAATGGCTCCGAGGTATTTCCAGGCTGATTTCAGGAAATTCCTTCTCGATCCGGTATTTTTTTCATTTTCCTTCATTTACATCAACCCGTTAAAAAGGAATGACCAGTTGCATTCCCGGCCCCCTGAACACCAGGCTTGTGACCATCATGATCACGTAAGCCATACCAGTGAACACAAAACCTGCCATTATCAGTTCATTATATGGTATCCGGTACCTGTTGAGGATCAGCCAGCCTGATAACCATGCGATCAGGATAAACAGTAAGAACGGCAATACTCCTTCACTGATCCAGGATGGCAGTGTTGGAAGCCAACTTTCGAAATGCAGGAAATATTCATCAGCAATTATCCATAGGGGAATGAAAACCAGGGTCAGGATCAGTGTTTTTAGCAATTGTTTTTTTGCAGAAGGCGATGAAAACCAGGTTCCGGTATTAACTGCTTTCTTTTTGCTGTAGGGGATCAGGATAAAGCCAAGTGTCAATAAAACCGGAACGACAAATACTGAAAAAACCGGGTGCAGGTGCACTATCAGCTCTTGAATCCCAAGAAAATACCAGGGGGCTTTCCCGGGGTTCGGACTGACTGACGGGTTGGCTTGTTCCTTAAGTGGGGCATCCACCAGCAAGCTCAGTGTAAAAACAAAAGCAAGAAGTACCAGTGCAGTTGTAAGTTCTTTAAGGACCAGGTTAGGTATGACCGGAACAGTTTGTTCCCTACCGGGATTGGATGGATTTACGGGGATCACAACACCGCCGGCTTTTCTTGTTTTCCAGAAATGATAGGCCATCAGGATAACAAGCAAGAGAGGTAGGATACCTGTATGGTAATTATAAAAGTTCATCAATGTGGCCTGACCAACCTGGTTCCCTCCTAAAAGTTGGTATTTTATAGTGCTGCCTAAAACGGGGATATAGTCAAGCATGGAGCTGGTTACGGTCACAGCCCAGAATGAGAGCTGGTCCCAGGGCAGCAGGTAACCCGTAAAATTCATAAGTATCACCCCCAGCAACAGGCCTGTTCCGATCAGCCAGTTGACATGCCTTGGAGGAAAATAGCCCGTCGTGAAAATTACCCTGGCAAGGTGCAGAACCGTGATGACAATGAGCAGTTGGCCCGTCCAGTAGTGGATGTTCCTGGCGAAAGAGCCAAAAACGAGCCCTTCCTGCATTGCTATCACAGAATTGTAGGCCTGGTATACCGATGGTTCATATTGGAACCGTAACAGAATGCCGGTAACCACCTGGAGAACGATCAACAGTGCTGCCATTCCTCCCAGACCTAAGGTATGGTCGAATCGGATTGCCCTGGCTGGTACACGCACCGGGTGCAAATGGAGAATGAGGTTAGTTACCGTTCTCCACTTCCTTTTTACAGGCTTTGGCGGATAATTTTCTATACCGGGCATTCTTGTTGGCTTGCCTTTAACAAATCTATGGAAAAATCAATACCACAGACTATTCCGGTATTTATTTAGAGAGGTTCTTTCTATTGAAAACCAGTTATTTATTTTACCAGGTAATCCTGAAATGCTTTAAGGTCAGTTTGTAACAGGGTAAATAGCTCTCCAGTCCTCTGCCATGTCCACTACCGTCCATTCTTTTTCTAAAGCTTCATCAAGTCCCTTATCGAGCTTGCCTATATGGGATTCCCTGCCGTAGGCCCACTCCCTGATGGAATCGGTATGGTGAATGTACACCAGTAGTTGCCTCCCACTGCCGGCGTCGGTCCATTGCAACATCCGGAGGTCACCATCTGAGTTACCAAAGGCGGCAACAGGCCTTTTACCTATGAATTTCCAGATACCCACCGGCTTGCCTTCTTTGTCATCAATAAACCCGATTTCCGGAATTTTTACCACTTCAGGTTTTCCGTCGCGCATTTCAAGTTTATATTTTAACATACTGCCCACAACCTGCTCAGGGGGTATTCCGTATACTTCTTCAGTCCATGGGCGCATAAAATCAATTCCGCCGCCTGAAACGATGTATGTTTTAAAGCCATTGGCCCGCAAATAGTCCAGCAACTCCAGCATGGGCAGGTAGACCATTTCCTTGAACCTGATTCCTGTTTGGGGATGTTTAGCCGTATCGATCCAGGCTTTCACCCCGGCTTCAAATTCTTGTACCGGCATTCCGCCCTGTGCTGCCATGGCCATGGTCAATAATCCTTCAACCCCTGATTCCTTTATCTTTTCCATGTCGTTTTCCAAAACAGCTTTATAGGGTTGCTCTTCCCTCCATTCCGGATGTTCTGGAGCGAGTTTCTTAATTCTATCCATTATAAAATACAACTGGAAGTACATGGGTTGTTCGGCCCACAGCGTGCCGTCGTTGTCAAATACAGCTATCCTTTCATCTGCAGGGATAAAAAACTGGCCTGAAGCATCAGTGGCTTCTTCTACAAAATTCAGAATTGCTTTTCTTGACTTGCTATCGTTCCATGATGGCAATGGATCTTCAGGTGTCTGTGCGTCTTCCCGTGATTGTTCACCGGTGTTGCACGACCATATCAGTGCCAGCAGCAGCAGACCGGATAATTTAATAAAGAGCTTAGTTTTCAAAACGGTCAGTATTTAAAGATAAAAAAAGGAGGCCCGTGGTTGGGCCTCCAGATGTGAATTTAATAAGTACCACCAGTTTCCAGTTTTTCCATAACCTGGTCAAGGCTGAAGCTCGCCGCCTTCTGACGTGGCGGATACTCTGCAAAAGTTTTCATAAAGTCACCTACATATGCCTGGGCCGGAACCAGCAAATAGGCACGGTCGATAACCCAGTCGAAATAGGTATTTGAGGTAATCGGTGCCCTTTCATATGGGTCCCTCCTCAGGTTCAGTATAAGGGGAACTCGGAGTGGAACGAAAGGCTCCATCCATACCCTGAAGGTACCTTCTGCTTTTTGTTCCATGAAGATCAGTTTCCAGTCGTCATAACGTAGTGCAGTAAGGTCGCCGTCATCGGAAAAGTAAAAGATCTCTTTCCTGGGGCTTGGAACTTCTTGTGGGGATTTAAGGTGTTCAGAAAGGTTGTAGCCATCGAGATGGATCTTATAATCACGTCCCAGGGCTGATGAACTGTAACCGTCGAGGAGGTCTGCCTTGATGTCTTCTTTGCCGGCAGCAGCAGCAAAAGTCGGCAGCCAGTCCATGTGGTGCACTATTTCGTTACTTACAGAGCCGGGTTCAATGATTCCGGGCCATCTCACCATTGCAGGAACACGCCATCCGCCCTCCCAATTGGTATTTTTCTCGCCACGGAAAGGTGTCGATGCTGCATCGGGCCATGTATTGTAATGAGGGCCATTATCTGTGCTGTAAAAAACAATGGTGTTATCAGCAATTTCCAGTTCATCGAGCAGATCAAGGAATTCACCTACGTGCATATCATGTTCAACCATTCCGTCAGAATACTCATCCTGTCCGGAAATCCCACGGTGTTCTTCTTTGACGTGAGTACGGAAGTGCATGCGGGTTCCGCTCCACCATAAAAAGAAGGGCTCATCATTTTCAACGGCATCGCGGATGAATCGCTTGGCAGCGGCAACTGTTTCATCATCTATGGTTTCCATCCGCTTTTTTGTTAGCGGGCCTGTGTCTTCAATTTTTCCACCTGCCCATGAATGGATCACGCCACGGGGACCAAACTTTTCAATGAAAGTCTGGCCGTCCCTGGTAACCATGTCAGCAGGGTAGTCCTCGTTCTCAGGTTCTTCTTCAGCATTTAAATGATAGAGGTTACCAAAGAATTCATCGAAACCGTGGTTTGTCGGAAGAAATTCGTCCCGGTCGCCGAGGTGGTTTTTGCCAAATTGTCCCGTGGTATATCCGAGATCCTTCATTACTACAGCGATGGTGGGGTCTTCTTCCCGTAGCCCGAGGTCTGCACCCGGCAGCCCTACCTTTGAAAGCCCTGTGCGGAAAACACTCTGGCCTGTAATGAACGACGAACGCCCTGCTGTACATGATTGCTCACCGTAATAGTCCGTAAATATTATGCCCTCATCGGCAATTCGGTCAATATTCGGTGTCTGGTAGCCCATCACACCTTTTGTGTAGGCGCTGATGTTCGACTGTCCGATATCATCACCCCAGATCACAAGGATGTTGGGTTTGTCCTGCGCAGTGACAGTTATTGCAAAAAAACTTACAAAGAGCAGGATTGCACTCAACCTTTTGAATAGTTGTAGATTTCTCATTTTTATTTAATTTGAATTTGAATAAGCAGTTGGCTTGAAAAGCCTGACAAAGATATGCTAAACAGGTTCTAATTTTGATTTGTTCTAAATAACCGGGGAGGGGGAAACTGTTGCACGATTTTTTTCAGAGCATATAAAGCACTCAGGATCAGCAATTAAAAGAACATAATACTATCTGAAAAACAATGTTCTGAATTATAATACCGGACAAGTATTATCTTTATCAAACCAAGGTCGCATCTAGAATGCACTATTCATTTACAGAACTTCTGAATTACTTTAGCGGGTTTCTGGGCCTGCTCATCACCCTGGTCATTCTGATCAGGATGAAAGGCAAAACCTTTATAAAGATTGGACTTACATCCACAATTCTTGTGTCGAGTGTCACTGTTCTGCTGGGGGCTTTGATGTATTCGGGAAAAGCTGCAAGCATGCCGTTCCTGATAAGAATTGACAGCCCGGTGCATTATCTTTTTGGGCCCGCATGCTTGCTTTATACATATTCAACCTTCAAACCGGAATTCAAACTCAGGTGGTACCACCTGTTTCACCTGCTCCCCTTTTTTGTAAACCTGGTGGAGTTTACACCGTTTTACCTGAGCAGCAACACCGAAAAGCTTGAATATTATTACGTTTTCCTTGACAGGGGTTCAGTGGCCATGCCCCTCCATTTTTCTCTCAAGACCGTAAGTGTTGTTGCTTACCTTTTGGCACAGATCTATTATTTTTTGAAATACAGGCCAAAAGATAAAAAGGATAGCGATAGGAAAGGGTACCTCATATCATGGTTCAGGATATTTTTTGCCGGGCAGGCAATTCTTGGTCTTGGATTGGTCCTGGGAAGGCTCGAGGGTTTACATAAAATCACAGATCCGTATTTTTTTGCCATGACAGTGCTGAGCGCTTATCTTTTTTCTGTTACGATAGCCTTGCTGATCTACCCTCAGATCCTTTATGGTTTATACAGAGATAAGACCGGGAGTGATAAAAAATATTCCCGCTCAAGGCTTTCCGCTGAAGAAAAGGATTCTATACTGGAGCAGCTAAAAACCTATTTAAGTGACAGGCCGAAACCTTACCTTGACCCGAAATTGACCTTGCTCAAGATTTCAGACTACCTGCAGATATCTTCAACCAGTCTTTCACAGGTGATCAATGAAAAAACCGGTCTTAATTTCAATGATTATATCAATTCATTCCGGATAGAAGAATCGAAAAAGCTATTGGAATCCGGTCAATATAAAAAGCTAACCATCGATGCCATTGCAAGAATGGCCGGGTTTAATTCCAGGTCGGCTTTCTACAATGCTTTTCGGAAGCACACAGGCTTAACACCCGTTGATTACATTAAAAGCAGAAACCGTCCGGCAAAAGTATGATGCTTAAATGTAAGTCCGGACAGTTCTTCCTACCACTCCCATCCAAACCCGGTGTGCAGCACATAATCAGACTCGGCTGATCCCGCAGGGGGCCTGTTGTCGTAGTTGAGGGTGAATCCAAGCTTTATGTAGAAATCAAGCGGAAGGTCATACTTTGCATCAAACCTGAAGTCTGTACGCCATCTCCCTGCCTCAGTGAAACTCGGGTAAGCAACAACGGTAGTGAGCAGGTCCAGGTCGCCGATATTGAAGAAGTTGAGCTCAGTGCCGATGAAGCCTTCCCAACTGTTCCTGTCGGGGATGGAGTCGGTAAGGTATTGCTCATTGTTGTTGTTGGCCCCTGCCGAAAAGCCCCAGTAGGTCTGATTGGTGTGGATTATATATTTACCCAGTCCAATCTTTGAGGTTGTCCTCAGTTGAAGGCCTTGTTCGGTATTTGAGAGGAATTCAAGGGATGCCAGGGGGTACCAGTCGCGGGGAAGGAAATATTTGAACGTCGCCCCCCCGTCGGTCCTGAGAATGTCATCCACATCATCCTGTATGGACCTGAGGGTATTGAAAGAACCGTCCAACTGCCATCTCTTTGCTATATAACCGGCATTGCTTCGCATTGAGAACTGTTGGAGGTTATTTGATTTTGTAAGGTCAAAACCAAAATCTATGGACCCATACAACTGGCTCCAGAATCCTTTGTCTATATCTTCGAGCATAACGACATCATCCTGCCTCACTTCTATCTCCTGCCCGAGATCCGTTAAAATAATGACCCTGTCCTTACCGGAAGAACTGAGGTGCCCGTTGAAGCGTTTTCCATCCGATAATGAGATCAGGAAGTAGGTTTCGGTGTAAATTTCCTTCACACCGTCCCATTCGATCTTGAAATCATCATCACTGTAATCGGTTTCAACAGTGAGGACATTGCGGTGGAGGCTCTTTATCTCCCCGGCTATGTAGTCGCCGTTCTTCAATACCAGTGAATCTGTTTGGGCATTGAGTTGCAAGGCGGAAAGCAGAATTGAGGCCAGAATGATAATTCCCGTTCTGAAAAACATGGAAGAGGGATTTTATAGGGTTTCAATTTTTTTTATTCAAGGGGGATTTATGTGAGCCGGTGAAAACAAATTCTGTAACAATTAAATCAGTAAAGTGTTTGCTAAAATAAGCTAAGGTTATTGCCGGATGAACTTTTCTTTCAGAATTATTCTGTCATCAACATCAACGACTAAAATATAATAAATACCATAATTAAGGTCCTGGATCCCGATCTTTTTGAGGTACGACAATTCTTTCACTTTTCTTCCGTAAGCATCAAAGAACACCACCCGGCCGGGTTTTTTTTCGGGATCAATGTTGATGGTAAGCCAGTTGCCCGCAGGATTGGGGTGTGTTGAGGCGGGTTTACCCTGAATTTGTTCTTTGGCTGAGGTAGCTGTACAGATCACATTCATTAACAGTTCCCATAAAGCCGTATTGAAGCTTGATCCGGCAAAGGGCGGCATTCCCGAATCATCTCCCATTCTTACAACCACCAGGTTTTGGGTGGGCACTACATAGAGCTTCTGGTCGTTTTTGCCCTGGGCAGAGAACATGTCGGGCGGTGCTGACGGTACCATTTCTCCCGGGAAAATTATCTGGGAATAAGGAAGCATGTGTGTTTCTTTACCGTTGAGCCACCAGAGGTAGCCATACGACAGGTTCATATCCTGGGATGTGTTCACCATTTCTTCAAAATATACCTGGTCGTGCATCACCGTGTCCTGGTCCCATACACCGTTATTCAGTATCAACAGGCCATATCTTGCCATGGAACGGGCATTGCTGAAATAGACCCGGTTATAGCCCAACGGGAGGTACAGGCCTGTTATGCCGGTGTATTCCTGCAATTCATTCATGAGGAAAACATTAAGGTTGCTTGCTGTGGCGCTTTCGATAACTGATCCGAGGAGGGTGTAGGGTGCATTGTGATAGCTCCACCTGGTCCCTGCATCAACCATGTATTGCAGACAGGAGTCTTCGGTGCAGTCGAGGTCGGGGACCTGGTCGTTAAGGCCGGTGGTCATGCTTAGCTGGTGCCTCACAAGGATGAGGTCTTCTTTATCCGGTGGGCAGGAGGTCCAACCGTCACCAAGGTGATCTGATGTTTTATCCTCTATCGACAGGTGCCCCTGTTCCTGTGCCAGCCCGACAAGGAATGCGGTGAGTGATTTACCCGCCGATGCCCAGTACCAGGCGCTGTCCTGGGTGAAAGTACCGAAGTAGTGTTCAATGGCAATTTTACCGTCTTTCAGTACCAGGAAGGCTTTGGTGTCTTTTTCTTCCAGGAAGCTGATCAGGGTGTCTATTTCACCGGTGCACCAGCCCAGATTTTCCGGGTTCACTGTTTCCCAATCATTTCCTTCGGTCGGTGGGAAGTAGAGGGGTTGGGATAGCGATAAAAAGTTGATTAGGAGAAGGAGGGCTGATAGGAGACGACGTCTCATTTTTTACTAATTTTTATAAGAAGAAATTCTGTAAAGTATAATGAAACAGGGTGCAGTAAAATTATAAAATTCATAAAAACAGTTCATTATTTTTTAAACCTATAATTGTGCCATAAATTATTCTTAAGAGGGACGATGTCCCAAAATTTTAGAGACGACGTCCCTTTTTTTGGAATTCAGCATTACAAATTTCCTTTATATAGATTAATCTAAAAGTGAAATTATGAATGGGAAAGCTGCAGCACTTCAAATGTTGTTGATCCTGCCGGCATTTTTACTTGCACAATCAACCATGCCTGTAACCGAAAATCTTACAGCCCAAAAGGACTGGGTTGAGATCTCATCACAAAAACCTGTTGAAGCACAGGTGAACCTGCTCTATTCAGATGTGGAGTCCTCAGGATTAGAGATCATAATGATGGGTTACTGGGAAGAGACCATACGGACAGTAGATGGCAACGCTGAGATAAAGGTTACTTCCGGCAACAGCACCCCAATGCTTATCAAAGGGGCACCGGACCTGGAAAAACTTACAGCATCACTTGCCATCCCTGACAGAGCAAGCATGGGAATCAACGTCATCGAAGAAGAATATGTTGATTTTGAGGATGTTAACATCATCCCCTCAAAAGGGAACCTGACCAGGGACATTGATCCGGATGAAGTCCCCTACACCTATGGCAGGGAATACGAAACCGATGCATTCTGGCCGGGTGTTGCTGCCACGTTCCGCAGTCCGCATATCATCAGGGACGTGCGCGGACAGGTGGTTGTGATCCACCCCTTCAGGTATAACGCAGTAAAGAAGGTTTTGAGGGTATATAAAAGGCTGGTCCTGGAAGTTGCGGCAGTGGACAATAATGGGGAGAACCAGTTGACGGGAAGACGGGGGGACGGGAAGACCGACAGGAATTTCCAGGGAATTTACAGCAGAAACTTCCTGAACTACCAACAATATGAGGGTACTTCTAGATATACACCCGTGGAGGAGGATGGAAACATGCTGATTATTTCGCATGGCCCGTTCATGGCTGATATGCAGGAGTTTGTCGACTGGAAGAACATGTCAGGGATTCCAACCGAAATGGTCGACGTGAGCGCAGTGGGTACCACTTCTGCAGATATTAAGACCTATGTTGCAAATTATTACAGCACTAACGGACTCACTTTTCTTCTGCTGGTGGGGGATGCTGCCCAGGTTCCCACATCATACAGTTCGGGGGATTCTGACAATGACTATGGCTATATAGTGGGAGGCGACCATTACCCCGATATTTTTGTGGGGCGGTTTTCAGCCGAAAGCAATGCTGATGTCCAGACCCAGGTGCAACGCACAATAGATTACGAAAAGAACCCAGGCACATCGCTTGGCTCTTTTGAACGTGCAATGTGCATTGCCTCAGACCAGGGCCCGGGAGATGACGGTGAGTATGACTGGGAACATCAGCGGAATATCCGGTCAGACTATATGGGATTCACATATACTTATGGTGCAGAACTTTACGACGGAAGCCAGGAAGGGGAGGATGCCACCGGCAACCCTACATCTGCCATGGTCGGGAGTGAGGTTGATGCCGGAACAGGTATAATTACATATACTGGCCATGGCAGCACCTATTCATGGAGCACCTCAGGTTTTGGGACTGCCGGTGTGAATGCCCTTGCAAATAACGACATGCTGCCTTTTATAATTTCCGTAGCCTGTGTGAATGGAAATTTCGTCGGAAACACTTGTTTTGGTGAAGCCTGGCTCCGGGCGACGCATAATGGGGAGCCATCAGGCGCAATAGCGACCATAATGTCAACGATCAACCAGAGCTGGAGCCCTCCGATGCGCGGCCAGGATGAAATGGTGGATATACTGGTTGAGACCTATTCCTCAAATATAAAAAGGACTTTCGGGGGCATCTGCATGAACGGTTGCATGAACATGAATGATGTTTATGGTTCGCAGGGCGATGAAATGACCGATACCTGGACCATCTTCGGTGACCCTTCGCTTATGGTAAGGACTGCACAGCCAGCAGCCATGACTGTCTCTCACCCGGCTGATCTTCCTGTAGGTTCAGCACAGATCGCGGTAACCTGCGACCAGGAGGGCGCGAGGGTGGCCGTTTCAGATGACTACCAGTTGCTCGGAACGGGCATTGTCAGTGGAGGTGGCGTGGATGTGACTTTCGACCCCATCAATTCCGAAGACACGATCAAGGTCACCGTAACTGCTTTTAACTGCCTGCCCCATATCGACTCGGTTATAGTGACCGATGCCGATATGGCTTATGTTTCTTCAACGGCCTTGCATGATAACCTTGACGGTATCGCTCCCGGCGATACAAATGCTGAGATCCTGGGGGTTAAGGTTGTAATGTCAGGATCAATGAACGCATTCGACCTGCAGTCGCTTACTTTCAACCTTAACGGTACCACCGATTTGTCGGACCTCACCAGTCTGAGAGTTTACTATACCGGAAACTCAAATACTTTCGGGACATCCACACTGTTCGGCTCAGCAAGCCCGGCTACGGGAGATATCACTGTAACGGGTTTGCAGACACTCACGGGTGGCAATAATTACTTCTGGCTTGCCGGCGATATAAGCCCCATGGCCCCGACAGGTGATTATATCGATGCCGGGTGCACCGGGCTTATCCTTACCGACAGCAGTTCAGTCACCAGGGTCCCTGACATTACCGACCCGGCAGGTTACAGGATGGTTGAGCTTGATTATTGCATTCCTGCTTACACTTACGGTACAGGTTATGGTGATTACATAAGCCTTGTTGAAGTTGCTTCCCTTAACAATCCCACAGGGGCCTCATCATCACCCTATTATACTTTTTACCAGGATGTTACCACTCACCTGGTGATCGACAGCAGCTACCAGTTGATCGTATGTCCCGGGAACTATGGTTCGGTCAATAATATTGCAGCCTGGATCGATTTCAACCGGAACGGAACCTTTGAAAGTCATGAAAAACTTGGTGAGCTAATCTCAATACCTGCTGAAACGAACGATACCATCTATTTCAATGTCCCCGATTCGGCGTTCCTTGGCACTGTTAGATTGAGAGTAAGGGAAGTTTACTACACTACTTCAATCGATCCATGTTCCAGTTATAATTATGGCGAAACCGAGGATTATGAAGTCCACATTATGCCCCCGGGATGCTGGCTTGGCTATACCAGCGAATGGAACAACCCTTCCAACTGGAGCGATGGGGTTGTGCCCGGACCGGGATGCACGGTTACAATCCCTGAGATCCTGATGGGCGACTATTATCCCGCTGATTTCGCCGGGGCAAACCCAGCGGTGGATCAGCTTAAAGTGGAGGATGGCGCCACCATGTCTATACCTGTGGGCACAACCTTTACTGTTGGCAGTGGCAATTAAATATTTTTGGCTGCACTGGAATGAAAGAACTATTTCAATTGCTCAATTACTTATAGCCAGTGTAAATCGAACGGTTTTTAAGTAAAATTTTCGGGTACTGTGAATTTTGATGTCAGCTTTACCCGTTGCTTCATATCGGGATGGGTCATGAAGGTACTTTTCCACCTACTGAGTTTTAGGGGGTTCTATGAATTCATTCATCTTTGACTTGTCTTATCAACGGATTTCAATTATATTTAACACTCTAAAGTACCCAGGTTCTTATTATCAAAAAAATTATTTTTATGGAAAATGTCAATCAGCCTCCCGAACAAAATGTTCAGCAACAACAGCTACAAAACCCGCCACCCGTAACTCTTGGTGACTGGATCATTACCTTCATTATCATGGCTATCCCCATTGTTAACATTGTTATGTTGTTTGTCTGGGGATTTGGCAACGCCAACCCAAGCAAAGCGAACTGGGCAAAAGCCAGCCTGATCTTCATGTTGATAGCCTTTGTGATCTACTTCATAATCGCTGTGGTTATCGGAGTGGGATTTGCCTTTTTAGGATCCCAGAATGGATTCTGAATCTGACTTGATTCGGAGTCCAAGGCATACTTGATTTTTAGAGAGGAAAGAGCCGTGTCTTCAGCAGGATTTTCATTGCTTCCGGCAATGTGACCATTATTGCTCAGGGACAACAAGTTGGATTATCCCCTTCTTGAGCAATAGGCCGTTCTTCTTGTTTTATGATATTTATCACATTATAAGGGTGGCTTTTCAAAAAGTATTCACTGATCTTTGTATTTACAATCAGATGATATGGATGAATTATCCTACCGTCTCGAAGGCCTGAGGGAGGAAATTGAAAAATGCAGAAAGTGTTCCTTACATGCTTCAAGGAACAGGCCGGTTTTCGGAAACGGCAATCCAGGTGCCTGGATAATGCTTATCGGTGAAGCCCCCGGGGCAGATGAAGACCGCGAAGGTGTGGCATTTATCGGAAAAGCCGGCAGGTTGCTTGACAAGATCCTTACGGCTTGCAACTTCAGCCGCGAAGAGCATGTATTCATAAGTAATATAGTTAAGTGCCGCCCCCCGGGCAACCGAAAGCCGGAGAAGGAGGAGATGGCAGCCTGCCTGCCATATCTGGAGCGACAGATTGAGCTCATCGACCCGGTCATTATTGTGGCTATGGGAGCTACCGCATTGAAAGGCCTGAAGGGCGGTGAGCCAAAAATAACAAAGGAAAGAGGTTCCTGGCAGTATTTCGGATCACGGTTGATGATGCCAACTTACCATCCGGCAGCTCTTCTGAGAAACCCTTCTATGAAAAGACCTGCCTGGGAGGATTTCAAGTCGGTGGTGAGAAAATACCGGGAGCTGGTTGATGCAGGGCATTATTGTGAGTATGTTTAGAGACGACGTCCCTCTTTTTATAGGACATCGTCCTTTTGATCAGCCCAGTTCACTGACATCAATGCCCATTCTTCCGGCCCTGACTTCCCACTTTTCCCGGGCAGCTTTTCGAAGGTCTTCTATATTGTCCAGCTCGTCGACTATCTCAAGGCCAAGGATGGTTTCAATGACATCTTCCAGAGTTACGATACCTGATGTGCCCCCGTATTCGTCAACAACCAGTGCGATATGCTCGTTACGGTCGGCGAGGGCATTGTAAAGGTCGGGGATCGGCAGATTGACATATACAACCGGGAGTTCCCTGGCGAAGGATTTAAGCGGTTTATCTTTTGAGTCTTCAATTATTTTGATGAGAAGTTCATCCTTCAGAATAAAACCGGTGATATTGTCAAGCGATTCCCTGTAAAGTGGTATCCTGGAGAAGCGTATCTCTGGATTGGAATCATAAAATTCCCCTGCTGTCATTAATTCCGGTGCGGCAAATATGACCGTCCTGGGGGTCATGATGTCTTTTGCCTTCAGCCTGTCGAAGCGGGCAATGTTCTGAATGATCTTCGATTCATCTTTCCTGAAGACCCCTTCTTCAAGGGCCAGTTCTGCCATAGCGGAAAAGTCGGCGCGGCTGAGAACGCTTTTTCTTTCCCTGATATTGAAAAGCCTGGTGATGAGCTGGCTGATGATCACGAAAGGATAAAGGATGGTCATAAGGACACGCAGCATAAATACCGTAAACCTGGTCAGGCTCATCCAGTAATTGGCACCTATGGTTTTAGGTATTATCTCGGAGAATATCAGGATAAGAATAGTAAGCACGGCAGAGATGAGTGAAAGGTATTCATTTCCCCAGATGATCTGGGCCTGGGCACCAACACCTGCTGCTCCTATGGTATGGGCAAAGGTATTAAGGGTGAGTATAGCTGCAAGTGGCCTGTCGATATTATCCTTGTATTTCTTTAGCCATACGGCATGTTCCTTGTGTTCGTTAATATTTTTTGTAATGTAAGAAGGGGTTACGCTGAGGATCACTGCTTCCATCACTGAGCAGAGAAAGGAGAAAAGAAGAGCGATAAGAAGATATGTTATCAGCAGGGTCATTATCTGACGACAAATATAATGGTTATCAGGGACGATGTCCCAATTTTTTAGGGACATCGTCCCTGTATTTTAATTCCCTGTAACCTCCACCTGTATCCCCGAAGGAAGGGTCCATGAAGCGCCGCCTTCAACTGTGATGGCTTTTACTGAGGTGTTACCACCTGAATTTTGATGCGGGAAATTTCCACCATCAGTATTTACAGGGATCAATACATGATCGAGTGCTGATGGCAGGTGATAGCCGGACCAGTTGAAAGGATCTGCCCAGTCTTCAGAAAACCCCAACCATATTTTCTTGTTCTCTGAGGTTGTCTCGTTGCTGTACCCTGAATTTCCAGAAGAGTTGTAGCTGTATACTCTGTAGTGGTATATGATCCCATTGGTTGTCTGGGATGTGTCGGCATATGTAACGGCATCAGTTGCAACTGTATCGATTGAAGCCCAGGTGCCTCCTGAGCCTGCTTTGCGTTCAATAACAAAACCATCTTCATTAGGCGACTGGTCTTCCCATTCCAGCCCGATCGAATCTGCTGATGCATAGGTTACTTTGAGTGATCCGGGGGCCAGCGGGGGCAGGGGGTTGCCCTGCACCCAAACAGACCAGCTTTTCGGGGGCAGTTCAATGTATATCTGCCCGGAACCGTTCACCACAGCATAAGGATAAGCTGAGTTTCCGGCAATGTCGTACAGTTCGCTTCCTGTTCCAAGACCGTTGACAAGATTGATCCCATGGTCAACCTGTAGCGTACTGGATGAGAAGTTAATGGCTACCACCACCTCTTTTCCTGCAGTTGCCCCGCTTAGCTGGAAGATCAGGCTTTTGTCGGCCGATCCGGAGGAATAACTGCTCGAATAGGGTGTTGAGAACCTGTTCAGGTAATCCCTGGTGGATGCCCCATACGCATAGGTTTGATGGATCAGCATCATTTTATCGATCTTATCTTTAAGGGGGTCAAGGCCAGAAGGATGATAAGGGTATTTCACAGGGTCCTGGGGATATCCGAAATAATCAGGGTAAAACACGGTGGGCACACCGAGCTGATTATTAAGCAAGATATATGCATAGGCTAGGCCGGGATCATTATGGATAAGTGAGGCAAAGCCGCTGTTGTCCCTGAAATCGTGGTTGTTTACAAAGGTCACTATATTGAACCCCGATAAACTTTCCACATCAGCCAGGCTGCCCTGGAAAACATTCCTGACATCAAAAGAGCCGTCGTCGCAAGCCTTCCTGAGGTTTTCACGGAGAGAGAAATCAAATATCTTTGGTTGGATCGCACTTTGGGTTGAGGCATCCATATAGTTGTACACATCGCTGATCCATCCTGATAGTTCTCCAGTATTATCACTATACCATTCACCAACCACCATAGACGGGTCCATTCCCGAGGTGTGAAGGGAATCCAGCAGGTCGCCCACAAACTCTGGGGTGAAGTGCTTGATGGCGTCCATCCTCATCCCCCTGACGCCCACATCTTCCCAGTTCCACTGGGTCCAGTCGATGAGCTTCTGTTTTGTATCATCCTGGAACTGGTCGTAATCATAAAAGAAATAGGGGTAATCCCATTCCCCTGAGAGAGTGGTGGTGTTGTCGTTGTTAGGCTTGAAATTGTTCCAGTCCATGAGCCCCTGCCCGCTAGGGACACCAGTAAAGTCAGTCCATGTATGGTATTCCAGTTCACCTACAATATCTTCGGCCCTGGGAGCAGACCAGATACCATAGACCCTCATATCGGAATAACCGCTGTTCCTTTTACCAAAATAAATAAAGAGCGTATCACCGGAAGAGTTGAAATCAGATGCTGAAAGATTCAGGTGGAATTCATCGGTCCTGCAGCTGTCCGGATCATCGATCCAGGCATTCATATTTCTTCCCAGGAAGATATCATTGTATGGCTGGGAACAATCCCCACCTCCGTTTGGCTCAGATTCGGTCAGGTCGCTCATGTTCTGCCACCCTACCACATTAGTTTCCATATAGACCTTATATTCCCAGTTGTTGAAGTTGGGATGCCCCGATGCCGAGCTGATCTTGAAATAGTAATCGCCCGCTCCGTAACCAGAAGCATCACCTATAGGCAGGGCACAGAAATAGCGGTCGTACGGGTAGGGATTGCCACCATTGTCAATGGTAGAATAGGATAGGTTTTCCACATAATCCTCTACCGCCGGGTTTTCTTCGGCGGCGCCCCCGTCACGGTGATTGTATATCATATCGGCCACTGCATCTATTCCAAGAGAATCGAAGACATTTATAAGACTGTCGAGGTCGGTTCTTGAGCCAAACCCGGTAACCCCTTCATATTCGCCATAATCATACAGGTCGTAGGGGTCATAGCCATTGCTGTTGTTGCCGAAGCTGGCTTTCGGAAGCGGGGGCAGCCAGATGTGGTTAAATCCCGCATCAGACAATCCTTTGGCCCTGAGGCCCAGGGAATCTGCCCAGTTATTGCCCTCTGTAGTTTTGGGATAATCCCAGTACCAGCCCTGCATCATAAAGCTTTGGGTAAAAGAGTTGTTCAAAAATAATATCAGGAAGGCGGTAATCAGAAGAGATCCTTTTAGTTTCATATCGCTCGGAGCATTTATTCAATTCAGACCTGCAAATTTAGAAATAAAGAAAATGACTTATCTGGATCCCGGCACACAGGATATTCTTATCATTGCAATAATAATAAATGTAGCATTTTGCAGATAGCATTTCTAAATACGGTAATTTTAACAATAGAAAATCTTAATCATTAATTCCAAAAACCAACCTTTATGAAAACCGGCAATCTTATTTTTTTATTTATTCTGTTGTTTCTATTCCAATCCGGATATTCACAGATTGGCCGTGATGATATTAACGGTGACTGGGAGGACCAGGAAGTGATACTGTTCAACACACCTGAAGCTGATGTGATGGTAAGGGTGGGCGATATTGATAACCTGGGGTTTGGATGGCCCACTAATTTTGATCCTTTTACAGGCGCCTCCACACCGCCCCATTCTTATCCCTTTTCTGTAGGCCCTGATGATTATGAAGGAACCGACAGGATCATGGTAGTTACCAGTTATGATGGCAATCCACCCTCGGGGCAGGACGGATATACCAATGGAACTTCGAGGCCGGAGAACCTTCCGAGGCCTATTGTCCTGAACTATGATTTGGGTGGTGTTGCTGTTACTTCGGCAGCTCTCCAGATATTTGTAGATGATTTCCAGGCGCCCGTTTGGGGGGCCAACTATTTTGTTACCATCAATGGGGTTCAGGCACCCTACATTGCAAGGCAGATAAATACACTGGTACAGACCGGCCCCATAGGTAAGCTGATCAATATCTCAATACCCCAGAGCCAGTTGCCCCTGATCAGTTCCGACAGTCTTGCCATACTTTTCGATGATCTCACCACTGGCGCCGGCGACGGTTATGCCATTGATTTTGTCAAATTACTTATCAATCCCAGTGCGTTCACATACACAGGTACAATAACCGGCGTTGTGACTGATACGGATGCCGGCTTACCTGTCAGCGGTGCTGTTGTATCGGCTTCTGGATTTGTTGAAAGCACAACAGATATGGATGGGAATTACACCCTGGAAGGGGTGCCATCGGGGCTGATCAATATTACGGTTTCAGCCACAGGTTATGAAGCACACAGCGGTTTTTCGGATCTGCAGGACGGACAGACCGTTACTTATAATGTTGAACTCGAGGAGGAGTTCATTCCCGTATGCGACACACTGAATTATCCGTTTCCCGGCACCCCGACCATATTCACTGTATCACCACCGGATTTTGGATATGTTTGCGGAAACAATTCGTACGGTGACCTGGCAAAAGCTGATTATTTTGAGCCGCCGAGGGAGATGAAGGTCGTGTATGAAGGGCTTTTTGAGTTTGCGTATGTTTCGGCTGCCTCCGGCCAGGATCCTGATATTGAGTTCATGGTCTGGGACAATGATGGGGCAGGGGGGCTTCCGGGCACAGAGCTCGGAACAGCCATTCTTCCACTATCGCAGATATTTGACAATGTGGTAAACGAGAAGATGACATCTGTACTATTCGATCCCCCAGTTGAGGTTGACGGTCCGTTTTACCTGGGGCTTATTTTACCCACTACTGAGGGCGACACACTGGCTCTTATTTCCACCGATGAGGGTGAGGTTAACCCAAACACAGCCTACGAGTTATGGTCGGATGAGACCTGGCATGCCTTTGATGAACCGAACGGATGGGACATAAAGCTTACCCAGGCGATTTACCCGGTTTATTGTGACCAGGGTTTCGGCATAGGAGAGGGGAAATCAGGTCCGGTTGTGAATATATACCCGAACCCGGCAAAAGAGGTACTTTATATTGAATTTGTTGAAGGAGTTTTTGATGGTGATGTAAGAGTATGCCTTTACAGTATTTTGGGAAGCAAGGTGAAGGAAAATGCCTATGTTGCGGGTGAAGGAAGGGTACAGGTGGATGTCGGAGATGTTGGGGAGGGTATTTATTTACTCCGGATTATTTCGGATGGCCGTATGGTGACGCGGAAGGTTGTTGTGGAATAGGGAAGACATCTGGAAGACATCTGGAAGACATCTGGAAGACATCTGGAAGACAT
>CAZMOK010000009.1:0-69247 GCA_964567785.1 uncultured Bacteroidales bacterium | reverse complement strand
AATTATTAATTATTAATTATTAATTACTGATCTACAATAAAATACAACCAGTACCTGTTTCATCTATTATTTACTATTTACTATTTATTATTTCCCATTTATCTTTGCCCAAAACACAGACAATGGACTGGTTATTCATAACACTTGGTATAATTTTCCTGCTTGTTGGTTTGATCGGGGCTATCCTTCCCGGTCTGCCAGGCCCTACAATCAGTTATATCGGCCTTATCTTTCTTGAGTTCACCAAAAGGGTTGACCAGAGCACCGAATTTCTTGTGATCATGGGACTTATCATGGCCATTGTCACTCTGCTCGATTATGTTGTCCCGATCTATGGCACCAAAAGATTCGGCGGGACCAAACGGGGGGTGTGGGGCAGTACCATAGGGCTGATAATAGGGATCTTTGTCCTTCCTGCCCTTGGCATTGTGCTTGGTCCCTTCGGGTTGATCGGTATCATAGCGGGTCCGTTTCTAGGGGCATACATCGGTGAAGCAACGAGCGGAATGGACTCAGGGCAGGCCTTCAAGGCAGCCATTGGGTCATTCATCGGCTTTCTCACCGGCACTTTCATGAAACTGGCCTATTCTATTGTTGTCGGGGTTTACTTTTTTATCTTTTTGCTGAGATAGAATTATCTGCTGATCTTGCAGAAGAGATAACCAGTCATCAAAGTTCATCCTGTCTGGCCTGGATAAAGGATTTGTTCGAGAAAAAGTCCCCTGGCTGGTGCAGATTTTCCTGCTTCTGAACGGTCTTTTTTCTCGATAACCCTCCTGAAGTCACCGGCATTTCTCTTTCCCCGGCCCACTTCAACCAGTGTTCCAACCACAGCCCTGACCATATTTCTTAGAAAACGGTCGGCAGTTATGGTAAAAATAAACCTGTGTCCATCCTGTTCCCATTTTGCTTCTTCAATATGGCAAATATTGGTTTCTGTTTGGGAATGCAGCCTGGCAAAACTGGTAAAATCTTCATATTCGAGCAGCATTGAAGCAGCTCTGTTCATTTCAGGCAGATCAAGATCATTTAGCAGGCACCAGGAATAATTATCAAGGAAAGGGTCTTTTCTATTATGCAGGTAATAACGGTAAGTACGTGATACCGCACTGAAACGGGCATGAAAATCAGGTGCGACTTGCTTGATTGAAAAAATCACTATCTGATTGGGGAGTTGTTTGTTCAGCCTGTATGAAAGTTCATCAAGTTTATCAGCGGGAAGTTTCTCATCAAGGTCAAAATGGGCATAGAATTCCCGGGCGTGCACACCGGTATCAGTGCGTCCGCAACCAACCAGTGAGATCATCTCTTTTCGCAAACGTACTTTAAGTGCATTGGTAATCACTTCCTGAACGGAAACTGCATTGCTCTGCACCTGCCATCCATGAAAAGGGGCTCCGTCGAACGCAAGTTTTACCAGGTAGCGGAATCTATCCATACAACAAAAATAATCAAATGGGATAACCTTTCTGATTTCGGATACGCCTTAATATCCGGTGGCTCTTTTGAACCAGGCGCCTTCTGATAATTTATATCACATCTTAATAATTTGGATATGATATTTTTATAACTTTGAGAAAACGGCCGGAAAATGAAACATGTAGATACCAGTAAACTATCCACTGATGAATGCTGGGGCATTCAGATAAACGGTACCAGGCATTGCCAGAATTGCAAATGGACCGGGATTAGTGCGTGTGAGGGCCAGAATATTGTCAAAACCGGCAGGAATTCAAAAGGCTACCGTATAGGCGAAGAAGGCATAATCTATACTGATTACGATGCTGCATATGATCGCCGGCTTAAGAGAGGCTAAATATGGCTCATTACTATAGACTGAACATTATATCCTCCTTAATGAAATCAAGGAGGATGGGCACTCACAACTGTTTTTCTTTTCTGTAAAATTCAATTGTTCTCTCCAGGGCTTCTTTTTCGCTGTACTTTGGACTAAAACCGAAGTCTTCCTCCGCTTTGCGAGAACTGAAAGTAAAATCGGTACAGGTGTAGGTTACTGCAAACCGGCTGAACTTAGGATGGTATTTCTTAAAAGGCCTGATCAGAAAGGCGAAAAACTCTGACAGGCTTCCCATGGCATAAGCAATGCCCCTGGGGATCCATAAGTTTCCGGGCCATATCCTGTATCCTGCTCCTTCAACTATCTGATCAAAAAATTTAAAAAAGTTGGTGCCTTCTGCATCGGTTAGAAAAAACATTTTACCGGCCACTTTAGAATTTTCTTCCATGAGAGACTTGGCTGCCAGAACATGCGCCCAGGCCATGTTCCTTACATACACATGCTGGCACCGGTGCCTGCCATTTCCCAGCCTCACATAAAACCCTCCCTTTGCCATATTGATGAGTGAACCAATATGGTAGGGATCACCTTCCCCGTAAATATCGGATGGTCGCAGCACGGATGTATCCATTCCATTGCCGTTTTCTTCCAAAACCAGCTTTTCTGAAAGATACTTGCTCCTGCAATAAACAGTTTCGTGTTTTTCGGGATAGGCAACAGATTCGTCGATATCAACCAAAGGCTTACCGCTGTAAACAGCATCCAGTGAACTGGTATAGATAAGCTTCCTGACGTTGTTCTCCTTACAGGCCCTGATCACATTTTCCGTTCCCCCGAAATTGACCTGCAGTATTTCACTTTCAGAATGCGTTCCCCAGTCAACTATTGCAGCCGCATGGATAACCAGCTCAACATCCCTGCAGGCCTCGCTGACCTGGATGTAAGATGTGACATCACCTTTGATGTAAGAAAAACGAGGGTCATTATATTCCGGCGGGGGAACGACATCAAATACCTTTAATGACCCAACAGGCAGAGGACAGTTGTGATCGAGCAATTCGTCTGTTATTGCCTTTCCAAGGAAGCCAGAGCCGCCGGTAAGTAAAATGTTCAGCTTTTTCATTGGGATAAAACAAAGCACAAAAAAAAGAAAAATCATCCAAATATAGCAGCACCGTGAAAGGGATAACTATTTTTTTCTTTTTAAAACAAAAAATTTTCGGTGAATATGCTATTTTCGCCGGGATGGAAAATACTTGACCATGAATAAACACATTTACCTATTGCGGGGAAGGGATGGCGAAGATTATGTTCAATTCAGGAGGAGGGTCCTCGATATTTCATCAGAACTATCGGGGGTTCCCGGAGTTTCCAGACTATCGGTCACCCTGACGGCTGAAAAGCCACCCGCCTTTTCGGTCATACCTTTCAGGAAAAGCAAGGTTGCTGCAATATCCGTTTTCAGTAAAAACCATTTTCCTGATGGGATCGCCAGGGAAGAACCGTACTTTGCCGGGGCATATAAAGTAACCGAAGCGCTTCCCAGGTCCTATATCAGGGACTGGCCATGCGGGGAAGTAACTCCAGGTGTTTGCCTCTTAACACTTTTCAGGAGAAAAAAGAAGATCACCCGGGATGACTATCTTCATCGCTGGCACAACGGGCATACGCCATTGACACTGAAGGTGCACCCGGTATGGCATTACAACCGGAACGTGGTGGAAGAAATGCTTACCGATGACACGGAAGGCCATGAAGGCATTGTTGAGGAGCATTTTCTACAAAGTTCACATTTACTGAATCCTGCGAAATTTTTCGGAAACCCGATCACCATGCTTCCAAACATGTTAAGAGTCTATTTTGATGTCACTTCATTTCTTGATTACAAGTCGACTGAGCCTTACCTGGTGAGGGAATTTCACATTAAGGATAAAGAGGGATGACATCCAGGATGTCATCCCGTTTTCAGTAACCATTATCTTTGCATAAACAAAATACCAATCAATATGAGCATTCAAGAAAAGATCGAAAACCTTTTTCCGGCAATTGATGAAATACCCGAAAAATTCAGGTTCGGGAACCCCCTTGAGCAAAAGGAATATTTGATCAACGGCAAGATCCATAAATGGAATAAGGATTTTCAGAAGGTTTATTCCCCTGTATGTATCAGGTCAAACGGCAGCATAGAGGAAGCTTATCTCGGCAGCTACCCCCTCATGGAAAAAGATCAATCGCTTGAAGCCCTTGAAGCTGCTGAAAAGGCCTATGACAACGGAAGAGGTACCTGGCCAACTATGGGGATCAGGGAAAGGATCAAAAGCCTCGAGGGCTTTACTTTCAGGATGGTAGAAAAAAGAGATGAAGTGGTAAACCTGCTTATGTGGGAGATTGGCAAAACTCTCGCTGATTCGCAGAAGGAATTTGACAGAACGGTAGTCTATATTCGTGACACAATAGACGCCCTGAAGGAACTCGACAGATCATCATCCAGCTTTACTATCCGCGAAGGTGTTGCCGCACAGATAAGGCGCGCCCCCCTTGGAGTTGTCCTGTGTATGGGACCCTACAATTATCCGCTCAATGAAACCTTCACAACGCTCATACCTGCCCTCATAATGGGCAATACCGTAATATTCAAACCTCCGAAGCATGGAGTGCTTCTACACCAGCCTCTCCTGGATGCTTTTAAGGAATCATTTCCTCCGGGTGTCGTAAATACAGTTTACGGCGATGGAAAGGAGGTTATAGGCCCCCTCATGGAATCAGGAAGGATCAATGTGCTTGCCTTCATAGGTTCCAGCAGGGTTGCCGACATCCTTAAAAAACAACACCCGAAACCGCACCGGCTGCGTTCAGTACTCGGACTGGAAGCTAAGAATGCAGGCATTGTACTCCCGGAAGCCGACCTGGACCATACCGTGAAAGAGTGCCTGCTGGGAAGTCTTTCCTACAATGGACAACGTTGCACAGCTCTTAAAATACTGTTTGTCCACGAGAACATAGCCGGCAGTTTCATGAAAAAATTCAATGATGGCCTTGCAAAGCTAAAGCCTGGCATGCCCTGGGAAGAGAATGTAAAACTGACCCCCATGCCGGAACAAAACCTGGCAATGGACATGAAGGCATTTATTGATGATGCCGTGGAAAAGGGCGCCGGCATTATAAATGAGAGCGGAGGAAAGGTCAATGGAACATATGTGCATCCTGCTGTCCTCTTCCCCGTTAATGATAAAATGAGTATCTACCACGAAGAGCAATTCGGACCTGTTGTGCCTGTTCTCACCTTTAAAGATATTGAAGAGCC
The DNA here is from genome assembly GCA_964567785.1 of uncultured Bacteroidales bacterium. Classification (GTDB taxonomy): domain Bacteria; phylum Bacteroidota; class Bacteroidia; order Bacteroidales; family JAGOPY01; genus CAZMOK01. The sequence goes on along the minus strand of CAZMOK010000009.1, from coordinate 64,145 downwards.
TATGCAATATATTATAAACTCGAATTATGGCCAGCAGGTGAGTATTTTTGGTAAAGACACGGAAAAGGTAGGGCGGCTGATAGACCCACTCGTCAACCAGGTTTGCCGCGTCAACCTAAACAGCCAGTGCCAGCGGGGGCCCGACATCTTCCCATTCACAGGCAGGAAAGATTCGGCCGAAGGAACATTGTCGGTTTCTGATGCCCTGAGGGTATTCTCTATAAGGACACTTGTTGCCCTAAAAGAAAACAAGGAAAACATCTCTATAGTGAACGGAGTCTTGAAGGAAGACCACTCTAACTTCCTTTCAACTGATTTTATATTCTGAGCCCATCACAGTAACAAACCGGCATTGCAAGCTGTACTGCATAAAATGAAGGAAAAGTACTTATAGCCCTGGTGTGTTTTATGGTCTCAGAACAATCTCTTTATCAGTCTTGAAAAGTGAAGGTTTAACAGTTAACTGCACATAGCTGAACCATGGTTCCAGAACCTCCGTACCATAAACAGACTGGATCTTCTCAAGTGACTCTCCCTGCGACATCCAGCCAAAACCAACCTGGAGATTCATGAATTTGAAAGGGTTGTAATTGTAAACAAGGTCTATCTCAGTTCCCAGGTATGATTCCAGGTATGCGTCCGGTGTATTAACATAAGGATCAGGAATCTTGCCGGCAAGCATAAAATAATGAGCTGCGAGCTCTATGGAATGCTTCTCTGCGAACGTGGGCTTGAAGCTGATGAAGAGATCATTAAGTCCTCCGCCCATCGTACTTGATTCAATATTTACAAAATAATCCATGTATCCGTAGAACTTGTGCCTTGCACCGTATAAGACATCAAAGAGCTGGTATTTATTTGATTCTGCCGGATCGTTCTTTTCAAAGTTCTGGCCCGACAGGTAATTGATACCGCCTGAAACACCAAACCAATTTTTCTTATATCCTAACTTTCCTATTAATGCATATGCTGATACATCCCTGCCATCCTTGTGCTTACCTGCCTGGTAATAACCTGCCAGGTGGGCATTGAACCCTGAGGCATCAACAAAAATATTCACACCTGTGGTCGATTTTAGATAAATAACCTCATTGGCATCAGGAGAACCGGCGCCCGAGAGAAGTGAAATCGCCGTAACCCGGGTGGATGAGCCAAATTCCTTGCTGAGCCAGAGCATACTGAACGACCTGATCTTATCGGGATAAACCCCGAGGCCGAAACGTGAGTACAGGTTGTTATACCATGAAAAAGCACCGTGGATTTTCCAGTCGTTCTTTTCATAAGCAAGAAGAAACATATCGTAGGTTAATCCATACTGGTTCCAATTTCGATTCCACAACAGCCGGCCGTCATCATACTTCATCTCCTGGCGGCCTATTTTAACTTCAAAGTTGTTAAAAGGCCTTATTGCAGCCCAACCTTCATATAGGTCCAAACCGGCCGTTCTTCCAAATGCACCTGTGCTGGAATATATATTGTCGCTTCCCCAGATCCTCACATCCTGGGCAGTAACCTTAATATCCAGTAAATCGGAATTGAAATCAAAACTTAACCTTGTTCTCTGGCTGATGTAGAATAATGGATCTTTTAGGGTATCAGCCGGGAGCACCCTGTATCCCCGCCATGCTTCTGCCCTTGGCCTGAGCTCGGCGTCAATACCGAGTTGTGCTTGTGTTGCTAATCCTGAAAAGAAAAAGATGAAAATACCTGCAAATACACTAATAGATTTAAACCTCATAAACAATGAATTTTTGGCACTAGGCCGGTTAAAATAAAAGTCTAATCTAATGAAACAGTTGATAATTTATTGATTATATACAGATAAGTCCGCAAAATGTTCTGACAAAATAAGGTAAAATAATAAAGATAATGTCGTTGATCGGTCGATTTTGTACTTACTGGCATCACTTAATTCAAAAAACATATCTTTACGGCCTGTTTTCCCGGAAATGCTTTTTGATAGAAAATGGCTCTTAACGGTACTTTCTCTCCTGGTGCTGATCTACCTGTCCAGTATTCCCGGAAGAACTCCTGATATTGACGACGCATGGATCGGTGAGCACGCATACTGGCTGAATGAAGCCGGGCATGTGAAGTCAGAATTGATGCGGGGTATAACGGAACAGGAAGATTACCTTATCGTTTCGCACAAATTGCTGGTCCTGCACGGTGCAGCCTTCATTGATCTTTTCGGGTTTTCCCTTTATTCGCTCAAATCGGTGAGCCTGATCTATTTCATTATTTTTTTGTTCATTTTTTATTACTACGCAGTGCGGATCAGAAAGATCCTGTCGTTTAATGAATGGCTTTTTTCAATGATCCTTTTTTTCTCTTTTCCATGGATCTTTAAATACAGTTTTCTCTTAAGGCCGGAGATCATGATCATGACCTTTACCTTCACTGCATATATTTTTCTTGAAAACTACCTGAAAAAAGGCCATGCCAGTGTAGTTTATCTGATACCTGCAGGCCTGGTGAGCGGACTGGCAGTTGCCACCCACCTCAACGGTATCGTGGTAACCGGCGCCGGCTTCCTGTTACTGTTGATAAACCGCAGATGGGCAGGTGCTATAGTTTTCAGCCTGTTTTCGTTGGTAACCACTTCCATCTATTTCTTTGATTTTAATGCCGATTATTCCTTTTCATGGTGGTACTACCAGTTCAGCTCCAGCCCTGCCCTCGACAGCATTAACGGGATCCCTGTGTATTTGCAGCCCTTCGTAAATCTGTTAAAAGAACAACAGCGTTTTTTTCACAATCCTAAAATAATCATATTCAGCGCACTTCTTATTGCAACTCTGTTTGTTGGCGTAAAAAAGATCTGGAAGGATTATCCCCGATTATCATTGTTCACTCTTCTTCTTTTTATTCTCACTGCGTTGACAGCAGTACATAAATCACGACAATACATACTGATCTATTTCCCTTTCCTGGTTATAATGATCTCAAAAGTATTTAGCTGGTTAAGTAATAAGGAGATTGGTAAATTTAGATTTGGTTCACAGAAAACGATCCGGTTTCTTCTTGGTGCTCTGCTGGTAATTTTTATTGGCGGAAGTGCTTTTTATAATTTCCAGCTTACATTAAACAAGTTCAATCCGGTCGCAAATGAGCAAATAACCAACAAGTATCTTGGCCAGGAAAACCTGGAGGGCACAAACATAATAGCTCCCATGACCTTTATTTTCAATGAAATAGAGGATCTTGGCAGAATACACGGAGAGGTGTGTTACACAGAGTTGAAGAAAGAAGACCCGCGCATATACGGGAGGGGTTTCCTTGCAAAAGCAGATGAATTTGACATCGACTTTATCTACCTCACCCCTTATTACCGTCATCAACTGGGCATGGATGATTATAAGGAAGGTCAAAGATCAGGTGACTGGATTGTCGAAACAAACAACAAATCAGGCATATACCTGGTAAAAACCTCTTCAAACAATTAATGTATCAAATTGTTAATTTCAAAAACCAATTACAGGCAGGATGGTACAAGAAAACTATAACGATTGGTATAATCAGAGTCTCCCCGATGGCGGACCGGTGTATGCAGAAACAGAACTGGGTAATTTCATTGTTGAGCCATGGAATGCATTTTCTTCCCTGCTGATCCTCATACCTGCCTTTTACTGGCTTTTCCTAATCAGGGGCAATTTCTCACATTACCGCTTCATGCTTTTTGCCATACCACTTATAATACTGGGTGGCCTGGGAAGTGCCCTTTTTCACGGCTTCAGGGTATCAACGGCTTTCCTTGTGATGGATTTTCTTCCGTCAGCCATTCTCACGCTATCTATCAGTATTTATCTCTGGATCAAGATATTCAAAAGATGGTGGTACGTATTTTTTGTGATCATCCCGGCATTCCTTGTCAGGGGCCTGTTTTGGGGAAACCTGCCACAACATGTAGCTATCAACGTATCCTACTTTACTACAGGTATCATCGTTGCCCTGCCCTTGCTGATCATACTCATAAAAACAAAATTCAGGCATTCACTCACTGTAGCAGGCGCTATTATTCCTTTTATGATCGCACTGCTATTCCGCCAGCTTGATGCGATTGAAATATCTTTCCTCCCGATGGGCACTCATTTTCTATGGCATGTTTTCAGCGCAGTAGGAGCCTACTTTGTTTTAAAGTACCTTTACATCTTAAGAGAGATAGATGTTAAACCTAAAAGTAGCCCTGTAGCCGAAAACCAAAATTCAGCAGAAAAACAGGCAGTGTAATCCACAGGATGGGAAAAACTGTACGTATAAGGTTTTATGAAGAACTGAATGATTTCCTCCCTCACCTGAAAAAGAAGAAAACTTACCAGATCAGGGTTGCTTCCCATCAGAACATCAAAGATATTATCGAAGCCGAAGGGGTTCCTCACACAGAGGTGGATCTCATCCTTGCAGGGGATAATTCTGTCGATTTCATCTACAAACCCTCTGATAACGAAAGAATAGCAGTGTACCCTGTGTTCGAAAGCCTTGATGTTTCCAATGTAACGAGGTTGCGGCCCGAACCTCTCCGCACCACCCGTTTCATATTGGACGTTCATCTTGGAAAACTTGTCAGGTACCTGCGGATGCTGGGCTTTGATTCCTATTACGACAATGACCTGGAAGATGATTTTATTGTTGAAAAGGCAAAGCAGGACAAAAGGATAATCCTCACCAGGGACCTGCAGATATTGAAAAACGGGAAGGTCACTCATGGATATTATGTCAGGTCGACTGATCCCAAAAAGCAATTGAAGGAAATTGTAAGGCGCTTCGACCTCAAAAAGAACCTGGAACCTTTTTCAATCTGCATGGATTGCAACGGCCTTCTGCAGAAGGTCTCCAAAAATATGGTCGAAAGCGAACTGGAGGAAGGCACCAGGGAAGCCTTCGATGATTTTTACCGTTGCAGCAGGTGCCATAAAATATACTGGCGGGGTTCGCATTTTGAGAAAATGGAGCAGCTTATAGAAGACCTATGATCGGATCCGGATATTCCTTCCTTTCCACCTCATATATCCTGACAGTCTTTTGCTGATGGCAGAAAACACTATTATGTTCAGTGAAATTTGCTGGAAAGGAAGCAACAGAAGGTTGGGCAATATTTTCTGCCTGCTTACCCACGATGTTATCCCTTTTAAGATGATCGAAAGGCCCAGGTACACCACGAATGAATACAGGGGTAATCCGAGAAGGATAAAAACGAATCCAAAATTCGTCAGGAAAAGGTAAAGCAGTATAAGAACCAATCTGCCACCGAAGAATTCAATCACATTTTTGGAAAACCCTGTGACTGCTTCGTTGAATGAACGATACATCCTGCAAGATACCTGGCCGTTACTCAGGAAAGTTTTAACGGGATACCCCAGTCTTTTCATTTCCCTCATTATCCGGATATCCTCAACCGGATCGTCGCGAAACATTTCGTGATACCGGTGTTTCCTGTAATTACCCGCTTTGAAAAGCATGAATTGCCCGTTTGCTGCTGCAAAGTCCTTCCAACTGCTGTTCCTTACAAGGTAAAGAGGCAGCAAACTGACAAGTATCTGGTTCATAACAGGCACAGTAAGCCACTCTCCGAACGATCCCATCATTTGCTGCGGAAACACCGATAACAAATCCACCTTGCTTTTTTTCATCGACGACAGGCTGTCTTTTATTACTGAAGGCTCAATATGAACATCCGCATCGAGAAAGATCAGGTATTCCCCTTCAGCTCTCTCTGCAAGCCGGTGACATGCATGGTTCTTCCCAAGCCAGCCTTCGGGCAGTCCAATACCTTTGACGACGGAAAGCCACTTGTAATTCTTAGCGGCTTCTTCGAGCATCTTCAAAGTTCCGTCAGTGGATTCATCATCATAAACCATTACTTCAAACCCGGGATAATACAGTGAATCAATCTGCCGGAGCAAATCAGGGAGGCTCTGTTCCTCATTCCTCGCAGGAATAAGTATCGACACAAAAGGTAAAACATCCGGTTCGCCCTCCTTCAATCCCGTTGATGACAAAAGGTTAAGCAGGCCTACCCCCAGCCTGATCAGGAGAAAACCGAAAGCGATATAAGCAATGATCTCGATCATTTTTCCTTTTGCCTTATTATGCAAGAGTTATAAAAATCATTGTAGGCATCCTGCAGGGAATCCTCTGTAATGACTTTTTTCTTGTCATGAGTCTTAACATAAAACTGAAGCGAAGGTTTCCTTCTGGAAAAATAATCCACCAGTGCAGCGTAAAAAACTATATCGAAATCTCCGCCGGCTCTCTTGCAGACATCGGCAATACCCTTTTGAAAAAGGAGTGGCCGTTTATGCAGGGATTCGATCTCACCCTGGGGGTACATAACAAGAATATTTTCCGGATGCCTTAGTATTGAGGCGGCATAGTCGATACTTTCGATCACCGACCTGGATCCCTTCTTAATGGAAAAAGCTCCGGCCTTGCTGAGGAACATCCTTCTGGAAAGTTGCTTTTCCAGCATCATGACATAAAATTTGCGGCGGAAATGCAGGTTGTTAAGATAGATCGCAAAAAAGCCGTCCCACCAGCTAAAGTGGTTGCCAATCAGCAGAAGTGGCCTGCCCCGGTCTTCAAAATCACTGTGAACCCTTACCAGACTGAAGCTTCTGTTGATCATCAGGCTTGAATAGTGCCTGAAAAACCAAAGATATATTCTTTTATGATTGGCAGGTATCATTTGTGACCTTGATTCATTCAGATTTTCTATTTGAGAGTGAAATTCAAAATAACAAAGAAAAAGAACTGGGTCAATAACAGAACAAGTGAGATCCTGTTCCTAATCCTCACCCGGGCAAATTTAAGGATAGTAAAAAACACAAGGGAAATCACGAACCAGGCAATATAGTTTTGAACAGGTATATCACCAATTCCCCACGACCACATATCGAGTATGATCGCAATTGGTTCAAGTGCAAAATCATAGATCACCATTGCAACTGAGGCAATTATGACCTTAAGGATACCATGCATCTTTAAGTTGCCGATCGATTGCCAGATAGCATAAACAAGGATTATCCAGTTTATCCCGATGATGAGGGGGGTGCCCAATATCTTGAACCCGAGCGTTTTACCATACTCGTATTCACCAAAAATAAGACCGGTGTTTACCCCTGCCATTTCTACCAGGAAACTCGAGAAATATATGAATATCAATATCCACCAGAGGCGCCTTGACCCGGATTCATCCATTAAAAGCATCAGTACAGCGGAAGCCAGCAAGGTCAGCGGAACAAGCTGCCTGAATATTTCCCTTGAAAATTCAATACTGAGCCCCGCTATACCGACAGAGTAAAAAATTACTATGACAACTGAGATCAGGCCGTGATTCTTTTTAAGGATATTCAATTCCATACCTCATAGGGATTTTTTAAGGATACTTTCATCAACTATTGCTGCGGAAGAAAGGCAGAGGGGTATGCCCCCTCCCGGATGTACGCTGCCACCGGTGAAATACAGGCCATCAATATCCGAAGAGAAGTTCGGATGCCTTCTGAAGGCCGAAAAACGGCTGTTCGAACTGGACCCGTAAAGGGAACCCTTGTAAGAGGAGGTCCTGCTTTCGATCCCTTCCGGATCGAGGCTTTCCTCAAAAAGGACCAGTTTCTCGATGTCTGTATCCAGCATTCTGTTTATTTTCCTGATAATGGCTTTTCTGGCTTCAACTTTGAGTTTCTCCCAATCATGGTCGTCATTCTCGGGAACATTGATCATCACAAACCAATTTTCCTTTCCTTCGGGTGCGTCTTCATTCACCTGCTTTGAACTGATGAAAATATATACCGTTGGATCGTGATATATTGTTTTTTTAAAGAACAGGTGTTCGAATTCCTCTTTATAATCGGAAGAAAAGAGGATGTTGTGTGTGTCCAGTTTCGGAAATTCATTATCAATGCCCCAGTAAAAGATGAGAGCGGAAGTAGATCTTTGCTGCTTCTCTATTTTCTTTAGCTTTCCGGGATCGGGATAAATGTTTTTATAGAAAGCATGAACGTCGATGCTGCTGACAACGATCCCGGAATGCTTATCACCTTTTGCCGTGGTTATTGATTTTACTTGTTTATCCTCTACATCAAGGCGTTCGACCGGCTCATTGAAATGAAAATCAACACCGAGTTGCCTGGCTAAACTGTAAAGGGAATCTATGATACCATACATTCCCTTCTCCGGAAAAAAAGCCCCGATATTATGCTCAAGGTGGGGAATAACATTCAGCGTAGCTGGAGCCTGGTAGGGGTTGCTGCCATTATACGTGGCAAACCTGTCGAAAAGGTTGATCACCCTTTCGTCACTGAACCATCTTGAATTCTCGGCATGCATCGACCTGAAGGCATTCAGCTTATGGATCTTTGAATATGCTTTCAAAAAAGGCTTTGAGAAAAAATTAGGTATATAATGGAGAGAGTTCCTGATAAATACCTCTGCGGTGATGTTATACAATTCTGCGCTTTTATCGAGGTATTCTTTCACCCTGCCGGCCTCTTCACTGGTTTTCAATCCTATTTCATCAGCAAATTTTTCGGGATCGGAATAGGCAATGATCTCACTACCATCTTCGAAGAAATATTTTGTAACAACTTCCAGCTTTTGGTAACTGAAATTACCTGAAACTTCAACCCCGGCAATTCGAAAAAGTTCTTCAACATATTCTGGCATGGTAAAGAGTGAAGGCCCCATATCGAAGCGGAATCCATCTTTCGTGAACTGGGCTATCTTGCCCCCGGGCTTATCCGACTGCTCAAAAACATCTACCCGGAAACCTCTGGCAGCAAGTCGTATGGCAGTTGCCATTCCGGATATACCTGCTCCGATTATAATTACATTTCGCATTGTTCTATTAACAATATTAAGTACTTTTAAACCAAAGTAGTATATTTTTGTTTAATATTCCGGCCAAAATACTCCACAAAGAATAAACTATGAAAAAGAAAGCCCTAATAGTAGGAACAGGCTTGGGGGGTCTCACCACAGCCCTGAGGCTAGCAAAAAACGGTTATACGGTTGAGATGGTAGAAAAATATCACCAGGCAGGCGGCCGGCTGAATCAATTAAAAAAGGATGGATTTACGTTTGACTTCGGGCCTTCTTTTTTCAGTATGAGCTATGAATTCAAAGAATTTATTGATTACTGCAAGATCGACATGCCCTTTGAATTCATCGAGCTTGACCCCCTTTATGCAGTTTACTTTGCCGACAGGAAAGAGCCTTTCATGATCTATAAGGACCTTAAAAAACTGGCAGAAGAATTTGAAGAAATAGAACCTGAGCTTGAAGAAAAGATGCGCAAGTACCTGGATTCTGCCGGAAGGCTTTTTCATTCTACCGAAGATATTGTAATCAAAAGGAATTTCGACAATGTATTTACCTTCCTCATGGCACTGGCAACGGTACCCTGGGGGCATGCCCCAAAAATGATACGGACCATGTGGAAGGAAATGGAACGTCATTTCACTTCGCACGAGGTCAAAGTGATCTTCTCACTCGTATCGTTCTTCCTGGGAGCAACTCCCTTCGATACGCCGGCCGTTTACAGCCTCCTGTCGTATACCGAAATGGTACACGACGGGTATCATAACGTAAAAGGAGGTATGTACAAGATAGTTGAAGGACTTCTCAGGACTTTTGAAAAAGAAGATATCAATATAGTTTACAATACTGAGATCACAGGCTACTCTGAAAATGACGGAGAGATCGATGCGCTTATCGACAGTGAAGGAAAACGCTGGGAAGCTGACCTTTATGTTATCAACGCAGATGCTGCAGGGTTCAGGTCATCGGTCTTCAAAAGGAAAAAATTTACCGAAGAAAAACTGGACAAGAAAAAATGGACGCTGGGGCCATATACACTTTATATAGGTGTCAAGGGCAAGATCGACAACCTTCATCACCACACTTATTTTCTTGGAGAGAACTTCAAGGACTATACCAGCAAGATCTTCAAGAATTCGGTCAGCCTGAAAAAGCCATATTATTACGTTAATGTGAATTCAAGATATAACCTGGACACTGCTCCCGAAGGCTGCGAAAATCTTTTTATCCTTTGCCCGGTGCCTGACCTCAGGTACAAACCCGACTGGTCGGATCGTGAAGAGCTTGCCGACAATATACTCACTGACCTTTCGGCCCGTACAGGGTTCGACATCAAGAAAAACCTGATGACACTAACTATTAAGGACCCGGTAGACTGGGAACAGGCTTTCAATCTGTACAAGGGTAGCGGCCTTGGACTGGCGCATGACCTTAACCAGATAGGCGGTTTCAGGCCTAAGAATTTTGATGAAAAATATGGCAATGTTTTTTATGTCGGGGCCTCCACCGTACCGGGGACCGGCCTGCCGATGACAGTTATCAGCTCAAGGTTAGTAACAGAACGGATACTTGAAAAATATGGACCTGTATACGCTTAATTCACTTGATGTAAGCAAAAAAACCACTGAAAACTACAGCACATCGTTTTCGTTGGGTGTCAGAGTCCTGGATAAGGAATTCAGGAAACCCATATATGCTATTTATGGATTCGTAAGATTTGCCGATGAAATAGTCGATACTTTCCATGGGCACGACCAGAAAGAGTTATTTGAAAAATTCAGGAAGGAAACACACGAAGCCCTCAATAAAGGCATTAGCAGCAATCCCATTTTGCACAGTTTCCAGTGGGTTGTTAATACCTACGGTATTGAGAGGGACCTGATAGATTCATTCCTTGAAAGCATGGAGATGGATCTGTATGAAACAGACTACAGCGAAAAAGGCTTCAAGAAATACGTTTATGGTTCGGCAGAGGTTGTTGGGCTTATGTGCCTGCGTGTTTTCAGCATCCCGCAAAACGGGTATACTGATATGGTCCCTTTTGCGCGGAAACTGGGTGAGGCCTTCCAGAAAGTCAATTTCCTGAGGGATCTCAAAGCCGATTACATTGAAAGAGGCAGGACCTACTTTCCGGATGTAGATTTTGATAATTTCGACAACGAAACAAAAAAGAAGATCGAGGACGACATAAAGGCCGATTTTGATGAAGCTTACATCGGTATAAAGAAGCTTGATCCGCGTGCAAGGCTCGGTGTTTATCTTGCCTACGTCTATTACCTCCAGCTTTTTAAAAAGATCAGACGCACCGACTCTTCCAATATTGTTAAAAAAAGGTACAGGGTTTCTGATACAATGAAAATGTGGCTTTTGGTGACCAGCTATTTGAAAAATAAATTTGGACTTATAAGATGAGTTGGGACCAGTATACATATTTAGGGCTTATGCTTTTTACAGTGTCGATACCGCTGATAAGAAGTTTTGAATACAGGATAGCTTATTATAAGAAATGGAAATACCTTGCCGTGGCAATCATAATTCCCATGATACCCTTTATAATCTGGGATGTCATCTTCACGGCTAATTCGGTCTGGGAATTCAACCCGGAATATGTGACAGGCTACTATTTGCTCGGCCTCCCTCTGGAAGAATGGTCTTTCTTTATTGCAGTACCTTTTGCCTGTGTGTTCGTTTATGAAGTGCTGAATTATTTTGTTAAAAGGTTTTACTTTCCGAAAGCTGCAATGGTGCTTACTATCGCGTTCCTGATCCTTTCGGTGATCCTGGCCGTAACTCATATTGACAGGGTATATACATTCATCAACTATTCATTTGCGGCTGCAGTGCTAGCTCTGCAATTGATTGCGGGGACTTACAAAACCTATCTTTCTCGCTTTTACCTTGCCTATTTTGTCAACATTATTCCCTTCATACTGGTAAACGGTATATTGACGGCGTTACCCGTCGTGATCTATGACAACACAGAAAACCTGGCCACCCGGGCGTATACCATACCTGTGGAAGACTTCTTTTATTTCCTTTCCCTATTCCTGATGAATATCAATATTTATGAGTACCTTTTGAGCAGGGCCGGCAAATCGAGGCTGAGCTGGAAATGATGTCCCGGAGGGACGACGTCTCGGTTATTATCAATTATACAAACTTCCCTTACTATTCATACGTTTAGTTATAATTAATTGAATATATGACTATTATGACATATATCCATCTTTAAACTGATTTCTGCTTTTGCATTTTCTGAGACGTCGTCTCTCATAATAATTACCTTTATGTCATAAAATAGACTATCATGAAAACACTCGGACTTATAGGCGGCACAAGCTGGGTATCAACCCTCGATTATTACAAGATCATAAACCAGGAAGTGAACAAGGAGCTTGGCGATAACAATTCAGGTAAAATAATCCTTTATTCAATTAATTTCAATGATCTGGTGGAGAACCAGAAGAAGAAGGATTTTGGCGCCATTGAGAATATACTGGCTGATGCAGGAATGTCCCTCAGGAATGCGGGTGTAGACAAATTGATGCTTTGCGCAAATACCATTCACAGATATGCCAGGGCCGTTTCGGACCGGTCTGGACTGGATTTCGTGCATATTGCACATGAAACTGCCAAGGTTATCAAATCAAAAAAAGTGAAAAAGGCAGGTCTGCTGGGTACCCTTCCCACAATGACAGAGAGTTTCTACAAAGATGTGCTCTCTTCAAATGGCATTGACTCTCTTATACCTGGTGAAGATGATATGAAGTTCATCCACAGGGTAATATTCAAAGAGCTGTCACGCGAAATATTCAAGAAAGAAACAAAAGAAAGGCTGCTTGACATCTGCAGTGATCTGGTATCCCGAGGGTCAGGAGGCATCATTTTAGGATGTACAGAGTTGCCACTCATCATAAAACAGGACGACCTTAAAGTCCCGGCTTTCGATACATTAAGGATTCATGCTGAAGCAGGGGCAAGATACCTTATTTCTTCCACTGAATAGCTTATGTACGAGAACAAGCGCATAACTACTGAAAGCACAGTTTTTCTGGGCGACAGTTTAACAGAAGGCTTCGACCTGGATTATTTTTTCCCGACGGTCGGTCTTGTAAACAGGGGGATAAGTGGAGATACCACCATCCAGGTCAGGTTCAGGCTTGATGAGATAGTTAATTCAAGTCCTCTGAGGATCTTTATGATGATTGGCATTAACGATCTTTTTCACGGATATTCACCGGAAGAGGTTACTTCAAACATCACGGAAATAATGGAACGGCTGAAGGAAACACCCGGATTTTTCCTGCAAAGCATACTTCCGGTCAATGAAACCAACCTGTTGGTCGGGACAGATCTCAACACGGTCATACACGAGACAAATAACCAGCTACGAAGATACTGCAAAGGTGAGAAATATACCTTCCTCGATCTTCACAGTGCTTTTCTGAATGATTCGGGCCAGATGGACAGCCGCTATACATATGACGGTGCACATCTTACGCATGAAGGATATAATTTGTGGGCCAAACTGCTGAAGCCTTATGTTGAAAGCACATAAAAAAGCCGCAACCGTTAACCGGTGCGGCTTTTGTACTACCCAAATGTAAAATTAAAGCACTCCCAGGTCGAGCATGGCATTTGCCACTTTTAAAAATCCTGCAACATTGGCACCTTTCACGTAATTAACATAGCCATCATCTTCAGTACCATGCTGAACACAAACATTGTGTATGCTCTTCATGATTTGGTGCAGCCGGGCATCAACTTCATTTTCCGGCCAGTTGAGTTTCATCGAGTTCTGTGCCATTTCCAGTCCGGAAGTGGCAACGCCACCGGCGTTAACTGCCTTACCGGGCCCGAAGAGTATCTTATTATCATGGAAAACTTCAATGGCTTCAGGTGTTGAAGGCATATTAGCACCTTCTGCAATAACCCGGCAACCGTTTTTTACGAGGTTCTTGGCATCTTCTTCATTTAATTCATTCTGTGTGGCGCAGGGAATGGCCACATCACATTTAACCTCCCACGGGTGTTTTCCCTGGTGGAATTGTGCACCCGGAAATTCATAGGAGTAGGGCTTCACAATGTCCTGGTTGGATGCCCTGAGTTCGAGCATATATTCTATCTTTTCGCCGCTTACACCATCCGGGTCGTAAACATAGCCGTCAGGCCCTGAGAGGGTAACCACCTTACCTCCGAGCTCTTCGATCTTCTTGGCTGCTCCCCAGGCTACGTTTCCGAAACCAGACAATGCCACCACCTTATTTTCAATTGAATCACCTTGCAGGGCAAGTATTTCCTGTGCAAAATAAACAGAGCCGAATCCGGTAGCTTCAGGCCTTATCAGGCTGCCACCCCAGTTTATCCCTTTCCCGGTGAGTACCCCGGTATGCTCGTGGGTCAGTTTTTTATACATCCCATAGAGATAACCTATTTCCTTACCCCCTACTCCGATGTCACCGGCAGGAACATCTGTATTGGGACCAACCAATTTCCAAAGTTCCAGCATGAACGACTGGCAGAAGCGCATAATTTCAGCATCTGACTTTCCTTTAGGGTCGAAGTCGGATCCACCCTTGGCACCGCCCATAGGCAATGTTGTAAGGGCATTTTTGAATATCTGCTCGAAACCGAGGAATTTCAGAATGCTGAGATTTACACTCGGGTGAAACCTCAAACCACCTTTGTAAGGACCTATGGCATTATTGAATTGCACCCTGTAGCCAAGGTTTACATGTACTTTTCCGTCATCGCCCATCCATGGCACCTTGAATGTGAGTACCCTGTCGGGCTCGATGAGCCTGTCGATGATCCCGGCAGCCTGAAACTGCGGGTGTTCATTCACAACTTCTTCGATCGATTCGAGTACCTCACGGACAGCCTGAAGGTATTCTGTTTCGCCCGGATGCTTTTTCTCCAGGTCATTCATGATTTTTTCAACGTTCATCTCGCTTCAATTTTAAAGGGTTCCTGAATATGTGAAAAATTAACATTGTTAATAATTTCACAATGCAAAATTAGTGTTAATATTCTAACAGCCAAGAAAAAAGGGAGGAAAAAGTTATTAACTGATTTATTTATTTTTAAGATGTAGTTTGAGGAAGTTCGATGTGGTAAGATAATGTAGAAATTGTCAGAATTGTCAGAATTCTTCTTCAGTTACAATAACTCCCATATCATAAACTATTTCGAGTGTCTTGTTTCCGTCATCATCCCAGTGGATCTCTTTACCGTGCTTCTCATTATCCTCCACATTAACCAGCTTGATCAGCTCACCATCCATGTTCCAATACCTGATTTGACCGTCGCCGCTTTCAAATTCCCCTGTTCCTATTACAAATCCAATGTCGTCCCAGTATATCCACTGCCCGTGCCACATCCCATCCTTGTAGGTCCCCTCCAATTTGAGGTATCCGTTGTTATGAAACTCCCTGTATGGGCCGTTGAGTGTATCGTTCCTGTATGTCTTTTCACTGACCTTTATGCCCGTTCTCGACCACTCGGTGCTAAGGCCGTCCTTAACACCCTTTTTGTAATATTCTTCATATTCTTTTACGCCATGGTTATACCACCTTATGAACTGGCCGTGTGGTTTACCGTCCTTGTATTCCACAAATTGTTCAGGCCTGCCATTCGGATACCACCACTTGGCAAGCCCGTTAATTTCTCCGTTTTCATAGGGGATCTCGTATTTTTTCCTGTCATCGGGATAATATTCAACATCTGTTCTGCTGCACCCTGATAAAAGTAATGCGGATAGAATGATCAGGATTGAATATCGAAAGTTATTTATTATCATAAATTTCAACTAAAAATATTTTTATGAAAAAACACCCCATTTGAACTTACAAACCAGTGTAAGGGCTTTCATTAGGGATAGGTACTATCTCATAATCGCCATACCGGAGTAAATTCCAGTAAACGTTTTCATATCCCCTTCCCGGCAGTTTCCTGAAAATATATTTTGTCCTGAGAAGTTGTTCTTGATGATGATGGATACAACTTTCAAAATCGGGCCCGTATTTCATAAAGGCTGATAAGAAGTAAAAAGCCGCATCATACCCGGTAAAGGCGAAAGAGGATGGTTCGTCAATGTACCTTTCCCTGTAAGCCGATACAAAGTCTTTAGTCTCAGTGCTCGAATAATCGATGTAGGAGGGTGATAGCATGTGAGTGTTAAAATTGAGCAGATACTGTGTCTCCAGGTTGGTGAATGACTGCCAGTCGGGAAGCCCGAACAAGGTAATGTTCAGTGAATCCTTCACTTCATTTACAGCCGTCATCAGTTCCAGTGCAGAGACCTCACTCTCGGCAAAAGCGACTACCAGGTTTGGCCTCAAGACCGATGCCTTCTCCACAATACCGCCCAGGCTGTCAGCAGCAAAGATAACCTCAGGGAGGTCGTTGATAAAGGTTGTTGAACTTCCGGGATTATCCTGAAGGGCCGCAAGGTTGAGCGGTCTTCCTTCTGCATAACCTGTTTCGGGCATCTCAAATTCCTCGTCCGGATCAGGTGGCATATACTCATCCACCAGTATACCGCTCAAAAGGGCATTGTTCATAGTAAATGAAGGTTCAACAGATTCGATCAGGATACTCCTGAGTTCGTTTAATTCACCGGCATTCTGATATTTATTTCCTCTTACAAGGATGATCCTGTAATCGCTGAATTTTTTCCTGATAAATTCGGCTGCCTGGTAAATACCTTCGCTTTCAGAAGGCATCATCTTGAATGCCAGTCCATTTTGGTCGATGACCTCCTTACTTTTGGAGAATGGATTGATTATTTTAATTCCGAATATCTTTGCAAAATTCGAAACATAATTAAAATTCGTCCTGAAAAGAGGACCTATTATCAGGTCCATCTCCTGCAGTTTTGTATCCTGCAGCACTTTGATGGTTTTCGAAATATCCCTGTCGACATCATACACAAACACCTCCACATTTAATCCGAGCGAGCCCAATGAATCTATCGCCAGCATTGCACCCTGGTAAAAAGAGATGAAGCGGAAGGGTTCGTAATTGGAACCGGGTTCGGTGACCTCAAAGAATTCAGGGCCAGCTTCTTTTACTTCTTCTAAATATAAGGGAAGCATTAAAGCCACTTTGCAATTACGGCCTGAATATTCTGAAGGCTCGCAGGCTGCCTCAGGAGGCCTCTCCGGTAAAAAATCCTCGGGGGGCTTTTCTTCTATCACTGTAACCATTTCAGGCTCCGGAATTTCGGCATCACCCGCTACAGGGATCTTTACGGTTTGATTATAAAAGACCCTTCGTCCAAGCCTGGGATTTAAATCCTTCACAAGCCCCACATCGGCCCCGTACATTTTAGCTATGCTGCGCAGCCTGGCCTTTCTTTCATCAACTTTGTGCTCAATAAACTGTTTTTCCTTATCGGGCAAAGGAATCTTTAATTCCTGCCCAATACTGAGCTTGTCAATGACTCCCGGGTTGGAAGAACGGATACTGTCGATGGGTACCATGAACTTTCTTGCCAGTCCGTAAAGAGTTTCACCCCGACTTACCTTATGCATGTAAAAATCGGCCTCCACTTTTTTCTCCACTTTTTGGGGTTCAGGCGAAGGGATATAAATTATGTTTCCTGCCACCGGATAGTCCACACCGGGATTCAGGGCCTTGATGCTTTCAATGGGCACCTCGTATTCCTGTGAGAGGCTGTAGAAAGTTTCACCGGGCTGGACATTATGAGCTTTTGCATTATCGGGAATCTCAATGTCTTCTTTTTCTTCGCTGACAGGTACCTGGATGTACTGGCCCACCTTAAGATCTGGGGTCAGTCCAGGGTTGGCTTCTTTCAGTTCATCGAGGGTAATGGTATATCGCCTGGAAATACTGTAGAGCGTTTCACCCCTGGAAACAATGTGAAGCACATATTCATATCTTTCCGACCTGATCTTCTGGGCAATCTGAACATCCCGGCTAACTGCGGGTATCCTGAGATTCTGGTATGCATTCAGGCCGGATTCGGCATCAGGGTTTTCAAATATGATCTCATCCTGCGGGATACCATATGCCCTGGAGATGGAATAAAGTGTCTGGCCCGGTTCAACCAGGTGCAGGTAGTACATCCTGCCATCGATCATTTTTGTGACTTCCGATTTCTCGATCTCCACCTGTGAGTAGCCGGAAAAAGAGAGCATCAGTGTGAGAAAGAATAGAAGAAAAAACCTTTGCTTGATCATGAAACCCGATTTCTTATACTGAACGTCAGGAACCACTTGATATTTTGAGATTCCATATTTTGATACTATTCCCATTCTATAGTTGAAGGAGGTTTTGAGCTGATGTCGTAAACAACCCTGTTAACTCCTTTTACCCTGTTGATTATCTCGTTAGATACCTTACCCAGGAAATCATAAGGAAGCTGCGACCAGTCGGCAGTCATGCCGTCGGTTGACTCAACCGCACGCAGGGCAACGGCATTTTCATAGGTCCGTTCATCGCCCATCACCCCTACAGAGTGAACCGGCAGAAGCACTACCAGGGCTTGCCACACTTTATCATAAAGCCCGTATTCCTTCAGACCTTCAATAAATATATGATCCACTTCCTGGAGCATTCTCACCTTTTCCTCGGTGATAACCCCCAGTATCCTTACTGCCAGTCCCGGCCCGGGGAAAGGATGCCTGCCTATGAGGCTTTCCTTGATACCCAATGCTGCCCCTACCTTTCTTACCTCATCTTTGAACAGTGACTCAAGTGGCTCTACCACCTTAAGGTTCATAATATCAGGAAGCCCCCCTACATTATGGTGCGACTTAATGGTGGCAGAAGGCCCGTTGACCGATGCTGACTCGATCCTGTCGGGATAGATCGTGCCCTGGGCCAGCCATTTCACATCTTTTATTTTATGGGCCTCTTCATCAAAGATCTCAATAAAGGTCCTGCCGATGGCCTTTCGTTTATCCTCCGGATCCTCAATTCCCTTGAGACGCCGGTAGAATTTCTGCCTGGAATCCACACCTGTAACGTTAAGTCCCATATCCACATAGGACTCAAGCACATCGTGGAATTCATTTTTCCTTAGCAGGCCATTGTCAACAAAAATGCAATGCAGGTTTTTGTGTATGGCCCTGTCGAGCAAGACGGCTGCAACAGTGGAGTCCACGCCTCCGGAGAGGCCCAGGACAACCTTGTCGTTGCCAAGCTTTTGCTTCAGTCCTTCAACAGTTGACTCAATAAAAAGATCAGGGGTCCAGCTCTGAGCACAACCACAAATATCTACGACAAAATTCCTGAGCAGGTTCATGCCTTCAACAGAATGGTAAACTTCGGGATGGAACTGGATGCCGTAAGTTTTTTCAGACTGAATCTTAAAACCGGCAACTTTAACATCTTTCGTGCTGGTAATTATCCGGTATTTTCCGGGAAGGCTAAGGATTGTATCCCCGTGCGACATCCAAACCTGCGAGCCGAGCGAAACATCCCGCATCAGCAACTCGTCGGGGTCGTTGTGCGAAAGGTTGGCGCGACCGTATTCCCTTATCCCGGACGGCATAACCTCCCCCCCGTCGGAATGGGCGAGATACTGTGCGCCGTAACAAACCCCAAGTAAAGGCACTTTTCCACGTATTCCGGTCAGATCAGGCACAGGCGCCTTCCTATCCCTCACGGAAAAAGGGCTCCCCGACATTATAACACCTTTGATGTTATCAGTCAGCTGTGGTATTTTGTTGAAAGGATGAATTTCACAATAAACGTTCAGTTCACGTATTCTGCGGGCAATCAATTGTGTGTATTGGGAACCGAAGTCAAGGATGAGGATCATTTCTTCCATGCGGGTAAAATTAGGCAATTTTCATATTGCTCCTCCCCTTGAGTTATCACTCTTTTTCAATACAGTTTTCTTGATATATTGCCCAGGTCTTCCAGGTCGAAGCGAATAACAGCGAGTTCGGGGCCGTCCCATGCAGCGCTGACCGAAAGGGACCTGCCATTCTTTTCCATCCATTCACCTGTTATTGAGGAAGATTCGTGGATGTGACCATGCAGGGTAAGCAGTGGCTGCCGTTCTTCTATGAACCTCTGTATAGCAATGCTTCCAACGTGTACATCAAGCGGGACATGATCAACCATCTGGCCGTCCAGTGCTGCCCTGTCGAGGTTAGATTTATAGGGCGGGGAATGAAAAAGAAAGATGGCTTTCTCCAGGTTTTCATCCCGGGCAAGCTCTTCCAGATGGCCTTTTATGGTTGTATATTCAATATCTTCACCAGGGTCGGTAGTCCTTATCCCTTCCTCGGGAGAAATACAGCCGGGATCCACGAACCTTGAAACGTCGTACCTTTCCCAGTCCTTGTACCGGAAGGGCGTAGGAGGCACAAAGGCATAACCGAAAACTTTATAATCTTCCAGCACCTTCTTCTCACCATGAATGTAATCCCACAGACCTTCCCGGCTGAATTTCTTCATCAGTGGCTCGACAGTCATAGGGTCATCATTTCCCAGGATGATGAATACCCTGACCCCCGGGGACTCCTTCCTTATCTTCCTGAACCCTGAAAGAAAAACATCCTCAAAAAAATCCCCTTCATAGGTACGGCTGAAGCCATGTGGCAGAAGGTCTCCCCCCAGGAATATTGCATCCGGCTTTTCATCCGCAACAATACTGAAGAATTTTCTGTACCTGCTTTCCTTACCGTGCAGGTCTGAAACAAAAAGACAATCAATCATTCAGTGATGGATTTTAAAAGACGTGCTGAATTTTCACTGGCACCTATCATTGAGGCATAACTGCTGCCTTCCTTGATATCCTTGTCGGTGATGATATGGAGATCTATCAGACTGCCGTTGACTTTATAACCTGTTCTTTCGTAGTTGATGAATGCCAGGCTTCTTCCCCAGCCATCCACCCAGGATTCAAGCATATTTTTTTGGTCTGCATTACCTTCAAAATGAACCAGCAGATCGATGTCACTCCCGGGGCCGGCAGTGGCCGTTTTGGTGCTCCCTATGATATATGCCGCTATTACCCCAAGCTTTTTCATATCCATTGAATTAACCAGCTTTTCGATTACCATCTGCCTCCATCGCCAGTGATCGTCTGAGTCAGGGGTCAGTATCGATCCGTCGTCTGCTGATTTCCTGGCTGAAGGGCTTTCCTTAATGTAATCAACTGTTTTTTTTAGCTTGCGGTGAAATATGAACTGGCTTATCCGCTGGGCAATATTGTTCAACAACTTCTGTTCCTCAGGAAGAAAGGGATCATCTGAACCGTGAACGTTGATCGTGTAGTATACCCTTACTTCTCCTGCGTAATTCTCATCTATAACCAGGTCGGCTTTCTGGTACCATTTTGTTCTCTTCAGGTCCTGTGTGAAGAATTCCTGTCCTTCATAAACTATCAGCGCTTCACAACAAGTTGTGTGTTGCCAGCCTGAAGGTATTATTGTAACAAGCTCACCAAGCACTTTATCGATAGGATCATCATTCCCTGCCAAAAGCTCGTCCACTGCATAAAGGCACTTAAGTTCCTTTGCACGCTCCCTCATTTTTTCTAAGGCTATGTCCCTAGTGTTACCCATATTATCCTAATACTTCCATTTTGTTGAATACTCAGATTCATTGCCCTTCATATCAGTGACTACAAGCCTGAAATTATTTATTCCTTTTTTCATTCTTTCATCTATATCGTAAAAAAGCAGGTCGTTCTTGGCATCGTATTCCATGAGCACCCAATCTCCATTCAATTCACCATTGTATTTTTTGATACCTGCCAATTCATCACTTATCTTAAAAGATATCCTCTTTATGCCTTTCACTGATTTGTATCGTGCATACTTCAGTGGCTTTATCACCGGTGCCAGCGTGTCCGCAACGATAGTATAATCACCAAACTCACGGATGCCTGCTGTGATGTATCCGTCGTTGTACTCTCCACCCGCCCCGGTATAACTGCCTGTCTCATCAACTTTTGCCAGCAGGCATTTTTGTTTCAGTTCATCACTTACTTTGGCCTGAAGCCTCAGGGCCAGGTTACAGTATGTGTGAAGAGGTGTATGGTCGTTATGTATCCTGTGAACTCCTGAAAGACTTCCACCTGCGGCAGGCAGCGTATCATAAGTAAACTCAAACGAATCATACAGGGCGCCGTAGGGTATTTCCAGCCTGATATCCCCGTTTTCAAAGAGATTGGTCTTATCGTACCTGAATATTGATCGATTCTCCGGGGGGGCGGAAATGGCATATTGGCGCAAGGTTTCACTTCCATCGTAAGATACTATGAAAACAAGCCTGGATATGTTGCCGTTTATATCTTTTACCTCAACTGCTAACTCTGTCAGTCCTTCCTCTTCGAAAGCGATAATACCTTCTCCGAAGTTTCCGTACATACTTAGGAGGTTATTCGGATCTATTTTGGATCGTATGATCTTCCGGCCGTTATCGACGTATTTACCGTAATCGATAAGGCTGTTGATGTAACGTGTTTCACTGAATAAAAAACTTTCTGCCCTGAACAGAAAGACCGTTTCAGCGCCTTTCTGAACCTCCACAGAGTAAACACCATTTTTATTGCCGGCATCATTGAGAAGATCGTGTGTTTCAACCCCCAGGTAAACCGGCCCGGTGACTTCCACGGTATCTTTTCCGGGCAGCCTGTACTTTTCGCCCCAACCTTCAGTATCATAGGAAAAAGGCTCAGTCTTTCCGTTTACCTTAACTCCCCGGGCTGCCGGATAAACTGTGAGTGAGGAGATCTTAGGCCTTATATAATCCTTTACTTTGAATCCAAAGAAAAGCGGATTCAAGGGCTTTTGATTCGCCTCTTCCCTGATCTCGAAATGAAGGTGCGGTCCGAAAGAGTACCCTGAATTACCTGAATAGCCTATCACCTCACCTTTCCTTACTTTAAGCAGGCCTTTTTCAGGAAAAATATTCAGTTCGAACGATTCATGCTCATAATGTTTCTTTTTGGTATAGCCGGCAAGTTTCTTGTTGAACCTGTCGAGATGGGCATATACCGATACATAACCGTTTGGATGGGTTATGTACAAGGTTTTTCCAAAGCCGGAGGCCGAAATTTTGATCCTTGAGACGTAACCATCGGCTATGGCATAGATCTTTGCCCCGTTATGGCCATTTGTTTTTATATCGATACCGGAATGAAAATGGTTCCCCCTGAGTTCACCGAAGGTGCCTGAAAGGAGAATGGGAAAATCGACCGGCGACCTGAAATACCCTTTGGGGTAATTATCCTGGGAGCCGGCATTGTATGAGAACAGCAATAGAGAGAAAAGGAATATATATTGAACAACCTTCATTACGATCTTTTAAAACACAAAGTTAATGAACGCCGAATTAACAGGGTATTGCCCTTTCATAAAAATGATTTTTCTTTTTAAATAAAACACCGATTAGTATTAATTATCGATTATCCATTACTAACCTGGCAAAGCGATACCGGGATCACTGATTACTGAAAACTACTATTTATTATTTACTATTTATTGTCTACTATTTGTTAAATTTGTAAAGCTATAAGCGGCAGTAGCTCAGTTGGCAGAGCATCAGCTTCCCAAGCTGAGGGTCGTGGGTTCGAATCCCATTTGCCGCTCAATCTGTCAGCCTGGAACAACAGGGCCGGTTATCAATCAATTTCCCCATGAGAAAGATCTTTACCTTTGGTGAAACAATATTGGATATAATTTTTGAAGGCCATGACCCTGTTGCCGCACGACCCGGCGGCGCCATGCTCAATACGGCTGTTTCATTAGGCAGGACAGGCCTGCCAGTCTTTCTTATCTCGGAAATAACACACGATATTGCCGGATGCTGGATCATTGAATTCCTGAAGAAGAATGATGTTAACACTCAGTTCCTTCAACTGTATGAAAACGGGAAGACCCCTGTTTCAATTGCTGCGCTCGATGATAAAGGGGAGGCTACTTATAACTTTTATAAAAATTACCCGGAAAAGCGTCTTACTGACCTTTTCCCTGTAATAGAGCAGGGAGATATCGTGCTGTTCGGATCTTTCTATTCAATAACCCTCTCGATCAGGAAGATGGTGAAGGAATTCATTATGAGGGCAAAAGAGGCCGGCGCCATGATCATCTATGATCCCAACATCAGGAAAAACCATGCGCAGGATGTCAAGGAACTGATGCCCGCTTTTGAGGAGAACCTGTCTTTTGCAGATATAGTAAGGGCTTCAAGAGATGACCTTTTCAATATTTTTGAAACCCGCTCAGAAGAAGACTGGATGGAAAGGGTTGACAAATTCTGCCGGAACCTGATCATAACACGGGGCAGCAATAAAGTGATCCTTAGCAATAGCAAGGGCGTTACAGAAATGCCGGTCAAGAAGATAGAGCCTGTAAGTACTATTGGTGCCGGAGATAATTTCAATGCAGGGCTCATATATGGACTGTTCAAAAATAATATCACCAGGAAAGACCTTGATAGTGTAAGTGCAGAAACCTGGAGGGAAATTATCGGAACAGCCTCCGAATTTGCCAATGACACATGCCTTTCATTCGATAATTACGTCAGCATAGAATTTGCAAACAGATACCGCGGATAATTTTTTGTTGTTTTCCGCAATATTTCGAAATACCTTCATCCAGACATCAATAAAAAAATGATGAAACCTAAAGAAAACGATCCGTTCAACAGGTTCCTCAGCAGTTTTAGATATGCATTCAACGGTATAGGATACTTATTGCAGACCCAGAGAAACGCCAGGATACATTTCATCGTTGCATTGTGCGTTGTAGTAGCCGGCTACTGGTTTGGACTAAGTCCGGCCGAATGGCTTTTCCTGTTCTTTTCCATAGGACTGGTGATCTCGGCAGAGCTCTTTAACACCTCCATCGAAAAACTAACCGATTTAGCAGAACCGGGACAAAATCCCGTGGCAGGAAAAGTGAAAGACCTTGCTGCCGGTGGTGTCCTGGTTGCGGCCCTGACCGCTGCCGTAATCGGCCTGATCATTTTCATCCCACATATTGTAACTTTGTTCCGCAGTATTTAATATCTTTATAAAGATGAAACTAATAGCCGACAGCGGAGCAACCAGGGCCGAATGGGTTGTGATAAACGGGGACTACAAGTCTGAAACCTATGAAACACCCGGATTTAACCCCTATTTTTCCGATAGTCCCTTTATTACCAAAGTGATCGAAAAAGACCTGGTACCTTTCATAGATACTGGCTCCGTAAAGGAGATATATTTCTACGGAGCCGGATGCTCCACTATTTCCAAATGTACCATTGTTGAAGATGCACTTACAGGCGTATTCCATAATGCCCACGCCGATATCCACCACGACCTGCTTGGTGCAGCCAGGGCGCTTTTTGGCAGGAAGGAGGGCATTGCCTGCATCCTTGGTACCGGTTCAAATTCGTGCTACTATGACGGCAAAAAGATAGTGGCCAATGTTCCGTCTTTAGGTTATCTGTTTGGTGATGAAGGCAGTGGGGCCTATTTAGGTAAAATGCTGCTGGCCGACTATCTTAAAGGTAATGTTTCTGCACAGGTAAGAAAAGCCTTCGATATAGAGTTCGGACTGAACCTGGAAAACATTCTCGATGCAGTGTACAACAAGCCACACCCGAACAGGTTCCTTGCATCTTTCTCACGGTTCATAGGTGAACATCAGCGAAGCACCTATGTACGGGGATTGGTAAGGGGTAATTTTCACGACTATTTTACTGAACAGATCACCAAATACCCTGAACACACCGAAGTACCCCTGGCTGTGGTTGGTTCGGTAGGTTTCCATTTCAAGGAGCACTTCATGAAAGTGGCTGCTGAATTTGGCTCAAGTGTAAGCCATTTTCTGCAAAGTCCGATTGAAGGCCTGGTAAAATTCCATTCCGAGTATTAAGATCCAAGCCAAAGAGTTTATTAACTCGTGATATTATATTAATGTAAAATTTTAATAAACAGTATGTTTATGTTGATTTGAATACTACTTTTGCACGCTCGAAAAGTGAGCCGGAAAAGAGTCTTATTATTTTTCCACGATACAACATTGATCAAAAACAAAGACCATGTCTCTGAAAGAACTACGAAATATAGGAATTGCGGCACATATTGATGCCGGGAAAACCACTGTTACCGAAAGGATCCTTTATTATACCGGGATTACGAGGAAAGTGGGGGAAGTCCACGACGGACAGGCCACCATGGACTTTATGAAACAGGAGCAGGAACGGGGTATTACCATCGCGTCTGCTGCTATTTCCTGCACATGGAACAAACACCAGATAAATATCATCGACACACCAGGACACGTCGACTTCACCATTGAGGTGGAGAGATCGCTCAGGGTCATCGACGGGATGATTGCCCTTTTCTGCGCCGTAAGCGGCGTGGAACCACAGAGTGAAACCGTGTGGACCCAGGCCGACAGGTACAAAGTGCCCAGGATCGCTTTCATTAACAAGATGGACCGCACGGGAGCTGATTTCTACGATGCGATAGGTATGATGAACGAGTACCTGGATGCTCATGCCATGCCTTTTCAGTTGCCTATGGGATCGGAAGATGATTTTGTGGGGATAATAGATATCATTGAACAGAAGGCTTATATTTTCCAGGATTATGAAAGGATTGAAGCCGAGATCCCTGAAGAATACCGGCAAAAGGCCGATGAAGCCAGGAATGTACTGCTGGAACAACTTTCTGAGTTCGACGACAAGCTGATGGAACTATACCTGGAAGAGAAAGAAATACCTGTTGAGCTGATCAAGAAAGTGGCCAGGAATGCCACGCTGAAGCTGATGATCACACCGGTTTTTTGTGGTGCTGCATATAAAAACAAGGGCATCCAGCTCTTGCTCGATGCAGTTGTCGACTATATGCCTTCCCCGCTTGATATCGGGTCAGTAGTAGGGATAGATATAAATGATGAGGACAAGACACATACCCGGTGCCCGTCGGCAAAGCTCCCCTTCTCGGCACTGGCCTTCAAACTGATCAACGATCCGTATGTGGGGCAGCAAACTTTCATCAGGATCTACTCAGGTAGGCTTCAGAGTGGTATGCAGATATTGAACACCACCAAGGACAGGCCTGAAAGGATAGGCAGGATCATGAAGATACATGCCAAAGACAGGCAAGAGATCTCAGAGGCCGGTCCCGGCGACATAGTCGCCCTCATTGGAATGAAATACACAAAAACAGGGGATACTATCTGCGACAAGGATAATCCACTGTTCCTGGAATCGATCAACATCCCTCCTACCGTTATGGAGATGACCATAACACCCCAAAGCAGGAAAGACCAGAGCAAGCTGGGCGAAGCACTGGCCAAGCTCTCCAACGAAGACCCTTCTTTCAATGTAAGGTTTGACGAGGAAACAGACGAAACAATCATCTCGGGGATGGGCGAATTACATCTTGAGATCATTATGGACCGGATCAAGAATGAATTCGGGGTGGATGTTGAAGTTGGAGAACCTGCGGTTGCTTACAGGGAAACACTTACTGCAGAGATTGAAAGCGAATACAGGCATTCAAAGCAGACAGGCGGAAAAGGCCAGTTTGCCGAAACCGTAATGAGGATCGAACCCAACGAAGGGAATGGCTACGAGTTCATCGACAGAATCAAGAGCGGCGCCATACCACAGGAATTCATTCCATCTGTTAACAAAGGAATTAAGAAAACCATGGATGAAGGCATCCTGGCGGGATATCCGGTTGTTGATGTACGGGTAACCCTGATCGACGGAAAGCACCACCCGGTCGATTCATCCGATTTTGCCTTCCAGACCTGCTCATCCATCTGTTTCAAGCAGGGATTCATGAAGGCCTCACCTCGGTTGCTGGAACCGGTAATGAGAATTGAGATCAACACACCTGACGATTATATCGGTGATGTCGTCGGTAACCTCAACCGCCGGCGAGGTAAAATAGATTCGATGAGAAGGTTCAGGAAGGGATCGCAGAAGCTGGTTGGCCTTGTCCCGCTGAGCGAGATGTTCGGCTATGCCACCCAACTAAGGAACCTTTCGAGCGGCAGGGCCAATTACTCCATGGACTTCTACCGGTATTTGCCGGTGCCCGCCTCCACCCAGGAAGAGATACTGAAGAAGATCGCGGAGGCGAAAAATGAGAAGTAAGAATTTACATTTTACAATTTACGCATTACGATTTACAAAGGAGTTCTTCTGGTTTAATTAGTGTTTAATTTGATTTCTAGCCTCAGGGTTCCCTGCCAGGCGCCGGTTACCGATTTACGGTTTGCTCCTTTCATTTAGCACCCTAAACTTTCTTCTGTGGTGATTGTTCAGCAAATAGGCTAACTTAGTAAAATGAAGATCCTGCTCACAGGCGCTACCGGTTATATTGGTAAGAGACTGCTTTCTGTCTTGTTGCACGAAGGGCATGAGGTTGTCTGTTGTGTGAGGGACCGGAACCGTTTCAATACAGACATCCCCTATTCCGGCAGGATAAGCACTGTGGAAATTGATTTTCTTTCAGTACCGGAAGAGTTCAGCCTTCCCGCAGACATTGATGTAGCCTATTATCTTATCCATTCCATGTCGAGCTCGATCAAGGGATTTCAGGAGGAAGAGGCACGATCGGCAGAAAACTTCAGAAAGCTTGTGGACAGAACAAACGCCAGGCAGGTAATCTACCTTGGAGGCATTGTAAATGAAGATACCCTGTCAAAACACCTTCAGTCGAGAAAGAATGTTGAGGAGATACTCAGGAAGGGAAAATACAACCTGACTGTTTTAAGGGCTGGCATCGTGATCGGCTCAGGCAGCTCGTCGTTCGAGATCATCCGTGACCTGGTCGAAAAACTACCGGTTATGGTGACCCCCAGGTGGGTACTCACCCGGACCCAGCCAATAGCCGTAAGGGATATTAT
Organism: uncultured Bacteroidales bacterium; assembly: GCA_964567785.1. Taxonomy (GTDB): domain Bacteria; phylum Bacteroidota; class Bacteroidia; order Bacteroidales; family JAGOPY01; genus CAZMOK01. Next base: position 35,487 of record CAZMOK010000009.1, on the reverse strand, counting down.
AGAATGCCTGAGCAGGTGCAAATTGAATGAAAAGGTATACGATAAAGTATTCGATACAGCCGGCCCGGATGTGCTGACCTACAAGGAAATGATGCTGGTGTACGCGAAAGTGAGGGGGTTGAAGAGATACATATTCACCCTTCCTGTTATGACCCCCCGCCTTTCTTCCTATTGGCTATATTTTGTTACGGCCGTTCCTTATTATCTTGCGGTCAACCTCGTCAGCAGCATGAAAGTGGAAGTGATGGCCAAGGATCACGAAATCCATAAATTACTCGGGATAGAACCGCTTTCGTACGAAGAGGCTGTGGAAAAAGCATTTCAGAAAATAGACCAGCACCTGGTTGTATCAAGCTGGAAAGACACTGCAGGCAGCAGCAAGCTGGAGGGAAATATCCGTGACTACATTGAAGTGCCTTCAAACGGTTGCCTCAAGGATATGCAAACCAAAGAAATTGACCGGGAAAGGGCTGACAAAGTACTTGAGAATATATGGGCAATAGGTGGTGAACGGGGATGGTATTATGGGAACTGGCTCTGGAATGTACGCGGATGGCTGGATAAAATGGTCGGAGGAGTGGGACTGAGGAGGGGCAGGACAAACCCCACCGATATCCATACAGGGGACTCGCTCGACTTCTGGCGGGTGATACTGGCCGATAAAGAAAAGAAACGGTTGCTGCTTTATGCTGAGATGAAGTTGCCCGGAGAAGCATGGCTGGAATTCAATATATCAGATAAAGAAAACAAAACCATTGTCAGTCAGGAGGCAACCTTCCGCCCCAAAGGCCTCTGGGGAAGGATGTACTGGTACCTCGTGATGCCCTTCCACCTTTTCGTTTTCAAGGGAATGCTCAAAAACCTGGTTAAATATTAAATAGTAAATATCTAAACTCTTAACTTATTACTTCATCTAAAAACCTTATTATTTCATCAACCGCTCCGGCCGGAAACCAGTTTATGGACTTGTCACGTGAGAACCATGTTAGCTGGCGCTTGGCGTACCTTCGTGTATTCGTTTTTATGTCCTCAATGGCCCGGTCCAGGCTTATTTCACCTTCAAAATACCTGAAAAGCTCTTTATAGCCTACTGTATTAAGCGCATTCATATTACGTAGTGGATAAACCCTTTTTGCCTCATCTACCAATCCTTTTCCAATCATTTCATCCACCCTGTTATTTATCCCGGCATACAATTCTTCCCGTGGAAGCTCCAGCCCGATCTTAATAATATTGAAAGGCCTGTCTTTTTGCTTATTCAGTCTTTGGGCAGAGTAGGGCTTTCCGGTTTGCAGGCATACTTCAAGCGCCCTCCTTATGCGGTTTGGATTGTCCAGGTCGACCCGGCTGTAATAAACAGGATCAAGTTCTTTTAACCATTCCTGTATATGTTCCAGTCCTTTTTCCCTGAAATCCTTTTTGATCTTTTCCCTTATCTCCTGATCAGCGTCGGGAAACTCATCGATCCCATAACAAACGGCATCTATGTAAAGGCCCGATCCGCCGGCCATTACAGCTACTTGATTACTTTTATGGATCTTTTCAATGATGCTCAGGGCTTCCTCTTCAAAACGGGCAACATTGTATTCCTCTTCTATTGAAAGGGAATTGATGAAATAATGTTTGACCTGTGAGAGGAGTTCCTTACCGGGCTTGGCAGTGCCGATGGATATTTCCCTGTAAAACTGTCTGGAATCGGCCGATACGATCCCGGTGTTAAAATGGCCGGCAATTTTCAGGGCTGTTCCGGTCTTTCCCGAAGCGGTAGGACCAAGGATGATTATCAGATGCTTGTTATCCAAAGAATAATATTTATACAACTATTGAGTTTCAGGATTTTTTGCTTGAAGCCCCAGCTTCTCCCCTTCTTTCAGCATAAGCTGATAGGCCTCATCATAGTCGTTCCTTATCACGCCATCGAGGATGGCCTCCCTGATGTTGTTCTTTATAACACCAACTTCAGGGCCCGGAGGGATACCGAAAGTCTTCATGATAACTTCTCCCGAAATGGGTGGCTGCCAGTTCCGGATGCGGTCTTTTTCCTCCACCTCCACCAGCTTCTTTTTAACGACCTTGAAATTATTAAGGTACCTTTTGACCTTTTCAGGATTTTTTGATGTGATATCTGCTTCGCAAAGCACCATCAGGTCATCGATATCATCGCCTGCTTCGTAAAGCAACCTCCTTATGGCCGAGTCGGTTACTACGTCCTGCGCCAGGACTATAGGACGCAGGTGAAGCAATACCATTTTCTGCACATATTTCATGTGTTCGTTCAACGGGAGCTTCATCCTGCGGAAAATCCTCGGCACCATTTTGGCCCCCACGAACTCATGCGAATGGAAGGTCCAGCCGTTGCCCTCTTCGAACTTCTTTGTCACAGGTTTTGCAATATCGTGCATCAGCGCTGCCCACCTGAGCCAGTAATTATCACTTACTTCAGCAACATTGTCGAGTACCTTGAGGGTGTGATAGAAATTATCTTTATGTCCCTTGCCATCAATAAATTCAGCCCCTTTGAGCTCGAGGAACTCAGGAAAGATCTCTTTCAAAAGCCCACTCTTGTCAAGCAGCTTGAAGCCCTTAGAAGGCACCTTTGCCATTATGACCTTTTCCAGTTCGTCGTTGATGCGCTCCTTGGATACGATCCGGATACGCTCTGCATTTCTATTTAAAGCCTCGAACGACTTTTCCTCTATGAAAAAATTCAATTGTGTGGCAAACCTTACGGCCCTCATCATCCTCAGGGGATCATCAGAATAGGTCGTATCCGGATCAAGAGGCGTCCTGATAAGCCTGTCATGCAGATCCTGGATGCCATTGAAAGGATCGATAAGCTCTCCCAGGTTTTCTTTTTGGAGGTTTATCGCCATTGCATTTATTGTAAAATCCCGCCTGTTCTGGTCGTCCTGCAATGTCCCGTTCTCAACAATGGGCTTTCTCGAATCCCTCCTGTAAGATTCCTTTCTTGCACCTACAAATTCTATGACCCAGGTGGTGTCGCCGTCTTTGAACCTGATCATGGCTGTTCCGAAGTTCCTGAAAATATTTACGTGTGTATCGCCTCCTATGATCCGTGCCATTTTCTTTGCAAGCTCGATCCCGCTTCCCACAACAACAACATCCAGGTCGGGTGAGGTCCTGCCGAGGAACAGGTCGCGCACATAACCACCAACCACATAGGCCGGTTGCCCAATTTCATCGACGGCTTTCAAGAGATGTTGAAATACCGGCTTCTGCAAATGCTTTTCAAATCCTTCCATTCATGACAAAATTATGAAATATAACTTATTGAGGGACCCTATAATTTGGGTGTATCACTAGATCGGCAGGCGGAAATCGCGAAGCGTTATAATTAGAGCCTGGAATAATAATTAAACACTAAACAAACCACAATAACTCCTTTGAAAATCGTAAAGCGTAAATTGTAAAATGTAAATTCCTAGCTTTCCCGCTCCCTGTATTGCCTGGGGGTTAGGCCTGTAACTTTTTTGAAACAGGCATTGAAAGAGGATTTGGACCTGAAGCCTACCTTTTCGGAAATGGCTTCAATGGTAAGGTGCCGGAAATCATCATCTTTTATGAGGTCCATCGATTCAATGATCCTGTACTCATTGATCATCCCGTAAAAGTTCTGTCCTTTGACATGGTTTATTATCTGGGATAATTCACGTTTGGAAACCCTAAGCTTATTGGCAAGAACTGAAATGGTAATGCTTTCATTGAGATAAAGCTTCTCTTCATCCATCAATCTCTCCAGTTCAACAGCTACTTTTTCCTGATTTTGTGTAAGTTTTTGTACCCTGTTTTGCAATTTTGCTTCTTCGACGGGCATTTCTGATGCTGCGTCAGGCTTAGCATTATTAAGAATCCTGTGGTTTCCCATTTGTGAGACGAGCACTGAAACTTCTTTCTCAAGCCGGTCCTGTCGAAGCCCGTAGTAACCTGTCAGGCCGCCGGATATAAGGACCAGTACATTGTAAACAGCAAAAGCCCCGATCCCATCGGGCGTCAATACATTCATCACACTGATGATCAAAATGAAAGAAATAACTGCTGAAAAAACAGTTACCATCCAGTTTGTTTTCAGGTAAGGAAGTCTGGCAGGCTCAAGATCTGCCACTTTACGGGCCCTGACGAGTGTACTGGAGGATCTTATTACAGCAAGTGCAAGCTGCCCTCCAAGCAGCGCCACATTGCCAAGCCAGAAAACCTGCTCTGCCGCTCTCAGGCCCGGGTTCCCCCCTTCAGGAGAACGGAAACCATTTGAAAGAAACAGTATTTTATCGGCAGATGTCAGGGGCAGCCATGTGATAAGGTTCAGCACAAGAATGATCACGGAAGGCAATAACAAAACAATGAGACGCCGGATGTTTACACTGCCAATGCCCTCCAGCAGAATTTCTGCATAAATATAGTAGAAAGGTAAAATGGTAAGTATAAGAGGTATGAAAAACAGGTAAAGAACTGTAAAAGTCTCGTAATACTTAAAATAATACACTATGTTGCCAGCAAGTACCAGGGTCATCGAAAGCATCAAGAGCCCCAGCATTACCCTTGCCCTGTCGGTTTTAAGCCGGAATGAGACCGACTGGACCGTGAAAAAGATCATCTGGTAAACAGGCAGAGAAAAGAGGATGACAAAAAGATTCTCCTTAGATAACATAGTTATCAAAATTGGCAACTACAAACATATGTTTTTCCTTTGAAACATCACAAAATAAATAATCTTTCAATTGATAAAATCCGGATCTTAGCTGTTCGGAGCAAACCGGCATATCTGAAGTTAATGCATTTTAAAAGGCGTAAGAGTTTGTGCTTCCTGAGGTAAACTCAGTCCTGACATTTATATAACCCGGGTATTCAATTTCGTTCGATCCCACATATATTGTCGGTTTGAGTTTCATCAGTATGCGAGTGGGCTTTTCACCTGACCCTGCGATATTAAACCCGAAATTCAAAAGTGCCTCTCCCGATTCACCTTGCAATGCTTCCATCAGGTTTACATGGATGTTTACCGGAATTGAGGAAGCTCCTCCGTTGGGCGGTATCTCCACCCGCTGGTTTACCATACCGCTTGTCATCTCGATATCATCTATATACAGTATCCAGCTCATCCTGTTCATCGCAGCCACTTTTGTATTGGGATTCCTCGATTCTACATTCAGGAGAAAGGACAGCGGAAGATCGTTTGAAGCTATTGCAGAGGTGATCCTGGCATAGTCCATCAGGCCAAGATCATCGGCAGAATCTATATTTGAGATATCAATGCCGGCCAGCGTTGGGTTTTGAATATTCTTCAGCCTGAACTCACACTTGGAAAGACGCGACAACTCTGATGCCTGTTCAAGCACACTGCAGGAACTTGTTATCATCATCATGGCCGCAATCAATAATGGAAATATTTTTTTCATTGCTCTTTTTCGAATAAAATAAAAGACAAAAGTATCAATAATGCTTTTCGGAATTCAGAAATCGTGCCAACATATAGCTAAAACTGAATAATTCCGTTTAGCTTTGTACACCCTTTTTTTGGTTGATGTTTTATTGTATTTACAGAAAAGAGACCGACCCGTATTTCAACCTGGCAGCCGAGGAATACATGCTCAGGGAGTTTCCCCACGATGCTTTCATGGTATGGAGAAATAACAGGTCGGTAATTATCGGGAAACATCAGAACGCTTCTCGCGAGATCAACCATGCATATTGTTCGGAACATTCTATCCCTTTCATCAGAAGGATAACCGGTGGCGGCACTGTTTACCATGACCAGGGAAATATCAACTTCTCATTCATAACGACGGGAGAACCGGGAAAACTCGTCGACTTTAAAAAATATACAGCCCCGGTAATTGACTTCCTGGCATCCCTCGGACTGAGCGCTCACTTCGAAGGCAAGAACAATATCAGGGTAAACGGGGCAAAGATATCGGGCAATGCCGCACATGTATACAAGAACAGGGTTATCCATCACGGTACCCTGCTGTACAATACAAACATTGAAGCCCTGGAGAATTCCATTGCCGGGAACGAAACACTTTACAACGACCGTTCGGTCAGATCAATAAAGACTCATGTGGTGAACCTGAAGCAACTTCTGAACGATCCTATGAATACAGCGGAATTCAGCAAGAAGTTCTTTGATCATATTGTCGGCCTGCTCTCCCCTTCTGTCATGATCTATGAATGGAAAGACAGGGAGACAGAAAGGATCAAAAAGCTGAAAAAAACAAGGTACCTCGATCCCTTGTGGAATATGGGTTACTCCCCTGATTATAATTTCCATAATTCATTCAACTATAAGGAAGAAAACATTGTAATCCGGTTAACTGTTAAAAAAGGTAAGATCGAAGAGGCAGAGATCAGTTGCACTGGTAATTTTTTTAATGAATTGAAACAGATTGAAAAAAACCTCAGAGGAGTGAATCACGACAGGCATTCAGTTGCAGGCTTATTTACGGATCTCAATCATTCAGCCGATGAAACAGGGCTGGGGAAAACTCTCCTCGACAATATGTTCTGAGGTTTTAACATTATATAATTATGAACAGATGCCAATACTGGAATAAGACAAATAATAACATAAATCTTTAGAAATGAAACCTGAAATTATTTTCCAAAAACTCTGGAAGATCTACACAGAGCAGAATCCCGATGTCAAGAAGGTTTACGAACTGTTTTTATCAGAAGGTGAAGAGGTAGTGAACGATCATATAGCCTTCCGTACCTATGACGACCCCAGGGTAAATATAGATGTGCTTGCCAGGCCTTTTATTGAGGGTGGTTATGTAGAAAAAGGGCAGTACAAGTTTGAAGCAAAAAAACTTGTTGCAAAACACTTTGAGTTGCCCGGGCAGCCGAAAGCACCCAGGGTGTTTATCAGCCAGTTGATCACTTCCGAGTTCAGTGAATATCTGCAGGAAACAGTTAAATCAATAATCGACAAGGCCTCTTCGGAGACCCTTGGATCGGATGAGCTGATCTATTCGGGAAATATATGGGGAAAACCCTCAAAAGAAGTTTACGACAAGTTGAAGGAGGAGTCTGAGTATGCTGCATGGCTTTATGTGTTCGGTTTCTGTGCGAACCATTTTACAGTTTCGGTGAACTATCTGGAAAAGCTTGATTCACTGGAGAAGGTGAACCAGTTCCTCAAAGACAACGGTTTCAGGCTTAACGATTCCGGCGGTGAGATAAAGGGAACCCCTGAGCAACTGCTTGAACAGTCGAGCATTAAATCGGGAATAATCAAAAAGGAATTCAGGGAAGGCACCTACGAGGTACCCGGTTGTTATTATGAATTCGCAAGGCGATATCCTGACAAGGACGGAGATCTCTTCTCGGGCTTCATAGCAAAAAGCGCCGACAAGATCTTCGAAAGCACTAATTATTATAAAAAGCAGTGATTGAAGCGCCACAGATAAAATCGAAACTGGAAGAGCTTGGAAAAAAGCTTGAAGGGGACCTGTACACATCCGATGAGTACAGGCTGCTTTATTCTGTGGATGCTTCAGCCTACCGGGAGGTTCCTGATGCAGTTGCCCGGCCCAAAAACACTTCAGATATCAGGAAGCTTGTGGTTTTTGCTGTGGAGAACGGTATACCGTTGATCCCCAGGGCAGCAGGCACCTCCCTGGCCGGCCAGGTAGTGGGAAGCGGGATCATTGTCGATATATCCCGTTACATGACAGGGATACTCGAGCTAAACACGGAGGAAAAATGGGTAAGATTACAGCCAGGTGTTATCCTCGACGAACTCAACAAGTACCTCGAAAGGTTCGGGCTTTTCTTCGGTCCTGAAACTTCTACCTCGAACAGGTGTATGATCGGCGGGATGGTTGGAAACAATGCCTGTGGTGCACATTCGGTCATCTATGGAAGCACCAGGGACCATGTAATCTCTGTAAAAACGGTACTTAGTGATGGCTCCGAGGCAGAGTTCGGCCCTATGAAAGGCATTCACGAACTTGAAATGAAGGGTCGCGGCAATTCCCTGGAGGCATCAATTTACAGGCAGGCCCGAACAATGTTGTCAGACCCTGAAAACCAGGATGATATCAGGAGAGAATATCCTGACCGTTCCATAAAAAGAAGGAACACCGGCTATGCCATCGACCTGCTTCTGGAAACCGAACCATTTTCAGGTACCGAAAAGCCTTTCAATTTATCGACACTCATTGCGGGCTCGGAGGGGACACTGGGTTTCCTTACAGAAATAAAGCTGAACCTTGTTCCTCTTCCACCCGTTAACAAAGCCCTTGTCTGTGCCCATTTTGAAACACTTGAGGATGCACTTCAGGGAAACCTTGTGGCACTGAAACACAAGCCTGGAGCCGTCGAGCTGATGGACGACCGGATCCTCGAACTCACAAAAGATAATATAGAACAGCGTAAAAACCGCTTCTTCATCAAGGGCGATCCGGGTGCGATCCTAATTATAGAATTTGCAAGAGACTCTGCGGAAGAGATCGACGCTGCCGCTGAAAACCTTGAAGCAGATCTCAGAAAGAAAGGGCTCGGGTACCACTACCCTGTTATTAAGGGCAACGATATCAGTAAAGTATGGGCGCTCAGGAAATCCGGACTCGGGGTCCTGTCCAATATGCCGGGCGATGCAAAGCCGGTTTCCGTGATAGAAGACACGGCCGTAAGCCCCGAAAAACTTCCCGGTTATATTGCAGACTTCAAAAAGATACTTGAGAAACTTAACCTTGAATGTGTATATCATGCCCATATTGCCACCGGCGAGCTTCACCTGAGGCCGATACTCAACCTGAAAGACCCGGGAGATGTTGAACTTTTCCGGACGGTAGCCCATGAAATTGCCCTGCTGGTAAAAAAATACAATGGTTCGCTGAGTGGTGAGCATGGTGACGGCAGGTTAAGAGGTGAGTTTATCCCACTGATGGTAGGTGAAAGGAATTATAACCTGCTGAAGGAGATCAAAAATACCTGGGACCCTGCCAACATCTTCAATCCCGGAAAGATTGTCGACACCCCGCCCATGAATACCAGCCTGAGGTACGAACCGGGCAGGGAGGAAAAGACAATTGACACTTATTTTGATTTTTCTGCGGAAATGGGCATCCTCAGGGCCGCTGAAAGGTGCAACGGCTCGGGCGACTGCCGTAAGACCGAGGTATCTGGAGGCACTATGTGCCCAAGTTATATGGCAACCAGGGACGAGGATACTACAACCCGTGCCCGGGCAAATATTCTGAGGGAGTTCCTGACGAAATCAACCAAATCCAATCCGTTTGATCACAAAGAGATCTGCGATGTAATGGACCTGTGCCTATCGTGCAAAGGCTGCAAGTCAGAGTGCCCTTCCAATGTCGATATTGCAAAATATAAGGCCGAATTCCTGCAGCATTATTATGATGACAATGGGATTCCTCTCAGGACCAAAGCCATTGCACACATTACGGCATTAAACAGGCTGGGTTCAATAGCGCCGGCCGTCTATAATTTCTTTACCGGAAACATCATTACTTCGGGGATATTTAAAAGCACACTCGGATTTGCTTCAAAACGGAGTATCCCAAAGCTTTCTTCGCAGCCCTTCACAAAATGGGTCAACAAGAAGAGAGCGCAGAACGGCACAACAACCCCAACCGGCACTGTATATCTTTTCCCGGATGAATTCACTGAATACAACGATACTGATATTGGGATAAAGGCATACCACCTGCTTGTAACGCTTGGCTATAAAGTGATCATACCTTCAGTAAAAGAAAGCGGCAGGACTTTCCTTTCGAAAGGGATGCTGAAAAAGGCAAAGACCATTGCCATTGAAAACATAAATGGATTAAAGGAAATTATTGGCCCTGATACTCCATTGATAGGAATAGAACCCTCGGCAATCCTTACCTTCAGGGATGAGTATCCGGAACTTGTTGATGAAAGTCTTAAGGTTGAAGCTTTAAAATTGGGCAATTCCTGTTTCATGATCGATGAATTCCTGGCCAGGGAGATGAAGGAGGGCAAAATCAAAAAAGATCAATTCACCTCATCATCCTTAAAAATAAAACTTCACGGCCATTGCCACCAGAAGGCCCTTGCTTCAACGGACCCGACAATTAAAATGCTTTCTTTCCCTGAAAATTACACTGTTGAGGAGATCCCTTCGGGATGCTGCGGTATGGCAGGGTCGTTCGGGTATGAAAAGGAACATTATGATGTTTCAATGAAAGTGGGAGAACTGGTGTTGTTTCCCGAGGTGAGAAAAACACCGGATGAAGTTGTAATAGCAGCGCCGGGAACGAGTTGCAGGCACCAGATCAGCGATGGCACCGGCCGGCGCTCCTATCACCCGGTGGAAATCCTGCACAACGCACTTAATAATAATTCAGAGTTCTGAACTGAATTAATTGTTCATTGTTAATTGTTAATTGTTAATTTCTCATATATCATACCTCTCCCCATCTTCTGCTGCGTATGATTCAGGAAAGATCTCCCTGGCCTGGCTCACAAGGAGATCAACCTCTTTGTACCGGGCAGAAAAATGACCCAGCAGAAGTTTTCCTGCCCCTGCTCTCCTCGCAATTTCTGCTGCTTCCTTAGCAGTAGCATGTAATTTTTGTTGGGCTATCTCTTTCATTCTCTCGTCAAAAGTAGCTTCGTGGTACAACAGGTCAACCCCTTTGATCAACCCTGGTATTTTTTCACTGAATGCTGTATCCGTGCAGTAAGCATAGCTTCCCGGTTCAGGCGGTTCATGAGTGATCTGTTCATTGGGGTGTACCTTGCCCAGTTCGTCAACATAGTCGTCACCTTTCTTGATATTTTCAAACTCCGGGATGGGGATGTTATGCCTGCGAACAAATTCTTTCCTGATATTCCTCTGCAAAGGTTTTTCCCTGAATAGGAAACCGTTTGTTGGGATACTGTGCAAAAGGGGGATCGATGTCACTGTGAACTGCTTGTTGGAGCATATTTCTCTGCTCACTTCAAATTCCAGCGGATGGAAATTCAGCGGATACACGAGTTTTGTGTTGCTGTATTTGAAATTCACCTCCAAAACCTCTTCCAGGCCCGGCGGACCGTAGAGCTCAAGTTTTTTCTTCCTGCCAAGTAATTGAAATTTGCTGAGCAGGCCCGGCAATCCATAATAGTGATCGCCGTGCATATGTGAAATAAAAATATGGGATATCTTCTGGATTGGCACTCCGAACCGTGTAAGCTGCAACTGGGTGCCTTCACCACAATCGACCAGGATAAGCTTATCGCGAATGTTCAGAAGCTGGGATGTGGGATTCCTTCTTTTTGTCGGCACTGCAGCGCTGCTTCCCAGTATTGTGAGGGAAAATTTCATTGAAGCAAGATACAAAAAAAGGCCGGAAAAAATTCCGGCCTTCAGCATTTATACTACCTGGAGGTCATTATTCTTTCTTTTTATCATCTTCTTCTTCTTTTTTCTCATCTTTCGTCTCTTCCTTCTTTTCATCCTTCACCTCTTCCTTCTTCACCTCTTCAGGCTCCTCCTTTTTTTCAGCCTTCACTTCATCCTTTTTCTCTTCTTCAGGCCCCTCTTTCTTTTCATCTTTTACTTCTTCCTTCTTCTCCTCTTTAGGCTCCTCACTCTTTTCAGCCTTAGCTTCTTCTTTCTTCTCCTCTTTCTTTTCTTCCTTTACCTCCTCTTTACCTGCCTCGGCCTTCTTCTCCTCTTTTTTCGGTTCTTCCTTCGGAGCTGCCGTCTTCACGGCTTTCTTCTCTTCCTTCTTGCCACCAGCCTTGGCCTTTTCTTCCTCCTCAAGGCTTGACTTCAGCTTGGCCAGTCCTTCGAGGTCACCAAGAGTTGTTCTTTCAAGTCCTTCCTGGATCTTTCTGACAGCGCGCTTGGTCGACCTTCCCTCTTTCTTGCCCCTTGTATCAGCTTTGCTCCTCTCTGATCTGACCTCATCCTGGAAGACCTTTGAGTGAGAAAGAATGATCTTTTTATTTTCCTTTGAGAATTCGATCACTTTAAAATCAAGTTTTTCATCGGCTTTAACGGTAGTTCCGTCTTCCTTTGTGGCGTGACGGTTAGGTAAAAAGCCTTCCACACCGTAGGGTAGCGAAACGACCATACCCTTGTCGGATACATTGATCACGGTCCCTGAATGGACAGATCCTACCGTGAATACTGATTCAAAGACATCCCATGGGTTTTCTTCGAGCTGTTTATGGCCCAGGCTCAGCCTGCGGTTTTCCACATCCACTTCAAGGACTATCACTTCTATCTCCTCACCTATCTTGGTAAATTCAGCAGGATGCTTGATCTTCTTCGACCAGGAAAGGTCTGAAATATGGATCAGCCCGTCTACGCCCTCTTCGAGCTCTACAAAGATGCCAAAATTGGTAAAATTCCTGACAGTAGCTGTATGCTTAGAGTTGACAGGATATTTTTCGAGGATGTTTTCCCATGGATCGGGGATAAGCTGCTTCATGCCAAGCGACATTTTCCTCTCTTCACGGTCGAGTGTGAGGATAACTGCCTCCACTTCATCGCCCACTTTCAGGAAGTCCTGTGCAGTGCGAAGGTGTTGCGACCACGACATTTCGGAAACGTGGATAAGGCCTTCAACGCCCGGTGCAATCTCAACAAATGCGCCGTAGTCGGCTATTACCACTACCTTTCCTTTTACCTTGTCGCCAACCTGGAGTTTTTCGTCAAGCGAATCCCACGGATGCGGGGTAAGCTGCTTGAGCCCAAGTGCGATCCTCTTCTTCGCATCATCAAAATCGAGTATAACCACCTTGATCTTTTCATCAAGCTGTACGATCTCTTCGGGATGATTAATACGACCCCATGAAAGGTCTGTAATATGAATAAGGCCGTCAACACCGCCGAGGTCGACAAAAACACCATAAGAGGTGATGTTCTTGACGTTTCCTTCGAGTACCTGTCCTTTCTCAAGCTTTGCCATGATCTCAGCTTTCTGCTGCTCAAGCTCTGCTTCGATAAGGGCCTTATGTGAAACAACAACATTCTTGTATTCGTGGTTGATCTTCACAACCTTGAATTCCATCGACTTTCCTACAAATACGTCATAATCCCTGATGGGTTTCACATCTATCTGTGAACCCGGGAGGAACGATTCTATTCCGAAAATATCGACAATGAGACCGCCCTTGGTACGTGACTTGACAAATCCGTTAATGACTTCATCTTTGTCGTAAGCTTCGTTTACCCTCTCCCACGACTTCAGGATACGGGCCTTCTTGTGCGATAGGATAAGTTGACCACCTGTATCCTCCTGGCTTTCAACATATACATCTATCTTATCACCGGTTTTCAGGTCTTCTTTATACCTGAGCTCATTGAGAGGTATCACGCCATCAGACTTATAACCAATATTGACCACTACCTCTCGGTTGTTCATGGCAACGATGGTACCCTCAATCACCTCATGTTCGGCAATTGAGCTCAGTGTCTGTCCGTAAATATCCTCTAATCTTTCACGTTCTTCAGGTGAATACTGATCTTGTTTTTTACCAAGCGCACCCCAATCGAATTCAGCAGGCTTTTCTTCCTTCTTTTCCTCCACTGGAGTTTCAGTATCCTTTTCGCCGGCTTCTTCCGAAGGCTTTTCCTCTACAGATTTATCCTCGGTTTGGGCTTTTTCTTCTTTGGCAGGATCTTTAACCTCGGCTTCAGGAGCTTCGGTTTTCTCTTCTTTTGGTTCTTCAGCAGCCGGTTCTTCTGGCGCTTCTTCCTTCTTCTCAGCTTCCGGTTGCTCTTCTTTTACATCATCAACTTTTTCTTCAGCAGCCTTTTCCTCTTCCTTCGCCTCTTCATTCTTTATCTCCTTCTCCTCAGCCGCTTCGTTGATCTCTTTTTCTTTATCAGACATTAAAAAAATTACTGTGTTTTATCACCTGTCCTGCGCCTGCCAATTGATAAAACCGGTTTAACAATTTACAAAAGCCGGGTGGACGCAGGTAAACACAACCCGGCTGAAAATCGGGGTGCAAAGATAGACAACTATTCTCTATTTAAAAAATAAATTTTATTGATTTTTAGACTGATACAAATACAGTAATTTTGTTCCCGATTAAAGATCATTCAAAACTCAATTAAAAACAGAGCAAGAAAAATATGGCATTAAAGTGTGGGATTGTAGGGGTCACAAATATTGGCAAGACGACCATATTCAATTGTATGTCAAATACTAAGGCACAGGCAAGCAATTATGCCTTCAGTGCCAGCAAGTCGAATATAGGTATGGTCGAGGTTCCCGATCCCAGGCTGTACGAGATCAACAAGATCACAAAAAGCGCCAAAGTTGTGCCCGCAACAGTTGATATTGTTGATATACCTGGTCTTACCAAAGGGTCAAGCCATGGTGAAGGGGTTGGCAATGTGTTCCTTAACGACATACAACAAACCGATGCCCTTATCCACGTACTCAGGTGTTTTGATGATGATGATCTTTCTCACATTGAAGGTTCTGTTGACCCTGTAAGAGATAAAGAGATAGTGGATTTTGAGCTCCAGTTAAAGGACCTGGAGATGGTGGAACGGAAAATAGAAAGGACCGAAAAGGCTGCTAAATCGGGAGAAAAAGCAATAAAACACGAACTGGACATCCTTCAGGCTTTTAAAGATCATCTTGAGAACATGCAACCTATAAGGACGTTCGATATTTCGGAAGATGAGAAAAAAAACCTTGGCGACCTCTTCCTGCTCAGCGACAAGCCTGTGATCTATGTCTGTAATGTGGACGATGCCTCGGCAAACAGCGGAAACAAATACGTTGAAGCGGTGAAGGAGGCGGTAAGATCAGAAAATTCAGAGGTGCTGATCATTGCCGGCCAGCTCGAGGCGGAGATCGCTGAGCTCGACAGCGAGGAAGACAGGAAGGAGTTCCTGGCCGATGCAGGCCTGGTCGAGCCGGGTGTGAACAAGCTGATCAGGTCTGCGTACAAGATACTCAACCTCCAGTCATTTTTCACTACCGGGCCTAAAGAGACCAGGGCCTGGACGATCAAAAAGGGCATGATTGCCCGGCAGGCTGCCGGGGCCATACACAGCGATCTTGAAAGGGGCTTCATCAGGGCGGAGGTCATAAAATATGATGATTTTATCTCACTGGGATCCGAACAGGCTGTTAAGGATGCCGGCAAATTACATGTAGAGGGCAAGAATTACATTGTAAGGGAAGGCGATATGCTGCATATCCTTTTCAATGTGTAACCTGAATTATTTGTTCTTAAAAGAAAGCCTCCCCTCCTTAGCATCTATCAGAATTGTTTCCTCGCTGTTTATCTTACCCCCGAGGATCATCTTCGACAGCTCATTCAGTATGTTTCTCTGGATCACCCTTTTTACGGGCCTTGCCCCAAACTGCGGATCAAATCCCTGTTCGGAAACAAGTTCAACGGCCTCATCAGAGACTTCGAGATTCAACCCGTTTTTCTTCATAAGCTGCTGAACCTGATTAACCTGAAGTCTTACAACATCCTTAATTTCGTCGCCGGTCAGCGGCTTGAACATAATGATCTCATCAATCCTGTTAAGGAATTCGGGGCGAATGGTCTTCCTTAACAACTGGAATACTTCGTTCCTTGTTTCATCAAAAACAGCCTCCTGGCTCTTACCCTTCGAGCCGCCCAGCTTTTCCTGGATAATATGTGAACCGAGGTTTGAGGTCATGATGATAATGGTATTCTTGAAATCGACCACCCTTCCCTTATTATCCGTAAGCCTGCCATCATCCAGAACCTGCAGCAAAATATTGAAGATATCGGGGTGGGCTTTCTCGATCTCATCCAGCAGAACAACACTGTATGGTTTTCTTCTTACAGCTTCACTGAGCTGGCCGCTTTCATCATACCCAACATATCCGGGAGGCGCTCCGATCAGTCTTGAAACTGTATGGCGTTCCTGGTATTCCGACATATCGATCCTTACCATGGCATTCTCATCATTAAAGAGAAATTCGGCCAGGGCTTTAGCAAGCTCTGTCTTACCAACACCGGTTGTACCAAGGAAAATGAATGAACCTATGGGCCTTCGGACATCCTGAAGCCCTGCCCTGCTTCTTCTTATTGCATCGGAAAGGGCGGTGATGGCCTCGTCTTGTCCCACAACTCTTTTATGTAACTCACTTTCAAGATTGAGTAGCTTCTCCCTTTCACTTTGAAGCATCTTGCTCACAGGGATACCTGTCCACCTTGAAACGATCTCAGCGATCTCTTCGCTTCCAACCTCCTCGTTGATCATAGGATGATCACCCTGCTCCCGGTCAAGCGTATTCTTTAATTCAATAAGCAGCTCTTCCGACTGCTTGATCTTTCCATACCTTAGCTCGGCAACTTTACCGAAATCGCCTTCCCGTTCGGCTCTTTCAGCCTGGAGCTTCAATTCCTCAATCTGTGATTTGGTCTCCTGGATCTTGTCGACGATCTCTTTTTCCGCATTCCATTTGGCCCTGAGCCTGTTCCTTTCATCGTTGAGGTTCGCGATCTCTTCGTCAAGCGACTTTTCTTTTTCTTTGTCCTTTTCACGCCTTATGGCCTCCCTTTCGATCTCTAGCTGCCTGATCCGGCGTTCGGTCACTTCGAGGTCCTCGGGCAGTGAATTGATCTCGAGCCTAAGCTTTGAAGCTGCCTCGTCGATCAGGTCAATGGCCTTATCGGGCAGAAACCTGTCGGAAATATAGCGGTGAGACAGTTCGACTGCCGCAATGATTGCCTCGTCTTTGATCCTTACATGATGGTGTGTTTCATATCTTTCCTTCAATCCCCTGAGAATGGAAACAGCATCCGCTTCATCAGGCTCATCAACCATGACTATCTGGAACCTTCTTTCAAGGGCTTTGTCCTTCTCAAAATACTTCTGGTATTCTTTTAAGGTGGTTGCCCCTATTGCACGAAGCTCGCCGCGCGAAAGGGCTGGCTTAAGAATATTTGCAGCATCCATGGCCCCCTCCGAGGCGCCTGCACCAACCAATGTATGGATCTCATCGATGAAAAGCACAATTTCACCGTCGGAACCTACCACTTCCTTAACTACGCTTTTCAATCTTTCCTCGAATTCACCCTTATATTTTGCACCGGCTATAAGTGCGCCCATATCGAGAGAGTAGATTTGCTTCGTTTTAAGGTTTTCAGGCACATCGCCGTTGATGATCCTGTGTGCAAGGCCTTCGGCAATGGCAGTTTTACCTGTTCCGGGCTCCCCTATCAGGATCGGATTGTTTTTTGTCCTGCGAGACAAGATCTGCAGTATCCTGCGTATTTCATCATCGCGGCCTATCACCGGGTCGAGCTTCCCTTCCCTTGCAAGCTGGTTCAGGTTCCTGGCATAACGGTTCAGTGCATTATATGTCTCTTCCGCAGTCTGGCTGTTCACCGAGGAACCTTTTCTTAATTCATGTACGGCGGCTTTCAGGTTTTTCTCTGTAATACCATTATCCTTCAGCAAGCGCGCCGTTTCATCCTTCCCGTCCATTATCCCCAGCAGGATATGCTCGATCGATACGAACTGGTCTTTGAATTCCTTCAGGTAACGCGATGCCTTTTGCAAAGCCTGGTTTGCATCAGACGACAAGTATTGCTCACCGCCGGTAACCTTAGGATAGGATGATGCGATCCTGCCAAGTGCCTGGTTGAAGACGGGCATATTGACATCCAGCTTTTTCAGCAGGAATGGCACAACATTCTCATCCACCTCAAGCATACCTTTAAGCAGATGAGAGGTCTCGATCGACTGCTGTTCATTTGAAGCAGCTATCTGCTGAGCCCGTTGAACGGCCTCCTGCGATTTTATTGTGAAGTTGTTAAAGTTCATGTTCTTTTCTCCTTTCTATTTCAATCCGTTTCTCACAATTCCTCATTATTTTCATTATTAGGGTAATCAAAATGTTTGCCATCACTTATTTTATGAATATTTGTCACCCTTTAATTTCTTAAACAGGTAGTAAGGTAAGGAGCTGAAAAAAATATTTCTGCAGAAGTTGCGTTACATTCGTGTTGCCGCATCAGACGGAATAATTTTATAACTTTGCACCTTCGTATTTCGACCGGGTTAGCCGATATGAAAAAGATCCTGCTTCTCTTGTTCTCCATGATAACCCTTCATTCTACAGCGCAATTGACCTGTGAGATTGAAGTATTTGATACTGTGGTATGTGCCGGGCAGTCGTTCACTGTATTCACAGGGAATTCAACAGACCATCTTTTCAGATTTACACCTGAGGGAGAACTCAGCACCCTTCCATTTGTTGAGCTGGAAACATGGAGCCCCATGACTGTGTACCTGGACATTTACACAAGAGAGGACACTTCATTTGTCTGCAGCGACAGCGTTAACCTGACTGTCCATCCTATGATGGTGATTACCATGGAACAACTGAACACTGGCTGTCCCTATGAATGTAAATCACAAGTTAAAGCAAGTGTGGAAGGCGGATATCCACCTTACAGCTATGAATGGTCGGCTGATGTTGCGCCCAATGATTCATCAACGGCACTAGGGCTTTGCAGCGATTCGGAATACTCACTGCTGGTTTACGACACTGTTTGCATCTACGATACCACCTTTCTTGTGGAGTCATTTGATATTCCTGAAATAGAGATAACAAGTGATCCGCAGGATTCTGTATTTACCGTGAATCCCAGGGTAACCTTCTTTTATGAAAATAAATCGGCTGATTCCATCCCGCTGACCAACTTTTACTGGGATTTCGGCAACGGAACTACTTCAACTGAAACTTTCCCTACTCATACATTCAATGAATCGGATACAGTTAAGTTTGCCTACACCACCATTGATAATTGTGACTCGGTGGAGTATATAACCATCCAGGTCCGTGAACTGGAGATCGAAGTCCCGAATGTTTTCACACCCAACGGCGACGGTGTAAATGATACGTTTGAAGTCCCCAACCTCGATAAATACATTACAAACGAGGTGGTTATCGTGAACCGGTGGGGTGAAAAAGTCTATGAGGCCAGTGGCTACAATAACGACTGGGATGGCGGAAGCCAGCCTGATGGAACTTACTTTTACATAATCAGGGCAGCAGGCATATTCAAGGAGGATGTTTTCAGGGGAGCTGTCACTATTATAGGAAGCGGTAACTGATCCGGTTTTCTTTTTACTTCAAATCAATATTGTAATTTTGCAAACACTATTGTCCGACAGAAAAAAATGAGAAAGATAATACACATACTCGCAGCACTTACCTTAAGCTTATTGATTGCATCATGCAACTCGAATAATGACAAACCCATACCGGGAGATGTCGTGACAATGCCCAACACTGCCGGGGGTGAGGTGAACACAGCCAATCTTCCCGTACTGGACTTTAAGCAGGATTTACATGATTTCGGAAAGGTAATCCGGGGAGAAGTTGTGACATACGCTTTTAAATTCGAAAACAGCGGTATGTCAGACCTGATAATTGCAGACATAACCGCAAGTTGTGGATGCACGGCAACCGAATATCCTGAAAAACCGATAAAACCGGGGGAAGAAAACTACATTAACGTCACTTTCAACAGCGAAGGAAGAAGCGGTTACCAGTATAAGTCAGTCACGGTGCTCGCTAATACCCAACCCAGTAAAACAGTTCTTAACATTAAAGCCCAGGTAGTTGTACCTGAAAGAGATTATTAATTACTTAACTTAAAAAAATATGTTCGATCTTTTAAACATTTTATTATTCATGCCCTCTGAAGGAGAAGAGGGTGGCGGTATCATGTCTTTTCTTCCCCTTATCCTTATCATTGTGGTTTTCTATCTTTTCTTCATCAGGCCACAGATGAAAAAATCAAAAGAGCAGCGTAAATTCAGGGAAAACCTGAATAAAGGGGACAAGATCATCACAATTGGGGGAATACACGGCAAAATAGTTGAGATAAAAGAGAAGCAGGTTGTTGTGGATGTAGGCAACCAGATGAAACTTACTTTCGACAAGTCGGCCATTGCCATGGATTCAACATCACAGTTGAGTGAAACCCAAAGGAGATAGGCAGTATTTTTCTGCACTAAAGAGCAGGTGTTTTGAAATCGGGCATACTGGACCGGATAAGATCGGTAGTCTTTCCAACTGACCAGAAAAGCAGGAAACAACTATACGTATTCCTGATCTGTTTTGTGCTCTCCATATTCATATGGATGCTGATCAAACTTTCAGAAGAAAATGTATCAGAAGTCAGTTACCGGGTGGAACTGGTCAACCTGCCTGAAGGAAAAATACTTATTAAAGGAGACAACCAGCACCTGAATATTGGATTTGAAGAAAAGGCATCCGATATTTTATTTATTAAATTCATAAGGCAAAGAAATCCTGTCAGGATATCGCTGGCCAACATGCCACTCAAAAAAAAGGGCTCCAGGTACACAGGTGTTATCTTTCCTTCACACCTTACCGACTATATCACAAGGCAGCAACAACTGGATTACAGTATCGTTTCAATTTCGCCCGATACACTCAGGTTCGTCTTCGAAGATAAGGTTTCCAAAAAGGTACCTGTTGTCCACGATATAGAGGTTAGCCTGGCTAAACAGATGATGCTGTACGATTCGATCTCTATTATACCTGACAGTATATTGCTCACGGGACCGGAATCATCACTCGAAAGCATCAGCAGTGTATTTATAGAACCGGTTGTTTTGTCAGGACTCCAGGATTCATCAATCTTTACCTCGGAAATTATTATACCCGGTAATCATAAGCAGGTAAGATCAGAACCTGAAGCAGTTGAAGTTATTATACCGGTGGAAGAGTTTACCGAAGCTATTTCTGAAGTAAGAGTGGTACCGGTTTCGGACAAATTCAGCCGTATTAAAATATTCCCTGAAACAGTCGGGATATCCTATTGGGTAGCTTTATCAGATTACAATGAAGTTTCGCAAAATATGTTCGAAGCGATAGCTTATATTGATGTTGCTATGGAAAAAGGAGCTGATAAGGCAAAGGTAACACTTGAAAAAGTCCCTTCGATAGTGAAGAATGTAAGAGTAAACCCGAATAAGGTCGAATTTATAATCATAAGAGAATGACCGTAGGTGTAACCGGAAATATCGGCAGCGGCAAATCAACCGTTTGTAAGGTGTTCCAGGTGCTGGGTATTCCCTCTTTCCATGCTGATGAGGAGGCAAAGGAGTTTTACAGACTGGAAAGCGGCAAAAGGATCATAAAGGATAAACTGGGCCGGGAAGTATTTGATGGAAATGAGGTTAACCTTAAGAAAGTAGCCTCGGTTGTTTTTAATGACAAAGATCTGCTGGAGTGGCTGAACGGACAGATACACCCATTTGTGAGGGCCCGGTTCGGGGAATGGAAAAAGAGTTATGAAAAAGCCCCTTATGTTATTTACGAGGCCGCCATTCTTTTTGAAACGGGCAGGTACAGGATACTCGACCTTATGATAACTGTTTCGGCACCCCGTAATATAAGGATTAAGAGGATCATGCAGAGGGACAACATTGACAGGGAGCAGGCGGCGGCCCGTGAGAAACACCAGTGGCCACAGGAAGAAAAGGAAAAGCTATCAGACTTCGTTATAAATAATAACGATAATCAACTTGTTGTACCTCAGGTGATTGAAATACATAAGCAAATAATAAACAGTAAATAATAAATAGTAATTCTTATTGGTTATAGGTAACTGGTGATTAGTAGCTCGTTATTGGTTAATGAAAATAGTAACCGGCTAACGGCCATCAGCTATCAGCCAACAGCCAACAGCAAAAACATGAACAACTTGATATTAGGAGCAGGATCCAGGGTTAAGCATCCGGAAATGGGTACCGGTGTTGTTATCCAGGCCTGGACGGATTCATACGAAGTATGTTTTATCGATTACGGGGTGAAGGAAGTGACCCTTGATGAAAAGCTTGAGATCATTGAATTTGTTGCCGATGATTCTGACAGGGTCAGCTTTGCCCGTGTGGAAGAGGAACTGGTAAAAATACTCAGGAAGTTTTCCGATATCCAGGAATATGTTGAACTGGGGGGGAAGTGGGAAGGGGGCATACTCATCCTGAAGCCCGGCAATCCCGATCTTCAGAGTAAAGAGATACCCATCGAAACATTTTTCCATAAAATAGTAATGGTACGCGATCGTGTAAGGGTCATGGAACAGCGAATAAACGCCAGTAAGCTCCCGGAAGAGGAAAAAGTTAACCTTCAACAATACATAACAAGGATCTACGGAAGCCTGACAACCTTCAATGTGCTTTTTGAACACAAGGAGGACCAATTCTCAGGCGAAAGGCCGGCAAACAGAGGTTAAGCGAAGTGAAATCCACCTCATGCCGACCATCAGCAATCAAAATCACACCACAACATCAAATTCACGAAGGGCATCGTTGAGCGAAGTCTTGAGGTTCGTGGATTCTTTTCTTTTTCCAATGATGAGTGCACAGGGCACCTGGTAATTTCCTGCCGGGAAGTTTTTTGTATATGATCCGGGTATTACTACGGAATGCGGGGGAATAACTCCTTTGAACTCTTCCGGTTCAGACCCTGTAACATCGATGATCCTGGTGGACCCGGTTACCACGACATTGGCGCCCAGCACGGCCTCCTCCCCTATCCTGGCGCCCTCCACAACAATGCATCTTGAACCTATAAAAGCCCCGTCTTCAATGATCACCGGTGAGGCCTGAACCGGTTCCAGCACACCTCCTATCCCTGCTCCGCCGCTAAGATGTACATTCTTTCCAATCTGTGCACACGATCCGACAGTGGCCCATGTATCCACCATCGTGCCTGAATCAACATATGCACCGATATTCACATAGGAAGGCATCATAATAACACCGGGGGCTATGTAAGACCCGTACCTTGCCACAGCATGGGGAACAACCCTCACGCCAAGGTCCCTGTAATTTCTTTTGAGAGGGATCTTGTCATGGAATTGCATCGGACCCGCCTCGTAAATTACCATTTTACCGGCCGGAAAGTAAAGGATAACTCCTTTTTTAACCCACTGGTTCACCTTCCATTCGTTACCATCTTTTTCTGCGACCCTGAGTTCACCCCTGTCTAATTGACTGATTATATGTTCAATGGCATCCAGAGTTTCCCTTTCCTTCAGCAGTTCGCGGTTATCCCAGGCTCTTTCAATAATTTCCTTAACTGTGGTATCCATAAGAATCTTTGATTGACACTCAAAGTTAGATAAAATAGAGCTAACCTCATTTCTTTGTAACTTTGCACCGCAAAACGAATTATGGGAAGAATACTGGCTATCGACTACGGCACAAAAAGGGTTGGGCTTGCTGTCACTGATCCCTTACAGATGATCGCATCCCCACTTACCACCATCCACTCAAAAGATGTAATAGAATTTCTGAAGGATTACACAACCAAAGAAGAAGTTGAGTGTTTCGTTATCGGTGAACCAAAGAGGATGAATTACGAGTCATCAGATACTGAAAAACAGATAGGGCCTTTCATAAAAGCACTGAAAAAAAATGTGCCGGGCATTGATGTCGAAAGGTTTGATGAAAGGTTTACTTCCAAAATAGCCTTTCAGGCAATGATCGATGCAGGGTTAAAAAAAAAGGACAGGGCGAGGAAGGAGCTTGTTGATAAGATCAGTGCAGCAGTTATCCTTCAGTCGTACCTTGAAATGAAATTGAACAAGCAAAAAAGAACAGATTAATGGTACTTCCGATAGTAGCTTACGGCCATCCTAACCTCAGGAAGGTCTCTGAGGAGATCGACGAGGAATTTGAAGGCCTCGACGAGCTGATAGAAAATATGTTCGAGACAATGTATTATTCTGAGGGTGTGGGGCTTGCTGCACCCCAGGTCAATGAGAATATACGGCTTTTCATTGTTGATGCCAGCCCGTTCGAAAAAGACAATCCGGAGTTGCGTGATTTCAGGAAGGTTTTCATAAACCCTGTCATTACAGAAGAAGCCGGAACAGAATGGGAATTTACAGAAGGGTGCCTGAGCATTCCTGATATAAGGGAAGAAGTTATTCGAAAGCCGCGGGTGCGTATCGAATATTACGATCCGCATTTCAATTTTCATGATGAAACCTATGAAGGTATAGCAGCAAGGATCATCCAGCATGAATATGATCACCTGGAGGGAGTCCTCTTTGTGGACCACATTAGCAACCTCCGGAAAATGCTGCTGAAGAGAAGACTCAATGATATTTCTACAGGCAATATCGACGTGGGCTATAAAATGATCTTTCCTTCAAGAAAAAGAAAAAAGAAGCAACTGCGTTAATAAAAGCGAACATCAAATCAACATATGATGAAAAGGTATCGTTTACATGGATTGTTATTCATTGCAACCATTTCGCTTATCATCTCCTGCAATAACACTAAAAGTGATCAAAAAGAATCAATAGAAAAACTGGAATCTGAGCTGTTTGATGAAGAAGCCATTTTTAGTGATGAAGGAAAACAAAAGGCACTGGAATTGGTCAGGCTCTATCTCTCCCATGCTGAAAAGAACCCTAAAGACACACTCAGCCCTGCCTATCTTTTCAAAGCAGCAGATATCACGATGAACCTGGGTGACCCCGGCAAGGCTATCGGCATCTACAACAAAATCATCTATACCTATCCTGATTACCCTAAGCTACCTGAATGCCATTTCCTTGTGGCCTATATCTATGAGAACTTCCTTCAGAATTATGGCAAGGCCACAGAGCTTTACCGGCAATTCATCGAAAAGTACCCCGACAATGAATTTGCCGACGACGCAGAGATGTCGATAAAGAACATGGGTAAAAGCCCGGAGGAGCTTATTAAAGAGTTTGAAGCCCGGAACGAAGGAACAGAATTGTGATAAATCAGTGACCCGTTTCCAAACACTATTTATTATCTACTATTTACTATTTATTTACTATTTGGCATAGTTCACTGCCCTGGTTTCCCTTATCACAGTGATCTTTATCTGCCCTGGATAGGTCATCTCGTCCTGGATCTTTCTTGACAGGTCATATGAGATCTTGTCGGCCTCTGTATCGGAAATCTTATCCGCACCAACGATCACACGTAATTCCCTTCCGGCCTGGATGGCATAGGTTTTTACAACACCGGGATAGGTAAGCGCCAGTTCCTCCAGTTTGTTCAGGCGCTGGATATATGCCTCGGCAACTTCCCTGCGTGCACCGGGCCTTGCGCCTGATATTGCATCACAAACCTGCACTATGGGTGCAATGAGCGATTCCATTTCGATCTCATCGTGATGGGCACCGATTGCATTGCAGACCTCCGGTTTTTCCTTGAACTTTTCAGCCAGCTTCATACCTAATATGGCGTGTGGCTGGTCCGGTTCGTTTTCCGGTACCTTACCGATATCGTGGAGCAGTCCGGCCCTCTTGGCAAGTTTGGGATTCAATCCCAACTCGGCAGCCATGGTAGAACTGAGCTTGGCAACCTCCACGGAGTGATTGAGCAGGTTCTGGCCGTAAGATGAGCGGTACTTCATCCGTCCGACCATCCGTATGAGCTCGTGGTGCATGTTATGGATACCCAGGTCGATGGTGACACGCTTGCCTGTCTCAATGATCTCCTGTTCCAGTTGTTTTTTAGTCTTGGAAACAACCTCTTCGATCCTTGCAGGATGGATACGGCCATCGGTGACCAGTTTGTGCAATGAAAGACGTGCAATCTCCCTCCTTACCGGGTCGAAACCTGATAAGATGATCGCTTCAGGTGAGTCATCTATGATGATCTCTATCCCGGTTAGCGCTTCAAGGGCACGAATGTTACGTCCTTCCCTTCCAATGATCCTTCCTTTTATCTCGTCACTTTCGAGGGGAAAGACCGATACGGTATTTTCGACCGCATGTTCAACGGCAGTCCGCTGAATGGTTTCAAGGACAACTTTTTTAGCTTCGCGCTGGGCAGTTAGCTTTGCCTCATCAATAGTGTCTTTCACATAAATAAGTGCATCGGCCTTGGCCTCTTCCCTGAGCGATTCTATCAACTGTTCCTTCGCTTCATCTGCTGAAAGCCCCGAAATGGCTTGTAATTGTTCCACCTGTTTGGCGTGGGCCTTATCAAGCTCTACCTGTTTTTTGTTCAGTATTTCAAGCTGACTGTTAAGGTTTTCCCGTATGGTATCCACCTCCTTTTGTCTACGCTGAAACTCTTCCAGTTTTTGTGAAAATACAGATTCTTTCTGTTTGAGTTTACTTTCGCTTTTCTGAATTGTAGCATTTCTTTCGTTTATCACTTTTTCATGCTCAGCTTTCAATTGCAGAAACTTCTCCTTAGCTTGCAGGATCTTGTCTTTTTTGATCACTTCGGCTTTTTCTTCCGCCTCTTTAATGATCTTTATGTTTCTCTTTTCGATGGCCTTTTTCAGGAAGAAGCCCGTAATCACGCCTCCGAGTGCCAGCCCGACCAGTCCTGCAATGACATAGAATATTATTCCTTCCATCATTATATAAATTTAGCAATTATGGTAAAAAAAAACCCGCGATTAATCCATGAGTTAAGGTAAACCCATTCGTACATGGCTAGGGATGCCTGGCTGATTCAAGGTTCCGCTGCCACCTGGGTGGTCCCGTCAAAAAGACGGGATGCGGCCTCCTTTAGGCAGCCCTGAGCTAGACCCCTAAAGTTTACAATGTTGATTTTCCTAACTGATGTTGAATTAATGCGGGTATATCGTAATATCTTTTTTCAAAGAACGCTTGTCTATTGCAACCTAATCAAGATGTTCATTCACAACACTTTCCATATCGCCAATCTTTTGATCCAAAAGCTTGAGCATCTTTGCATTGTCAGCCCTGCTTTTGGAAGACGACAAGGCAAAATGGAGAGCTGTCATCGCCAGAAGATCCTGTTTGTCGTTAAAGGCATAATGCTGCGAATACTCCTTGATCTGTTCATTAATCTCTTTTGCAGCTTTCCTGATGAACTCTTCATCGCCGGGGCCGGACTTCAACCTGTAAGCCCTGTCTCCGATATTTACGCTGATGGTGAATTCTTTCATGTTGAAACTGCGTTATCCTGAATTATTATTTTTTCAAAAGTGCAATACACTTATCAATCTCCCGCACAAGTTCTTCTATTCTTTTTTCCGTCTCTTCAGGTCCTGAAATTTTGTGGACTGAAGAAGATACTTTTAGTAAAGTTATGTGTTTTTTGAGTTCGTATATCTGTTTTTCCTTTGTTTTTATTTCATCGATCAGCTTTTCGTTTTCTTCCCTGAGCCTTTTATTCTCTTCCCTTGACCGGCTGTGCCGGCCTGCTAAGTCACCTATTTTCTTCTCGAGTCTTCCCAGCCTTTCTTCAAATTCTTCCATCAATAGTAAAAGTTATACAGGAAGATAACGCACAAATTTAATCAAATTCCTGACAGTTAACAAATAAGGTTAAACAATATCTTACGGCATTTTTTTCAGTCAGATCTCTTCAGTATTATATGCCCGATACGGCAATCGAGGCAGCGCTTGAAATCGCAAAATTGCGTTTTTAATTCAATCAGTGACTGGGAATCAACAGCGTGGTCCGGCTTTAGGCCCAGTTCGGAGAAATACCCTGTGATGCTGTTTTTTTCGGCCGCAACATCATACAAAATTTCAGTCAATTCTTCAATTTTGTCATTCCTGCCTTCCAGTCTGCTCCTCAGCACTGAAAACGGAAGCAACAGGTTGATCACTATTTGATTTGTAAGATCGGGACCTATCGAAACTTCATGCTTGTTTGTTTTTTTTCCGAACAGGAAGTGTTTCTTCCAGTAATCACTTACTTCAACCCTCAATATTTCCCTTATTTCCTTGTAATCCTTATGCAGAAGCGTTCCGCACCATCCGGTACCTTCCCTGTGGATCAGTGAGGCCAGTTGTGCCAGTCTGATGGTCGGGAAATTCACGGGCCTCAATCTCAGATATTTCCAAAGATGGCCCTCTATGGGCTCAAGTCCATACTTACTCTTGAGATATTGATATTCCTTTCTGATCATCCGGGGATATTTTTCCCGGAATCTTCCTTTGAGCATCCCCGCCTGACCAAACAACAGGGCCTCAATACTTATAAGATCAGACCTGGCAAATTTAATTGCCCTGATGGGTATCGATTTGCCGGTCAGTTCAAAAGGCAGCTTATTCACCTTAAAACCGAATACCCTGAAAAGATTAATAACGAAAACTTTCTCCAGGTCCATGTTTTGGTCTTTTAATTCCTCTTCAAGCGCCCTAACTTTTCTTTCCAGCCGCCTGAAGAACAGTGCTTCTTTCCAATCGGTAATATGAATTTGGTCAACAGCAGAAATCATGTCCTGACAGGGTATGCCTGCCCTGTTCCGGAGAAGGTACCTGTAAATCTTATATGCTTTAGCTTTCAGGTATTTTTTTAATTCAAGAACGGGGATTACACTGCCGTCCTGGTTAACCACCTGTCTGTCGTTTGTATAAACAACATGTAAGATCACATTATCGTATGTTTCGTCTTTATGGTGCCCGTGCCTGTACCAGTCGGATGAGTTGACATGAATCTCCACATTACCTGCCCACCTGGTGCTGCCGATCACTACCTGGGCGTTGAAAAAATCGGGCCCCGAATCCTTGTTGAGTTCCCCGGTGGAAATCACCAGAATTCTTTCATTGCCGGAAGTTTTCAAAGGGCCGTTGAACATCTGGAACTTCCAGGCATACTGTAAGTAGTCTTCTGTCATGATAAAAAATTTTTCTATTAATAGGTTTCAGGCTGAAAAATGACCCCCCATTTTCTATATTTGTTATATGAATTTAGGTCCGATCGACGGTAAGTACAGTTCTAAAAGGCTAAGGACGGCTGTTATATTACTGTTATCGTTGGTGATCCTCGGAACTTTGGGCTACATGGTCATTGAAAATGACCCCTTACTGAATGCCCTTTACATGACGATAATTACTATCTCAACTGTTGGTTTCGGTGAAATACACAGATTGTCTGTTCCGGGCAAACTTTTTACTATCATCCTGATCATCATGAGCCTCAGCACTTTCGCCTATGCGATCACTATCATTTCAACATACCTGCTGGAGGGGCAGTTGCGATACATCATAAAAGGTTACAGAACAAAATCGAGAAAAAAGATGGAAAATCACGTTATAGTCTGTGGCTTCGGACGAAATGGTCAGCAGGCGGTTAAGGAGCTGGAAGCCCACAGTTACCAGTTTGTTGTAATAGACCAGAGTCACGATATCATTGTAAAGAACATGGACAAGCCTGCCAGGTTCCTGGAAGGGGATGCCACCCAGGACGACACCCTGATAAAGGCCAATATAAAAACTGCAAAAGCGCTGATATCCACAATGCCCGTGGATGCCGACAATCTTTATGTAGTGCTTACAGCAAGGTCGCTAAACCCGGATCTTCTCATAATCAGCAGGGCTTCCGACGACACCTCTGAACGAAAGCTTCGAATGGCGGGTGTGGATAATGTTGTTATGCCCGAAAGAGTCGGAGGGGCGCATATGGCAGACCTGATCGCAAGGCCTGATGTAGTTGAGTTCCTGGAACACCTTACAATAAACTATGAAGACCCCACCAACCTGGAGGAGATTGTCTGCCACGATCTTCCGGAAGATGCCCTGAGCAAGACCATTTATGAAATAGGTATCCGAAGGAAAACAGGAGCCAACATCATTGGATATAAAAACCCGGAAGGGAAGTATATACTGAACCCCTCACCCGATACCAGGGTTATTCCGGGATCAAAGCTTTTTGTGCTGGGGACCAAAAAGCAAATTGAAGATATGAAGGAGATGATAAGGTCAGAGAAGGATAGTAAAAATAGTAAATAAATGCTGTTCGTATTCAATAACATCCTTCGCTGATCGTCATGGGATAATTTTTCTATTTTAGCTTCTTAATTCTCGAAAACCAAGAAACTATAATCAGACTGATATGGGATCTGTGCTTGACTATGTTGACCACGTCATTGTAACTTATAACAACTATGTGGGTGGCTACCTTGTTCTTTTCCTGCTGATACCTACCGGGATCTACTTCATTTTCAGGCTTAAATTCCTGAATGTAACCAGGCTATGGCACTCAATCCGTGTGGTTGCCGGTAAATACGACAAGCACGGAGATGCCGGTGACGTCAACCACTTTAAGGCTTTGACAACAGCTCTTTCAGCAACTGTTGGTACGGGGAATATTGTAGGGGTTTCACTGGCTATCTATCTGGGCGGGCCCGGGTCTGTATTCTGGATGTGGGTAACCGGTTTTCTTGGAATGATACTCAAGTACACTGAATGCACCCTTTCACATAAATACAGGATCTTTAACTCGGATGGAAGTGTTTCGGGAGGACCGATGTACTATATGGAGCACGGCCTTAAAAACAAGCTTGGAAAGTTTGCGAAGATACTTGCCGTAATTTTCGCAATTGCTGCAATTTTATGCTCGCTCGGGACAGGCAATATGGCCCAGTCGAATTCGATGAGCGATGCTTTGTTCACAAATTACAATATACCCACATGGCTATCCGGTATCGTGATCACCTCGCTGGTATTCATGGTAGTGGTTGGAGGTATTAAGAGAATTGCAGAAGTAACAAGCCGGCTTGTGCCAATCATGGCAATTCTCTATTTCATAAGTGCTGTAGCCATAGTATTTATTGAGTATGACAGGGTTCCGGGCGCCTTTGCAATGATCGTTTCAGATGCCTTCACAGGAACAGCGGCAGCGGGTGGTTTTGTCGGGTCTACCTTTCTCATGACACTGTTATGGGGCGTAAGACGGGGGTTGTTTTCGAACGAGGCCGGACAGGGGTCTGCCCCTATAGCTCACGCAGCTGCCAAGACCGAATACCCTGCAAGAGAAGGACTGGTTGCCTCGCTCGAACCACTGGTAGATACGCTCATTATCTGTACGCTAACCGCCCTTGTCATCATAGTAACTGGAGCCTGGCAATCGGGAATAAAAGGTGTGGGAATGACCATTCAGGGAATGGAGATAGGCCTCACAAGAGTGGGTATCTCAGGTTTCGGGCAGCACGTTGTCGCGATCGGTCTTATGCTTTTTGCCTTTTCCACAGTTATATCCTGGTCGTACTATGGCACCAGGGCCGCAAACTACCTGCTGGGCGAAAGATATATCAAGCCTTACTACTACCTGTATTGCCTTTTTGTATTCTTAGGTGCTATCTGGGGTATTGACATTGTTTGGCATTTCGTCGACATGGTGATCACATTTATGACCATCCCTAACCTCATTGCCTTGCTGTTCCTGGCGCCGGTGGTGATGAGCGAGACAAGGAAATATTTTGCCGAGATGAAAAAGCTTAAAGTTAAATAGTGTTTAGTTATTAGTGTTGAGCGTTAAGTGTTTAATTAATGAGACTCTCAAAACTTCTGGTAATAACACTCTTTTTTTCGTCAGCAACCACGTCAGGTTACGCTGAAGAGCGTCCATATTCCTTATCTGACAGCCTCGAGAATAATACTCAACTTACCCTTAGCGACCGCATTAACAATACCTTCACTCCTATTGTTGAAGGGCTGGGAAAAATATTGTTCTGGGACCCTTTTGAGGCTTTGGGAGTTTATGATCCTGTGGTAAGAAATGAAAAGGAGGAGCCTGTAAAGGATCATAAGGGGGAGATCATAACGGCACCGCTCAAACTGATAGTGCTCTGGCTCATTGCCGGTGGACTGTTCTTCACAATTTACATGAAATTCATTAATATCAGGGGATTCAGGCATTCTGTGAACCTGATAAGAGGCAAGTACGACAAGCCGGGATCAAGTGGGGAGGTATCGCATTTCCAGGCGCTGACCACAGCCCTTTCAGCTACTGTAGGCCTGGGAAACATTGCCGGGGTGGCAGTCGCAGTGTCGGTAGGGGGACCAGGCGCCACCTTCTGGATGATCCTTGCCGGCCTGCTGGGTATGTCGTCGAAGTTCACTGAATGCACACTGGGATTGAAATACCGAAAGATCAATTCCAGGGGTGAAGTATCGGGAGGAGCCATGTACTACCTCAGGTACGGACTGAAAAAGCGGAACCTTGGCCTGCTGGGCCATATCCTGGCAGTTTCGTTTGCAATCCTTGTAATCGGTGGGTCGGTGGGAGGTGGAAATATGCTTCAGTCAAACCAGGCATTCGAGCAGTTCACTACATTTTTTCCCCGCACAGAAGACCATGGTTTCTGGTATGGTATTGTAATGGCTTTCCTTGTCGGGCTTGTAATAATCGGGGGCATAAAAGGCATTGCAAGGGTGACCTCAAGGATCGTCCCGTTCATGGCACTGCTTTATGTGGGTACCGCACTTGTTATAATTTTCCTGAATATTGATAAAACCGATGATGCTTTTATGGCGATATTCAACGGGGCTTTCTCGGCCGATGCACTGAAGGGTGGCTTCATAGGGGTTCTGATCTATGGATTCCAAAGGGGTGCTTTCTCAAACGAAGCAGGTGTGGGTTCCGCATCGATAGCACACGCTGCGGCAAAGACAAGCGAACCGGTAAGCGAGGGCATAGTGGCCCTTCTCGAGCCATTTGTGGATACCGTGATCGTTTGCACCATGACTGCCCTGGTCATCATTTTTACAGGCTTTTACAATACCACCAACCTTGAAGGGGTTCACCTTACCTCAGCAGCTTTCGGCACTGTTTTCCCCTGGTTCCCTTACCTGCTTCTGCTTGCGGTCACACTTTTTGCCTTTTCCACGATGATCTCCTGGTCGTACTACGGACAAAAGGGGTTTGATTATCTTTTCGGTGGCTGGAGCCAGAAGCTCTTCGGAACCAGGAAGGTCAGTGACACAATTTTCAGGCTTTTTTTCCTGGCATGCATAGTAGTAGGGGCTTCCTCATCGCTCAGGGCAGTGATAGATTTCTCAGATATGATGGTGCTTTGCATGGCGTTCCCCAATATGATCGGGCTGGTAATCCTGGCCCCCGAAGTGAAGCGCGACCTTAACAATTATTGGGCCAAAGTCAAGGATGGGTCCATAAAAAAATTTAGTAAAAAATGAGACGTCGTCTCTCATTCTTCAGAAAGATAAAAATAGGCCAGCCTGATGGTCACAGGTTCAGAAAAACCGGTAAGATAAACCCGGATCATGTCAAAATTTGAAAAGGAAAGCGGGTTTCCGTAAGTGTCGGTAAAATCATCCACCGGAATCCTGAAATGATACCATTTAAACTCTCCCATCGAACCATCGGGCAAAGGAACACCGGAAGCATCTCTTACAGTTACAATAAAGTTTTCACCTTCCACAAAATCCCCGCTACTGACAGGAATGTGGTACTCCCTGAAAGACTCCGTGAAGCCAAGATCATCAGAATTGTCGATATCTTCCGTATCAGGGGTCTGGGTTAACGATACTTGGTAATTCTCAGGACTCAGGTGATCGGGCTTGGAATTTCCCTGCAAACCGTTCACCAGCTGGTACCTGACTTTAACCTGGGAGGCCGGCGTCCAGTTATCATAATCTGTTCCTCTGTAGTAGTGGTAATCATCAGCCGAGGGGTCGTGCAGGATCTTTGTAAGGACACCCTGACCGTAATAATCAAAAACATCCTGCAGAAAGCTGTTATAATGATTTACTTCACCCTGGTTATCAAGGCCATCGAGGCCAAGGTCCTGATCTGCGGCAGAGCTGAAAGTGTCTTTCCACTTGTTGTATTTTCCTGCCAGGCACCATACGGTTGTGTCCATATAAGCTGGTTCCTGTGCAACGGATGCTTCATTGGATACATGGTTGTCCCTTAAAATATCCTCATTGAAATTCCCCAGGTGGATATAAAGATCACCGGAGAGGTTTTCATTTTCGATGAACGGATCGAGCATCCAGAAATCAACATAATTCAAATTGAAATCGGTTTTTGGAATGGTCCTCATAATCCCGCCCCATCTTGTTCCGGGGGAAGCCAGGTTACCATTAGGGTCCATGCCTGCTGATACAGCGGAAGGGAAAGCATCAAAATTATAGGGTCCACGAAGTGATGGGTATAGATCAATATTCAAGGTATTGACCACTACTGGTTGACCACTGGGATTTTCCATCAAGGGAAATATCTCATGCTCAAATACTTCTCTTATATAAGGTTTAGATAGTTCTTCAAGTGCAATATTGGGCGGTTTCTCGGGATGCCCTTTTGAGAAAATTGGATCGATGTTGTACCAGCACAATTTTGCCCGGTTCTTACCATAGTTAAGGTTACCTGCTACAGATGATTCGGGAAACGATGATGGCGTGGAGGCAAGTGACCATTTCAGAAAATCATTCATGGGAACGGAGCCCTCGGGCCACTGGTTTTCAGGCTCAGGGTCTTCTTTTTTGCATCCACAGCTTAATGCGAGGGATGACAGAATAATTGCCAAAAGTACAACTACTGATAAAAGTCCGGAATTTTTCACGTACATTTTCCTCCGTTTGCTGACCGGCATGTGCTAAAGTAATAAATAATGCGTCGTAAAACAACGGAGCGAAATATTAATCGGCAATGGGTTGAAGACACTCCTTTAGCTTTTCACATAAAATGTCTTCCGAGCCCGAACAATATCCATTGTAACGGCAAACTATCTGCTTATCGGGGTTGAAAAGGAAAGTGAACGGAATATTTGACACGCCCATTGAGTTTTTGAAATCACCCGTTTTATCTACATATACTTGCATATCCCATTCACGGCCCATGACAGTTGGCCTGATATGCTGAAAAGTGCCGTTGGTATTACAGCAGATACCTATGACCTTCAGTTCATAATCAGAAAATGTTTCATTATACACATCCTGGATATCCTGAATATGATTGCAGCATTTACGATCATCGGGGTTCCAGAATATTACAATTACAGGATATTCTCCTGTTTCTATTTCGGAAGCTTTTATAACTGTACCGTCGAGGCTAAGGACATCAACGGGCGGAAATATGCTTTGCTGCGAAAAACAGGCTATTGCCAGGAAAGCAAGAGAGAACATAATCATCATTTGTTTTTTCATGGTAATAAGATTGACCGGGTTAATAATCTTAATCCATAATAAAAATACATCTTTACCGGGAAAGGTATGAGAAAGATTGATCAACGCTGGTAACTGTTTGATAAACGTAATGATGTGTCAAATTAAATAAGTGATAAAATGGATTCCCTGCTAACCCAATCCGACTTTTCAGTCCGGCAGAAAATAAAACAAGGCGATGAGTCCCAGAAAAACAAAGATCCGTATCTGGCAGTATACATAGTTCATCCTGAAGTAATACCTGCGATGAGTGGCCATATTCAGAATGCAGGGAAATATCAATAACACCCCGGCAACCGGGCCGTAAAAGATACGACCCGGTGCATCAACGATAAGCAGGGATAATAAAACAATCACTGTGATAAGGATGGAATAGTTGACCCTGCGGATCAACCAGAACCTGCCGTTGACTTTTCTGCCTGTCGGGGTGCTGAAAAGCCTGTATGAATAAATCACTGCCAATAGCAGTAATCCCGACATCATCACTGCGATGCCGGCTTTCTGTGCAAGGATAAGGATAACCATCCCCGCTCCGAATACCAGAGCGGAGATGATCTCGTGGTTTGCTGTTTTTTCCTCAATTACATATTCTGTCATTTT
>CAZMOK010000008.1:29855-71119 GCA_964567785.1 uncultured Bacteroidales bacterium | reverse complement strand
TCCAACTGGGACGACGGCAACGTGCCCACCGGGACCGTGGATGTTGTGGTGGGCAGAATGGACTATGACCCCTCGCTGGATGAGATCTCAGCCTGCAACGATCTGGATATCAAGGATGCTGGCGAGGTTACCCTGGGCGCCGGCACAAACCTGACCGTGAACGGCGACTTCTACAACGGCCACGGCCTCGGGGGGAGCTTCACCCTGAACGACGGCAGCGTATCGGTTACCGGGAACTATTATTCTGAAATAGGTTCTTCGACGACCATAAACGGTGGCAATTTCGGTTTCACCAACTGGTATCGAAATTCAAGTTCTCCCTTCTCAAAGGGTAACATTACCTTATCGGGAGGAACCATAAATGCTTCAGAAAGTGTGGTCTGGTCGGCATTTGATGTTACAGGGATTATGGATGGCCCGTTCAGCCTGAATGTGGGCGAAACCTTCCGCATGAACCATTCAAACTGGGGTACAATAACCGATGGGACGGTCACGCTCACAGGCTCCGCGGCAAGTACAATATATTGTTATGCATCAGTATTTGGCGCATCCGGCATCATGAAACTTCATAACCTTGTGATCAATGCCCCGGGTACTACGGTTTATTTAAACCCTGATGACGGTCAAACCGGACTTCAGATCCTGAACAACCTGTCCATTCCGGCAGGTGATGTGTTTACGACCAATACAGGTTTTACCAAAAACTTCTTTGATGTGGATGGTATTTTTACCATTGGCTCATCAGCTAATTTCCAGCACGGGGCCTTCAACTCTACCATAGGAGGTACGCTGGATGTTGATTCCGGCGGCAGCATGGAGATTGATAACGGTGGGGGTTGTACTGTAAATAATTAGATAATCAGGGACGACGTCTCATTTTTTCAGACGTCGTCCCTCTATCTCATCCATTACAATTTAATCCCGAATATATCCGGCACAAATTTTGATTCAAAAGATAACTTTCTAGTCTTCAGTGTTATGTGTTGAATGCAATTTTGAAGTGCCAAAGAGTGGTCAAAAAAAATTTAGTAAAAAATGAGACGTCGTCTCTATTGCTCAATATAACCTCTTCCCCTTTCTGCGATAAAAGAGAGTAGCAATTAAAGATCACTGACTTGAAAAAAACACTGCCGTTGCTCATAGCATTCCTGCTCTCTATATCGTTGGGTGCACAGGAAAAGACTTTAACCATCCTGATGGACATCCCCGAACCTGACATCAGGATGGTCAATGATGATTTTATTTTTATTGACATAGAAGGGGCAAAGCAACTCGGACTCCAGGGAGGCCCCTCACTGCCGTACCTGCCAGTGAATGCCGTATTGCCGCCGGGCTATGAAGCATCTGACATAGATTTCAAAGGGGTGGGGCCGGTGGTTGTGTCCACGGGCAGGAAACCAGCCCCGCGGCCGCAGGTAAGAACTGTGTCAGGCGCTCTTGCAGGAAAGAAAGAACGTAATTATCAGACAAAAAAGTTGCCTTCAGAAATAATCCCGCCCGAAACGAATTTCCTGAATGGTGTTTCTTTGGCTTCATCTGTATTCACCCCTGTTGTTTATGATGATGAAGACCTAACCGTTTCTGTGTATACTGCAGTTGAGATCAGGATCAGTGCTTCGCCATCAAACAGGGCTGCAAAGGCTTTGGAAAACCTTGACATCGTATCTTTCAGCAGGTCCGGAGTTTTGAAATCCGTCAGCAACAGGGAAAAGATGGCAAGTTATCCGCTAACAGGAAACCGCTCGACCGGCTACGATATGCTCATTATCACGCCGGAAGAATTTGTACCCGGATTCGATACCCTGGTAGAATTCTACAAATACCGTGGATTTATAGTAAAGGTTTATTCCACTGAGCATATCGATTCGGTGGCGACCGGCCAGGATGGGCAGGAAAGGATCCGTGACTTCATAACCTCGCAATACCAGTCGGAAGGGATTGGCTTTCTTTTGCTGGGAGGCGATACCAATCACGTTCCGTCCAGGGGTTTCTATTGCATTGTTCAGAGACCTGGGGGAAGCTATTATTCACCTGACTATAATATCCCTGCCGACCTTTATTATGCAGCCCTGGACGGCAACTGGAACGACGACGGCGACAACCGCTGGGCCGAGCCGGGTGAGGACGACCTGTATCCTGAACTCTCAGTGGGGCGGTTTCCCTTCGGAGACACCACTGAACTGAACAACCTGCTTAACAAGACCATGAGGTACCAGTCGGCCCCTGTGGTGAGCGACCTGGAAAAGCCCCTCCTTGCCGGGGAGGATTTATACAACCCACCCCAGACATGGGGTGCCGATTACATGGAATTGCTGGTGGGCTACCAGGATGTAAACGGGTATGCTACACTTGGAATACCAACCATTCATGACTTTGATACACTTTATGAAAGGGACACAACAACTGGTGACTGGACAAAAGCACAATTGATCAATAAGATAAATCAGGGCATCTCAGCAATACATCACTGCGGGCATGCGGGTTATTTCTCAGTTATGAAATTAAAAAATAACGATATAACCAATTCAAATTTCTCCCAGGCAAACGGTATCGATCATAACTGGCCGGTGGTATATACGCACGGCTGTATGTGCGGAGGTTTCGATGCCAGCGATTGCATTGGCGAAAGGATGGTCAATATCGACAATTTCGCCTCTGCCTTCATTGGCAACTCAAGGTTTGGCTGGTTTGTGGAAGGTACTTCCGAAGGTCCGGCCGAGCACCTTCACCGTGAGTTCCTGGATGCGGTATACAACGATTCTCTTTTCCGGCTTGGTTCGGCGCTCAGGGAATCGAAGATCATGACAGCCCCCTGGGTCGACCTTCCCGATGAATACGAGCCGGGCGCCTTCCGGTGGAATTTTTACGACCTGAATATACTGGGCGATCCCCTGATGGCCATGTGGACGTGGCAGCCGCAGTCTTTTGAAGCGGAATACAGGCAGATCATCCCGGCAGGCGCTGATTCACTGGAAGTCCTGCTTACCAAAAACGGCAGCCCCCTCAGGAATTTCATGTGTTCCGTTATGCAGGGCGATTCCCTTTTTGGTGCGGCACAGACTGATTCAACGGGAAGGGCTGTGGTATCTATGACGTCAGACCTGCAGATAGGTGGCGCCAACCTCAGAATATCAGGCTATAACATTTTAACAACTGCTTTCGACCTGCATGTTGCCGATTACTGGCTTGGAAATACAACCGACTGGTCTGACCCTTCTAACTGGTACTCGGGGACAGTCCCGGGTACTTCGACAGCCGTGGTTATCTCCGATTCACCTGCCGGCGGCAGGTTCCCGGTTACCAATTCCGGAAACGAAAGGAACTGTAAAAATCTCCATATTGAGGATGGGGCGCAGTTTGAAGTGGGTGAAAACGAAACCCTGCGGATCTGGCCCTGACCCTTTAAGTGCATTTTTTATTGGTTCATTTCCTTTATCTTTGCAACCTGGCAAAAACAGGTAACCTATGTCTGAAAAAACTGACATAACCCATCCGGGAGTGGTCGACTCTGTGTCAGACGGAACGGTCCACGTTAGGATACTATCCCAGTCGGCCTGCAGGACATGCCACGCCAAAAGCGCTTGCGGTGTGGCAGATATGGAGGAGAAAGTTGTTGATATCCCGGAAGTCCATGCAGGGAATTACAAGAAAGGCGACCAGGTTACCATTACCATGAAAAGATCGCTTGGAACTAAAGCGGTGTTCCTGGGTTATTTGATGCCCTTCCTGGTAGTGATGATTGCACTGGTGACCATCATCACCCTCACAGGAAAAGAGGGGCTGGCCGCACTGGTTTCGATCGGAGTGCTCGTACCTTATTACTACCTCCTTTACAGGCTGAAAGATCGCCTGAGCAAGCAATTCTCCTTTTATATTGAGGATTGATCATCCTGGAAAATATACCCTGAAATAAACATTATACCTGTAAGTTCTGTTAATTATTTCCGACTAATAGTAAAATAAGCAATCATAATGAAATTCTATTCATTTCTCATCAGCCTGGCCGTGGTGGCTTTGATCGGCAACACCACAAACGGCCAGGGACTCTACGAAAAAGAACCTCTTGTAGTCGAATCTTACTATCACGATGTAACCCCTCCGCTCAGGGATATGGATGTGATCCTTCCCGGTGAGCGCGACAGGAGCTGGAAAGACAATATCATACAGAACAAATCGATGGAAGAGGAGTACAAGAATCAAACGGCCGATATACCGGCAGGATTTGAAGACCCGGTTCTTCAGAAAAATTACGCCCCTTCACGGGGTGTGCAGGGACCGGTCATCAACATCGACGGTGTTGGCAACGTGAATGGCGTGATACCGCCCGATACCGACGGTGATGTTGGCCCTGACCATTATTTCCAGATGATCAACCTCTCGTTTGCCATCTGGGACAAAGAGGGGACGTTGCTATACGGCCCGGTCGATAACAGCACTCTCTGGAACGGATTCATTGGTCCCTGGACAGGCACTAACGACGGTGACCCGATAGTGCTCTACGATGAGGTGGCCGACAGGTGGATGGCCTCACAGTTCGCTGTCAACACTTCCAACGGAACCTACTGGCAATTAATGGCTGTCTCGCAGACATCCGACCCCCTGGGATCGTACCACAGGTATGCTTTCCAGATGCCTGCCTTTAACGATTACCCTAAGCTTTCCGTATGGACTGATGCCTACTATGCTACTTTCAACATGTTCGGCGGATACACCAGGGTAGGGGTTGCGGCCATGGAAAGAGATTCAATGCTGGTTGGCGCTCCTGCAAGGATGGTTTACTACGACCAGGGCAGCGATACATTCAGCATGCTTCCGGCCGATTTCGACGGGACACCCCCGCCATCGGGCACACCCTGCTTTTTTGCACACCTCAATACTTATTCCGACCAGGACCTGGAGATCTATGAGTTCGATGTTGACTGGAGCGATCCTTCAAATTCTTCGTTTACACTGTCCGAATCATTGAATACGGCCTCCTTTAATCCGAATATTAACGGGGTTCCCCAGCCGGGGACAAGCACCCAGCTTGATGCATTGCAGTTCATGCTGATGTACCGTCTCCAATACAGGAACTTCGGCACTCATGAGGTGCTGCTTACCAACCACACTGTGAATGCCGGCGGCAGGGCGGGCATACGCTGGTACGAGGTGCGAAGGGATACCGACGACTGGTACATACACCAGCAGGGCACATACTCTCCCGACAACGAAAACAGGTGGATGGCCAGTATTTCCATGAACGGGAACGGCGACATTGCACTCGGGTATAATATTTCAAGTACCTCAACATTCCCTTCCATCTTCTATACCGGAAGGCGTTCAACTGATCCCCCCGGCGAAATGACCATCAATGAAACAATGATCATTGCAGGCACCTTTTCTCAATCAGGAGTTGAGCGTTGGGGTGATTATTCAGCCATGTCGGTCGACCCGGTCGACGACAGCACCTTCTGGTTTACAACAGAGTACCGTGCCAGCGGATGGAAGACAAGGATAGCCTCGTTTGACTTTGGCCCGATATTACCACCGTCAGTAAATGCCGGTCCTGACACAACCGTGTGTGAGATCGAACCCTTCGAGACCAATGGCACTGCCTCGTATCAGCAATCGGTATTGTGGGAAACGAGTGGCGACGGCTTCTTTGTAGATCCAACAGAACTCGATGCTGTTTACCTGCGGGGTCAGGAAGATGTTGAGAATGGTGAGGTTGATCTCTGGCTGACTGCTTACGGCTACCTCCAGGGAACTGACGTGGTGGATTCACTTCACCTTACCTTCTCAAAAGTAGCTGAAGCAAATGCGGGCAACGATACCCTTATCTGCGCCGGCGAATCGGTTATGCTCAATGGCAGCGCCATGAACTATGATTCTGTTTTCTGGTCGACTGACGGTGACGGTACCTTTGTTGACAATACCCTGCTGAATGCCGAATACATTCCCGGA
Organism: uncultured Bacteroidales bacterium; assembly: GCA_964567785.1. Lineage (GTDB taxonomy): Bacteria > Bacteroidota > Bacteroidia > Bacteroidales > JAGOPY01 > CAZMOK01. Next base: position 65,176 of record CAZMOK010000008.1, on the reverse strand, counting down.
GAGGAAGACATTTCCAACGGATCGGTATCCCTCTGGCTGCACGCCGTAGATACCCTCCTGTGTGATTATGAGGACATGGACAGGATGACACTCAACATCGACCAGTGCACCTTTGTGGATGAAGTAGCGGGAGGCTCTTTCGAAATAGAAGTTGTGCCGAACCCTGTGACCGATAAGTTCACACTGAGAATTGAGAATGCAGATAGGGCAGACATTTCAGTCTACCTCTCGAGTTCGAACGGACAGGTTATCTTTACCCAGAACCTTGGCAATATCGATGGCTCTTTTCAGCGCCAGTTCAATATGAGCTATTTTGATAGGGGCACCTATTTCCTTAAAGTAATTTCAGGAAATCATAACGAAACCGAGAAGATCCTCCTTCAGTAACAACAATTCTATACCCTGAACCCGTTTAATTCGGGCAATTTAGAAGACTTCTAAGTAAATCCCGAAAGCATTGATAACAAATAGCTTTCGGGATTTTACTTTATCAGCTAATCACATAGACTGGTTTAACCATCTTTTTTTCAGTTAATTAGAAACCTTCTGAATTTGGCTTTTAATTGTTATTAATTTAACAATTGTTTATAATTTTGCTCCAGTTGAGTGATTTAAGGGATATTAGATCACCGGAACCAATAAAATCAATCACAAGTGAGCGAAATTGTTTTATATGCTGTAGTGTCGCTGAGTGCTATAGGGATTCTTGCTGCGGTGGTCCTGTTCTTTGTGGCACAGCGTTTCAAGGTAATTGAGGATCCGCGCATAGATGTAGTGGAAGAGGCTCTTCCTGCTGCCAATTGCGGTGGCTGCGGTTATGCAGGGTGCCGGAATTTTGCTGAAGCCCTGGTGAACAGTGCCAAAGAGAATGAAAGCATTGAGGGTTTTAATTGCCCTGTGGGGGGCAATGAGACCATGAGCCGGGTGGCGTCCATACTTGGCCTCGAGGTAGAGGAAAAAGAACCTCTCATAGCCGTTGTGAGATGTAATGGCTCGCTTGCCAATGCGCCCCATAAGGTTGAATACGACGGGCCTGCAACCTGTGCCTTTGCGCACGCGCTCTCGGCAGGTGAAAGCGGATGTCCTTACGGATGCCTGGGTTTGGGCGATTGTGTTGAATCGTGCGACTTTGACGCCATCCACATGAACCCCGAAACGGGCCTCCCGGAGGTGAATAATAAATGCGTAGCCTGCGGAGCCTGTGTGGATGCTTGTCCGAGGGACATAATCGAACTTCGCCCGAAGGGCAAAAAGGAAAGAAGGATATACGTATGCTGCATCAATGAAGAAAAAGGCGGTCCTGCGAAAAAGAATTGTTCGGTTGCCTGCATAGGTTGCGGTAAATGCGTAAAGGTTTGCCCCTTCGATGCGATCACTCTTGAAAATAACCTCGCTTACATAGACCCTGAAAAATGTAAGCTGTGCAGGAAGTGCCCCCCTGTTTGCCCCACCGGGGCTATTCACGAGCTCAATTTCCCTCCCCGCAAGCCAAAGCCTGAGAAAAAAGAAACCCACAAAGAAAAGGCAGGGAAGGATGAAAATGCTGCACCGGCAGCTAAAAAAGATGCCGGAGGCGAGGAAAAAGAAAGCAAAGAGGGTAATTAGTTTTAAATGAAAACCGGAAATGGTCATGCTGAAAACATTTAAGCTTGGAGGTGTTCACCCGCCGGAAAAGAAATACGCACAGGACAGCCCCATAGAGGGTTTCCCGCTGCCAAAGCAGGTAATAATCCCCATTAACCAGAACCTGGGAGCTCCTTCAGTTCCGCAGGTGAAGAAAGGTGATGAAGTGAAGGCCGGACAGCTTTTAGCCAAAGGTGAAGCCTTTATTTCATCTAACGTTCACTCATCGGTCTCGGGGAAAGTTTTTAAGATCGACCAGAGCATCGACACTACCGGGTACAAAAGGATGTCGATAATCATCAATGTTGAAGGTGATGAATGGGTCGATTCAGTTGACAGGTCCGATGACCTGAGGCCTGAGGTCACTATGGGCCAGAAAGAGATCATCGACAAGGTCCATGAAATGGGTATTGTAGGAATGGGTGGCGCAACCTTCCCTTCTCATGTAAAACTCATGGTACCTAAGGGAAAAACAGCAGAATACCTCCTGATAAACGGGGTTGAATGTGAACCTTACCTGACGGCCGACCACAGGCTTATGCTGGAGAAGGGCAAGGAGATGCTTACCGGGACAAAGATTTTGATGAAGGCCCTGGGTGTGAGCAAAGCCGTTGTGGGTATTGAAAACAACAAGCCCGATGCCATCAGTCACATGAAAGAGCTCGCAGAAGGGTTCGACGGCATCAGCGTTCAGCCGCTCAAGGTAAAATACCCGCAGGGAGGGGAAAAACAACTTATCAAAGCTGTGGTGAACCGTGAGGTGCCCTCCGGGAAGTTGCCCATAGAGGTAGGTTGCGTAGTGCATAATGTCGGGACGGCTTTTGCAGTGTACGAAGCAGTGCAAAAGAACAAACCACTTGTTGAAAGAGTGGTTACGGTTACCGGCGACCCGGTGAAAAAACCCTCTAACTTCCTGGTGCGCATCGGCACCCCGATAAGAGAGCTGCTTGAAAATGCTGAAGCCGACCTGGAGAACACGGGAAAGATCGTAAGCGGCGGACCGATGATGGGTAAAGCCCTTAGCAGTGCCGATGTACCCGTGGTGAAGGGAACTTCAGGTATCCTGCTTTTCAGGAATGAACAGGCGAAACGTGTCGACCTGAAGCCTTGCATCCGTTGCGGCAGATGTATTCTGGCATGCCCGATGGGCCTGGAGCCCATATACCTCGCCCAGGTTTCCGAGAAGGGAGACTGGGAAAAGGCAGAGAATGAGATGGTGATGGACTGCATAGAGTGTGGTTCCTGTCAGTATACCTGTCCTTCGGGAAGGCCCCTGCTGGATTACGTCAGACTTGGAAAAAGTACCGTAGGTCAAATCATCAGAAAACGAGGAAAAAACTAAACTATGAGCATATTAACAATATCGGGTTCCCCGCACGTCCATGCCGACTCTTCGGTAAAAAGGATCATGTACGATGTGGTGATTGCCATGGTGCCCGCATTGCTGGTGTCGATTTATTTCTTCGGTCTCGGAGCGCTGAAGGTTGTGGTGGTTTCAGTCCTGGCCTGTTATTTTTTCGAATGGGCCATCCAGAAGTATCTCATTAAGGGCCCGGTGACCATCGACGACGGCTCTGCACTGGTAACAGGCATACTGCTGGCATTCAACGTACCCAGCAGCTTACCTGTCTGGATCATTATCATCGGCGCCTTCGTTTCAATTGCTATCGGGAAGATGTCGTTCGGCGGACTGGGGAAGAACCCCTTCAACCCGGCATTGGTGGGTCGCGTGTTCCTGCTGATATCCTTTCCCGTACAAATGACCACCTGGCCGATACCCAAACCGCTTTTCGGTGCTACACCATTCACCGATGCGGTAACCGGACCCACCACCCTTGGAATAGTGAAAGAGGGGTTAAGGGCCGGGAAGACTGTTTCAGAGATAATGGCAGAGATGCCCACCTATGCACAGGAGCTTTTGGGGTTCCAGCCCGGCTCGCTGGGTGAGGTCTCAACTGCCGCACTGCTGCTTGGGGCGGCCTATATGCTTTTCAGAAGGGTCATTACCTGGCATACGCCGACAGCTTACCTCGGCTCGGTCGTCATTTTTGCAGGGATTTTCTGGCTGATAGACCCCACACAATACCTGGATCCACTGTTTCACCTCGTGACCGGTGGTATGATCCTCGGAATCTTCTATATGGCAACTGACATGACTTCCTCACCCGTAACGCCGAAAGGATGGCTGGTGTTCGGGGCCGGCTGCGGTATACTCACCATGGTGATACGGCTTTGGGGCGGATATCCCGAAGGGGTTTCATTCGCAATACTGATAATGAATGCATTCGTTCCCCTGATAAACAGGGGCTTCAAGCCCAAAAGGTTTGGTGTAAAAGTAAAGGCATAATTGAATAACGGTTTATAGAGAAATACTTATGGCTAACAAGGAATCGACATTTCTCAACATGGTGCTGACGCTCTTCATCATCACTGCCATTGCTTCCCTGGCACTGGGAGGTATCTATGAGCTTACCAAAGAGCCGATAGCACTGGCGAAAAAGGCAAAGCAGGAAGCCGCCATCAAAACGGTCATCCCTGATTTCGACAGGCTGGAAAGCTTCAGGGTGATGCCGCAGGGCGGAACGGATTCATTGACCTTTTTCAGGGGCTATAAAAATGATGAGCTGGTCGGAACGGCAATCTCAACTTATTCGAATGAGGGGTACGACCCCACACAGATACAGGTAATGGTGGGCTTGTTACCCGACGGGTCCATCAGTAACACTGTAGTTACACAGCACAAAGAAACCCCAGGGCTTGGCACGAAGATGAGCGACCCGTCATTCAAGAACCAGTTCAAGGACAAAAACCCTGAGGATTTTGGACTGATGGTCAAAAAAGATGGTGGAGACGTGGATGCGATTACTGCCGCCACCATCACTTCACGGGCTTTCTGCGATGCACTGGCAAGGGCCTATGAAACATACCAAAAGGAAGGAGGAGACAAGTAATGAACCAATGGAAGAACTTCAACAAAGGATTTATCAAGGAAAACCCGGTATTTGTTCTGCTGCTGGGGCTTTGTCCTACACTCGCGGTTACCTCTTCGGCCTTTAACGGCCTGGGGATGGGACTGGCAACAACTTTTGTGCTCCTCGGTTCAAACACGGTTGTTGGTATTATTAAGAACCTGATACCCAATAAGGTCAGAATACCCGCTTTTATAGTCATTATTGCTTCTTTCGTTACGATAGTCGAGCTGGTGATGCAGGCGTATGCACCTTCTCTTTTCGAGGCACTGGGTATTTTCATCCCCCTGATCGTGGTTAACTGTCTTGTTTTAGGCAGGGCCGAAGGTTTTGCGTCAAAACAGAGCCTGCTGTCGGCGGTTATCGACGGGCTGGGCATGGGCCTGGGATTTACATTTGCCCTCTTCCTGCTCGGATCTATCAGGGAGATACTTGGCGCAGGAGCCTGGATGGGCATGAAGTTCGTTCCGGGCGATGCCATACTGGTATTCATACTGTCACCCGGCGCATTCATTGTGCTCGGATATCTCATAGCATTCATCAACAGAGTAACCAAAACCTCATAAGATATAAGCCATGGAATATTTAGTGATCATAATCTCTGCAATATTCGTTTCCAACATAGTGCTGGCCCAGTTCCTGGGTATCTGCCCTTTCCTTGGGGTTTCGGGCAAGGTTTCCACATCGGTGGGTATGAGCGGCGCCGTGTTGTTCGTGATGACCCTGGCCACCATCGTTACCTGGGTGATCTATCACTATGTGCTGGTACCCTTTGGGATCACCTTCCTGCAGACCATCAGCTTTATCCTGGTCATTGCATCACTGGTCCAGATGGTGGAGATCATCCTTAAAAAGATCAGCCCGCCCCTCTACCAGGCACTGGGTATCTTCCTGCCCCTCATCACTACCAACTGTGCTGTTATGGGTGTGGCGCTGCTTACAATGTCGAAGGAGTTCAACCTTCTAGAAGGTGTGGTGTTTGCAATTGCAAACGCAATAGGTTTTGGCCTGGCCATGGTTCTCTTTGCCGGGCTGCGTGAACACCTCGATCTGATGGATGTCCCCAAAGGTATGCGTGGCGTGCCGATAGCACTGGTTGCAGCAGGCATACTGGCCCTCGCGTTCATGGGCTTTGCCGGGCTCGTTTAGGACTGGACACAGAATTCATCGCCCTTTATTTGTTTTACCGGGCACTGTTCCTATTTTCATATCTTTGAAGCGATGGAACTGGATACGATCATAAATTTTGACAATGTCAATGTTTTCCAGAAGGAGAACCTGATACTCACTGATGTGAGCCTGAAGGTAAACAAGGGAGAATTTGTTTACCTGATCGGTAAAACGGGCAGCGGCAAAAGCTCGCTGCTGAAGACCATATATGCTGAATTACCTGTGAAAACAGGTACTGCCCTGGTTTCAAACTTCAACCTCACAACTATAAGGAACAGGGAAATCCCCATGCTGAGAAGGAAGCTGGGCATAGTTTTCCAGGATTTCCAGTTGCTCACCGACAGGTCGGTGAACCAGAACCTGCTTTTCGTTCTGAAGGCTACCGGCTGGAAGAACAAGCAAAAGATGGAGGAACGGATCGGCGATGTCCTCGAAAAGGTGGGGTTGGGGACCAAGGGTTTCAAGATGCCCCACCAGCTTTCAGGCGGAGAGCAGCAGAGGGTTGGGATCGCCAGGGCGTTGCTGAACGACCCGGAAATAATCCTTGCCGATGAGCCTACCGGGAATCTTGATCCCGAAACCTCGGCAGGCATAATGAAACTGTTGTTTAATATCAGGTCGGCCGGCCGTGCGGTACTCATGGCTACTCACAACTATTCCCTGTTCAGGAATTTCCCTGCCAGGACCCTGAAATGTGAAGAAGGTAAAATGTTCCAGTTAGAAGATAAGCTTGATCAGTCGCTCACCGTTTGAGATGTTATCATAGTTATCCCGCAGTACCTCAATCCTGTGTTTTTTCTCCTCTTCGGTAAGCTCCCTGTTGAACAATAGATCGAGTTTTTCACGTAATTCCGCTGCCGTGTTACCGATCTCACATAGTTCCTTTACCGCGGTCCCTTTTATCATTTCTTCGTTAACCAGGCAGAAACGGCCGTTGTAGAGTGTGTTCAACAGTTTGAGCTTTAGTCCTGTAGCCTGGAAAGTAACCAGTATGTTCACCTGTGCCTCCCTGATCAGCTCAAACATGCTGTCGTCGTCGGGGTTGGGTATAAGTTCCACATTGGGGTACTGCCTGGCCAGGTTCCTGGTCGATTCAGGCGGGTTCATACCTGCGATCAACAGTTTCATGTTGCTGCCGTTGAAGACCTCGGTGACGAGGAACTTTGCCGCATATTCGTTCTCCGGTACTTCGATATTTCCGTGATAAAGGGCATAATCGCCTTTTCCTGGAAGGATGCTCAGGTTGTTGTTGGCATGGAAACTGGGGAGGTGTACCACCTTGTTCTTCCTGAAATGCCGTTTCAGGTATTCGGTATCTTTTTTTGAAACGGCCATCATTATATCTGCATGCTTCAGCACTTTCTGGTAAAGACGAAGCTTGAGGCTTGCAAGGAGAAAGTAGAATTTGCTTTTGAACTTTTTGTCTACTTTGAACAGATTGAAATAATACCTGTGTTCAATATTGCTTTCCCGGTAGATCTTAAACCGGCCCTTAAGCCTGGGGTCATCAATATAGTAGCATGAATGCAGCCCCTCGAAAAGGACAGGGTGGTTGTCGCGCAGCAGCCTGTTTATCATCTCCTCCGATTTCCTGCTTTCAACAATGTAGGGCTTAGGACTAAGTGCATAAAGCAAACCGGTCCGCCGCTGGTAATAATTTACTTCGGTACAATATTTTTCGAGTTCGGGGGCCTTGTCGCGGCCGGGATATTCAGTACAGTGAAGATGGATCTTTACGCCCAGTTCATGGAGCGTCCTGATCTTGTAAAAAACATCTATCACTCCACCGTAGTTGGGGGGATAAGGGATGTCGAAGGATATGATATGCAAATGTTTTTCAGACATATTCCCGGTAGACATCTTCCACGATCTTTTTTTCGTTCTCCCAGCATAATTGGTTGGAAGCAAATGTACAGTTTTCTTTCCAATATCTGAGTGTCTCTTTCTCGGAGAGCACTGTCTTTATTTTTTCTGCAATCTTACCGGGGTCATAGGTATTGATGGTTGTTCCCACTTCATATTCATCAATGATCTTTTTGATCTCCACCATGGGCGAGGCCAGTACAGGCACCCCGGCATGGATATAGTCAAACAGCTTGTTCGGAAGGCTATACCGGTAGTTCGGGTTTGTGTCCTTGTCGAGGGTAAGCCCGAGGTCGGCATTGGCTGTGTATTCGATCAGTTTTTCATATGGTTGCTTCGAAATGAACCGGACCCTGTCGTTCAGCTTGAGTTCATCAGCCATTGCATGCAATTCAGGCATTACATCACCTCCCCCTACGATCAGCAGGAGCACATTGTCGAGGTATTGCATGGCCTTCACAAGCTCTTCGGCACCACGGTGGATATTGATTCCGGCGCCCTGGAGCAGGATGACCGGCTTATCGGCCGGCAGGCCCAATTCTTTCCTTGATCTTACGGATGTATGTTTTCTTTTCCTGGGTACGTTCCTTACCGCCTTTACCTCAACACCATATTTTTTACTGAAGATAGCTGCAAGACTTTCATTGACAGTAAAAACATGTTTCAGCCTGGGGAAGATCCACTTTTCTATCCTTTTCCAGGTATTCCTTACAAACGGTCGGTTGATCACCTCCGGGGTTTCGGTGAAATATTCGTGAGTGTCGTAAACAAGCGGTTTACCCCTGATCCGCGATGCCAGATAGTTGGCAAGTAATGTATCCAGGTCGTTCGATACCAGGATATCGGTGCGCTTAAAAAGCAGTAAAAGAAAAAGCCTGATATTATATTCGGCATAGAAAAGAGGCCCTTTTTCAAAAAGAAGCCTCATCCTGTGCATCCTGTATTCCCTTTTTTCCAGGGGAAGGCTGTTGTTCCTTTTCCTGCCTACCAGTAACACGTCAAAGCCCAGCGAGGTGAGTGTTGAGCACATCTTGTCGACGCGCTGGTCGGTGTTCAGGTCATTGATAACAGAAACAGTAGCAATTTTCAAATCATCAACTATTAACGGAGTGCTGCATCAATGTGCGGTTGGCACTGTATAATAACAGTTTAAAGATAGATTTATTTTGTCTTATCTTTGGAAAGATATGCAGGTATATAATAACCATTCCCTGAAAGAGTACAACAGCTTCGGCATAGATGTTTCTGCCGAAAGACTTGTTGTTTTTCAGGACTCCGGAGAGATTGTTGAATTTGTAAATGAGAATGACCTGTCCGGCGGCAACTATCTGATCCTGGGAGAGGGCAGCAATGTGCTTTTTACAGCGGATGTGAGCGGGACGGTACTGAAGGTAGGCGGAAGAGGTATCGATATCGGGCATGAGGACGACGATAAAGTGCTTGTCAGTGCCGAAGCCGGTGAGAACTGGGATGAATTTGTGGCCTACTGTGTCAGCAAAGGGTGGGGAGGCCTTGAAAACCTTTCGCTTATCCCGGGTAACGTCGGAAGCAGCCCCATACAGAATATCGGGGCTTACGGAGTTGAGCTGAAGGATTACTTTCATGAGCTGTATGCACTCAATGTTTTCACCGGTGAAGTGCTTGCCTTCGCAAACAAGGATTGTAAGTTCGGTTACCGTACAAGCATCTTCAAGGGCAGCGCCAGGGGCATGTTCATAGTTCTTTCGGTTTCGTTTATCCTTGATAAGAAGCCAAAACCCATAATAAGCTACAAGGGGGTTACCGAAGAACTGGCAGAGATGGGAATTGAATCCCCTGGCATAGCCGACCTGCGCCAGGCCATTATCAATATCCGCAGTAGAAAGTTGCCTGATCCGGCCGTTGCAGGGAATGCGGGCAGTTTTTTCAAGAACCCCACGATACTGAGAAAGAGGTACGAAAGGTTGCTCAATGTTTACCCCGGTATGCCGGGCTACCTGGTTGATGACAAAAACGTAAAGGTGCCTGCGGCATGGCTTATTGAACAGTGTGGCTGGAAGGGTAAAAAATTCGGTAATGCAGGGGTCCACGAGAATCAGCCTCTTGTACTGGTTAATCCCGGCAATGCCACAGGCAGGGAAGTTCTGGATCTGTCGAAAGAGATCCATCAGTCGGTGATCGAAAAATTCGGGATAGAACTGGAGCGCGAGGTAACGGTTATTTAATATATCTTTTCACAATACTTGAAAAGGGCAGACATATTCCCTAAATTAGTCGATCGTACAGAACCAAAAGGGATGTCTTTTAGTAACTTATTGATTTTTAGCTGGAAGAGCCGTGAGGCATTCATCTGGATCGCTGCACTGCTCATACTTGGCTTCAGTGATCCGGGAGGACATCATTATACATTGTGTCCCTTCCATAACCTCGGTATCGGTTTCTGTCCGGGGTGCGGTCTTGGAAGGTCAATAACTTTCTTTTTCCATGGTATGATAGCCGAATCCTTCAGGTTACACCCACTGGGGATTCCCGCCGTTTTCCTTTTCATTCAAAGGATATACAAAGTATTCAGGAATAATCTTTATTTAATTAAAGCAAACAAATCCTTTAATTATGGCTGAAATTTTCAAGTATCTCCCTGAACTGCAGGGTAGTGAGCTCACGATGATCAAGGATATCACCAGTGACTACACGGAAGAGCAGATGATCAACTTTGCCAATGTTTACCGTACCAGGAGGAGGGACCCGCAGTTGATCCTCCTTACCACTTTACTCGGGTTCCTCGGATTTGCCGGGATCCAGCGGTTCCTTGTGAACCAGATAGGTATGGGTATTCTTTATTTCTTCACCGCTGGGCTTTGTCTTATTGGAACGATCGTCGACCTGGTCAATTACCAGACCCTGGCGTTTGAATACAACCAGCGGATTGCCAATGAGGTAAACATGCTTGTAAAAGGGTAAGGCAGTTTTTTAGTTTTCCAGGGCTCCCACGAGGTCCTTGATGTCCGACACGGAATGACGGTCCATGTAGTCTTTGATGCCGTCGATTACCTTGACCGCAACCTGGGGGTCGATAAAATTGGCAGTGCCAACCTGAATAACCGATGAGCCGGCCAGTATGAATTCGATGGCGTCGGTGGCGTTCATTATGCCCCCCATGCCGATCACAGGCACGTCGACAGCTTTATAGACATCCCAGACCATTCTGAGGGCCAGCGGTTTAATGGCAGGCCCTGACAAACCGCCCGTAACTGTTGAGAGTATGGGTGTTTTCGTTTCAGCATCGATGGCCATTCCCAGGAAGGTGTTGACGAGAGAAACCGAATCAGCGCCGGCATCCACCACTATCCTGGCCATTTCGGCTATGTCGGTCACATTGGGCGAGAGCTTGACTATGAGTGTTCCGTCGTAAACATCCCTCACTGCCCTGGTTACCTCCCTGGCCGACCTGGGGTTGATACCGAAAGCCATCCCCCCCTCCTTTACGTTGGGGCAGGAGATGTTTAGCTCGATCCCTTTGATCTCTTTTACTTCGTTAAGCTTCTCGGTAACTATGATGTAATCTTCAACCACCGAGCCATTGACGTTGGGGATGATCTGCGTGTCAATTTTTTTGATCCCCGGGAAGATATCGGATATGAAGAAATCCACACCCTTGTTCTGGAGTCCGACTGAGTTGAGCATGCCTGAGGCGGTCTCGGCCATCCTCGGGTAGTCGTTCCCCTGGCGGGGCTCCCTGGTGAGGCCTTTCACAAAGATGCCCCCCAGCCTGTTCAGGTCGATGAACTCCTCAAATTCTTCGCCAAAGGCGAAAGTACCCGATGCGGTGGTTACCGGGTTTTTGAAATCCATTTTATCTATTTGCACTGCCAGGTTCACCATTTCAGATCGTTTACATTAAACACCGGTCCTTCGGTGCAAACATTCACATTTCCGTTCACTGTGGCCACCGTGCAGCAGAGGCAGGCGCCGAAGCCGCATCCCATAGTGTTTTCAAGGGATGCTTCACAGGGAATATTTTTTTCCTGTGCTATACGGGCAACAGCTTTCATCATCGGGTCGGGCCCGCAGGTATAGATCATTGAATAGGGAAGAACGTCTTTTTTAAAGACCGAATGATCGGTCACCACTCCCTGTTCTCCTATTGATCCGTCTTCGGTGGTCACCAGCACTTCACCGTAGGGTACAAGCTGCTCGGTAAGTACTATCGATTCAGCATCCCTGCCCCCGATAAGGAAAGTGACCTTTGCATCACGCTGCCTGAGCTCACGGCCCAGCATAAGGAAAGGCGCAATCCCGGAGCCTCCGGCCACGATGAGCACTTCGCCCGATCCGGGAAGTGAAAACCTGTTCCCAAGGGGATAGATGAGATTGATCTTCTCCCCTGTACGCAACCGGCCCAGCAAATGGGTGCCTTCCCCTATGATCTTTACATAGAAAGCAAGGGAGTTGTTTTCCTCGATCACATCATAGATCGAAAAAGGCCTTCTGACAAACACACGGGGAGAATTCTTTATTTCTATCTCGGCAAAATTACCGGGTGCTATTGGCGGAAGCTCTTCAGGAGCCTGAAGGTATAATAAGAAGTTGTTGTAATTGAGCCACTTGTGGCCCCTGACGGTAAAATCTTCTATTCTTTTCATTGTTGTTGGTAACCTGGTGATTTATTGTATTAAACTACTCACCAGGATCTTTCTTCTCATCCTTTTTCTCTTCCCCCGGCTTTTCCTCTTCTTTTTCTCCCTTTTCTTCTTTCACTTCTTTTTCTTCTTCTTCGAAGGAGAGCAGGTCGTTCTCTTTAAGTAACAGGTACCAGGAAAGGATCTTCTTTATGTCCGATAAATAGACCCTTTCGGCATCATATTCCGGGACAGCTTCAGCAAAGAAGGATTGCAGTTCTTCCGGATTGGCCTTGGGGTCGGTCTTTTCACCCTTTTCAACTTTTTCATCAATTGCCTTGAGCACCTCCCTGATGCCGATATCCTCCTCGCCGGTGGAATAAATGCTTATCTCTTCGAGCGAGCTCACCCGTGCATTTCCAAAAACGGGGAAACGCTTGCCTTCCTGCAGCGATTCGACGATAAACCCGTTGTTCATCTCGGTCAGGAGTTTAAACAACCCCGGCCTGCCTGAAATTGATACGATCTTAGTAAGGTCCATTCAGAAAATTTTAGCGCAAAAATAATGAAAATATCAGGGTGACAGCCGTGTTTATGAAGAGAACGATTGCAGTTCGTATAACTTTTTATAAACACCATTCATATTCAGCAGTGAAGAGTGGTCACCCCGCTCAACTACAAGTCCTTTGTTCAGGACTAGAATTTCATCGGCATGCCTGATGGTCGAAAGTCGGTGGGCTATTACAATGGATGTGCGGTTTTCCATGACCCTGGCCAGGGCATCCTGAACGAGCTTTTCCGATTCTGAATCGAGTGAGGAAGTGGCTTCGTCGAGGATGAGTATGGGGGGGTTCCTGAGCACTGCGCGGGCTATGCTGAGCCGCTGCCTCTGTCCTCCTGAAAGTCTTGAGCCGCGGTCGCCGATATATGTTTGGTAGCCTTCATCCATGCTGTCTATGAATTCATCGGCGTTGGCTATCCTGGCGGCCTCCCTTACCTGTTCCTCTGTTACGCCTGCCTTTCCAAAGATAATGTTGTTCATTACCGAATCATTGAAAAGTATGGGCTCCTGGGTAACGATGCCCATCAGCGACCTGAGGTCGTCGATCTTGTAATCCCTGATATTTACACCATCCACAAGGAGTTCACCTTGTGAAACATCATAGAACCTGGGCAGCAGATCTACGAAAGTGGACTTCCCGCCACCGGAAGGCCCTACAAGGGCAATGATCCTTCCTTTATCGATCCTGACGTTGACGTCTTTCAGCACATACTCCCTGGCATATTTGAAGGAAACATTCTTGTATTCAATGGCTTCATCGAATTTCTTTATTCTTACAGGATCCTTTTTCTCTTCGATAACCTCATCGGCATCGAGGATATAGAAAACCCTTTCTGCGGACGCGATCCCCTTCTGAATGCTGTAAAACCCGGTTGCAAAGGTCTTGGCAGGGGGTATGATCTGGGAGAAGATCACAATGTAAGTGATGAATACCGCAGCAGTGATGGTGGCATCATTGTTCAGCACAAGCCTGCCGCCGAACCAGAGTACGAGAATGATCACCACTGACGACATAAATTCGCTGAGGGGAGAGGAAAGGTCCCTGGTGCGGTATATTTTCAGCAATACTTTTGAATAATCCCTGTTGAAATCAACAAACCTCTTCGATGAAAAGTTAATGGCCGTGAAAGCCTTGATGATCCTGAGGCCTGATATGGTTTCTTCAATGATGGCAAGGAGTCCGGCAAACTGTGCCTGTCCTATTTTCGACTCCTTCCTCAGGCTCCTGCCGATCCTCCCTATTATGTAACCTGTTATGGGCAGAAGGATGGTTACGAAGAGGGTGAGCTGGGGGCTCATTACCATGAGGGTTACATAATAGGCAATGATGGTCACAGGATCTCGGATGATCATCTCAAGATAGTTCATTATCGAGTGCTCGATCTCCTGCACGTCGGTGGTAATGCGGGCAATGATGTCACCTTTTTTTTGTGAGGAATAGAATGAAAGCGGGAGGATGAGAAGCTTGCTGTAGAGGTCGTTCCTGATATCCCTCAGCGCGCCGATCCTCACTTTGGCAAGGAAATACATTGCCAGGAACCGGAAAAGGTTCCTGAAAAAGAAAGTGCCCAGCAAGAAAAGACAGATGAAGATCAATGCCTGTACTTCACCCCTTGTGATGATGATCTTGCTGATGTAATAATTCAGGGATTCCATCAGCACTTCAGGGCTCAGGCTGAACTCCGGCGGCGTCTCCACCAGCTTTTCAATCCCGAAAAGAAGATTCAGGAAAGGGATCAGCATTACAAAGGAGACAAGTGAAAACAGGATCACCAGCAGGTTGAACAATACGTTTAAAAGTGCCGCACCCTTGAAGGGCCTTATGTAAGCAAGTATTCGAAGGTATTTCCTCATCAGGTTATCAGATCAGTTTGATTCCGGTGTAATTATGTGGTGTGATCTTTTTAAGCTCCTCCTTTACATCGGAAGGTACCTTTAACGTATCGATGAACCGGTGAATTGCCTCTTTGTCGATCTTCTTGTTGGAACGGGTCAGTTTCTTGAGCTCTTCATAAGGATTGGCATAGTTCTCACGCCTGAGGATGGTCTGGATGGCTTCCGCCACAACCGCCCAGTTCCCGTCGAGATCCTGCTTTACTTTCTCCTCATTGAGGATCAGCTTATTGAGGCCTTTTATCAACGATTTTAACCCGATGAGCATGTGCCCGAAAGGAACCCCGATGTTCCTGGTTACGGTGGAATCTGTAAGGTCACGCTGTAGCCTCGATATAGGCAGTTTTGCAGAAAGGTGCTCGAATATCGCATTTGCCACCCCAAAATTACCTTCCGCATTCTCAAAATCTATCGGATTGACCTTATGGGGCATCGTGGAAGAACCCACTTCACCCTCTTTGATCTGTTGCTTGAAATAATCCATCGAAATGTATGACCATATATCGCGGCTGAGATCGATAAATATGGTGTTGATCCTTTTCAGGTTGTCGAACAGTGCGGCAAGATTGTCGTAATGCTCGATCTGGGTTGTCGTTTGCTGCCTTTTCATTCCGAGGGCCGAGCTGATGAAGTCATTCCCGAATGTTACCCAGTCCACTTCGGGGTATGCTACGTGATGGGCATTGAAATTTCCTGTGGCCCCTCCGAATTTAGCAGTGAAGGGTACTTTTTGGAGAAGGGCCAACTGGTTATTGAGCCTTTCCACAAAAACATAGATCTCCTTGCCCATAATTGTTGGGCTTGCCGGCTGACCATGTGTTTTGGCAAGCATCGGGACTTTTTTCCATTCTTTTGCTTTTGCAGTGAGTATTTTAATCACCTCGCCGAGGGAGGGATCCATAACCTCTTCATACGCCAGTTTCACGGTGTATGGAAGGGCTGTGTTGTTTATGTCCTGCGAGGTCAGCCCGAAATGGATGAACTCTTTGTACTTTTCCAGTCCCAGCTTATCGAATTTCTTCTTGAGGTAATATTCCACCGCCTTCACATCGTGGTTGGTCACCTTTTCTATCTTTTTGACTTCCAGAGCCTGCGAAGAAGAAAAATCCCTGTATATTTCCCGCAGGTCATCATATTTCTCCCGGTCAAAGTCTTTCAACTGCGGCAGGGGCAGTTCGCAGAGGGCTATAAAATATTCAACCTCCACATAGACCCTGTAATTGATAAGGGCCGCTTCTGACAAGTAATAAGAAAGGCTTTCTGTTTGCTTACGGTACCTGCCGTCGACCGGCGAGATGGCATTTATCGGTGAACTGTCCATCGCTATTGAATTTGTTTCAAAAATAGTAATTAACTGGTAAGAAGTTGACAATGGGGTTCAGTAGTTCATTCCCAAACTCCCGGGATCTTTGTGCCGCAATCCATGCAGGCTCCATTTTTTATGTTGAAGCTTTTGATAAAGAATCCTCTTCTTTCTATAACAGCTTTACCGCAGCCGGGGCAAAGGGTGTTTTCAGAGTTGTGTGAAGGGACATTCCCGATATATACATAATTGATGCCTTCTTCACGGGCAATCCCTGCTGCTTCTTCCAGTGCGGAAAGCGGAGTAGGAGGCAGGTTCTTCAGTTTATAGGTGGGATGGAACCTGCTGAAATGCAGGGGTGAATCCACAAAACCTTCTTCTGCCAGCCAGCCGCACATTCTCCGTATCATTTCCATATCATCGGTCCAGGAAGGGACTACGAGGTTGGTGATCTCAAGCCATACACCTTCTTCCTTCAGTATCCTGAGTGTGTTCAGTATCGGCTCCAGGGTGCCGGCGTTAAGCATTTCATAGGTTTCGTCGTTGAAGCTTTTCAGGTCGATGTTGGCCCCGTCGATATATCCTGCAAGCTCGCGCAGGGGTTGCTCGTTGATGTACCCGGCCGAGATCATCAGGTTCTTTATGCCCTGCAGTCGGGCAAGCTTTGCAGTGTCGAGTGTGTATTCGTAAAAGGCGACCGGGTCGGAGTAGGTGTAAGCAATCGATTTGCAATTGTTTTC
This sequence comes from uncultured Bacteroidales bacterium, assembly GCA_964567785.1. Lineage (GTDB taxonomy): Bacteria > Bacteroidota > Bacteroidia > Bacteroidales > JAGOPY01 > CAZMOK01. The sequence continues at coordinate 48,455 of CAZMOK010000008.1, read as the reverse complement.
AACGGCCTCTTCCACCACTTTTCCGGGCATAAGGTCGTAATTCCTGGTCTCTTTGGGACTTGATTGCGATATCTGCCAGTTCTGGCAGTTCAGGCAGGCAAGGTTGCAACCGGCGGTTGCAATGGAGTAAGATCTTGATGAAGGAAGGAAATGATAAAGCGGCTTTTTCTCTATCGGGTCAACATGGACTGCGCAGGGATTGCCGTAGGCAATGGTGTAGAGTTTACCATCAACATTAGTCCGGGTGCGGCAATCGCCGGTTTCCCCCTCTTCAATATCGCAGGCCTGTGGGCATAGTTTGCATTTTATACCCCGCGGGGTGCTAATGTAATGGATTGCCTCCCTGCTCCATTTCCAAAGGTCCTTCGTTGGTGGGGCGAGACCGGACAGACCGTTTCCGCCGGGCAATCCTGCCATTGCTTTAAACAGCGGCCCTGTAAGGGCCAAACCACATGCACAGGTAAGCCCCTGCCTCAAAAAATCCCGTTTCGAAATCCTGTTGCCCATAAGCTGTGCGGTTTAATGTAAAGTTACAATTTTACTGCGTGACAGCATAATTATGATCACCAGTAAATTGAAGCCCGCAAGCAAATAACTGCTGCTGAAGATCCCGAAAAGCGGAAACACAAAAAGAGAGACAATGAAAGCACCCAGGGCCGAGCCGGCAAGGTCGGCGGCGTAGTTACCCGATGATATCCCCCTGACTGTCCCCGGAGTCAGCACCGAACCAAGTCCAAAGTGAACCCCCATGAGGAATCCCGGGATAAGGGTGAGCAAGCCGAATCCTGAATAAACCAGCACGGCAGAGGCCCCTTGAGAGGTTGACACCGACCAGGCCATCAGGGGCAGGGCAAGCACTGATACCAGCAGCCATAGCTGGTTGAGCAGCAGGTGACGCATCCTGACATCTTTGACCAGTTTCCCGAATACCAGGGAGCCCAGGCTGAGACCTCCCATGAAAACAGCAATGAAGAGGGCAACCGCAAGATAAATATCCCCGTAAAGCGACTGGAAGGAGATCATCAGCAGGAACTGCATGGCAGAGACGGTGAAACCGCCGGTAAATATCCCAATCTGTACCGGCTTCAGAAATATCAGGAATAACAGCAGAAGGAACAAAAAGGGGTACAGAAAATAATCCATCCTGAACCCGAAGAGCGATAGCCAGCTCCTGAGCTGGATATAGTAACCCCTTGGAAAAAGTGTGCTGTTGACATCTGTTTCGGGATCAAGCTGGGATGCAAGCTGCTCGCTGCGGAATGCTGTGAGATCGGGTTGAAGATAATCCTTGTTATAATAATCGTTTTTCCCTTCGAGCAATTGATGATGCCTGAAAAGATCGGGGGTTATTTCCCTGTTCCCGGCAATGAAGTAGTTATTGTTAAGCGAAACAATTTCAACGGCACTGAAAGTCTGGTCCATAGTTGAATAAATGAGAGAGTGCAGTTGCAGGTCGGCTTCGTTCAGGTAATTACCGCCACCGGGAAGAGAGGTGAGCAGTAAGCCTTCATCTTCAAGGTGACTGCGGCAGAGATCGTAAAAGCCGGTTGTATAATAACGGTTGGCGGCCGCTGTGGAAGGCGGTGGCGTCAGAACAAGGATAACGTCGTAGCTCTTGCCGGGATCTCTGAGGAAGATGAGCGGGTCGGTGAAGACCAGGTCCAGGACATCGGCTTCGGGGATATCGATAACCTCACCAATCACTCTGAAAGCCCATGGATCAGCTGTTACATAATCGATCTTGCCGGGTTTGTACTTCATAAGTTCATCGATGAAACCGGGATTCCCGCTTGCCACTACAAGGATGTTCTGCGGATCAGGCACAAAGCTCATCCCGAGGTGGACAGGTTCTTCGACCGGAACAATATCTCCGGTGGAAAACAATGGAGAGGAGTTTTCAAAAAAATTCACCTGTTCACCTGAGCCTGTAGCTACCAATCTGCCGTAAGGGGTGTCGGCAGAGGCCAGCAACTCCTTGCCGGCAAGGAATCTTTTCTCAAAGCGTGCCTCAATATCTGTTGAAGCCCATAGCGCTAAAAGCCCCAGTGAAAAAGCAATGAGAATTAACCGGTAATACCTGCCGTTCAGATAGCCCGATGATTGTATTATGGCAGGTATATTGACAGCTATCAGGAAGATCCAGGCAGAGCGGTTATCCATGAATATCAGTAAAAGAACAACAATAAGGATACCGCCCACAATATTTCCTGCTGCTTCAAATCCATAGGAATATGAGGAAACCTTACCGGTACCCTTTTCATAGAGCGCCCCTGAAATAAAAGGAAAGAGCATCCCCAGGACAAGGCAGGGCAAGAGCAGCACCAGCAGCGTGAGAAGTATCAGGTCAGTGACCCCTATTACCGAAATGAAATCGCCGTGCTGGATCCGTAACAGGGGTATCGATAAATAGGCAATGACTGATACTGCAAGCAGGATGAACTGAAAGAGGGGAACAAGTTTTTCAACATTCACCTTAAAATACCTTCCAAGGAAGGATCCAAGTCCTGTGTAAAGCATCCAGAATGAAAGGTATATGCCTATTACAAGCTCATTCCCTCCCGTATAGGCAAGCAATTCCCTCATCAGCAACACCTGGAGGGTAACAGAAGAGATGCCCAGCGCAACCAGTGAATAGATCAATCCCCTTTTAATTTCGCCTTTCATTTCGTAAATTTGTTAAAGGTTGCATAAAAGGTCTTTTGTACTAAAGTATTCAATTTATGAAACTCCTTAAAGGATTGACCATGGTTCTTCTAATGACTTTTTTCTCAGGTGCCTCTTTCGGGCAGGAAAATGAAAGTGCAGATCGTAATCCGGCAGTTGCCGGTCAGTTTTATCCAAACAGCCCTGATCAGCTCAATAGTCAACTGGATAAATTGTTCAGGAACGCCGAACCCGGAAGGCTCGATAATGTTGTTGCAGTGCTGGCACCTCATGCCGGATATGTCTTTTCGGGCGAAGTGGCAGCTTCAGCCTTTAACCAGGTAGATGCCGGAAGGACTTACGATAATATTTTCATTCTGGCATCGAGCCATCACATCTCGTTCAACGGAGCATCCATCTACAATGTGGGTGATTACATAACCCCGCTGGGAAAGGTCAATGTAAACCAGCCCTTATCCCGCGACCTGGTGGAAGACAACAAGGTTTTTACCTACAGGCGCGATGCCCATCTCCACGAGCACAGCCTCGAAGTACAACTTCCGTTCCTGCAACACAGGCTCGGGGATGACATCCGCATAGTGCCCATCGTGCTTGGGACGCAGGATCCCGGAACCTGCCGCGACATTGCCAAAGCCTTAAAGCCCTATTTCAACAGCAACAACCTTTTCGTCATCAGCACCGATTTCTCCCATTACCCCTCATATGAAGATGCTGTAGAGGTAGATGCAGTTACAGCAAAGGCTATCGTGAGCGGTGATCCGAAGAAGTTCCTTTCGGCCATCGAAAAGAACCGCAAAAAAAACATTCCCAACCTGGCAACGAGTATCTGCGGATGGACTTCAGTGCTTACCCTCATGTACCTTACCGAAGGAAATGATCAATATGATTATCATGAGATCCAGTACAAAAACTCTGGTGATGCCGAAATGTATGGCGACAAATTCAGGGTGGTGGGCTATCATGCCATAGCCGTGACGGGGCCAGGTGAAAAAAAAAAGTTCAGCCTCAGCAGTGAAGACCAGGAAGAACTTCTGAGCCTTGCCCGTCGAACCATAGAGGTATATCTTGAACAAGGTGTACGACCGGATGTTGACACTACAGAACTCAGCGCAGGCCTGGAAAGCAAATACGGCGCCTTTGTCACCCTTCGTAAGGAAGGCAAGCTCAGGGGATGCATCGGCAGGTTCAACCCTGATAAACCCCTTTACGGAACTGTCCAGAATATGGCCATTGCCGCTGCAACCCAGGACTATCGTTTTCCAAGGGTAAAGATCGAAGAGCTGGATGAGATCGATATTGAAATATCTGTGCTTTCGCCGATGAAGAAAATTGACAATGTGGAAGAGATCGAGCTGGGCAGGCACGGTATATACGTCAAAAAAGGATATTCGTCAGGTACTCTCCTGCCACAGGTAGCTACCGAGCAAAAGTGGGGTATTGATGAATTCCTCGGACATTGTGCCAGGGACAAGGCAAGGATAGGATGGGAAGGATGGAAGGATGCAGAGATATATACCTACGAGGCGTTTGTTTTTAGTGAGAAAAAGCATTGATTCACAGCCGGTTGCAGATCTCTTTATAAGGGCACCACTTGCACCTGTCGGGATCTTCAGCCTGTGTGAAAGGCACAGAGTTATCAAATAGTTCCCCGATCAGCTTTTTGAGCCCTTCTTCAAATTTTCCTGATGAATCTTCTGTAAGCCCTCCTGCCAGGTTCAGTTGCATTATTCCGTTGCTTGGCTTTCGCATAGAAAAGATCCCTGCATCGATGTCTTCAGGTTTGATATTTTCCATTTTTGACATTGCCCAGGCATACACCATAAGCTGGAAGGGATATCTGTATTTAGGATCTTCGAAGATCGGCTCAAGCTCGTTTGCTTTCAGGTCCTTCGACTCCACATAACCGGTCTTGTAATCAATAACCTGGTATCTCTTGTTCCTGATATCCACCCGGTCGACCTGCCCGCCCACTTTCACGGTTTCATTCCCTTTTCCTGTGTTTACTTCAAGAAAATGAGAAAGCGTATCTTCAAGCCTGACAACCGTTATGCTCAAAGAAGGTTTTTCCCTCAGTGACTTTTTCTCGAACCGGAGATAATTCCTGAAATAGGCCCTGGCCAGCTTTGAGATGAGCAGGTTAAGCCCTTCTTCTGTTTCCCCTTCCCTGAATTTTTCACTGAATGACTGCCCGATGATCTCATCGATCCTCTCTTCATCCGGATCGAGTGATGCAATATCCACTTGCCTGCCCCTGAATTTTTCGTAGAACAGTTTGAGGGAGTTATGCACAACATCGCCCAGCGTCTTGCTTTGTATCGTCTCTTCGATCTCATCCTCCTCCCTCAGGCCGGCAATGTAATTAAAGTAAAACTGGAGAGAGCAGTTTATGTACGACTGGAGGGAAGAAGGGGAAAATCCCTTTACTGCCTTTTGCCTGATCTTTTCAATTATTACATCCGTTTTCGGGATCGTTATCTCTTTTTTCAGGGGCCTGACCGGCGGAGGGATGCTGATTACCTTTTCCGTTAGATTGGCCTTTGGATTTTTTTGTTGCAACTCAAGCTGCAACTGGGTGAGGAAACGGCTTTTTTCGCCTTTGCCGAATTCGTCCTGCTCGGTATTGTAAATTATATGGATGTTTTTGGCACGCTGCAGCAAACGGTAAAAGTGATAGGCGTAAACGGCATCTTTATCCCGGTAGGTGGGTATCCCATAGTGTATTTTTATTTCCAGGGGGATGAAAGAATTGTAGGTCTTACCCGAGGGAAGGATGTTTTCATTCACTGAAAGGATGACCAGGTTCTCAAAGTCGATGGTACGCGTTTCGAGCATCCCCATGATCTGAAGTCCCTTCAGCGGTTCACCGTAAAATGGGATAGAGGTTGTTTCGGCTGCCTGGAGCAATAATTTCCTTATTAGTTTGATCTTGTCGATGTCGGGATATTGGGGAAGCGCATCGCTGAGCTTGTTTACGATACGGGCAAAATGATAGAGGTACTCAACCTCTAGCTCCCTGCCTTTGTCATTTGACGAGAGAAAGATCTCCTTCAGCACATTGATGAGATGTGTCAGCTTTTCGAGCAGTCCGGCCGGTGACTTCCACGCTGAAAAAAGAAGCGCTACGGCTTCTCCGGTTTGCTCATTTTTTGCAGGAAACAGCTCCTTCAGGTCGGCAGGGCTGTAATTCAGCTTGTTTGATCGCATGATCGCCTTATTGCCCGATGCCAGTATCTTTCTTTCATTGTCTTCCTTACTGTGACTGAAAAGATAGTGGAAGTATGGGTGCCTGATCAGCCTGAGCAGGTCAGGTGAGTAGAATGATGAACGCGGGGAACCGTCGGGGTTCTCATGCAGCAGCAGGGCGGCCTTGAAAAAACTGTAGCAAGGGGTGAACTTCAGCGGGTAGCCCATAGTGATGTTCATCTCGCCAATTGCTTCAGGAATGCTGTTGAGGAGCGGCACAAGAAGTTTCTCGTCCGACAATACAACGGCCGTATTGTCCATCGAGGGATCTTCGCTGCTAAGCTTTCGCAGAATTTCACCTGCATATTTCACCTGTGTGACATTGCGGGGGATACCCGATATCTCAACTTTTTTTTCATCCTTCACAAGTCCATCGGTGATCCAGTTACGGTTTCCACTGCTCCAGGTCCCGAAATGGCGGCGGAGGAACCTTCCGGCTTCATGGTCTTTGTTTTCAAGGTAGTAGCTGTCGGCATCCCAGAAAACTTCTGCCATGCCCATGCCTTTCAGCTCTTTTATCACCTGCTCTTCTGCTTTAGAAAGGGCGTTCAGACCGACGAAGACCACATTCTTTATCCTGTTATCTTCCAGGTAACCATTATAGTTAGCTAACGCCATGCGGTAAGCTTTTCCCTCATAGGCCAGCCCAAGGGAATCAAGCCTTTTGTTGAACTCCCGGTAAATTTCGGCCTGCGACCTGTAAAAGTCCAGGTATTTTTTCTGGAAATCCGTCAGCGAATCATCCGATGGGCTCCAGAGCGACATGGCCTTGATATCGCTCAGGTGTGTGAAGATGGCATCAGCATCGACAAGGTACAGGTCTATCTCGTTGAAATCATTCAGGATCGATTTGCCCATGCCGGGAAACTGATCGAGGGGCCTGATTTCCTCTTTTGATGAAGCTTTATATGCCTGGTAAAGCTCAAGCAGCAGGGTAAGGGGTTCCGCTTTATTGAAGCCCGAGGAGTTGAACATGAAGTCTTCTATAGACAGAATGAGCGGTGCTATGATGCTTTTTCCCGCCTTTTTGCCGAGAAATTTCCTGAAAAACAGTCCCGACCGGCGGTTGGGAAGGACAATACAGGTTTCAGGCAGGGAGTCTGCGTATTTTTCAACTACATGTTCAGCAAGCTTTTCAAGAAAAGGATCATTCATAATCAATCAAAAAAATCATTAGGGATTTCCCTGTTTGCTTTTTCAAGTGCAGCAGGTATTCCGATATCCAGCCATTTGCTGCTGTTGTGGACATAAGCCCTTATGTTGGCCTTTGCGCTCAGGCGCAAATATAGTTCGATGAGTGAGAACCTGCCTTTTTCCCTGATAAGGTTGAAAATTGAGGGGTCTATCACATGTATCCCACTGAATGCATATGGGTGAAGGCTTTCAATCTTAATTCCCCCGGGCCTTGTTTCACCAGACTTCCTGTTCATCCACCCCCTGAGCAATCCATCATCATTAAAAAGAAGGTATCTGCCGGTGCTTCTGTCACTGACCGCCAGGGTTGCCAGGGGCGCTTTTCGAAGATGGGCGTTGTATATTTCCCTGAGGTCAAGGGATGAAACAACATCCACGTTGTGAAGCAGAAAGGGCTTGCCGTCATCAAAGAACCATCCGGCCTTTTTCAGGCCTCCGCCGGTATCCAGCAGTTGTTCCGATTCATCTGAGATTTCCACCCTCAGGTGTCCAAAGTCGCTTTTTTTCAGATAGTCCCTGATCTGGTCCGGGAAATGGTGGATATTGACAATGATATCTGTGAACCCAGCACCGGCCAGCTTTCGGATCAGTAATCCCAACAATGGCTTGCCTTTTATTTCGGCAAGTGCTTTGGGCACTTTCCTGGTTATGGGATCCAGGCGTGTACCCAGTCCGGCTGCCAGTATCATGGCTTTCATCTTACAGCTTCTTTGGCTTGCAAAGGTGTTTTTCCTTCACGGCTTTCTCACCGCATTTCTTGCAAGTATATTTTGGCTTACTGTCATGCTTTTTCAGGATCTTCTTTTTGTCTTTGCACATTACTTTACCCATGTCCTATACAATTTCGGTATGTGAGATCCGTATATTCACTTCATACTTTTCTTTCAGATGGCTGCTTAGTCTTTCGGCGCAGTAAACACTCCGGTGCTGTCCGCCTGTGCATCCGAATGAAACCATCAGGTTGCTGAAGCCTCTTGACAGGTATTTTTCGACCGCGGCATCTACAATATTGAAGATGTTCGAAATGAATTCTTCAACTTCCGTGTTATTTTCAAGATACTCTTTAACTTCCGGGTCTTTGCCGTTCAACAGCCTGAACCTTTCCTCCCTGCCGGGGTTGGGCAGGGCCCTGCAGTCGAATACAAAACCGCCGCCGTGACCTGAAGGATCTTTCGGGATCCCTTTTTTATAACTGAAGCTTGACATGGTAACAGTGAGCCCGGGCTTTTGGTTCTTTGTAGTACTCTTAAATCTGTCATTTTTTTCCAGGGTGTCACCCAGGACCCGCCTTATCTCCGGTATTTTCAATGAGAGGTCATCCCTTTCAAGGATGAGGGAGATATTGTTACAGGCCAGTGAAAGGCTTTCCACGAAATGTGCTTTACCCTGGTACAATCCCCGGAATCCATAGGCTCCGAGTACCTGCAGAAGCCGAAGGAGAATGAAGGCGGGGTAGAACCTGAAGAACTCCTCTCTTTTGATCCCGGTTTTCTTTTCAAGGGCACTCACATATATATTGGTAATCTCATCCCTGAAAAACTGCGGGAGCCCGGCCCTCACCTGGTAAAGGAGTGAAACAAGGTCATACTGCAGAGGGCCCTTTCTTCCCCCCTGGTAATCAATATACCATGGATGCCCTTCTTTCAGGAGGATATTCCTGGCCTGGAAATCGCGGTACATGAAATACTCTGCCGGCGCCCCTGAAATAAAATCCCTGATCTCTCTGAAATCTTCCTCGAGAAGCTGTTCATCGTATTTGATCCCCGAAAGATTCAGGTAGTTGTATTTGAAATAGTTCAGGTCCCATTGCACCGACTGTTCATCAAATGCCTTCCTGGGGTGGCAATAGTTATAATCCAGGTCTTTTCCGGCATCAACCTGGAACAATAAGAGCTCACGTACAGACCTTTCATACAATTCCCTGATCCCGACGGGTATCAGCGACGGGTCGGGCCTGTTCGCCACCAGGGAAAACATCGTGGTTTCACCCAGGTCTTCCTGGAGATATATGGATTTACCGGGTTCGTAGCTGTATATTTCAGGTACATTCAGGTGGTGATCCTTGAAAACTTTAGAAAAATGCATAAAAGCTTCATTTTCCTTTGTATGTGGATTGAATGCTCCTATGGCAGATATCTTGCCGGATACCAGCCTTACATACCTCCTGTCGCTTCCTGAGGCAGGCAGGATGTCTGCCTTTTGGGGCGATTCACCCGACCAATCCCTGAAAAGGGTTGAAAGGTTATCAATTACCTGCTTATCCATCCTCGGCAAAGGTAAATTAGTTTATATTTGTTCAACAGAACAAAACACTAAAAATTATGGCTAAGTCGGCAATAGAAATACTCAAAGAAGCAATACTCCTAGAGAGAAGGGGAAAGGCGTTTTACACAACCTGTGCCAGGCAGACACAGAGTGAAGCTGCCAGGAAGATCTTCCAGATGATGGCAGATGAAGAGGAGGAACACATAGAATTCCTCTCAAAGCAGTTTGCCCATTACGAGAAGAACAAATCGTTCATGGAGAATGACCCAACGGGCGACGTGGATGATTCAACCGTGATGAAGATATTATCCGAAGAGATAAAAAAGGAGATATCTGCAGCCAGTTTTGAGGCAGCAGCAATTTCAGCGGCCATGGATTTTGAAACAAGGGCTGTAAAGATATACAGCGACCGTGCGGAAGAGGCTGAGGACCCCCACGAAAAGGAGATGTACCAGATGCTTGCCGATTGGGAAAAAGGGCATCATTACTGGCTCCACAAGATCAATGAAGACCTTAAGGAGCAGGTCTGGTACGACAATAACTTCTGGCCTTTTTAATTATTTCTTATTCAGGAATGCACAACCTGAAGTCCTGTGTTTTCGGGATCAGTTCAGCCCTTTGAAGATATTCTGGTAAAATTCGCCCAGGAGAGGGATTGGTTTCTCTTCCCCCTGGACTGCACTGATAAGTCCAAGTATCCAGAATACAAAAAGAACGAGCCCAAGGATCCATCCTATTATGGGAATTATCGATAAAATGATCCCTGTAAGAAATATGCCTAATGTTTGTCTGAGGTGATAGGCCCCTAGGCTTGTCTTGTTGTTCTGGTGCAGAATAAGCGCTATGATCCACCCTATGAATGTAATGTAACTGAGGATAGCAATGGTTTTATCCTCTTGCGCCTGTTGGTTTCCTTGTGTCTGGTCCATTTTTTAATTGTTTTGTCAGGACACAAATATATTACATGAACAATAGTGAAAGCAAATCGCAGTTAATAAAATAGTAGTCCCATATCCCTGATAAGCCTTGAAACATGCGGTTTTTTTATATATTTACAGAATATAATATTTGTTCGGAATGATTTACTAATTACCTAATATTATAATAGTTATGAGTTCAGAAAAGATGGGATTCAATTCAAAACTAATCCATGCAGGAAGTTTTGAAGATTCACTGGGGAGTGCAACAACACCTGTTTACCAGACATCAACATTCAAGTTTAAATCAGCCGATCACGGAGCCGCCTGTTTTTCGGGCGAAGACGACGGATATATCTATACCCGCCTGGGTAACCCTACGATAGGGGACCTTGAGCAAGCTGTGGCAGACCTGGAGAAAGGCTATGGAGGAGTGGCCACCTCTTCTGGAATGGGAGCCATAAACACAATCTACATGACCTACCTCAATGCCGGCGACCATATTGTAAGCCACGAAGCTGTTTACGGCCCGGCGAGGGTTGTGGTCGAAAAGCACTGGTCGCGCTTTGGCGTGGAGTTCACTTACCTCGATACGGCTGATGCCGAAGCAGTGAAAAAGGCCATTAAGCCCAACACAAAACTCATATATACTGAAACGCCGGCAAACCCTACCATTGGGATATCCGACCTGAAGGCGCTTGCTGAAATCGCCCACGAGGCGGGCATACCCCTGGTGGTCGATAATACCTTCTGCAGTCCGTTCCTGCAAAGGCCTATTGAGCATGGTGCAGATGTGGTGGTACATTCGATGACGAAGTTCATCAACGGACATGCCGACATTGTTGCGGGAATGATCGTAGCCCGCGATAAGGAAGAATACCAGAAGCTCAGGGGCGTAATGGGGAACCTTGGATGTAACATGGACCCCCACCAGGCATATATGACAAGAAGAGGCTTAAAGACTTTGGCAATCAGGATGGAAAGAGGGCAAAAGAATGCTATGAAGATTGCCGAATATCTTGAAAACCATCCAAAGATAGAATGGGTGAAGTACCCGGGACTTAAGTCACATCCTCAGTATGACCTGGCGCAAAGGCAAATGGACGGCCCCGGAGCGATGATGAGCTTTGAGGTAAAAGGTGGTTTTGAGGCAGGGAAAAAACTCATGGATGAGGTGAAGCTGATGTTGCTGGCCGTGTCGCTGGGGGGTATCGAAACTCTTATCCAGCATCCTGCCTCAATGACTCACTCCAAAATGACAAAGGAGAGCAAGCTGAAAGCCGGCATTACCGACGGACTGGTCAGACTTTCAGTGGGAATAGAAGATGTGGAAGACCTCATTGAAGATTTCGAAAGGGCATTTTCAAAGATCTAGACCATCATTATGAAAAGACCGCTGCCACACCTGTTTTGCTTGATGGTTGCCTTGCTTTTCATAAATGCAGTAACCAACGGACAGACGGTGGGTGTGGTGTTGAGCGGCGGCGGTTCCAAAGGTATTTCACACGTGGGGGTGCTCAAAGCACTTGAGGAAGAGGGCATCCCCATAGACTATATTACCGGGACATCAATGGGAGCCATTGTCGGAGCTTTGTATGCAAGCGGTTATTCACCGGCAGAGCTTGAACAAATGGTTATGGATGGGGTGTTTGAGGATTTGCTCGGTGACGACCTGGAGGATAAGTACAGGTATTTTTTCAAAAAGGACGATGCGGATGCCTCCTGGGTCAAAATGAATTTCAGGTACGATAATGCCAGGAAAAAACTGGAGTCGAGGCTGCCTACCAATCTGATTTCACCGCATAAAATGGAATTTGCCTTGCTGGAATTGTTTGCCGGCCCCTCGGCGGCCTGCGGCTACGATTTCAACAGATTAATGGTGCCCTTCAGATGTGTTGCGGCCGATATCGATTCAAACAAGGCAGTTGTCTTTTCCGGCGGACATCTTGGACAGGCGGTGAGGGCCTCTGCCACCTTCCCCTTCTTTTTCAAGCCCATTACGATAGATGGAAGATTGCTCTTCGATGGCGGTATCTATGATAATTTCCCGGTCGATATTATGATAGATCATTTCGACCCTGACATCATAATCGGGAGTAAAACTGTCAGGAATTTTGAAAAGCCCGACCCCGAGGATATTATTTCCCAGTTGCAGAACATGATCGTGAGCAAGACCGAGTATGAACTACCCGAAGAGAATGGCATCCTTATCGAACCCAACCTTCCCGATGTTTCAAATATTCTTGACTTTACAGGGAAGGAGATGTTCATCGACAGCGGATATGTTGCTGCCCTCGATCAGATGAGCAGGGTGAAAAGTATGATCAGCCGCAGGGTATCAGAATATCAGATCAGTAAGAAGAGAAAAGATTTCAAGGAGAGGAAGCAGGCAGTGATAATAAAAGACGTGAATATTACAGGTCTGAAGAATAAATACCAGCAATCATATGTGAGGGAGGCCCTTAAAGAAAAATCACAGCACATAACACTTGAAACTGTAAAAGTGGATTATTTCAGGCTCCTGGCAGATAATAAAATACGATATATCTTTCCTACCCTTACCTATGATACCCTATCCGGGTTTTTTGATCTGGACCTTGAAATAGAGAGAGATGATCAGTTAATGGTGGGTGTTGGCGGTAATATTTCTTCAAAGGCAGCTAACTCGGCATTCCTCGGGATACAGTACCGCTACCTTTCGTCATTTGGAATGGATGTGAACGTTAATGGCTACTTTGGACAGTTTTACAGCTCTGCACATGCAGGACTGAGGATAGATATTCCTTCAGCCCTGCCTTTTTTTGCGGCAGTGAACTATACATACAACCATAAGGATTATTTCAGGACGAGCACATATTTTTTTGAGGACAAAGAGCCTTCCTTCCTGGTCCAGAATGAAAACAGTTTCGGGTTAAGGTTGGGTTTTCCGGCAACCAACAGCGGCATGCTCGTAAACAGGTATGCCACCGGGTACACTAAAGACAGGTATTATCAGAACAATACCTTTACGAGGCTAGATACGGCAGATGTCAGCTTTTTCAACTTTTTTACCACCGATGTCGAGTTTCAGCTCAATTCTCAGAATTACAAGCAGTTTGCCACCAGAGGGTCAAGATTGTTACTCCAGCTCAAATACATTACAGGTGAAGAAAGGACGATCCCGGGTTCTACCTCCGAATTCACGGGAGAGATCGAGGATGCACACCAGTGGTTTTCTTTCAGGTTGATCTACGATAATTATTTAAGGCGGATAGGAAGGGCAAGCCTGGGCTTTTACGGGGAACTGCTTCTTTCGAACCAGGTGCTTTTCAATAATTACACCGCTACAATGCTGAGAACACCTGCCTTCAGTCCGCTGCCTGAGATGAAAACATTGTTTTTACCAAAATACCGGGCACAGAATTATGCAGCCTTCGGAATAAAAACGATCTTCAATATATATAAACCTGTAAACCTCCGGCTGGAGGGCTATCTTTTCCAACCCTATGAGGAGCTGACAGAAAATGAAAAGGGCAGGGCAGAAAGGAGAAAAGTGTTTTCTTTCAGATCGTATGTAGCCAGTGCCTCCATAGTCTATCATTCACCCATAGGGCCTGTAAGCCTTGCTTTTAACTATTACGACCGCGCCGAAGAGAGCTTTTCAGTGATGTTCAATATAGGTTATATCCTCTTCAACAGAAGTGCACTTGAATAAAGCTGCCATAATACCGTATAGTTTTAGCATCCTTTAAAATAATTGCTATTTTTGCAGCCCTTGAAAAGAATTATCTATTTACCTGAATCAGTAAATGCTGAAATAAGGACGCTAATCATACATTATGGAGAAAGAATCAATTACCAATCAGACTCCCGGGAACGAAAACAGCGAAAGCCGGGACGAGAACACTAAGAAACAAACCGAAGACCAGGCCAACGAGCAGGCTGCTGCCGCTGAAGAGCAACCTGAACAAAAGAAAGAACCAGAGGCATCACAAACTGAGCCTGAAAAGGAGAAACCTGAAACCTCCGGGGATAAGGAAGAAGAACTTGTTTCGGATGAAGAGGATGAAGGTGACGATGACGACGGTAGCGAAGAGACGGAGAAATACGATACCTACCCGCGTGAAAAACTTGTGGAGATGCTCGAGGAGATCGTTGAATCTGGCGACATTCCTTCCATAAAAACCAAAGTTGCGCTCATCAAGGTTGCCTTCCTGAAGCTTACACGTGATGAGGACCATAAAAAGTACGAAGAATACATTGCCGACGGAGGAGACAAGGAGGATTTCGATTCAGGCCCCGACCCATTGGTTGATAAGTTCAACAAAGCGTTTGGAAGGTATAAAGAAAGAAAGGCAAAGTATATCGAGGAGCAGGAAGTGCTTAAACTCAGGAATCTCGATACAAAGAATGCCATACTCGATGAACTGCGGGAGCTTGTTTCATCAGACGAATCGCTGAAAAGCACCTATGATAAATTCAAGGAACTGCAGACCAGGTGGAAAGAGGTAGGTCTTGTTCCGGCAGGCGAGGTCAATAACCTCTGGCAGAACTATCATTTCCTGGTTGAAAAATTCTTCGATAAGGTAAAGATCAGCAAGGAGCTGAGAGACCTTGACCTTAAGAAGAACCTGGACAAAAAGCTGGGACTTTGTGAAAAGGCAGAGGAATTGCTGCTTGAGAAATCGATTGTAAAGTCATTCAAGGAACTGCAGAAATACCACCAGGAATGGAAAGAGATAGGACCGGTTCCAAGCGACAAGACCGATGAGATCTGGGAACGCTTCAAAGCGGCAACCGATAAGATAAATCAAAGGAGGCGGGAGCATTACTCTGAACTTGCAGAGCAGCGCGAACAGAACTTGCTGGCAAAAACAGCACTCTGCGATAAGGCAGAGCAGATAGTTGCAAACGAAATAAATACCATTAAAGAGTGGCAGGTTAAAACAGATGAGATCAATGAACTTTTCAAGGTTTGGAAAACGATAGGCCCTGCCCCGAAAAAAGATAACGACGTGATCTGGGACAGGTTCAAGACCTGTCTTAATACCTTTTTCTCCAATAAGAAGGAATTCTTCAATGAGATAAAACAGCAGCAGCTCAACAATTATAATCTGAAGCTTGACCTCTGCAAGCAGGCCGAAGCAATCAAAGACAGCACCGACTGGCGCAAGACCACAAATGACCTTATCAACCTTCAGAAGGAGTGGAAAAAGATAGGGCCCGTTCCAAGGAGATATTCTGATAAGATCTGGACAAGGTTCAGGGCTGCCTGCGACGAGTTCTTCAATAGAAAATCAGATTTTTTCGCCAACATTGGTGAAAGGGAAAAAGAAAATCTCGAAAAGAAGAAAGAGCTCATCGAGAAGATCAAAAACCATGAGTTTGGCGTCAACAAAGAGGAAAACCTGGATATCCTGAAAGGATTTCAGCGGGAATGGACCGGTATAGGGCATGTCCCGATCAAAGAGAAGGACAAGATCCAGAATGAATTCAGGAAGGCCATTGATGAGAAACTTGACAAGCTCAATATCAGCAGCGTGGAGATCAAGACTGCCGGATACGCTGAGAAGGTGGAAAATTTGAAGGATTCCCCTAATTCAAATAGGAACATCAGGAAGGAAATGGGCTTCCTCAACGGAAAGATCAACAAGATCAAGGAAGACATCAACCTCTGGGAAAACAATATCGGGTTCCTGGCCAAATCGAAAAAGGCCGATCTCCTGAAAAAGGAATTCGAGAAGAAGATCAACAAGGCCAAAGAAGAAGTTGCGCTTTATGAAGCCAAGCTGAAATATCTCAGGGAAGCACAGAACGAGGTGTGAGTTGTGAGGTATGGAGTGTGAGGTATGAGGTATGAGGTATGAGGTATGAGGTATGGGGTGTGGGGTGTGGGGTTCAAAATTAAACACTAATCACTATTATTTTTATAAGCTTTTACTGAGCAGCAGTTGATCTGCGATGACAAGCGCGGTCATGGCTTCAACAACTGGAACGGCACGCGGGACTATGCACACATCGTGCCTTCCCCCTCCATGGTAAACGATCTCATTCCCGTCACGGTCGACAGTTTTTTGGTCTTTAGCAATGGATGAAACAGGCTTAAAGGCAACCCTGAACCATATCGTTTCACCGTTGGAGATCCCTCCCTGCACACCCCCTGAATGGTTTGAAGCTGTCGTTATGACACCGTTTTCATTTATCCATTCGTCGTTGTGTTCGCTGCCT
Source organism: uncultured Bacteroidales bacterium (assembly GCA_964567785.1). GTDB lineage: Bacteria > Bacteroidota > Bacteroidia > Bacteroidales > JAGOPY01 > CAZMOK01. The sequence goes on along the minus strand of CAZMOK010000008.1, from coordinate 31,965 downwards.
TTCATTTGAGCCGCTGCAAAGCCTTCACCTATTTCAAACCCTTTGGCCCCTCCTATGCTCAGTGTTGCTTTGGCCAGCAGGGCATGCAGCTTGTCGAACACCGGATCGCCCAGTCCTGCCGGAATACCCCTGACAATACAGTTGATCGTTCCGCCCCCGGTATCTCCCTGCTCCCGTAACTCTTCCAGGTATTGCGCCATTTTGAGGGATGCCTTTTCATCAGGGCACCTCACAGGGGAATCGAAAACCTCTTTACGCCTGATGGCTGACCTTTCTTTTTCAATATGTATACCCCCGATAGATGAGGTGTAAGCGATCACCTCTATCTTTTCCTTCTCAAGGTAAACTTTTGCAATGGCCCCTGCAGCAACACGGGTAACGGTCTCCCTTCCTGATAACCGGCCGCCGCCCCTGTGATCGCGGATACCGAACCGTTTTTCAACCGTGTAATCGGCATGCGACGGGCGGTAGATGTTTTCCAGTTCATCGTATTCATCACTCTTCTGTCCTGTGTTCCTGATAAGGAAGGCGAGGGGCATCCCGGTTGTAATCCCTTGGTACACCCCTGACAGGATCTCCACCTTATCCTCCTCCTTACGGGTTGTTGAACCCGGCCGGTTACCGGGTTTCCGAAGATCGAGTTCTTTTTGAATGATCTGCTCACTCATGGCAATCCCCGGCGGACAGCCATCGATCACGCCACCAACAGCGGCCCCGTGTGATTCACCGAAGGTGGTGAGCCTGAATAAAGTACCGATAGAATTTCCCGCCATGATAAATAGTAAATAGTAAATAATTCACTCTTAATTATTCATTGTTCATTGTTCATTGTTCATTAACCAACATTTCTTTTACATTTTCCAGCTTTCCGTCCACTTCTGCCGGTTGAAGGCCAAGGATCTCTGCTATGAGGGGATAGATATCAATATTCTCAAAAGTCGGGTGTATGTAGTTTTCCCTGAAATCCGGCCCCATGGCATAGAACATGGCATGCATGTCTTTGTTGCTGTTGTCGTATCCGTGGGCTCCGCCATCGAACCTTCCTTCATCCTTTCTCCATCCCACACTCCAGGAGCTGTCGGCCACCAGGATGAAATCGAGGGTCCTGGGGTTTGTGCCGTAGTGCAGCCTTTCAGGAACCTCTCCATGTTTCCAAACAGAAACGTTCTCTATTTCCTTCAGGGCATTGAAGGCATTTTCACGATGTTCCTCCTTAACCTTGAACAGATAAGTGGGATTGTACCCCTGGATTGTTGAGAACCATTCTTCTTCAATATAATCATCAAGATACACGACCCGTTCGTTGCTCGTTTGCCCCATTCCATGGTCGGAGGTGACTATTATGTTGATATCCTCGTATATAGGCAGCTCTTCCAAATGGTCGAGAAAAACCCCAAGCAGACTGTCCAGGGTGGTGATCGTGGGCATAAGGCCGGGATTTTCAGGGCCGTAATAGTGGCCCTTACTGTCGGGCTCGTGCATGTACCACATGATCAGACGGGGGCGTTTTTCTTCTGGCAGTTCAAGCCAGGCGACCACGCTGTCAACCCGCTGGCTGAAGGGCAGGTCGTGGTTGTATTTTTTAGTGTACGAAGCATACATTCCCTGTACGTCTGCTTCGGATCCCACCCAGAAGAAACAACCTGCTTTCACTCCCTGTTTTTCAGCGGTATTCCAGATGGGTTCCCCGCCGTAAAATTCCCCGTTTTCAACCGCTTGCCTGTCCCTGATGGCATAGTAGGCATCCATTTCAGGATCGTAAAAGCTGTTCTGGACTATACCATGATGATCGGGGTAAAGCCCTGTGGCAATGGAATAGTGATTGGGAAAGGTCTTTGTGGGAAAACAAGGTTTGAGTGACTCAGCTTTAACCCCTTCTGATGCGATCCTGTCGAAGTTCGGGGTCTCTGTTTTATCCGTATAGTCCCACCTGAAGCCATCCATGGATAGCATGATGAGGTAGTTTTCCGAAACCTCTTCCTGCCTGGTATTTGTGCAGGAAAGGAGTATTCCTGCCAGGAGGAAAAGAGCGGCTGTACGCAGGGGAATGTATTTGATCATGATTAACTGGTTTTTAGTGCTAAATGTTTAATGTTTAGTGTTTAGTGTT
>CAZMOK010000008.1:27861-29755 GCA_964567785.1 uncultured Bacteroidales bacterium | reverse complement strand
CTGCCACATAAAGTCATAAAATTACTCAATTCAAACAAAAAAAGGCCGCCCTGAGCGGACAGCCTTTTCTATTTCTGTCAAATATTATTAGTATCTCAGTTGTACACCAACATTGAAGTGGAACGGCAGACCGAGGAACACCTCAGCGGCATCTGCCGAGTGCGGATTTACGATGCCTTCGTCATTGTTGTATGAATTGTAACGGCTGTTATCTACAGCATCCTGTACATACACATTGTCAAATACATTAAAAACGTGACCAAAGAGCTGAAGCTGGAGGTCACCATCCAGAGGTATATCGTATGATGTATGAATGTCAACAACTGTATAAGCCGGTGCTTTCCATACCTGCTGCCTGTCTTCTTCGGTCCTTGAGAAGGGATCCCAATCGGCATAGTGATCCATGTAATTCCTCAGGAGCACCTGGAAACGCCATTGTTTGACCGGATATAAGGTAATGCCGAGGATGCCTTGTGTCTGGGGGGCATCACCAACTTTGAGGCCCTCAACATAATAGTTATAAAAAATTGTCTCACCATCAGGGTTTTGGTAATCTTTGTATTCACCCGTTACATCACTAAGGTAAGTCCAGTTGTTGATCGATCCTGCAAAAAGGATTTCAAGCCAGGTTGTGGGGATCCACTTTCCTTCAAGTTCTAAGCCATAATGACGTTGATCCATTCCCTGGATAAAAATGAAACCTTCTGAGCCGTCTTCGAGGACAATACCGATGTTCCTTGTACGGTCCATCCAGGTAGTATAGTAGAAGTTGAGGCTGGCAACGAACTTACGGTTTGCGCTTGCTGCCTGACCGCCCACTTCGAACGAGGTGAATTTCTCATTTTCAGGGTTTTCGGCCACAGTGGCATCACGGTCGTTGATCACGGCATCAAAGATAGGCACCTTGGATACATACCCAAGGTTTCCATAAACGTTGATCTGCTCAGTGACGTTGAAATTGGCGCCACCCTTAACCTGGTATCCTGTAATAAAATCTGTTTCCGCAGTAAGTTCAGTGCCTGCATCCGTCATCGTAAAATGGTTGGTATATCCGTATTTAATACCTGAAAAACCAGCCATAGCATATGCTGTCAACTTTTCGGTTTTGTATTCACCCTGGGCATAACCGCCAATCCAGTTAACCGTATTGGTGAAGTTATAGGCAATTTTATCTCCGCGCACTTTTCTGTATTGATCTTCGGTATCGAAGTCATTACCGTCATAAATAAAGAACTGTCCTCCCAGGAGGTCACGTACCGTCCTGTAGTGCTCGATCTCAGCAGTGCGTCCGTCGATACCCAGTGAAAAGCTGAGCCTCTCGCTAGCCCTCCATTTCAGTTTTGATAGGATACCCAGTGTCCACTGGTTGTTTATACTGTTCCTGAGTATACCCCTGGCAGTGTCGGTTTCCATGTTGCGATCAATGGTTGCGTCCCAGTCGACAACCCTTGAAGGACCACGGTAATCCCATCTCATGCTGCCGTAAGTCCCGGTACCGCCACCTTTACCGCCTGAGTAATAAGCTGTGGTGAAGAGTGATACCTTTTCACTGAACATGGAGTACCAGTTCAGGTTAACGAGTGGCTTGTGGTAGTAGTTTTCCCTTTCGTTGAGAAGCTTCTTGCTGTACCTGTCGTGCAGCTTACCGTTCCACTCCTGCTGGCCGTCATATTTCTCGTCTACTGTTCCCCAGTTCTGATTGTAATAGCGTCCTGCTGGGTCTTCCGGGAAGGCATCCAGTGCAGCTTCGTCGTAGTCATCAAGACTTTTGGCGTATTCGTGGCTATAAGCAGCTATGTTCTGCTTGTACAGGTTCTGTCCGTGACGCTGCGGAGCGCCGATAGCATAAAGTTCCAGCCTGTTTTTGGAATTGATGTTCCAGCTTGCCCCGAAG
>CAZMOK010000008.1:12900-27761 GCA_964567785.1 uncultured Bacteroidales bacterium | reverse complement strand
ACTCCGTCCCAGTTAGACCAGTATACCCAGCCGTTTTCCATGTCGTTCACGGGAACACCGTTGATCATGATGGCAACATTACGCTGGTTGAAGCCCCTGACGTTGATCCTGGCATCACCGGCTCCGCCGCCCTGCATGGTGGCATAAACATTGGGAGTGATGTTCATGGCCATGGGAATGTCCCTTGATCCCAGCACCTGTTCAATTTCTTTTTTGTCGAGGTTCGAGAGGGCTACCGGGGTTTCACGTTCCTGGGCCCTGTCGGCGATAACCTGGATACCGGTGAGACCGAAAGATGTGGATTCAAGGAAGATATTACCAAGGTTCCGGGTCTCTCCTTGACTGACAGTAGCCTCGAATTCTTGTGCTTTATACCCAACAAATTGCACAACGATGGTCGAGGTCCCTTCATCAACTTTAAGGATAAAGAGCCCGCTGACATCTGTGGTAGTCCCTGTGGTCGTACCTTTGACAAATACGGTAGCACCAACTAATCCTTCTTTGGTGTCCGCGTCCTTAATCACACCTTTAACATAACCCTGGCCTAAAAGCCCGGCCGAAATGAACAAAAGGATTGCGATCGCAGCAAACTTGTAAAACTGTTTCATAGTTGTTTTTTGTTTTTGGTTAGACGAGTTAATCGTGCGACGAAATTAAAAATATTGGTATGCCCGGTTGTTAACTTTGTGTTAAACTTATAACAAGGTTAGTAATCATGGTAAGCAATATATATTTCAGATAATCAGATATATATGAGAATCACGTTAACATTTTATTAACAGTTTGTTGAAATCTTGTATAGCAGAAAAAACTAAAAGGACATCTTCAGGCTGAAATTGAAATTCCTTCCGAATCCCCAAAATCCTCTGAAGTCATGAAGGTTATGGCGTGGCCCGTCTTCACCCCTGATGATGTATTCATGGTCGAGCACATTGAAGCAGCTTATGTTCCCATACAGGTCAATGGAGCCAATCGAAAAAGGAAACCCCAGGTGCAGGTCGAGCGAATGCCACGAGGGTATGCGGTAAGGTTGCTGTCTGTCACCGGGATCTGTGCGGGTGGTAGGACTGAAATCGGCATACATGCGGTTGTAGTAAACCCAGTTGCCGGTCAGGTCGAACATCCTGAGGATCTTAAGGCTGGCAAACAAACCCAACTGCGTCTGCGGGGCATCACCCACATATAATCCGTTGGCATAAACCTCAACGGTGTCCACAACCACATTTTCATTGCTTAAAAGCAGTGCGGAAACATCATTTTTCCATTTCCAGTCGCCTATCGACACCAATCCACCGATTTCAAGGTAATTACCAACTTGCTGGCTTATTTCCAGTTCTATCCCCTTATGCTCAGCATTCAGCCCCTGCACCATCGAAGGGTCCTCAAACTGGTTGTATTCGTTTGTTATGATCGATTTATCTGACCATAGCGTAAGATAAGCGCTCATCCTGATCCTGGTATTAACGTAATTCAGACCATAGCCAGCTTCTAGCGCCTGCACCTTTTCGTTCCTGAGGTCCCTGGTAGGGGTGTTGTTAAACCCGGCAAATACGAACTTATAATAAGGTGCCTTGGAAAAGTACCCCCCGTTGACAAACACATTGTTATACTCGTTGATGTTGAAATTAATGCCTGCTTTGAGATCGAATCCGGGTTGTGTGATTGTTGGTGAATAGATATTATCCACATAATTGTACCTGTCGTCGCGCCTGTACCAGGTATGGTTGAGCGTTCCCGACAAAAAAGCCGAAACCAGCGGAGTGTTGTACTCAAGCTGTGCAAATCCCCCGATGTAATTGACCATGGCCCCGTTGTTGACCTTAACTATATCGCCCACATGTTTTACCTGGTCCCTTCCGGCCACCCCGTCAACAGCAAAGGCATAATCATCTATGTAGAAACCGCCTCCGAGGAGGTCCCTGACCTTTTGCTGCAGTTTTGATTTGAAATACCTTCCGTGTATCCCGGCCATGAGTTCCAGGTTGTCGTTGAATCTATGCCTGAATGTCGACAGTACACCCGTCCATACGTGGCTGGCCAGGAAATTTGTCTGTACGTTGATGGAGTATCCTGTTGTATCCCTTCCGTTTGCGAGGGTAAAGGTATCGGTATTGGTGGCATTGACCTCATGGATCCTTTCCCAGTCGATCTGACCTGAAGGATTATAATAACTGAAGATCCGGGGATTATTCCCAAAAGTGTCGGTCCACTTGCCTCCCCCGTATCCAAAAGAAAAATATGCCGAAGTGGCCAGGAAGCTTGTCTCGCTTATGTCCCAGTAGTGGTTCAGGCTGAAGTGCGGCTTGTGGTAGAAATTTTCGGAAGCGTTCTCTATCTTTCCGTTGTAACCTCCCCAGTCTTTGTTGTATTTGAGGCCGTATTGCCGGTATTCGTCGACCGACAGCCGGAAATTCCTTTGCCCGTGCCTCTCAGGGTTGCCCAGCGCTGTAAAGACAAGTTTATGGTCCCTGCCAATGTCCTTGCTCAGTGATAAAAAGTAGGCCCAGCCGTCAACGTAGGTGGCATCCACGTAACCCGGCCCTTTGAACCTTGATCCAAGGAATGTCACGGCCAATCCGTTTTCCATACGTCCCGTGGAGTAGCTGAAGGTTGCTTTGTAATTGCCGTATGAGGCGATGTCGTATTTGAAACTGCCGCCCTGCTCCGCTTCAGTGGTTTTTGTAATGATGTTGATGGTGCCCCCCACAGAGTTCAGGGCAACATTTGAAACCCCGAGGCCACGCTGCACCTGGAGCTGGCGGGTTATATCGGTAAGGCCGATCCAGTTGTTCCAGTAAACGAGACCGTTTTCAACGCTGTTGATCGGGACCCCGTTGAGCAGCAGGGCCACGTTCTCCTGCTTGAACCCCCTGATGTTCACGTTTGCATCGCCCGATCCGCCGCCTGTACGGGTGGTATAGACACCCGGGACCATCTTCATCACTTCAGGGAATGGATTGTCGCCGGTCTGTCGCTGGATTATATCGGATTTTATCGTAGAAACTGAAACCGGTGTTTTTCTTTCGGTAGCTGCCGATGAAATGATCCTGATCTCATTAAGCCCGATTATGGTGGGGGTCATTGTGATCTTGCCAAGATCAACGACATCCCTGTCACTTTTTATATTGACAACCTCAGTATGTGATCTGTACCCCACCAGGCTTATCCGTAATCCAACAGCGCCCTGGGGGGCTGTCAGCCGGAAATTTCCCTGGAGATCTGAAACTGTGCCCCTGTTGGCCTCTTTTATAAGGATATTTGCACCGTTCAGGGGGGTGTTGGATGCAGAATCCACTACTGTCCCGGTAATGATCGACTGGGAATAAGAAGTAACTGAAAGGAGAAAGAAGACCGATAGTGCTGCGATAGTTTTAAGGTACGTTTTCATATCATTCCTTCATTAAAAAACAAAACCCGATGTCATCACCGGGGCAGAATGATAGCAAAAGCACTACCTGTGGCATTACAGGAATTACCTGATCAGAATTCTTCTCCCATCCAGACTTTACTGTCGGCAACGGAATTTCACCGTTTCAATCCCTTTTGGGACTCGCGGACTTTCACCGCCGGTCGGGAATTGCACCCTGCCCCGAAGAATCTATCATTAAAGTAGCTGCAAATTTAGATAATTAAAATAATTGAACGATTGGTTTTGTTCAATTTAGAATTAATTTAGAAGAAGCAACGGGGTATGAACGTCAAAGGATCCGGGATATCGTCCTGAGCTTATGGGTATATTTTCTTGATGACAGGTCAAATATGCCGTGGTGGTCTATCTGGTCTGTCCTGACCAAACCGGAGGAGTGTATTATTTTGCTTTCGGAAAGCAGAATTCCGGTATGCGTTATGGCTCCTTCCCCGTTTCCGAAGAAGGCAAGGTCACCTTCCTGAGCTTCCGAAATAAGATTCACCGGGGTGCCTGAAAGGGCCTGTTCAGATGAGTCCCTTGGAATCTTTATTCCGAAGGCCTTGAAAACAACCTGGGTGAAGCCTGAGCAGTCGAGCCCCAGAATTGTCCGGCCTCCCCACAGGTAAGGGGCATGAAGGAAACCAAGGGCAAGGTCTGTAACTTGTTGGGGTGAGGGTGTCGTGATCTCGCTTGCCTGTCCGGAAAAACTGAATTGCTTTTTTCCGATAGAAAAATAGTTGCCTGAAAGATTGAGCAGACTGCTTCCGCAGGGGATCATGAAGGCCTTATCGTTATCACCCTTAACTTCTGCCAGAAGGCTGGTGACAAAATGCCTTTTCTTTTTCAACAGTGAATCATATACCGGTTCATCTAGCATCTCCGCCTGTTTTCTTTCGATCCACCCGTTGTAGTTGTCCCACCCGGCCAGAATGTAGACCCAGTCCTCCCTTTCTTCCAACACGGTGAAAAGTTCACCGAAAAGGAGCTGGGTAACCATTTCAGATCTGTGTGAAGGTTCTTTTCTAACCGGTATAACACCGAGCAGGCATATTCCTTGCATGGCAATTGCTTTTGAGCAAATTTAATAAAGTTAGGGTAGAGTTCAGAATTTAGAACAATTTGGCAATAGTGACAATTGAAACAATTCCGATAATTGAACTGTCAGCCAACAGCCATCAGCCATCAGCCAAAAGCCATCAGCCGCAACTAAATATTTATTGCTAATTTTGCACCCGCCTTATGCCAAAATTCATCGACAGGATACAAGGTAATTACGAGCTGATAACCAAGATCTTTCTGTTGCTTGTCAGTATCGCAGTGTTGGTAATGGTCTTCCCAAAGGAAAGGAAGTTCAAGTATGAATTCCAGAAGGGCAAGCCCTGGCTGCATTCAGACCTCATTGCACCTTTCAATTTTGCCATCAATAAGACAAAGGGTGAGATAGAGCAGGAGAGGATAAAAATCCTGGAGGGTATCAATCCCTATTTTACCTACGATAATGAGATAGCTGAGCAAAAAAAAAGTGAGCTGTTACAATCTTTTGAATCCGCATGGGATAATAAGTATGGCGATGAAGATATGTTCCTGGCGCAGAAGATGGCAAGCCGGAAGGCTTTGGTAAGACTTTTCGACAGTATTTTCGAGGCCGGGATCATCCGGATAGACCCTGTAATAGAAGGGAAACCAGCCACTTTCGGCATTATTGTCGTAAGAAATAATATGGCCTCTGAAACGGAGCTCGGAAAAATCTTTACACTGCAGGAGGCTTCCGAAGCCATTGAGGATTCCTCTGTTACGGAAGAGAGTGTTGACATGCAACTGGTTTCCGACCTTCTTCGCAACTCGTTGGTGCATAATGTTTTTTATGATAAAAAGAAAACAGAGGCAGAAATAAGCAACCGGCTCGATGATCTGTCAATCACAAAAGGGATGGTTCAGCAGGGCGAGCTTATAATTTCCAAGGGAGAGCTGATAACAGCATCAAAATTCCAGGTGCTGGAATCACTTCGGCTCAGCTATGAAAACCAGAAGGCCAGTGAATTTACTTTCTACTCGATACTGGCAGGGCAGGTAATCATCATCTCGGTAGTGATGATCATACTCTTTGTGATACTCTGGTTTTACTGGAAGGACATTGCCTCAAGCAACAAGAAACTGGTGCTTATCCTGTCTGTTGCCGTCATCACTATAATCGGTACCGACCTTGTGGTTACATACCAGGAGGATTACCTGTACCTGATCCCTTTCTGCCTGGTGCCTGTCATCATACGCGCATTTTTCAATACACGGCTTGCTATTTATGTTCACCTTATCACTGTTATACTTGCCGGTTTCCTTGTCCCCGACAGCTACCAGTTTGTATTCATGCAACTTATAGCTGGGTTCGCCGGCATTTTCAGCCTTTATAATTTTGAAAGAAGGGGGCAGATATTCATAGCTTCGATGTGGATATTCCTTGCTTACTCACTTGTTTATACGGGAAAGGCACTTATTGAAGAGGGTGATATTACAAGTATTGATCCGGTAAATTATGCAATTTTTGCCGGTAGTTCCTTCCTTATTCTATTCGCTTATCCGCTCATTTATATCCTCGAAAAAGTTTTCGGGATGATAACCGACATTACGCTTATCGAGTTGTCGAATACCAACAACAAGTTACTGCGAAAGCTGGCACAGAAAGCACCGGGTACGTTCCAGCATTCGATCCAGGTTGCCAACCTGGCTGAGGAAGCCATATATGAGATCGGCGGCAATGCCTTGCTGGTGAGGGTGGGGGCTTTATACCATGATATTGGGAAGATGAACAATGCCCTCTATTTTGTGGAAAACCAGTCGACCGGCGTGAACCCTCACGATGAGCTTACCTACGAGGAGAGTGCCAATATCATTATCAGCCATGTTCTCGACGGCATCGAGATGGCCAAAAAGAATAACCTGCCCGAAGAGATCATCGATTTTATCAGGACCCATCACGGCACCCGGAAAGTTGAATACTTCTACATAAAGCAAAAAAAGGATTTCCCTGATGAGGAGGTTGATGAGAAGACCTTTTCCTATCATGGCCCAATACCGTTCTCAAGGGAAACAGCTGTACTGATGATGGCCGATTCGGTCGAGGCGGCTTCAAGGAGCCTGAAAAAGCCCGATGAGGAAGCAATTAACAACCTTGTGGAGGGTATTATTACAAAACAGGTCGAAACCGACCAGTTCATCAATTCAGATATAACGCTCAGGGATATTACCACTATCAAGAAGATCCTGAAGAAGAAGCTGAAGAACATTTACCATGTAAGGATCGCTTACCCGGAAGATTAGTTCAGGGTTTATTGATGATACGTAACTTTTCCGTGCCCGGCATTACAGCCTCAGGCGTGCCATACGGCAATGGATTTGCTATTTAAAATGCTTGTAACCTTAAATTATTCCTATCTCTTTCTCCCGATCGGACATACTGAAACACATATTCCGCATATACATTTATCTACATTCAGTCTTTGTTTCGCCAGTTCTGCACATTTATCCCTGCATTTGCGTGCATTGTAAAAAAGGTCCCTGTGTGTTTGTATATCCCACAATAATCCATTTGCAGCGCTGGCAGGACAATGATCGGCACAAATAGTACATGTTCCGCACCTGCTTTTATTGATCGGAAAAGACTCATTGTCAGGCTTTTTGTTGATTAATAAACTTATCAGCCTGAGCCGCGGCCCAAATTCCCTTGATACAAATAAATCTGTTTTGCCAATCCAGCCCAGTCCGGCTCTTGTTGCTACCATTTTATGAGATACCTCAATTGTATTCGATGCCATGTATTTCTCAACCTCCCCGGGGCCTCTGGATGTTGTGGGCTCTATAACGATTGAATCTATTTTAAATTTTCGTAATTCGTTTCTTAAGATATGGGCCTTCTCTGTCAATATTTTGTTAACTTCATTATAATGGTCGTAATATTCTTGTGTAGGGCCATTTGCAATAGAGTCGATGATCCGTTCATCCAGTTTTTTTCCGATAGATATCCCAAACCTGTATTCACCGAATTTTTTATCGATTAATCCGGTTAAATCGGCTGTTCCAAAGATATATTGTTCCGGAGGGATCAGGTTATTTTTCAAGACACTGTTTATCATACAGAACTGTTATTTTTATGGCTGCCAATTCGATCATAAAAGTAACAATCGTTTTTCATCCTGCCGAAAAGATCCTAAAAGGACCTATTTAAAAAGTTCAGCCTATTTAACTATCATTTCATTATCCTGCCGTTCGGTAATTGCCCCCGGAATGCTCAGCATTGAGTTTTGGCACGGAGAATAGAGTTTAGAGTTCAGGTTAGATTGGACTGTGATTTTTGGAGTTAGGGATTTATTTAAGGTCTTTTTCACCAAACCGAATACTTTTCAAGGTATTCTTTGGTATCAGGCCCCAGGTTGAAGAGAAGGTCGAGGATACTGAGATTAGGGAGGAAACCGGAACGTTCCCGGAAAACCTGCGGGTATTCAGGCATTGATCGCTGGTTAGTTTGATTCCTGGATGTAAGGTGTCTTAAATCCACCTGTGCTGACGGATCTTTCTCGAACGAATCGTTGAAAGCGATATCTGCTTCTATTCCGGTTATTTCACAGAGAGATTTTATGATCTCAAGATTGTGTGTGAAGAGGTTGCCTCCTGCATTTGCTGAAAAGAAAGGCTTTATCTCTTCGCTGTAATACAGGAAGAAAGGGGAGGGGTTGTAGGCTGATTCAATGGCCCGCCAGTGTTGCAACTGCCAGGAAACTCCGCTGGCTATTTCCACATCGGTAACAACGGTATGGTTCCCATTCGGGCGGGTAACAGGCAATGAAAGTGTAAGTGGCCCGTTGGCAGAATAGATGGCGCACCTGTTGCGGAAAGTCTGTTTTGGATAGGTCTCCTTCGATTCCATCACAACATTCTGCGCCCCGGCAAGAGCAGTAAAATAGGCAATTGGCGGGAAATAGGCCGTAGATAACAAGATGGTTTCTATATCATTTGACTGGTGGGTCACAGCAGGTGTAAAAATAAAAAAAGTGCAGCCACCGGGGCTGCACTTTCATGTTTTTGGATCTCTAATACTTAAAAAGTAACTAGTTAGCTTTTGTCTCTTCCTTCAAAAGTATGTCGTCGATCGCTTTCTTGAATGTCTCTTTCGGAAGGGCTCCCATTGCCATCTGCGGCTGTCCGTCTTTAGGACAGAACAGCATTGACGGGATGCTCCTGATACCGAATGCTGCGGCAAGCTCCTGCTCCGATTCAGTGTCGATCTTGTATATGTTGATCTTTCCCTTGTACTCTTCGGCCAGTTCTTCCAGTATCGGCGCAACCATTTTGCAGGGCTGGCACCAATCGGCGTAAAAGTCGATCAGGCAGGGAAGCTCCCCTTCAAATTTCCAGTCTTTATTCTGTTCGTAATTGAATACTTTTTCTAAAAATGTCTGTTTCGTCAAATGTTCCATTAAGAAATCCTCCTGTTAATATTCTAATTCTGTTGATTTGTCTTTTCCAATAAAAAGCTATCTATTATCTGTTTATATGAATCTTTGGGGAGTGCACCTTTCTGGGCTGAGGGATTGCCATCCATCGGCACGAACACTACGGTTGGCAAACTCTGAATGCCAAAAACCGAAGCAAGTTCCTTTTCAACCTGGGTATCCACCTTATATATTACAATTTCGTCTTTATACTCAGCAGCCAGTTCCTCCAATATCGGGGCGATCATACGGCAAGGTTTGCACCAGTCGGCATAAAAGTCGATAACTGCAGGCTTATCGCCTTTATAAACCCATTGTTTCGGGTTCTTTTCGTAGTCCATCACTAGTTGCTTGAACGACTCTTTATCCAGTTTTATAGGCTTGCCTTCGGCTAATTCGCCTTCAGCCCCTCCGGAAGTTAGTTGTACGTCGCTGTTTGCGTTTTCACCGGAATTCTCCCCGGCGGTGCCTGAACAGCCTGTTAAAATCGCTGCGGTCAGAAGTAAGATATAACTCAGATTTTTCATACAATATTCCTGATTAAAAGGTTAACAATTTGACTGCAAAACTATAAAAACTTTTTTGTTAAATCGCATTAATATCACTTTTATTATCTTTGTAACAAAATTTATACCATTTTGTTTGGTTGTTATTTTAAGGTTCATACCTGAAAGGCCCATTAAAACACAATAAGGTGGAAGCACTGATAAAGAAATTGGATATAAAGGGTTTTACCGAGTTATTCGACACGGAGGAGAAGTGTCTGGAGTATCTTGCCGTGATGAAATGGGAAGATGGTTTTGTATGCCGCTACTGCGGGCATACTAATTACTGCAGGGGAAGGAAACCTTATGCGCGTCGCTGCACCCGTTGTAAGAGGGAGGAATCTGCTACGTCGCATACAATTTTCCACGGCTGCAAGATCCCGCTGACAGATGCTTTCAGGATGGCCTACAGGCTTTGTCGTGTGCCGGAAACTTCAACCTACGAACTTTCACGCCAGTTTGAAACCCGCCAGATGACATGCTGGAAGTTCAAGAAAAAGGTGATCGAGTGCATTGAGAACAAGGGTGAACTCAAGCTCGTCGATTAGCACAGCAAATTCAATCGTTCAATCGTTCAATCGTTCAATCTTCAATCGCGCAATCCTACAGCATCCCTTCATCAGCAAAGCTGTAGAACCGGTCCCTGGCAATGATCAGGTGGTCGAGCACGGGCAGGTCGAGCAACGTACCGGCTTCTTTCATCTTCCTGGTCAGCCTTATATCTGCCTCGCTGGGTTTTTCATTTCCCGAGGGATGATTGTGACAGAGGATCATGGCAGAGGCATGGGCCTCGATGGCCATCTTGAAGATCTTTTTCGGATCGGCCACCGTGCCCGACAAACCGCCTTCACTCACACAGATCTTCCTGATCATCCTGTTCGACCGGTTAAGGAGGATTATCCAGAAAGCTTCGTATGGCTCATCGGAGAGGTCGCCCTGCATGATCTCATAAACATCCCTGCTGCAGGTGATCTTTTCGCGGGTCAGGGCCTCTGCGCTCCGCCTTCTCTTTCCAAGCTCAAGGGCAGCAATTATGTTCAGTGCTTTGGCGTTCCCAATTCCTTTGATTTTCTTAAGTTCCTGGAATCCCATTGCTGAAAGCTCTGAAAGATTGTTGGATGCATTCTCCAGCAGGTTTTTGGCAAGGTCGACCGCTGAGAGTTTCCGGGTGCCCGAGCCGAGCAGGATCGCAATGAGCTCTGCATCAGTCAGCGTAGCCTTGCCTTTCAGGATCAGTTTCTCGCGTGGCCTGTCCTCCTCCGCCCAGTTCTTGATGATGTTCTGATTATTGTATTTATCCATAGCAAGGCATTTATCGGCGGGGAAGGCAAAAATGACTGTTGAAAACACGGTTTTTTTTGAATTTTTTTCAAAAGGATCATTTACACAGACTTAACTAAACTCCATAACCCCTGAAAAAAATGGTACAGATCCGGTATCCATGCTCCACGTTCCATGCTAAATGAAAAAAGCCTCTCCCGGATTTCCGGAAGAGGCTTCTCGAAATCAAAAAAAGTTTCTTTACGAAAGTGTGTTAAGCTTCTTGGCTAGCTTCGACTTAAGATTGGCTGCCGTGTTCTTATGAATTATCGAATTCTTGGTAAGCTTGTCGATCATGCCTACCAGTTTTGGGAAGGCTTCTTCAGCTTCCTTTTTGCTTTCGAGCGAACGGAACCTTTTTACCGCGTTACGGGCTGTTTTGTACTGGTAACGGTTGCGTACCCTTCTCCTTTCGCTCGACCTGATTCTCTTTAATGCTGACTTGTGGTTTGCCATATCTCAGATAAATATTTTCAAAATTGAGGGTGCAAAGATAGATAAAAATTCCATACCTGCAACGATTTCATGAAAAATAACCATAGAACGTTTACTATTGATCTGGGCTTTTATCTGCCGGTATCGCAGGTGTAATTGAAGATACCTGCAGCAGTTTTTTGGGATGCCCCGGGTCCGCCCAGTTTTTTCCTTAATTCAGTATAATAGCCCTTCATCTCATCTTTTTTGTCCGGCCGGAGTATCTTCTCAAGTTCTCTTTTAAGGTTTGGCTTTGTGAAGTCATTTTGGATCAACTCCTTTACAATTTCTTTGCCTGAAATAAGGTTGACAAGCGAGATGAAAGGTACCCTTACCAGCCTGCGGGCTATCTGGTATGAAATTATGCTGCCTTTATAGCATACTACTTCAGGGACATTCATTATAGCAGTTTCAAGGGTTGCCGTACCGGAGGTTACTATGGCGGCAGAGCTCCTCCTCAGCAGTTTAAGGGATCCCTCTCTCGAAAGTACTATAGTATTATTCCCGGCCAGGTCAAAATAAAATTCATCTTTAATTGATGGAGCAGCGCCCACGACAAAGTCGTAACCGGGGAATTCAGGCCCCATTTTGAGCATTACAGGCAACATCCGCATTATCTCCTGTTTCCGGCTTCCGGGCAATATCCCGATAACAGGTTTATCCTTGCTGCCTGCCGGGTTTTCCCGGATGTCATCCTCTGTAATTGCATCGAGGAGAGGATGCCCCACAAATTCAACATCCACATTGTGCCGGGCATAGAATTCTTTTTCAAAAGGAAGGATAACAAACATCTTATCGATGGTTCTTTTGATCTGGTATATCCTTGATTTTTTCCATGCCCACACCTGGGGTGAGATGTAGTAGAAAGTCTTGAAGCCCTTTTTATGCGTGAATTCAGCAATCCGCAGGTTGAACCCGGGGTAGTCGATCAGGATCACTGCGTCGGGTTGATAGTTCAGAATATCTCTCTTGCAGATTTTTAAGTTTCGCAGAATGGTTTTTATGTTGGCAGCCACCTCAATGAAACCCATGAAAGCCAGGTCGCGGTAGTGCATTACCATTTCACCCCCGGCTTCCTTCATCCGGTCTCCGCCCCAGAACCTGAATTCAGCATCCCTGTCTTTCTCCATGATAGCTTTCATCAGGTTCGAACCATGAAGATCGCCGGAGGCTTCGCCGGTAATGATATAATATTTCATCTGAGGGGACTGATCAGAATAAAGAAGACCAGCATAAGGGCAAAAGTTATAAGCAGTATTCCTCTGCCTGTCTTATCCATTTTCAATGATACAAAATAGATCCTGATCGGCAGCAGGTTTATGAAAATGCTCAGCAGGAACATGGTTTTTCTCTTTATTTCCTGGTCTTCACCGTACAGGCTTGAGAGCACAAGGTTCACCAATGCCAGGAAGCCGTAGAAAATAAACGGGGAAACAATGCCAATCAATATGCCAAGCCATAATGAGTCCTTTTTAAGCATCCAGGTCCCATTTTTTTATTGAGGATAAGGCTGAGTAGGCAGTGAAGTCAAACTGGATGGGTACCAGCGATACGTAATTATTATCCAGTGCCCATTCATCGGTGTCTTCCGTATTGTCGAGCTTTTCAAATACTCCGGTCAGCCAGTAATACTTATTGTTCTGGGGGTCTTTTCTTACGTCAAACTCTTCTATCCACCTTGATTTTGCCTGGCGGCAGGCCTTAATTCCTTTGATCTCGGAACCATTTACATCGGGAAAATTGACGTTCAGGCAGACGCCTTCGGGCAGACCTTCGCCAAGCACCTTTTTGCAGATATGGAGAACGTATTCGTCCACACCGCTGAAATCGGCATTCATGCTGTAATTGAGCAGAGAAAACCCGATGGATGGGACCCCGCCTATGGCACTTTCGATCACTGCTGCCATAGTGCCTGAATAAACAATGTTGATAGCTGCATTGGAGCCATGGTTTATGCCGCAGACCATAAGATCAGGCTTGCCTTCAAGCACAACCTGCTCCCCAAGCTTGACGCAATCGACCGGTGTTCCGTTGCAACTGTATTCACGGTAACCTTCCTCTTCGGCAAGCTTGCTGATACGCAGTGGGTGCCTGGTGGTAATGGCGTGACCTGTGCCCGACATAGGGCTGTCGGGCGCCATAACCACAACATTTCCCAGCGTTCTCACTAATGAAATTAGTTTCCTTATGCCCGGGGCAAAGACCCCGTCGTCGTTAACTACAAAAATGGTGGGCTTTTTATCTGACTCCATAATATTAAAGAATATGCAAAATTAGGCATTTTCGTTAAGAGGCCGTCAAATTAACGTGAAGTAAGTGAGATTGGCTTTAAGTGAACTGATCTACAGGTGACCGGGCTTCATTCCCTTCTCTCTTTCCATGTTCTCAGCTAAATTCCAAATCTCTTCGTACACCATCTGAACTGGTAGCCCAACCACATTGTAATACGACCCTTCGATCCTTTTGATGCCAATGATCCCAATCCATTCCTGAACTCCGTAAGCGCCGGCTTTATCAACAGGGTTGAATTCATCTATGTAATAATTGATCTCTGCCTCCGAAAGTTCCTTGAACGAAACGTCGGTGGATGCACAAAAAGTTTTTTTGAAGTTGCCGCAGGCCAGGGTAACACCGGTTATAACCTGGTGTTTTTTTCCTGAAAGCCGGGTGAGCATTTCTGCAGCCTCATAGGGATTTTCAGGTTTGTCGAGCGACCTGCCTTCCAGCCAGACTATAGTATCGGCGGTGAGGACAATATTTTTCGGATCAGACAGCTCCGGGGCATATGCTGTGGATTTAAGTTCCGACAGGTAACAGGCCAGCTCTTCTCCGGATATCCCTTCAGGACCGTTCTCCTGAACTGATCGTATGACTATCCTGAAAGGGATCCCAAGCTGGCGCATCAACTGATGGCGCCTTGGCGATTTTGTACCGAGTATCAGTTCTTTCTCTTTCAGCTTTTCTTTCAGGAGCAACATTTTATCTAATATAAACAAAAACCATGGTTATCAACCCTGTAAACATGGAAACTTTCATCAGGTTCCCGGGTATCCTGTAATTTTTTCCGGTCTCAGGGAAAAATGTCAGCACTGTAGCAACGGCCACCAGCACCTGCGGAATGATCAGGCTCCACATTAATTTCATGAAATTAATGTCAGATAACCAGAGTTGAAAAACAATCAAACCTGAGATAATAAGTGCATTGAGCACTGTTACTATGATCCTTGCTGTTGATTCACCGTACCTCACCGCGATAGTCCTGCAGCCGTTTTTTGCATCCCCCACGCGATCCTGGATGTCTTTGGTGATCTCCCTGCTCATGGTGGAGAGGAAGGCAAAAACGGCATAGGCGGCAGTGAAAATGTTCAGGTACCTGAATGCATGGAACGCTTCAACAAACATCTCAGGATCTTTCCTGAAAGCGAAAAACTCGAAAAGCCATACAATGCCGATGGTTGCCCCGGCAAGCAGTGAAACCGTAAAATTACCCCAGAAGGTCAGGTACTGGTATTTGTATGTGTAATAATAAAGCATTGTGGCTATGATCAGAAAGAGGATGGATAGTTCCCACTTTCCAATAGTGTAGCTGAGCACAATACCGGCCGCTATGCCCGCGGCGTTCAGGGCATA
>CAZMOK010000008.1:0-12800 GCA_964567785.1 uncultured Bacteroidales bacterium | reverse complement strand
ACAATTATGCCAAGGTTAACCGGTCTTATTATTTTCAGGTATGCCAGCATTACTACCAGGTAAAAGCATCATCAGACATCCATTTCCCGGATATTTTGAGTACCTGCTCAATGACATCCCTGACACATCCTTCACCGCCTTTTACAGGGGATATGTAATCAACCACAGCCTTTACTTCACCGGCTGCATCCGAGGGACAGGCCGAGAGTCCTGATTCCCTGAGGCATTTGAGGTCGGGGATATCATCACCCATATAGAGTACTTTGTCGGGAGTTTCACCAATTGCTTCCAGGTATTCATGATATACCTCGATCTTGCTTTCGACACCAACAAAAACCTTGTCGACACCCAGCGCGATCATTCTTTTTACAATCGTTTCGGAGCGGCCACCTGAGATAACTGCAACATGATAGCCGCTTTTAACGGCAAGTTGCAGGGCGTATCCGTCTTTCACGTTTGCCGTTCGGAATGGTTCCCCGTGTTCATTAAGGGTCACAATGCCGTTTGTAAGCACCCCGTCGTAATCAAAGACGAAGGTTGTAATATTTTTCAGGTACGATTTATAATTCGACATCTTTTCCAGTATATTTTCTTATTATCATTTTACTGAGCCGTAAATAAAGATCTTTGAGTTCCGGTTCATCATTCAAAAGCTCCAGATGGGCTTTGACCGTTTCTATGTCCCCCCTGGCCGCCGGTCCGGTTTGTATTTCACCCGGAGGATGTTCAAGGGCTTTTCTTGCTGTTTCTTTTATCAGCGGCCGCAGGAGATCGAAAGGCAATCCATAACCCTGGAGGATGTCAGCGGACACCTTATATAATTGGTTGGTGAAATTACAGGCAAATACTGCTGCGATGTGCGCTATTCGTCTTTGCTCTGAATCAAGATGATAAATATTTGTTGTAATTCCCGATGCTGTATCATTGAGGAGTTCCAGGGCCTGTTTGCCGGAAGCTTCCAGGCAGACAGGTATTTTACCGGGATCCGGCGGCAACTCATTTCCGATGGTCTGAAGCGGGTAGAACACCCCGTATTTATTGACTTTGCCACTGAAAATACTCATTGGCAATGTGCCTGATGTGTGGGCAACGACCCCTTTAAACGCAGGCAGCAATGCGACAACATTCCCGATCTGATCGTCGGGGACCGAAATAATGATAAGGTCGGTTGACCTGTCCAGCTCATCAACATCAGCGACAACCCTGGAGCCTGTTTTTTTAGCCAGGGACTGTGCCGGTTCCTGCGACCGGCTGTAAACTTCAGTTATCCGGAATCCGGCCCTGATGAACGATTGCGCCAGGAATGATCCTACCTTGCCGGCTCCTATTATAGATATTGTCCTGCTCAAATTCTTGCCTTTCGGAGTACAAATATAAAATATTAGAAACCAGTGGGAACCCGGTTTCGTAAACAGGAAAAAATCATGTTTAACATTTTTCAATAAAAAGTTAACAAAATCCTGAACAATAAATACGCAGTCTTGTTTGAATTATGTTACTCAGCAACCAACTATGTCGAACTATTCTATAAAAGATCTTGAAAAGATAACGGGAATTAAAGCCCACACCATTCGAATATGGGAGAAAAGGTACGGGATCGTCAAGCCTATGCGTACCGAGTCCAACATCCGTTATTATTGCGACAGTGACCTCAAGAAGCTGATGAATATTTCTACTCTTGTTAAACATGGCCATAAGATATCAAAGATCGCTGCCCTTCCGCAGGATGAGCTGGCTGAGAAGATTCAGGAGATCGCTTATGTTGAGAACGGGTACGATACGCATATAGAAAAGCTCGTTGTTGCAATGATCGAAATGGATGAATCGAAGTTCGACAAGATACTTACCTCGATCATTATCAAGGAAGGTTTTGAGAACAGCGTGTTCAATGTTATTTATCCCTTCTTCGACAAGATCGGATTACTCTGGCAGACCGGTACCATCAACCCTGCACAGGAACATTTTATTTCCAATCTGGTAAAGCAGAAGATGTATGTTGCCATCGACGGTGCTCATCAGAGTCTGAAGAAGGATTACAAGACATTTGTCATTTTCCTTCCCGAATGGGAGATGCACGAGCTTGGCCTGTTGATGTACAATTACCTGGTAAAGTCTCGTGGGCACAAGGTGGTTTACCTAGGCCAGAATGTACCTTATGAAGACATTCGCAGGGTCCATGAGATCCACAATGCTGATTACCTGTTCACTTCTTTTTCTTTTGCAATAGAAACCGGGAAGCTGGAAACCTACGTGAGGCAGCTTACAGCGGATTTCAAAGATACCACCGTACTTGTGACAGGTTACCAGACCAATAACCTGCCTAAAGATATGCCAGGAAACCTGGTTCGTGTCAGTTCCGCAATGAGTTTCAGGGATGAGCTTCTTGAAAGCCTCTGACCTTTTCTTTTATTATTTCCTCCTGTTTTTTCCTTACTGGCCTGTTCAACGATCATTTTGCACCTATTAAGCAATATGTAATTCATATATTGTTTAATGCTATACGTTAAAATGTTTAACATTAGTTAACAATGTTTAATCTTTTCTTTAAAAAAATAAACAGATATATGTAATTGAAATACAGTATTATATGAAATTTAATTTAAAATAATTATAAATAATATTGTATTTTACTTGACAAGCGTGGTATTATTTGTTTAACTTTGCTTCAACAAAACTTAAACATCGAACTTTTAAAAACCTTAAAGATATGTCTACAGTAGAATTCAACACCAAGCTTCTCGAAATGCAAAGCTACCTTGAGTACTTCGCAAGGAAACTTACAAATAACAATTACGAGGATGCACAGGACCTCGTTCAGGAAACTATGCTCAAAGCTTTAACTTTCCGCGAAAAGTTTGTGCACCAGACAAATTTCAAGGCCTGGTTATTCACTATAATGAAGAATATCTTCATCAATAACTACAGGAGGAATGTTAAGGCACGCACAATTATCGACACAACAGATAACCTTTACTATCTTAATAACAGCCAGGAGTCACCCATTGCACCAGATTCTGAGTTCTCAGAAAAAGAGATCAGGAAGAGTATCGACAAGCTGGAGGACGATCACAGGATACCCTTCGAGATGCACACAAAGGGTTTCAAGTACAAAGAGATTGCCGAAGAGCTGGATATCTCAATAGGAACGGTGAAGAGCAGGATTTTCTTCGGGAGAAGGAAGCTGATGGATTCGCTGAAGGATTACCAGAACTAACCTTTAAGGTACACTATAACTACCAGGCCGTTTCCCCTTTACGGGGAAGCGGTCTAATTTTTTTATAGAGAACCTGCATCCCCGAGGTACCTCTCTGCCTGATCGAGTATATCTGATTTTTTCTCTGCCGTCATCCGGTCCCAGGTCCTGTAGATCATTCCTATCCGCGGATTGTTTTCAAGCTTCATTCGGTTCCGTTCCATGAAAGCCCAGTACAACGAGTTGAAAGGACATGAATTTTCTCCGGTCTTCTTTTTGTGGTCATAGCTGCAATTATTGCAGTAGTCGCTCATTTTGTTGATGTAGTTGGCCGATGATACATATGGTTTCGTGGCTATGATCCCGCCATCGGCAAACTGGCTCATTCCCCTGGTATTGGTTATTTCCACCCATTCGATAGCATCCATGTAAATGCCAAGGTACCAGCGGTCGACCTCATCCGGGTCTGCCCCTGCCAGCAAGGCGAAATTTCCCGTTACCATCAGGCGCTGGATATGATGGGCATAGGCATTTTCGAGCGACTGGCCAATCGATTGCCGGAGGCAGTTCATATTAGTTTCGCCCGTCCAGTAAAACTGCGGCAGGCTGTTTTTGTTACTGAAAAAATTCATCGAGGCGAAACCGGGCATTTTTTCCCAGTAAATACCCCTCATGTATTCCCTCCATCCGAGTATTTGCCTTACAAAGCCTTCCACCTGGTTGATCCCGATGGAAGGATTGGCCTTCCACTGGTCAACGGCTGATTTTACGACTTCATCCGGACTTATCATTTTTGTGTTAAGTGAAAAGGAGATCCGGCTGTGGAAAAGGTACCGGTAACGGCTGTCCATGGCATCCTGGTATGTGCCGAAAAAAGGAAGCAGCTCCTTTAAAAAGTAATGGAGCAGTTCAAGCGACTCGTCCCGGTTTACCGGCCATGTAAAAGATCTCGGATCAACCTCGCCGAAGTACGGCACCTCCATTTTGCGCAGCATATTGAATATATCGCTGTGGTTATGAACGAAAAGCAGGGGAGGAGGTATTTTCATGCCTTTTTCCAGGTTATTGCGGTTTTCCTTGTCGAAATTCCATTTTCCGCCCTCCGGCTTTCCATCGGCGGTCATTATCCCGTGTTTTTTTCTGAGATACCTGTAAAAGGATTCCATCAGGTAGCTTTTTTTGTCCCTGAAGAATTCGCCCAGCTCACTGCGTGTGGTGTAAAAATGTTCGCTGTCATAAACTTCTGAGCTGATATCAAGACTATCGCACAGTTCTTTCAACAGTTTGTCGAGCCTCCACTCATCAGGCAACTGGTATTCGAACTTAGCGGTGTCGTTTTCCCTGATCGTCTGCAGCAGGTTTTCTTCAAACGATTGCCGGTTCCTATCATCATCAAGCTTCATATAAAGCACCCTGTGACCCTGTTTCTTTAGTTCTCCGGCAAAGTTTCTCATGGCCGCGAAATAACCGATTAGCTTTTGAACATGATGGCGTACATAGGTGGCTTCTGGCATGATTTCCATCATAACATAAAGGGTGTTCTTATCCTTTTTGCTGAACCAGCTATGGTTCCCGTTGAGCTGGTCGCCCAGGATGAGGCGGAGAATGTTCATAGAGTTTCAATTTTCAGTTTTCAATGTACAAGATGGAGATGAAAGGTTCAATGTACAAAAGATTGCTGAGAGTGATTGTAAAAAAGAAAGGAGTAAAATATCTGCAATGGAAAAGAGACAGGGGACCAACTATAGGCTACCGAATTTTTCTTCCAGCAGCTTGTACCTGAAGTCGAAAATACCTTTTACTTTTTTATCGACGATCAGCTTTTCAGCAATTCTCCCTAATATTCCAAAAGGGGCAGCATAGGTCACAATATCGGTCATTTCAACCCCGCCTTCTATTTCCCTGAAATGATGCTGATGGTGCCAGGTCTTGAAAGGGCCTGACCTCTGGTCGTCTATGAAGAAAAACGGCGCCTCGACATGGGTTATCTCCGTGGTCCAGTCGAGAGGGATATTGAACAAAGGAGTTACCTTATAAGAAATGATCATTCCGGCATACATCTTTTCCGGTGGGTCATTTTTTATAATGAACTTCATATCCTGCGGAGTGATCTCTTCCAGGTTCCCGGGGCTGGAGAAGAAATCCCAGGCCTCTTCAAGTGAGATAGGAAGCTTTTGTTTAGTGATCAACTGTTTCATTCAACTAATTATTTACGTTAAAACGGATCGGAAATGCAAATGTTTAATAAAAGTGTTAAATAAATTAAACAAATAAACTTGTATAAATGGATAAATAACTTATAATCAGGTTAATGAAAAAATATAGCATTAATTATGTTTAATAAAAACAATAAATAGTTGAACATTATTATCTGTTGTGATGTTTATAGAGGCGTAAAGAGAATATAATATTAATCATAAAATTATTAACTATGAAAACTCTCAGATCTACTCTTTTAACTTTACTGGCAATAATATTTACCACCGCAGTCAGTGGTCAGGCCAGGTTACAGGTTATTCACAACTCGGCAGACGAAGCTGCCAGCGTTGTTGACGTTTGGCTAAACGACAATCTTCTTATCGACGATTTTGAATTCAGGACTGCCACACCTTTTATAGATGCACCGGCAGGTGAAGAATTCAACATTTATATTAAAGGTCCCGACAGCGATGCCAAAACCGAACCGGTTGCATCGTTCGATTTCTTTCTCGAGGACGGACAGACTTATATCGTGGTTGCGAACGGAATTGTAAGCCCGACCGGATACAATCCTGCCCAGGCATTCGATCTCTATGTTTACAACATGGGACGCGAGGCCGCCACAGTGGGACAGAATACTGATATACTGGTATTTCACGGCGCCACTGATGCTCCCGTTGTGGACATACAGGAAGTTGCCGTTCCTGCCGGTCTAATCGTAGATGATCTTGATTATTCGAATTTTGCCGGGTATCTCGAACTCCCCACGGCAAATTACTCACTTCAGGTAAGGGATATGTATAGCTCATCAGTAGTGGCCCAGTACGGAGCCCCGCTGGAAGAGCTTGAAACTTTTGGCCAGGCGCTTACTGTTGTAGCCTCCGGTTTCCTGAATCCGGGCAATAACAACAACGGTCCGGCTTTCGGTCTTTGGGCAGCAACAGCAGCCGGTGGCGACCTGATACCTCTGCCTGCTGAGCCTATTTCAACAGCCAGGGCCCAGATCGTACATAATTCGGCAGATCAACTGGCTAAAGTTGTTGATATTTATGTAAATGATGCACTCTTTGTTGATGATCTTGGTTTCAGGACAGCAACTCCTTATGTTGATGTACCTGCAGGTGTAGAGCTTGAAATTGACATTCTCCCGTCCAACAGCATATCGGCCGATAACCCGGTTGCCACCTTCAACGTTGCATTCGAAGGCGGAGAAGTATACCAGGTGATTGCCAACGGGTTGATCAACCCGGATGGCTATACACCCTTCCAGCCTTTCAACCTTTATGTTTATGATATGGCCCGTGAGTATGCTTCGATGATGAGCAACACCGACGTTCTCGTTTTCCACGGCTCAACAGATGCCCCGGTGGTTGATGTTGTAGAGGTAGCAGTTGGTGCGGGGACCATCGTTGATGACCTTGCGTACACTGATTTTCAGGGTTATCTTGAGCTTCCCCAGGCTGACTTTTCACTGCAGCTCAGGGATCAGACAGGATCCGATATCATTGCCCAGTACAGGGCGCCCATTGCAGGGCTCGGACTGGCCGGGCAGGCTCTCTCGGTTATTGCTTCAGGCTTTCTGAATCCCGCTGCTAACAGTGACGGTCCGGCTTTCGGACTCTATGTTGCACTTCCCTCTGGGGGCGACCTTATTCCCCTTCCGCAGGAAAATATTTCAACAGCAAGGGTGCAGGTAATCCATAACAGTGCTGATCCCGGTGCTTCAGTTGTTGATGTCTGGCTTAACGGTGAGATGCTGATCGATAACTTTGAGTTCCGCACGGCTACTCCTTTCATAGATGCTCCTGCAGGTCAGGAACTTCAGATATCTATCCTTCCGCCGAACAGCGTAAGCGCTGACAACCCGGTTGCCACATTTGATTTCGTGCTCGAAGGAGCTGAAAAATATGTTCTTATCGCAAACGGACTGATAACTCCTGAAAATGAAGATGTATTGTTCAATCTTTATCCCTATGCACCGGCACGTGAATCGGCACAGAACCCTGAAAATGTGGATGTGATTGTTTTCCATGGTTCAACCGATGCGCCGGCCGTGGATCTTTTCGAAGTAACCGAAGGGTCCCAGCAAGTTTGGAACGACCTTGAGTACAGTGACTTTACCGGTTACCTGCCGCTCCCTGTGGATGATTATTCCCTTCAGTTAAGGGATGCCTCGGGAACCAACAAGGTTGCACAGTATGCACTCCCGCTTGAAACTTACGGTGCCGGCGGCCAGGCAGTGACAATAGTAGCTTCCGGTTTCCTGACGCCTGCCTCTGCAGCACAGGCCCAGTTCGGACTTTGGGCGGCACTGCCAACAGGCGGAGCCCTGATCGAACTTCCCCAGGAGCAGATATCGACGGCCAGGGTTCAGGTAATCCATAATTCAGCCGATCAGGCAGCAGAAACTGTAGATGTATGGCTGAACGGTGAAATGCTCATTGACGATTTCATGTTCCGTACGGCCACTCCTTTTGTTGACGTGCCTGCCAATGAAAATATAGATATTGCCATACAACCTGCAAACAGTACGAGCGCAGAGAACCCACTGGCATCTTTCACCTATAACTTAATGGGAGGTGAAAAGTATATCCTCGTGGCGAATGGTATTGTAAGCCCCAGCGGTTACGACCCGGCAGTGCCTTTTGATATCTGGGTATTCCCCGGCGCCCGTGAAATGGCAACCGAAATGAGCAATACTGACGTTATGGTATTCCATGGCTCAACAGATGCTCCTACAGTTGATGTGTATGAAGTAGCCGCCGGTGCAGGTCTTATAATAGATGATCTTATGTACGGTGATTTCAGGGGATACCTTGAACTGCCAACAGACTACTACTCCCTGCAGATCCGTGACGAATCAGGTACCCAGACCGTGGCCACTTACAATGCCCCGCTTTCAGGACTTGGTCTCGACGGATACGCTATCAGCGTACTGGCCTCAGGTTTCCTGAACCCTTCGGTCAACAGCGATGGAGCTGATTTTGGACTCTGGGTTGCATTGCCCTCAGGTGGCGAACTCATAGAACTGCCGAGCCTGCTTACAGGACTGGAAGAAGAGTCACTGACTGATGAAGCTTTCAGCCTCTATCCCAATCCCGCAGTCAATACACTTAACGTACAGTTTACATCCAAACGTGAACAAAACGTGACAGTTGATGTTTTTAATTTAGTAGGCACTAAAGTCTATTCCAAAGTCATTAGCGCACAGAAAGATGAGACCGTACAGGACAATCTCGATGTGACGGGACTGACTTCAGGAATGTATATACTCAGGATCAGCAATGGTGCTGACCAGATAACAGAAAAATTCAAAGTATTCAATTAATAATTAAAGAATGAAGGCGTGCAGGTTGATTTCTCAGGGTTTTTGGTTGATAATTACCTCGCAAATTCTCGCTACACTAACCTGGCTAACATCACCTAAATACCTGCACAGCCTTCTTTTTTACAAATACAAACCTTAAAAACAGAAGATTATGAAACTTTCAAAATTTACTTTTTCATTTTTGGCCACGATGCTTATAAGCGTTATGGCCTTTTCGCAGGCGAGGGTGCAGGTAATACATAATTCAGCAGACGCAGCGGCAGAGACAGTTGATATCTGGCTTAACGATGGACTGTTGCTTGATGATTTCATGTTCCGCACAGCATCGCCCTTTATTGATGCTCCTGCCGGAGAGGAGTTCGACATTGTTGTACAGCCTGCCAACAGCACTGATACAACCAATGCACTCGCACGCTTTACTTACACGCTCGCAGATGGCGAAACCTATGTGCTGATAGCCAATGGTATCGTAAGTCCGACAGGTTATGATCCTGTTCAGCCATTTGATATTTATGTTTATGACATGGGCCGTGAGGCGGCAACTTCGGGTACAAATACCGATTTGCTCGTTTTCCATGGTTCAACAGATGCCCCTACCATTGATGTGGTTGAAGTTGGAGTTGGTTTTGGAACAGTAGTAGACGACATTTCTTACAGTGAATTTGACGGGTACCTGGAATTACCTACATCAGACGACTATTTGTTAAATCTTTTTGAACCTGTAAATGGCACATTCGCTACATATTCTGCACCTCTGACAACCTTAGGTTTGAATGGTGCTGCAATAACAGTGGTTGCATCAGGGTTTTTAAATCCTGAAAATAATAGCAATGGTGCTGAATTTGGATTGTGGGTAGCGCTGGCATCAGGTGGTGAGCTTTTAGAGTTGCCATTGATTCCGCCTACACCCTTAGCATACGTCCAGGTAATACATAACTCAGCAGATGCAGCTGCTGAAGTTGTTGATGTTTGGTTAGATGACGAACTTCTCCTGGATGATTTTGCCTTCAGAACTGCTTCCCTCACTTATGGTCTCCCAGCAGGGGAAACTTATACTGTTTCCATTAAAGGACCTGACAGTCAGAATCCGGATGATCCGATCTGGACAATGGATTATACGCTTGAAGAAGACAAAACATATATTCTTGTAGCTGAAGGTATTGTCAGCCAAAGTGGATACAATCCTCCAACACCTTTCGATGTTAACGTTTATGATATGGGTCGGGAATTGGCCAATAACCCTGAAAATACCGATGTATTGGTACATCACGGCTCCACAGACGCCCCGACAGTCGACGTTTATGAAACCGGCGTTGGTGCAGGTGAAATCGTAAATGATTTGATGTATTCTGATTTTGCAGGCTATTTAGAACTTGAAACAATGGATTATGTGCTTGAAATTCGTGATGAAACAGGTATGAATGCCATTGCCGCTTATGAAGCCCCGCTGTCCACTCTTGGACTTGATGGAGCTGCCATTACAGTAATTGCCTCCGGGTTCCTGAATCCGGACAACAACAGCAATGGTCCTGATTTCGGACTCTTTGCAGTGCTGCCTGTTGGTGGACCTTTCATTCCACTGCCCCAGGTAGAAGATACTACTGCCCGCGTTCAGGTAATCCATAATTCTGCAGATGCAGCGGCCGAAACCGTTGATGTATGGCTTAACGACCAGCTTCTCCTCGACGACTTCATGTTCCGTACGGCATCGCCATTCATTGATGCCCCGGCAGGTGTTGATTTTGATATCGTAATACAGCCTCCCAACTCAACTGATACTACCAATGCACTGGCACGATTCACCTATAACCTTATGGGTGGAAGTAAGTATGTATTGGTGGCCAACGGAATTGTGAGCCCTACCGGTTATGACCCGGCAACACCCTTTGACATCTACGTCTACGACATGGGTCGTGAGATGGCCTCGGATACAATGAATACCGACGTACTCGTATTCCATGGTTCGACTGATGCCCCGATTGTGGATGTAAAAGAGGTTGCAGTAGGTGCAGGTACTATCGTCGATGATCTTGCCTATGGTAACTTCGATGGATACCTGGAGCTTCCCACTGCCGATTATTCACTTCAGATCCGTAACCAGGCAGGAAACATCACCGTTGCCCAGTTCGGAGCCCCTCTGGCTACTCTTGGCCTCGAAGGACAGGCTCTTGCTGTGGTTGCCTCGGGTTTCCTGAACCCGGCAAATAACAATAACGGTCCTGCTTTTGGACTTTATGCAGCTCTCCCGACGGGAGGAGACCTTGTAATGCTTCCCCCGGAAGAGATCTCCACAGCAAGGGTACAGGTGCTGCATAATTCGGCGGATGCCGCAGCAGAAACAGTTGATGTATGGCTGAACGACCAGCTCCTGCTCGACGATTTTATGTTCCGTACAGCATCTCCTTTTATAGATGCTCCGGCAGGCGTTGATTTTGATGTGGTGATCCAGCCACCAAACTCAACGGATACAACCGATGCGCTGGCCCGTTTTACTTACAATCTGGAAAGCAATGGAAAATATATCCTTATTGCAAACGGAATCATTAGCGCTTCGGGATATGAACCCAACCAGCCATTCGATATTTACGTTTACGATATGGCACGTGAGATCTCATCTTCAATTGATAACGTAGATGTGCTTGTTTTCCACGGTTCGACCGATGCTCCGGCAGTGGATGTTAAAGAAGTACTGGTTGGTGCAGGCACAATAGTCGATGACCTGGCTTATGAAGACTTCCAGGGTTACCTTGAACTTCCGGCAGTGGATTATTCACTTCAGTTGAGGAATGCAGCGGGAACTGATGTGCTTGCCCAGTACACGGCTCCATTCGGTACGCTTAACCTGGGTGGTGGCGCTTATTCAGTTGTTGCATCCGGGTTCCTGAATCCGGGAAATAACAGCAACGGACCCGCTTTTGGCCTTTTTGCCGTGCTTCCTATAGGTGGGCCTTTCGTTGCACTTCCTGAAGAGGAAATTTCCACAGCCAGGGTGCAGGTTGTACACAATTCTGCAGACGCAGCAGCGGAGGTAGTGGATGTGTGGCTCGACGACCAGTTGCTGCTTGATGACTTTGCCTTCCGCACTGCTTCTCCATTCGTAGATGCACCGGCAGGTGAGGAATTTACTGTGGCTATCAAGGATCAGAACAGTACCTCACCCGAGGATCCGATTGCTTCGTTCAACTATACACTTGAAGGTGGTGAAAAGTACATACTTGTTGCCAATGGTATCGTCAGTTCAAGCGGTTATGATCCGGTGCAACCTTTTGACATTTATGTTTTTTCAGGTGCGCGTGAAGCGGCAACTGATGATATGAACACCGATGTGCTTGTTTTCCATGGTTCAACCGATGCCCCAACAGTGGATGTTGCAGAGATCGGAGTTGGTGCAGGTACTATAGTGGATGACCTTTCATATGGTGAATACAATGGTTCATACCTTGAACTGGGAACAGCTAATTATATGCTTGAGATCCAGGATGAGACAGGCAGTACAGGTGTTGCAGCCTTTGCTGCTCCGCTTGCTGACCTCGAACTCGATGGACAGGCAGTGGCAGTTTTTGCATCCGGTTTCCTGGCACCTGAAAATAACAGTGACGGTGAAGCATTCGGCCTGCTGGCAGTTCTTCCCGATGGTACAGCATTAATGCTTCCCAATACAACAGGACTTGAAGAGTCGCCGTTGGTAGAATCATCATTCAATATATTCCCAAGCCCGGCAACTGATATTGTAAACATCAGTTATGAGCTTGAAGAAGAATCAAGGGTTTCGGTCATGGTGACAGATGTGGCCGGTAAGATCGTTTACCAGTCTGACAAAGGAAACCAGAACGCTAACCTTTACAGGGAAATAATTAATGTTTCTGAACTCACGTCAGGATATTATGTCATCAACCTGATAGCGGGACAAACCTTATACAGCAAGAAGATCTTCGTAAGGCAGTAGTAAGTTTTCTTCATATCTGAGTTTTTGGTAATATGCAAAGGGCCGCTCCTCCGGGGGTGGCTCTTTTTTTATTTCAGATTTGAGATGGAGCGAAGCGGAATCCCGTGAGCGAAGCGAAACGGGAGTTGAGATTT